>NZ_CP080413.1:2755767-3444709 GCF_019457475.1 Shewanella acanthi
TTGCCATTGCCACTCAAGCAGCGGCGCTTTGGTTTCTCCGCCTCTTAAACTCACCTCAAAGAGCGTGTTGGCAGGAATAACCCCAACTCCCTTAGGGGTGCCCGTCATGACTATATCGCCATCTTCTAAACTAAAAATCGATTGCAGCTCAGTTAAGATGGTGGCGGGGCTATAGATCATCAAATCCGCATGGCCAAGCTGCGTAGTTTCACCATTGATTTTTAATTCAAATTCAAATGGCATACTGGCATCTTTAATGGCTACAAAGGGGCTGAATAGCGCCGCACCATCGAAGGCCTTAGCTTTTTCCCAGGGTAATCCCTTAGCTTTAAGCTTGTTTTGCAGCTCACGCTTTGTGAGATCGAGTCCAATGCCCACATGGCTAAAACGCCCTTGCTCAAACATGAAACACAGCTCAGTTTCAAAGTGCAGCACATCCTCTAAATGGTGACTGTTGAGGGTGTCTGACAGCGCCGAATTAGGTTTTAGGAACACCACCATATCCTCAGGCACTTCATTACCTAACTCGTGGATATGGTCCACATAGTTTCGACCAATACAGAGAATTTTACTCGGGCTCACGGTACCTTCTGGGGTCAAGACTGATTTCATTTCATTCCTTAAAAGTGGTGGAATACAGAGCGTACTTACGCATATTCCATTAAGAATTCATCGAGCTGCTCGTTTGCCATCTCAATTTCATCCCCCTCAAATTGGGCGATATGGAACATGCCTTCCCCCTCATTGGTAACGGGGATATTGCTAATGCCGATAATAATGCCATCGGTCGGCGCGCGAATCGCGACGCTGTCGCCGCCGTGTGGGCTCACAATATGGGCGATGATGTAGCCCTTATTCACCCGCTGGCCGAGTTTAAGTTTCATATTCACTAATCCATCGGATTCGCTGCGAACCCAATAGCTGCGAATGGCTTTTACGCTACCGCCCTTATTACTGACTCGCCCCTTAAGCATATTGAGGCTTCGCATCACATTGAGTACGCCCTTAAGGCCCGATTTAATCGATAACTCACTGAAACGTAATGCTTCACCCGCCTCGTACAAAATACACGGAATGCCCTGCTGATTGGCATAGCCTCGCATCGATACACTGCGCGCCTTTGAGTGCATGATCAGCGGCGCACCAAAGGCATTGGCCATGGCGAGCATAGTCTCATCAGTGGTATCACAGCGAATTTGCGGCAGATTGTCTCGATGAATAGCACCAGTGTGAAGGTCAATCACATGGGTGGCATGTACCAATAATTGCGTTGCGAACAAATTCGCTAAACGGCTTGCCAGCGCCCCCTTACCAGAGCCAGGAAAACAGCGGTTAAGATCGCGTCTGTCGGGCAAATAACGGGATTGCTGAATAAAACCAAAGACATTGACTATCGGCACCACAATTAAGGTACCCGATAGATTTTTAGGATTCACCCGCACAAGCAGGCGGCGACAAATTTCGATACCGTTAAGTTCATCGCCATGGATTGCGGCGCAAACTAACAGGATTGGCCCGGGTTTTAAGCCGTGGAAAACTTCGACATAGATATCGAGTTGGGTATCGGTATACAGCTTTGCGGCGGGCAGTTTTATCCCCAGCTGAGTCCCGGCACTGACCTTATTCCCAGCCAGTTCAAATGCTTCACGTTTTTTTGCCATAGAGACTCCCTGATGCACTTTGCCCCAATGCCCGCTTCCCCTTAAAACTGAGACAGTTTAGAAACAAACATACCGAGCAAACTAATCCTAATCAAAGGCTTAAATCTAAATCTTTGGGGTACATAATGCCATAGGTGATGAAACGGCTTAAAGCCCTGCTTGCTGATTATGACAGACTATGTTGTTCCTCTTAGGAAAAAAATGCCCATAAAAAAACCGTCCCATGCTGTATGGGACGGTTTTTGAGATACGAATTTGGAAGGAGAACTTAAGACTTCTTCACAAAGCAAGTCAGAATCACAATACGAGTGCCATTGACACGGCCTTCGATATGTTCTGGATTGTTAGTCAAAGAGATATTGCGCACCGCGGTGCCGCGTTTAGCCACAAAACTGGTGCCCTTAACGTTTAAGTCTTTGATGATCACCACAGTATCTCCAGCGTTTAGCACCGCGCCATTACTGTCTAAGGTCGGTGGTGTATCTTCACTGGCCGCTGCGGCTTCTGCATCGCCCCATGTTTTTAGATCGTCTTCTAAATACAACATGTCGAGCAGATCCTGCGCCCAGCTTTCACTGTTTAAGCGCTTCAGCATACGGTAGGACATCACCTGCACCGCAGGAACTGGACTCCACATGCTATCGTTCAGACAACGCCAGTGATTCATGTCCATAGTATCTGGTGCTGCAATTTGACTACTGCAGGTTTCGCAAATCATGATCTCGTTTTCGCGGCCATCCGATGCGGGTAAGTCATAAATAGAGAGTTCAACATCACTCCCACAGAGTTCACATTTGCCACCGCAGCGACTTAGCAATTCATTTTCAGTCATTTTTTGCGCCTACATACCTAATAAAAAACGAATTATGCCATAAATTCACTATACACGGCAGGGGCTTAGCACAAATATCCCTACTTTATCTAAGCATAAAAATTAAACTGTGATCGGCTATCTAAAATTTTGTCCTTATTAATCAATCTCTAATATCGCCCCTATTGCGAGTCATACAACAGTGTACAAAGAAAGAGGATTCACTTAATTGTGAACTAAAGCACACTCACCTTTTCAAATAATCCTATTTTTTAAGCCGTTTTTAAGTAAACAACTCGCCTGTGCTGACTCTGCAATATAAGATCCCACCTAAAATCTACAGATTGCGCGCCAAAATACGGACAATTTCACATGGCTAACCAAACCTCTAACGCTCCCTTCTCAAACGATTGCCTAGATTTTTTAACCCGCTTAAGTCAGAACAATGACAGAGAATGGTTTAAGACCCATCAAGCAGAATACGAAGACAAGGTAAGAAGCCCTGCCCTTAAATTGATTGAGCAAATTCAGCCCCTTATTCTCGACATTTCACCGCGGCTAACGGCAGTCGCCAAAAAGGTGGGTGGCAGTTTGATGCGCCCGCAACGGGACAGCCGCTTTAGCCACGATAAGACGCCCTATAAGACCAATGTCGGGATCCAATTCCGCCATTTTCAGGGCAAAGATGTGCATGCTCCAGGCCTCTATTTGCATATTGCAACCGATGGTTGTTTTATTGCTGCGGGTATGTGGCATCCCGAATCCAAGGCGCTCAGTGCCATTCGTACCTGCCTCGATGAAAACCCCAATAGCTATAAAAAGGCCAAAGCCTGTCTTGAAGCGCATGGATTTCAGATGGATGGCGACAGTTTAACTCGGCCGCCTAAGGGATTTGATAAGCATCATCCAATGCTTAGTGAACTTAAACGAAAAGATTTTATTGCAGTTAAACCCTTCGATTTTTCGCTTTTATGCCAAGAGGATGCTGCAAGTGTGCTAGCCAAGGAATTTAGCCATTGCCGCCAATTGATGGCCTATCTCTGCTTTGCACTTGAACTGGATTTTTGATGTGCGAAATGAGTTAAGTCATTACATTAAGTCATTAAACCAAACTGATTAAAGCGATGCCAGCGGCTTACTAAGGCCGCTGCAGGCTCGTTAAATAAGCCTCTAATACCGAATAGGCATTATCTAGAAGGGCGTATTCCCCCGCCTTACCCAGTACTCGGATCCCCTGTAATTGCAGCACCAGAAACGCGGCAATGTCCTTAATCGATAACGTTTGGGAAAGCTCGCCTTTAGCCTGACTATGGCTTAACACTTGGATGAAGCGCTGTTGTAACTGCGCCATCAAACGCTGGCATTCCTGCTGAACGCAATCATCGTCGAGACACTTCTCAAGGATGGCATTTTGCATAAAGCAGCCAAATTTTTGCTCCCGCTGAACATCGATAAAACCTCTCAAATACGCTTTTAATTCAGCTATTCCCGCCTCTTGATGAAGCAGCTTATCTTGCGCTCCAAAGGACACATGCTCGAGATAAAACCGCAGGCACTCGCGGTACAGAGTCTGTTTATCGCCAAAGCTGTTGTAGATACTGAAACGGTTAATCCCTAAATGGTCGACCAAATCGGCAATCGAGGTTTGCGCAAAGCCCTTTTGCCAGAAAAGATCCATCGCCTGGGTTAATTTTTCCTGCCTATCAAAATTGCACGTTCGCGCCATGATTACCCATCCACTTAATACCTAAATAACACCCTTTTCGGCACAAAATCATTCTTGACTGACCGTTTAGATATGACGTAAATTTTATCCTAACCGAACGTTCAGTTAAAGCCCAATTTAATTGCACCAGATGATACAACAAAGGAATCAGCATGAAGCTTTATGAATTAGCCCCAACCCCGAGTGCGCGCCGTGTGAGTATTTTCCTTGCCGAAAAAGGTATAGAAGTGCCAAGGGTTCATGTGGATATTCGTGGTGGCGAAAACCTTAGCCCAGAATTTAAAGCCAAAAGTTTAAATGGCCGTATTCCCCTGCTCGAACTCGACGATGGCAGCTACCTATGTGAATCCGTAGCCATTTGCCGCTATCTAGAAGAAATTCATCCAAGCGAAACTTCACTCTTTGGTAACTCGCCACTGGAGCGTGCTAAGGTTGAAATGTGGCAACGCATCATCGAACTTCAAGGGATCACCGCGGGCTTTCAAGCCTTTAGAAACCTGACGGGCGTCTATAAAGACCGTGAAACCTGTGTCGAAGCCTGGGGCACAGAGTCACGTAAGCGTGTCGTTGAATTTCTGCCAACATTGGAAAACCAATTGGCACAATCCCCCTATGTTGCTGGCGAAAACTTCAGCATCGCCGATATTTCCGCCTTTGTATTTATTAGCTTTATCAAAAACCTTGAGATCCACACCGAAGGTAATCTGCCGCATATCCATGCTTGGTATCAAAAAATTGCCCAGCGCCCAGCGGTACTGTCACTGACTCCTAAAAACTAAGCTTGTTAATCCAATCTGTTAACTTACAGTATTAACGGGAATGAAATGATTGATTTATACACAGCCGCAACACCCAACGGCTTTAAGATTTCCATCGCATTGGAAGAAATGGGCCTAGAATACCGTGTGCATCAGCTAGATTTGACCAGCAATGAGCAGAAACAACCTGAGTTTCTCGCCATCAATCCCAACGGTCGCATCCCTGCGATTATCGACCGCGATAACGATGACTTCACAGTGTTCGAGTCAGGCGCCATTCTGCTTTACTTAGCTGAAAAAACGGGGAAGTTTTTGCCAACTGATGCGAAAAAACGATCGCAGGTCATTCAATGGTTAATGTTCCAAATGAGTGGCGTCGGCCCCATGATGGGTCAGGCGAATGTGTTCTACCGCTACTTTCCTGAAAAAATCCCCGCCGCCATTGAACGTTATCAAAAGGAAGGTCGCCGTCTGTTTGAGGTAATGAATACCCAATTAGCCACACATCAATATCTCGCGGGGGATGAATATACCATCGCCGATATCGCGACTTGGCCCTGGGTACGTATTCACGAGTGGAGCGGTGTGGATATGCAAGGATTACCACACCTTCAGCGTTGGCTCGACGAATTAGCCCAAAGACCCGCCTGTCAGAAGGGCATTGTCACGCCGCCGCCATCGAATCTCAGTGACGAAGAGCGCGCGAAACAAATCCAAAAGATGGTGACTAAATAGTATTAATGTTTAAAAACAAGGTTAAGCCCCAAAGACTCAACGTCATTTGGGGCTTTTTACTGCCAGTAAGATGTAAAACTGCTACACTCTGCACCATTTTTGGCACAACTCCGTCGCGCAAAGCCTAAGCTTAGCGAGTTACCGAGACATTAATCAGGCTACTTTTATGGGCAATCCAACCAGCTTATCTCAACCAACGACTCATGATACATCCTCAGCTATGGGCTTAAATGTGGATACTCACACCCCTTCACAAAAACGCGCACTAAGCTACGCAAATACCATTAAGCAATTGTTTGATGACATTTTCTCGAGCAAGCAACCCGCCGACCGCGTACTTGCCAACTACTTTAGGGAACATAAAAAGCACGGTTCAAAGGATCGCAAGGTCATCCGCGAATCGCTATTTAGCCTATTTCGTTGGTGGGGTTGGTTTAAAAAGTTAGAAGATAACCAAATTAGCAGCTTCTTTGCCAAGCTCTCGGCCGCCGCATTAATCGAAGCTCACCCTTGGCAGGATATCGCTAAGGCTTGGCATGAATTAGCCCAATTAAGCACGGACTTTGAAGCGCTTCAATCCCTTGATGTTGATAGTCTTGATGGCAAGTTAGCTCTTGCCCAAAAACTCTTCCCGAGTGCGCTGTTTGCGCTTGAAGATCTACTGCCTAACTGGTTTTGGGATGTGTGCCCTATTGCACCAGAACGTAAAGCACAACTGATCGAAGCCATGGTCAGTCGCCCACCGATTTGGGGACGTGCTCAAGGCATCAGCAGCCAAAGCGCGGTAACTCAATTGCAGCAGTTGGGGATTGATGCAAGTGCGGGTCATTACTTTGATGATGCCTTAAGCCTCGGTTCTAAAAGCATAAACCTTAATGAAATCTCGCTTTATAAAGACGGAAAAATTGAGATCCAAGATTTAGCTTCCCAGGTAATAGGCCAAACCTGTGCGCCAAAACCTGCCGATAATTGGTGGGATACTTGCAGCGGCGCGGGCGGAAAAACATTGCAACTGCGCTCATTAATGCAAATTGAAGCCAAATCGCAGAAGGTTAAACTCTCGGGCTCAATTATTTCCTCAGATATTCGCTCCCATGCGTTGGAGGAACTCACTAAACGCGCTTCACGGGCCAAATTCGACGGTATTCAAGTCGCCCGCTGGAAGAGTGATGCCCTACCAGTGCCAAGCAAGCATTTCGATGGCGTGTTAGTGGATGCCCCCTGCAGCTGTACTGGCACTTGGCGCCGAAATCCCGATATGCGCTGGCTAGATTCAGTCGAAGCCGTTACCGATAAAGCTGCACTGCAACTCGATATTTTGAGTCGCAGTAGCCAGGCGGTAAAACCTGCGGGCACATTAGTATATGCCACCTGCTCGCTGTCCCCCATTGAAAACGAAGACGTCGTGAAGGCATTTTTACAGCAACACAGCGAATTCAGCCTAGTGCCTGTTAAGCACCCCTTTACCGGTGAACAAACAGAAATGTTGACCGTCTGGCCCTTTGAAGCTAACAGCGATGGGATGTTTGTTGCGCGAATGCAGCGTAAGCTTTAGTCCTAACTCCTTCTTTTTTATTAGAACTTGGCGCTCGCTCTAAGAGCGCCCCTTCCCATAACATCTCTTTCAGTTATTTTTACTCATTATTTATCAATAAGATAATTTTATACGCCATTAATTTAAGCGCTTTGTCCTAATTGCATGTATTAAAAGGAGCTTATTGGACAAAACTTTTCACCATCAGCGAAGAAATATTTCGCTTTAGCTTACCCTTTCCTTTGGGTAAAAAGATCGAGTGCTACAAATGGCACAGGTATTTTTGGAATTTTGACCATGTCACACTCCTATCAATTTGACGACGATGATGCGCCATGGGGCGATCACGTTAAAGGTAAACAAAAGAACAAACGCGTAAAACAACGTCGCAGGGACACCAAGCGTCGTTATTCGGATGACTCAGAGGTGGATTTTTACCAATATAAAACCAAATAATCACCTGCAACTCTGATTTGCCCTCGCAAATTCTCGCTCATCCCTAACGGCTCATAAAGCCTGTCAAATTACAGCAAGTTGGTTAACTCCAACTTGCTAATTTATTTCAACATATCTCCTCAATTTGCACTTGAAAACTCTTAAATTTACCAGCGCAAAATCACTTGCTGAGTTATTTTCCCTGTATAAGCAATCGCAAAATTAAATTGCATAAGCTCAAGTTATTCATTCATAAATTGATTAGAATATAGGAGGTAAATCTGGAACCTTGAAACCGAAACTGAGTGAAGGTATGCCGCAATCATGCAATTGGCCTCGAGCCACATCAGTACAACCCATGACGCTTTTATAAACGATGACTGTTAATCGTCAGTATTTTTCGATAAAGCCAAGCCCTAAATCCCTATAGCGCCCTACTTTTTAGTGGTAACCATTTCGTGATAAAAGCACCTCCATTATTGTTGATATTAGCCGCGCAGTTAATGATTGCTAGCGGTAACCTCTTAGTAAAATTGCTTGAAACCAGTGCGCCCGTGTTTCAACTAGTGCTTTATCGTCAGTTATTTGCCACCTTGCTGGTGCTGCCGTTTGTCTGGAGATTGCAGGGCAATTTAAAAATCAGTCCCTTCTATAAAGTGCACTTAAGCCGAGCGCTGCTGATTGGTCTCGGGAATGCCATTTTTATGCTGGCAGTATTGCATCTGCCACTCGCGACCGTCACCGCGGTGATTTACACCTCTCCGCTAATGCTACTGGTACTGTCAGCAATATTCTTAAAGGAGCGCATAGGTTATCGGCGTACTGTGGCAGGGATTATCGGCTTTACGGGGATTTTGCTTATCTCGCAACCGACCGAATTTAACCTCTATATTGGTTTAGCCTTTTTCGGCGCCATGACTACAGCCTTGAATAGTTTGATCCTTAAAACCTATTCCACCCACGAGCATCCCTTCTCGACCCTATTCTGGTCGAATGCCTTTGCCATGGTGTTTTTAATTCCGGCCACTTGGTATGAGGGCGCCGAATTTAGCCTGCCTGTCGCCAAAGTGGGATTAACTCTAGGCCTCTTTTATGTCGGCATGACCTACTGCATCATTCACGCCTATCGACGCGCCGATGCCAGCCAAATGGCCCCCGTTGAATATACAGGGCTGATTTTTGCGGCAATTTTAGGATGGTGCTTCTTAGATGAAAGCATTAGCCTATTGGTCTTTATTGGCATTTTATTGGTGATTTTTTCATCCATTTTGCCAAGTTATAGTGAACTTAAGTCCAGATGGAAAAGCCGGCAAAGGTAACCTTCGCCGGCTTTTATCAATAAACAATGTTTTTCTTTGGTGCTACACGAGACCGCTTTTGTGATTAGAAGCGGAATTTGCCGCCAATATACACACCGTCTTCAAATGTGAAGTTATGCTCGTGGGCATAACGGTCATGATCGTAGTCGTAACCAATTTTGTGGTAACCCACATAGAATGCCATGTTTGGTTTCAGGCGGTATTGCACCTTCGCATCAAGCTCATACTGGCCATCGACATCACCAAAGGACAGTACTGATGGCGCGAAATAGGCCGCAGCATGCAAGGAAATATTTTGATTTAGCGTCAGCGCATAACGACCGCCCACAGAGATGGTGCTGCCGTTAGGAGTGTAGAAAGACCACAATTGACTTAACTTACCACCCACTTCGAAGTGATGTACGCCAGCATCATAGGTCATGTGCAGTGCACCCGATGCGATATGGCCGCTATCGTCAGAATAGGTGTAACCTAATACCCCATTGATATCCTTATCAACTTGCAGTTCTAACTCCGTCAGCACTACATCGTTGTTCAGTCCAACATTTAATTCCGTTGCGTTCGCTTGTAGCGCGGCTGCGCCCAATAATAAGACACTTGCTAGTTTGAACTTAGCCATAAAAACACCTTCATAATGACCATGGGTTAATGGCGCGCATCATACCGAATAAAACGAAGAAATTTGCTGATTTTGAGCTGAACAGAAAGTAATTGAGGATTTTTGAAGCAAATTAATATAAAAACCAAACATAAAAAGATCAAATAAGCGTCCATTTTAAAACATTTATTTAACCTGCACGCGATCCCCCACCAGATTAAGCATCATCCGCTCAATATCAAGTTGAGGATCAAGGGCTAAGTAAAACCAACCTATGGTATTACCTGTACCTCGAATACTGAGATAGTTACGCCAAAACCGGAATCCCGCCTTAAGCAAATTAACTCGACTGGCAGTATTTTCGTCGCGAATAGTAGCAAACAACAATTTGATATTTAAGGATTTAGCGACTTCGATACGCTTGAGGGTCAAGTCCTGAGCAATCCCCTGACGTCGATAAAGTGGCGCAACGACCAAATAGCCAAGCTCGCCAACTATGCCCTCGCCCGCTTTAATTGCGGCGCAGCCAACAATCTCCCCTTGAAGGTTTTTAGCTAGGACAACCGCCCTTGAGCGAGCAAATACGCTATGGTCTAGCGGGTGGGCGTTATCATCACGGTTCTCTATCAGCTGAGCAGCTGCTGCTAATTCGGCATCGTTTTGACACAGCACGTACTGAAACCTATTCATCTATCACACGACTCTCACGCCCAATCTCAAACCGAGTTATCCAGTATCTAACAATGCTTATACCCATCACAGATAAAGCACAGTCGCCAAACCTAAGAAAGTGAAAAAACCCACCACATCGGTGACTGTGGTTAAGATCACCGAACCGGAAAGTGCCGCGTCCTGATTAAATCGCTGTAAAATCATCGGCACAAACACACCCGCCAATGCCGCCACCGCCATATTGATTAAAATCGCGCAGCCGATGACAATGCCTATAGTAGTGTCGGCAAACCACCAGCCAGCAACAATACCAATCACAATAGCCCACAGCGTGCCATTAACGAGGCCAATCCCCAGCTCGTTCTTCATTAAGGAGAACAAGTTACCCGCCGAGATCTGCCCCATTGCCATACCGCGGATCATCAGTGTTAACGACTGACTACCAGCAATCCCGCCCATGGAGGCAACAATTGGCATCAATACCGCTAAGGCAACCACCTGTGAAAGCACATTCTCAAATAAACCAATAGTCGCCGAGGCTAAAAATGCGGTAAGTAAATTGATCCCAAGCCATACGGCGCGGCGCTGCGCCCCCTTCACAATGGGGGCGAATAAGTCGTCGGATTCATCCATACCGGCCGTTGCCATTAACTGGGCTTCATAATGTTCACGCACCAGCGCCGTTGCGGCCCGTAATGTCACTCGGCCAATGAGTTCGCCCTCTTCATCAATAACCGGCAATTCAATTTCTCGGCTATGTTCAATCGCCTCTGCGGCATCGAGCAAAGTGGTATCGGCCATTAGGGCACGGCTATCTTCGGAGAGTAAGGAAATTAATAACTCATCAGGATCATGCTTAAAAATATCGTAGCGCCTAACGGTGCCAAGGTACTTATCGTCTTCGTCGACAATAAACAGATTATCGTTACAATCGAGTTCAATCCGTCGAAAGAATCGCTGCGCTTGGGCAACAGTCGCCTTGTCGCTCAGCACCAACATTTGGTGATCGGTATAACGACCAATCTCGTTCTCAGAATATTGATCATATAACTCGAAGCGCTGACGTTGACGCTCGCCCATTTGTGCCAGCGCGCGATCGGTAAAACTCTCGGGGAGATAGTCACTCCACTCAATCAAATCCTCAGGACTCAATTGAGCAAACAGCAGATCCACCTCATTGTCGGGCATCTGCTTTAGGATCCCCATCCGAGGATCGGCGCGCATTAAGCTTAAAACCGTGACTCGCTCGCCAAATTCAACCTGTTGCCAACGCTCGTAACGCTCATCTAAGGGCAAGGATTCCAGTGCGAGGGCGATGGTACCAGGTTCCGCCTCCCCTAAAATTTCACTGAAAACTTCAGCCTGTTCTTCCCCTTCAACTTCTGTAAGTTGTTGAACGACTTGCCCTACATCGGCTTGAGTATTGGTTTCGTATTCGGCTTCATACTCAGTCACGTAAAGGCCCTTCTGCTGCTTAAAAAAATTTAGCGTAACTATATGGATATTTGAGATATTTGGCAAACCCGCAAAATACCTTGCACACAAATATATTGTTTGTAACTTATATATTCACTATGCTGAATTATCACATTTAAGGAGTTAACAATGGCAAGCACAATCTTTGAACATACCGCGACTGATATTCAAGGCACACCCACCCCGCTTTCCACATTCGAAGGTAAAGTAATGTTAGTGGTTAATACTGCCAGTGCCTGTGGTTTTACACCTCAATACAAAGGGTTAGAAGAACTCTATCAACAATATAAAGATCAAGGATTTGTGGTTTTAGGTTTTCCTTGCAATCAATTTGGTGCCCAGGAAAAAGCCGATGAGCAAGGCATACAAAGTTTTTGCGAACTCAATTTCGGTATTAGTTTTCCGATGTTCGCTAAAATTGAAGTCAACGGTGAAAACGCCCATCCCGTTTATCAATTTATGAAAAAAGCGGCTCCAGGCATGTTAGGCACCCAAGGCATTAAGTGGAACTTCACCAAATTCTTAATTAATCGTCAGGGTGAAGTGGTTGAGCGATTCGCGCCAACAACTAAACCCGAAGCCATTAGCGCAAAAATTGCTGAACTTTTAAAATAATTAGCTCGTATCTAACTGAATTTTATTATTTTAAAAATTAATTCAATTTTTTTAGAAATGCGATGGAACTTTAACCGTATCGTTCCCTCAAATATAGTGAACAGCGAATGTCTTTTTCATGTTCATCATTCTCCCTGGGGCTTCTAGCGCAGCCCCCTTGACCTAGGAATAGGTCACTAGGCAACCGATTGGTTGCCTTTTTTTATCTCGACACTTTGTATGTAATACAATTGTTCAATCACTTTGCAATAAACGTTAGTAAAAACTCATAAGCAAAATTAATTAAAAATTTTCTGATAATTTTATGCATTGGGATGAACTTTATTAAAAGTGACCAGTCTGATTTAACGTAAGGATTAACGGATTGGATTTAGCGTAGTTAAGAATTAAGTGTATTAGATTAGTCACTTGCTTCTATGAAACAATTTTAGTTTTACGTCATTTATCTAATTGGTTGGTCGTTCATCATCATCTCCCTTTTGGGAAACAATCGAATACGCTAGCGCAATATATTCCATTGTCTCCTAATTTGATTTCTTTATGGCAACCTTTGGTTGCCATTTTTTTATTCTCGATTTAGCCCAATTTACCCTTACAAACTCTGATCTAATTGCACTTGAAGTGAGGGATGATAACCCGCCCTCGCTTTGGCGTAGATGTCACGTAGCTCGGTCTGATATCCAGCAATTTGTAATTCCGCATATAAGGGGCGTACAAACTTGCCACGCCCAATACGTTGTAAATACGCACTAAGCGCAGGCAATACCGGATCGTAATGGTTACGGATCGCAACCCTAAACCAATCACAGGCAATTTCAGCATTGGTTGATTCAGTTAGTTTAAAAGTGTCATCTAAATCCATCAGTTGCACTTGAGATAAAACTTCAGGTAATTGGGTCAGAAAATACTGCCAATGGTGCACTCGCCAACCTTTTACATCGAGTTTGTTGGCCGCGAAGCCCTGTAAAAACTTCTGCAATGCATCCTCGACTTTATCTAGGCTTTGGGATGTCGGGCCACAAAAACCTTGAGGCAAACCTTCACCATAAATCCATTCCAACAATTCGGCTTCGGTGATCTTATCGCTATGCTTTGCCACTAATGCCTGCTTAGCGTATTCGACAAACATCTCTGTGGTAATGGCCTTAAAGGCAAAGTGCTCAACGTATTCAAATAAGAACTTATCAAAAACGGAGCGACCGAGACGATACTCAAGCTCGTGCACAAACATGGAAGCCTTATCGTAGGTAAATCGGTTAAAAGCCAGATTAGGATCACTTAGCTGCACATTGGCGGGCAAGGTTTGCCTTTCGATTGGTAATACTGCCATTTCCTCTTTTAAGCGACCGAATTCAATCACCCACTCCAATTCTGCCTGCTCTTTGCCATAAACGGCCTCGACAATCCGATTGGTAAAATAAGTGGTAAAGCCTTCGTTTAACCAGAGATCGCGCCAAGTTGCGTTACTCACCAAATTACCGGTCCAAGAATGAGCCAGTTCATGGGCAACGGTGGAAACGAGACTCTTATCGCCAGCAATTAATGTTGGCGTTAAAAAAGCTAAACGGGGATTTTCCATTCCACCAAAGGGAAAGCTCGGCGGCAGAATAATCATGTCATAGCGCCCCCAAGCGTATGCACCTAACAGAGATTCGGCCACATCTATCATGTGCTCGGTATCATTGAATTCTGCAACTGCGGCGGCGAGCATACTGGGCTCAGTGTAAATACCACTTCGAGGGCCAATGGCTTGGTAGGCTAAATCCCCCACCGCCAATGCCATTAAATGTGTCGGGATTGGTTTTTCCATCTCGAACTGAAATACGCCTTCAAGCGGTGTGTCGGGTTGATTCATCGCGCTCATGACTGCGCGCATGCCCTTAGGCACTGTGACTTTAGCATCAAAGGTGATTCTCACTTTCGGCGTATCCTGAAGTGGAAGCCAACTGCGAGCATTGATCGGCTGTGACTGACTAAATAAATAGGGTAACCGTTTACCCGCAGTTTGCTCAGGCGTTAACCACTGTAAGCCCTGTGCACTTGGTGAGGTTTGATACTGAATAGTGATGTGGGTGCAATGGCTAGCAGGCAATTGAATGCACAGCTTCTGCCCTAGGATGTCGCTCGTCTCTGTGAACGAGAAAGCTAATGCTTGATTTGACTCGGTGACAACGGATTGAATCTTTAATTCGCGACTATCGAGCCATAGCTCAGTCACCTTTTCATCTAAATAAGTCAGCGATAGCGTCGCACTGCCCGCTACTAATTGAGTGTCGAAATCAACGCTCAAATCCAATGATAGATGAGTCACTTGGATTTGGTCGCTATTGGCAAAGGAATGGTAATCACGATTTAGATCCCATTGTGTGCTGCTCATCCTGCCAGTACTGCCTAACGTCATAACCTAGTTAACCTTATTGAAATGATTTCTAGCTATTATCGACCGAGGCGAGAGTGAGTAGCAAATAGAATCCTGATGCTATAGATAGAGGTATTGTTCAATAGTGTATTTTACATGAAATAATAAAACTAAATAATTTCAGCACTTTACAGCAGGCAAGTTCACTTATTTAAAAATTTTATTTATTTTCTTAAAAATGCTGAACTAATCTTAAAGCCTCTGGTCAGATATTATGAACAGATTCTCTGCAAGGTTTCATTGTTCATCATCATTCTCCCTTCGATGGTTTCTAGCGCGACCATCCAAAAATTCCAACTTGGAATTTACAGCAACCTGATTAGGTTGCTTTTTTTATGTCTGATTTCCCTCAGATTTTAGTCTGCAAAACAAAAAGGGCCTCCGAAGAGACCCTTTAGGATGATTATTTTAGACTAGAGACGGATGCCTACTTGTTCTAAATCTTTAGCCACTACGCTTTTAGGCAGAGTGACATACCCATCTTTTTCAACCACTTGCTGACCTTGCTTCGAGAGCACGTAACGGATGAATTCTTTTTCCATCGGCGCTAAATCTTTGTTTGGTTGTTTATTCACGTAAACGTAGAGGTAACGTGATAATGGATAAGTACCGTTTGCTGCGTTCTCGGCGGTTGCTTCGATAAACTCGTTACCTTTCTTCGCAATCGCCACGGCTTTGACGCCAGCAGTTTTGTACCCGATACCAGAGTAACCGATAGCGTTCAGTGATTGAGATACAGATTGCACAACAGAAGCAGAACCTGGTTGCTCGTTCACGTTAGCTTTAAAGTCGCCTTTACACAGGGCATGCTCTTTAAAGTAACCGTAGGTTCCCGATACTGAGTTACGACCGTATAACTGTACATCTTTCGCAGACCAGTTACCGTCCAGACCTAAGTCACCCCAACGTTGGACGTCCGTGCTACCACATTTGTGGGTAGAAGAGAAAATACCATCCACTTGCTCAACGGTTAACCCTTTGATTGGGTTATCTTTGTGTACAAACACGGCTAATGCGTCGATCGCTACACGGATAGCAGTTGGCTTATAGCCATAGTGTTTTTCGAAGGCTTCTTCTTCATTAGGCTTCATCTTGCGGCTCATAGGACCGAATTGTGAAGTGCCTTCAGTTAACGCTGGAGGCGCGGTAGAAGAACCGGCAGCTTGAATTTGGATATTGACGTTTGGATACATCTGTTTAAATTCTTCAGCCCACAGCGTCATCATGTTAGCTAAGGTATCTGAACCGACAGAAGACAGGTTGCCGGATACGCCACTTGCTTTTTCATAGGTTGGCAGAGATTGATCAACAGTTGCCATTGCAGCTGTAGAGAATACACCAGCGGCTGTAATCGTCATCGCGCCGACAAGCTTTTTCAGTTTCATTATGTGCTCCAGTAATAAGCTAACTAATTTCTAACTCAAGTTTTTCAGACGCAGCCAGTATCAATCGCTACAGTGACAATTCTATGTCCGTAATATGACGCTTAGATGACAGACAAAGATTATTTCGACCTTTGATAAATAAAAACTGTCGCATTCAACCCTTAAAAACAAAAACAGGCACCTATGGCCTGTTTTTGATAACGAAATAATCAAGATAAACCACTACTTACTCTGTTCGAGCAGATGTAATGGGATAACAAAGCTAAAAGTGCTGCCTTTACCCAAATCACTGCTAATGTTGAGCTCACTGTGGTGATGATTTAGGGCATGTTTCACAATCGCGAGCCCAAGCCCGGTGCCGCCCGTTTGTCGTGAACGTGCACTGTCGACGCGGTAAAACCGTTCAGTTAAACGATTGATATGCTGCGGTGCTATGCCCTCACCGGTATCAGTCACACTAAAGCGCGCCCCCGTCGCCACCCTTTGCCATTTGACGGTAATTTTACCACCAGGTTCAGTGTAACGAATCGCGTTAGAAATCAAGTTAGAACAAGCACTTCTAAGCTGAAGTTCATTACCATGGGTATCGAGTCCCGCTTCGCAGCTAAAGGTTAATTCGTACCTGTCTTGGGCCAGCGCCATGGCTTCTTCCTTAAGTACTTCCATCATCAGTGTCATATTGACGGTTTCCTCGAGATTAATATCCGAGGCATCCTCAATACGGGACAACATCAATAACTGCTCAACCATAGACTGCATTCGCTGGGTCTGCTGCTGCATTAAACTCAATGGCTTAGCATTCATTGAGCCGGGCTCAGCCATGCTCTGCATCATCTCGAGATAACCCTGAAGCACAGTCAAGGGGGTCTTAAGCTCATGTGACACGTTAGCGACAAATTCCTTACGCATCCCTTCAAGCTGGCGAATTCGGGTGATATCCCGCGCGATCAGTAACATTTGTCTGTCGCCGTAACCCATGATCCTAATCTCGATTAAGCGTCTATCGGACACAGGGGATGGCAGCTCCAAGGGTTCCTTGAACTTGCCCGCTTTAATATAGAGGGAGAAATCGGGATGGCGGAGTAAATTATCGATTCGCTGACCATTATCCTGCGGCCAGACTAAGCCCAGCATCAATTGTGCTAACTTATTGCACCAAAGGATATTAAGCTCAGAATCGAGCACGATGGCGGCATCGGGTAAGGCCTCAGCGCCTTGGCGAAATCGGCCTAAAAGTGCAGCTAATTGCCCAAGTCGGCGACGGTTTTTGCCTTGAAGACGATAAATCCCATTAAACACTCCTTCCCAACTGCCACTGCCTTGGGGAGGTGTTAATTTTCTATCACGCCATAACCAAAAATTAAGGCGTGCTAGCTGACGGTAATGCCACAACAATAAACCGCCCAAACCAAGAATCAGTATCCAGAGAGGTTTCCCGACCAATAAACCAATTACGACGCATAGCAGCAAATAGGCCGCTAGACGCGAATACATCCGGTACCCTGAATAGGAGTCAAACATAAATTAACCCAAGCATCAGGCTAAATAAGAGAAGCACAAGATAGCCTAAAAGCTAACTTGTGCCTATCTCTAATTTGGCGCTAAATGCGTGTTGAGAAACGATAACCTGCACCACGAACCGTTTGAATGAGTCTGTCATGACCCGATTCTTCAACTGCTTTTCGCAGGCGACGAATATGTACATCCACGGTTCTGTCTTCGACGTAAACATTAGTCCCCCACACGTTGTCGAGTAACTGTTCACGGCTATAAACCCGTTCTGGGTGGGTCATAAAGAAGTGTAATAATCGGAACTCCGTCGGCCCCATATCGAGCACGGTTTCGCCAACACTGACCCTGTGACTCACTGGGTCGAGTGATAAACCTTGCACATCGATGGTTTCTTCTAAGCGTGTTGGCGCGCTGCGACGTAGTACCGCCTTGATGCGTGCCACCAGCTCCTTAGGGGAAAAAGGTTTGGTAATGTAGTCATCGGCGCCCACTTCTAAGCCTTTGACTTTATCTTCCTCTTCGCCGCGGGCAGTGAGCATAATGATGGGAATTTGGCGAGTAAACTCATCCTGCTTGAGTCGCTTAGCCAGTTGAATACCACTTCCGCCTGGAAACATCCAATCTAATAAAATGAGATCAGGATAAGGTTCCTTTAGCAGCGCAATGGCCGAATCAAAATCCTCAGCAGCAGAGGTGGTAAACCCATGCTGTTCCATCACAAAAGTCAGCATCTCACGGATGGCTAACTCGTCTTCTACTATTAATATCCTTGCAGTCATAAGTGATTTTCTGTCAGTGAATGTCAACCTAGCCATTATTAGTCATTTTTATTACAAATTTATGAATAACTAGACTGAACAGGCTATATAGTAGCGATAATTGTCATATTAATTTTATATAAGCATTTGTTTATAGCAATAAAAAAGGAGGCATTCGCCTCCTTTATCCAACCTATTACCTAGGGATTAGAACTTGTGTTCTAAGCCAATACCTAAGTAGCTGTCATCATTGTCAGATGAATCTAATGAGCGGCTAGTGTAGAACGCGAACAGTTTAGTGGGTTTAGCTAGGCTGTAATCGGCGCCGATTGACCATGAATCACCTTTGTCTTCCATATCTTGGAATTGGGCTTTTAAGGTCACGGCATCAATGTCGTAGGCTGCGCTGAACAGGAACCCATCAATGCTGTCACTATTTACTGGTAAGTCATTTTTATAGGTTTCCTCTTGCTGTTGGTACATACCGCCTAGGGTGATACCCACGATTTTACCTTGCACAGAGGCACGCAGAACTTCATAACCTTTCACGTCCGAGTCATAGGCGATTGCAGCATAAATTGGTGATTTTTTCAGTTTAGCGTCACCGTACATGGCCGCTAAGCTAAAACCGTCTTGGCCTTGTTGCTCAGCATCGCCGTCGGCTACATAGGTTGCACCGAACACGAAACCACCAAAGGATGGCGACAGGTAAGTTGCAGTTTGTGCTAAGCGGTTATCGCCCTTAAACAAACTTTTTAAGTCGCCTGATAAGTCGTTGAATTGGTCAACGTTACCTTGAGAAATTTTCAGTAACGTGTCGTTACGACCCACAGAGAAAGAACCAAATGCACCTTTCAAACCAACGAATTGGTTACGTGCTTTGAAGTTATTGCTTGAATCAGCTCCTGTATCCACTTCGTATTCAACTGTATAGAAGGCTTCTAACGAGCTAGACAGTTCAAAATCGCCCTTAACACCAAAACGTGAAGCGTTACTTTGAATCGTCGTTTCTGATTCATCATCCACATCATTGGATTGAGCAGTCACATTTAACTTACCGTAAACAGTCAAAGGTTCAGCGGCATAAGCTGAAGCCAGAGTTGCAGAAGCTAGCGCAGAAGCAAGTAGAGTTTTACAAAAAACGTTCATCATTTAATCCTTTCGACGTTCTGTTCGTCTTGGTTATTGGTTTGGAACGAGCGAAAGTGTGCAATGATTCTATTTCAGTTTTATTTCAATTGTGACAACTGCGATTCCCCTTGAAAAAACAGCGCAACATCGCAAGCGAAAAACCCATTAATACCAAGGGTTACAGCGTGATTTTTTCGAATATTACATTTTAATGAATTCTGCGACTTAGCTAAAAATTACGGCTTTTGACAAGGTTTACCCCGCGCAAACTATGCCGTAAACTGCCCCTTTATTTTCCAATGAGCGCATTCTATGTGGTTTAAAAATCTTACTCTTTACCGTTTCAATAAACCTTTTGCTATCGAAACCGAGGCCCTTGAAACCGCGTTAGCCGATTTCACATTTTCCCCCTGCGGCAGCCAAGACATCAGCAAATTTGGTTTTTCTAATGCATTAGGCAAACAGGGCAGCTCACTGGTTCATAGTGCTAACAACCGTCATCTGATTTGCGTGACTAAGGAAGAGAAAATTCTTCCAGGCCAAGTCATCAAAGAAGCCCTCGAAGAAAAAGTGGCGCAGATTGAAGATGAAGAAAACCGCAAATTAGCAAAGAAAGAAAAAGATGCGCTAAAAGATGAAATCACCACGAGTCTGTTACCACGTGCGTTTTCACGTCGCAGCCAAACTCGCGCGCTGATTTTACCTGAGCTTGAAATGATCCTAGTGGACAGCTCGAGCGCCACTAAAGCCGAAGAATTACTGGCGCTGCTGCGTAAAGCATTGGGCAGTCTGCCGATTATCCCGCTCTCCTTTAAAGCACCGGTCGAAAGCCAATTAACCCAATGGTTAAAAGAAGGCAGCGCGCCATTACCCTTTGAAATGCAAGATGAAGCTGAGCTGAAATCCGCCGCAGATGAGGGTGGAATCGTGCGCTTTAAGCAGCAGGATTTAAAAGAAGATGAAGTGCTTGCACACCTTGAAACGGGTAAAGAAGTCCACAAAATGGCACTGCACTTTGGTCAATCCATCGCACTCTTATTGCAATCCGATGCCAGCGTGAAACGCTTAAAATTCTCCGAGGAATTTAGAGCCGGTAACGATGAACTCGGCAATGAAGATCCGATGGCACGATTAGACGCTGACTTCGCCCTGATGGGAAGCGAACTCGTGGCGCTGATGCATGCGCTGGTTTCGGCCCTCGGCGGACTCGAAGAGACTCAAGCTTAGTCTCAGCCTGTAAATGCTTTAGCGAGAAAACGCTTTGCTGTATAAGCTGAACCGATCGCTGAATGAATCGCTAAAACATTCACTAAAACAAAAGGCGCAGGGAAAATCCCTGCGCCTTTTCTATTTCAATACGCTACAAGCGTTTAGAGCTAATAAATAGACTTATTTTTTAGCGGTTAATTCGCCTTTATCATCAAAAGGCCAATCGATGCCTAACCAAGCTTTGAAGAAAGCTTTTTGCTCCTTACTCGCCTTAGCATCCCCCTTCAATTCAAGTTTACCGCTTTGTTTCGAACCTAAGGTCATTGCAACTTGTTTAATTTTGTCATTACTGAACAGGGTGAGATTAATGGTATCGCCCGCTTTAAAGTCTTGAATACGCTTATCAAAACCTTTGGCCGTCACTCGAAGGTCATTAATGGCAATGATTTCATCACCCGCTGTAATGCCCGACTTCCAAGCAGGCCCATCGCGTAGCACTTGGCTAAGTTCCAATGAATCATGTTCGCTGCTCAGTGTCATGCCAGTAAAGGCTTCGGTTTTCGCGTCTTTGCCGTAGGACAAGACAAGACCTGCTTGAGCCAGTAAATTTTTAAAATCGAGGCTCAGTGGACTATTCACATGCGCCTGCCACCATGGGGCATAATCCTTACCCGATAAGTCCTTCAGAATTTGCTGAACATCACTCACGCTATACCCATTAGGTACACGGTGTTCGTTATAAAGACGACGGTGAACATCGCGGTAGGAATGCGCAAGCTTTGTGTCTTTCAATAAGGCGAAATCCAGCGCGAGAGACGCTAGATAGCCTTCTGAGTAAATGTTAACGCTATGGTTAATGGCATAGTCACCACCTGTGCTGCTCCACTCACCCGCGCTCGCCTCGGCCACAGATTGAATTTCACGACCCGGTGTTAACTCACTTTTCTCCACGCGCTTGGCTAAATCCTCGAGGAATTCCTTAGGTGTCATCACCCCTGCACGCAGCAATAATTGTCCTTGGAAATAACTGGTTGAACCCTCTGCAATCCACAGCAGTTCGGTCATATTTTCATGCTGATAATCGTAGGGCACTAAGCCATCAGGGCGATATGCCTTAACGTTCCAGGTATGGATAAACTCGTGAGAGGCCGTACCAATAAATCGCAGGTAATCCTTACGCTCACGGAAGCTAAACCGCGGCAACTGAATGACCGTCGAGTTTAAATGCTCAGTCGCGCCGCCAGCGCCACTGGTGGCATGCACCATATACACATAGCGCTCGAAGGGGTAACCATCCCAAATCGCTTTAGCCGCACCACTTAGCGCGGTTAAATCCTTCACCACTTGAACAGTGTCGTAATTCCCTTCCCCCCAAAACACCACCTCATAGTCTTTGCCATTAGCACTAAACTGCCTATGGGTACTGATGCCCGTTTCGATTGGTGAATCAATCAGTACATCGTAGTTTGGCGCAACAAACGAATGAGCCTGACTGCCCGTATTCATGCCCGAATAGCTTTTCCAGCTTTCAGGCACGGTTAGCTGCACTGCCACACTTTGGTCACGAAATGCGGGGCTATACATAAACACGCCGCTCGCATCGAGATAGGCGTGACTCGCATCAATATGACGAACACGTTGACCTAGTTCATTGGCATACAGCTGATAAGTCACACTCACCTTCGTCGGCTTTGATAACGCCACTTGCCATTCACCGCTGGCGGTACGTTTCCAGTTAAGTGCATTACCGTCGCTGTCTTTTGCATTGAATAAGCGCACACCATCAGCTAGCGGTAATACTTGGTATTTACCCGTGCGCCAAACGGGAAGATTAACAATAAAATCACCGGCTTTAGCTTCGGGGAAGGTCACTGTTACCTGTGCAAGATGATGTTCTGGCTGGCTTAAATCGATTTTATAATCTACCTCAGCGAGGGCGTTGGCCGAAAATAGCGCACTTAAAACCAAGATAGATAAACTGCTGGGTTTCACTCTTACTTCCTTCTGTTATTATGCTTTTTATTAAATTTTTCCAAGTATAACAAGTCGATGTGGCATCCTCATTAGGCGCTAACAAAAGCTAACAAAATAAGTTCCTTGACATAGGAAAGATGGACTTAACTACAAATGCATAAACTCACTGTGATATTGGCGTCTTGGTTACTGATATTTTCGGTCAATGTGTTGGCTCGCGATCTCGAATCTGAAGAGGTCGAACTGCGTGAAGCCCCGCAGTCCATGTACGACAAAATTAGTCAGTCAGTGTCCTTACCCATTGATTTTAAGAACCGGGAACAGTTTGAGCAGCAAGCCGCATCCCAGGGCTACGACAATGATGAACTTGAACATAAGTTATTGCTGCTCGCCCGTTTAACGATGGAACCCAGTGTAAAGTCAGCTCAGGGTAGCCTCGATGCCACACAATTAATCGAACTTTTAGCCAGTATTGCCGAGTCGCCCTACGAAAAAGCAAGCGTAGCCATGTTAAGGGGGAGAAACCTTGGAAGAACTGCGCAGCGATACCAAGAAGCAATTGCCTTTTATAATGAGGCCCTGACCCGCATCAACGACAGCTATGACATTGAGTCAATGCTGCTTAAACACACCATTCACGAACACTTAGGTGGACTGCATTTAGTGCTTCGTCAGGATGTGCCTGCGCTAATGCATTTTCACACCTACCGCGATATCGCCTACAAACTGAGAAATGATTATCTCATCGCCGCTGCCGAGGCAAAACTTGGGCATTATTACAATAAAAATCAGCAACTCACAAAATCGCTGCAACATTATAGTGAGGCGATTCGTCTGTCGAACCAATCTAATTACCCTACAATGAAAACCCATCTTCAGCTGCAATTGGCTAAGGTATATCGGGATTTAAAGCAATGGGATGAGGCCCTTAAAAACGCCCATGAGGCTGCCGCAGGCTTTAAAAAATTGGGCAACGATACCTATCTTTCGAGTTGTATGACAGTGATTGCCATGGTCTACAGCGAGCAAGGGGATTGGAATAAGGCCATCGATTACTACCTTAACGCCCAGCAGTTGGATGCCAAAAACGGCAACTATATCGCCCAGGGCTTAAATTTCCATAACCTTGGTCAAGCTTATTCCCATATCAATGATGAGGAAAATGCACTTAAATACCTACTGATGGCAAACCAAGTGTTTATCGATAAAAAGAGCTACCACTATCAGGTCTACAACGAATTGTTAATTGGCGAGATTGCCCAAACCAAGCAGGATTGGACTTTGATGATAAACCACGCCGAAAAAGCCTTAAGCCTAGCAACGGACTTAAAGCTACCCGATGAACAGAGATCAGCCTTAACGCAAATCGCCTTCGCATCAGAACAGATGGGTGACACGAATAAGTTAATCAGTACCCAGAAACAAATCATCGCCCTCGGGCAGCAAAAGCCCGAAGCCGAGGTTGACTCCGCGGTTTCAGCATCGCTACTTGCCGAGCAACAACTCAAACTTGAACTCAATGTAGTAAAAGGTAAGCTCTCAGAGGCCCAACGCAGCACTAAAAATACCAATCGATTGTTGGCTCTTTGTGCGCTGCTTGCGACGCTATTTTTAATCACTCTACTGATTCTATTGAAAAAACGCAGTAAGTTAACCGCCCAAAACCAAATGCTGATTACCTTAAGTCAACAGGATCCTTTCACTCAACATCCTGGTTACACCGCACTAATCGCAGATCTAGACGACAGAACACCTAACGAGCCAGCGACAGAAGCCTTGGTTCTGGTTGAATTCCCTGCCCACTTGAAGTCCGATCTTAATCACGGCCAATATTTTGCTAATGCCGTCACAAAACAATTCACACAACTGCTAAACGACTGTTTTGCCATGCCCGTTTATGTTGTGCGCCAAGGACTCTTTGCGATTCGCTTTACTGAATCTGTACAGGCCGAAATGTTACTTTCGCGACTCACAGAACAGATGCGTTCCCAATTGCTAACGCATCAATTTAATATGGGGATGATAAATCTCCCCTTACTGGGCAAATCCGACATCAATATGGATCCTAAACTTAAGTTTGAATGTGCTCAAATGGCGTTGGCGGGATGTCGGAGTCTATCAAGAGACCACAATCATTACGTCAGCCTGCGGGCGTTAGATTTTGTGCCATCAAGCCTATTTGCAAACCCAATATTCCTTCACTTAGAGAAAGGTATAGAACGAGGTTTAATTCGCTTTGAGACCAATGGCCGTAAAGAAGACATTATCTGGCCACGTTGGGAGCATAATCAGGACCGACATTTACTGGAAAATATTTGATCGTTATTGCAATTAAACACATTCATGCAAGCAAACAGATTTGCACTCTTACATCGTTGTTATACCATTAATAGCATATGTATTAACCGCTAATCTGGACAGTGACGTCATGCTTTTAGCCTTGCAAAGTTAGGAAAATACTCCAGATGAAGGATACCAGTGAGTCAGTTGCACAACTGCCATTACTACAACAAAAACTTCACTCAGCGAAATTGGCGCTCGATGAAGTCAATGAAGATAGGAATGCAAAATTACAGACCCTTCTGCAACTGATTGGTCATTTAAGTCTTGCCTGTAAGGGGCAAAATCTCGAACTTGATAATAAGCTGGCTAAGCTACGTCACAGTTTAAACAGCTTTGAACAGGTCGATGAAGCCCTCCCTGAATTGGTTGATGTTGAGCGCCTTTTAAAAGGGCAATATCACCATGTAATGGCGCAGCTAGAAGAAAGCCGCAGCAGCCTCAGCCATGTCATCCGCCAAATTCAGCGGATAAATTCGGTTCCTGAAAAATTCAAAAAAGAAGTCAATTATTTTAAGCAGGATCTTTCTAAGCCGTTCCACACGGTTTGGGAATATATTCCTAAAGTAAAACAATTGATTGGCTTCTACGATACAATTCTGCAGCAACAATTTGGCGAGCCAGAAAAACTCGAAGTCCTGCCGAAACATCGACAACTCGCGCACGAGTTGGCACATATGATTTCGGAAATCGAATTCCGTAAGGACCAACGTGATCAGGTACTCGTGATCAAAGAAGTCTTAGCCAGCGAAATCGATTTAGACACCCTGCTCGATGCATATCAGACGATTCTATCCCTGCTCATCGATAATATTGCGCGGGAAAAATCAGCATCTCAGGAATTCCTGTATGCACTCAATGACGCACTTTCTGCAGTGCGTGAAATTGTTAGCGAATCCTATAACCACAACCAACGTAGTTTTCAGCTTAAAAATCAATTAAACAGAGAAATTAATTCCCGTGTCGAAAATGCCGGGGAATTAATTGTCGATGTCGACGATATCATTAATCTCAAAATCCAACTGACCGAACAGCTCAATTCCATTCGCTCTGCCCTCGCACGAAAAGAAGCACTTGAACAGCGTGAGCAGGCACTGCTGCGCAAATCGATGGAAACCATGCGTAAGGAGCTCAATGAACTCAGCAGTGAGGCCAATAGCTATAAAGAACGTCTGTTCGAGCAGCAAAAACTCAATTTACTGGATGCACTTACCCAGCTTCCCAACCGGGCCGCACTCGAAGAAAGGATGGAATTGGAGTATCGCAATTACCAACGGCAACGGACTCCGCTATGGATTGCGGTGGCCGATATCGATCACTTTAAGAGTATCAATGACAGCTTTGGCCACAGCACAGGGGATAAGACTTTACAAGTCATTGCTATGGCACTTAAAAACTCCCTCAGGGATACCGAATTTGTGGCTCGTTACGGCGGTGAGGAATTTGTGTTATTGCTACCAGAGATCAGTGATGGTGATATAGCCCAACTTTTAAACCGAGTACGAGAAAAAGTAAAAAATATTCCATTTAAATTTAAAAATCAGCGAATTACGGTTACAGTATCTATAGGGGCTGCTCAGGTTATGGGGAACGAGCTCATCAATGAAACCTTCGAGCGCGCGGATGCGGCCCTCTACAAAGCTAAAAATGAGAGCAGAGACAGGGTCGTGATTGACGTGTAGCCACATCTAAACTGCACGCCTTGGTTTTAATCACTCCTGTCTTGCCGAAGGAGTGATTAATGATCGTCAAAGTAAGCCCCAAGGGCAGCATGGATCAGCTTTCGCAACTTGAAGTTGACCGTCTCAAAAAAAGCGCTAAAAGCGGCCTCTATCAACTCTACCGCAACTGTTCACTGGCAGTACTAGCCGCGGGCCTTAAAACCGACAATTCAAAAGCCCTGTTCGAGCAGTACAGTAATTTCGATATCAACGTATTGCAGCGTGAACGGGGGGTTCAACTAGAACTGATTAATCCCCCTGAGCAGGCTTTTGTCGACGGCCAAATTATCACGGGTATTCAAGAACATTTATTCTCAGTGCTCCGGGATATTCTTTATATCAGTGACAAATACGACACCCTCAAACATATCAACCTCACCAACGCCAGTCATATCACCAATGTAGTATTCGATATTTTAAGGAACGCCCGCGCCATCGCCCCCATGAAAGACCCCAATGTGGTGGTGTGCTGGGGCGGCCACAGTATTAAGGCCCACGAATATCAATATACCCGTGAAGTGGGTTACCAACTGGGGTTAAGGGAGCTGAATATCTGTACTGGCTGCGGGCCAGGCGCTATGGAAGGGCCAATGAAGGGCGCGGCCATTGGTCATGCCAAACAACGGGTTAAGAATGCCCGTTATATTGGTTTGACTGAGCCAAGCATCATCGCCGCCGAGCCCCCCAATCAAATCGTCAATGAGTTAGTTATCCTGCCTGATATCGAAAAACGCTTAGAAGCCTTTGTCAGGCTCGGTCACGGCATCATTATCTTCCCTGGCGGTGCGGGTACAGCAGAGGAACTGCTCTATATTCTTGGGATTCTGCTTAATAGGGAAAATCAGCAAACCCCCTTCCCGCTCGTGCTAACAGGCCCCGTTGAAAGTGCGGATTACTTTATTGAAATCGATGAGTTTATTTCTGCAACCTTAGGTGAAGAGGCACGGCAAAAATACCAAATTATCATCGATGATCCCGCCGAAGTCGCACGGGTAATGAAGCAAGGCATGGAACAGGTCAAAAGTCACCGCAAGGTCACAGGCGATGCCTATCAGTACCAATGGTCACTCAAGATTGAGCCGGAGTTTCAGCTGCCCTTTAACCCGACCCATGACATTATGGCGAATTTGAACTTACACTTTCAAACTAATAAGGCCGAATTGGCTGCCAATCTTAGAAAGGCGTTTTCGGGTATTGTGGCCGGTAATGTAAAAACGGATACTATCAAGCAGATAGAGAAACTCGGCCCCTTCAAACTGAAGGGTGACCCAAGGTTGATGACCTTAATGGATAATCTGTTAAATGCCTTTGTGACACAGCATAGGATGAAGCTTCCGGGGAGTGCCTACGTTCCCTGCTACGACATTGTGAAGTAATAAATGCAGCATGAATAAATTCTTGATAATCGATGGACTAAATCTTGTTCGGCGCATTTATGCGGCGATCCCAGATGAAAACGACATGGACAGCCTAAGGGAGCGAGTGATTTCTGCCTGCACTAAGTTGATGCGCTTTCACCAGCCAACCCATGTCGCCATCGTCTGGGACGGTGATGAAATATCCTGGCGCAAACAACTCTACCCCGATTACAAAAAAGGCCGTAAACCTATGCCCGAACCTTTGGCGAAGGAACTTGCGGCGCTGCAGCAACAATTACAGCAACGTCATATCAATTCGATTTACGCCGCATCAGAAGCCGATGATGTGATTGCGACATTGGCGGTAAAAACCGTTAAAGCTCAGGGAGAGGCCATTCTTGTATCGACCGATAAGGGCTTCAGTCAGCTCAATCATCCGCGCATTTTACAGTGGGATCATTTTAATCAGCAGTATTTAGATATTACTGAACTGGAGAATAAACTTGGCGTTGACCGTAAGCAATTTCTTGATTTTATGGCGCTTGCAGGTGACAGCGGTAATAAGATCCCAGGCATTGCGGGTATTGGCCCTAAATCGGCAGCGGAGTTACTACGTACTTTTCGAACGCTAGCCACCTTGTTCTCATCGCTTTCAAACCTAGGAGCCAAACAGGCGAGAAAACTTGCCGAAGGCAAAGAGATGGCGCGCTTAAGTTATAAACTCGCTCAATTGCAGACAGATTTACCGCTTAATATAAACTTGAAGGATTTTAGGGCGCCTAACCCAATCGTGGGTCAACCACAGTAAGATTAAGCGGCAATCGCTTAGGCGAGTATCATTAGAGAATATAAATGAAATCAAAATTGTCCGTTATTATTGGCTCAATTTTCGCAGCCTATATCGCCTTTGTGGCGGTAATTGTTTTAGTTTATGAACCTTCCCCCGATGAAATGAACTGGGAAGATAGACAACTTTATAATCGCCAAAAATTAGCCGAGCTAACGCTAGGACAGAACATCACTGAAGTCGTCAAGCTGATGGGCAATGCCGATTTTTCGGAGGCGAGTTCCCTTAACGATGAGGAACTGCATATCCTCTTTTATCGCACCCATAAACAGATAGCCGATGGCGTTACCTCAAAGGACGAATGCACGCCCCTAGTCTTTAAAAATAATAAGTTAATTGCTTGGGGCGAAGGGACATATCAACAATTCATTGGTTTAAGTGATAACAGCGAGCCAAAGCCGCCAGCACCTTAATCCACTCAGTTGGTGTATAACAGCACATCTAACAAAGGTATCCTTCACTAAATACCTCATAAAAACGCCACCCTAGGGTGGCGTTTGCTTAACTTTGATAAAGACCATTACCATTCATTATTCGGCGTCATTCTTAAATTCGACATAGGCCTCCCCCTTTGAAAGCCATTCTGGTGCTGGTTTACCCTTAAGGTAATGGTCGAAATAGTCCATCATCCGGATAGTGTAATCGAGCTTATTCGGGTATTTCTTCAGGTGATGCGGCTCATCTTCATACTGTAAAAACACCACATCCTTACCCGCGCGGCGCATGGCTAAATACATTTCAACACCCTGCTCCCAAGGCACCGCATCGTCCTTGTCACCAAACATGATCATCAATGGCGTTTGAATACGGTCAGCATAAAATACCGGTGAGTTTTCAATGTATTTTTGCGGCGCAGCAAAAAGGCTAGCACCAATACGGCTCTGCCCCTGTTCATACTGGAATTGACGCGCAAGACCTGTACCGTGGCGAATACCGCTGTAGGCACTGGTCATGTTAGCCACAGGTGCGCCCGCAACCGCAGCCTTAAACATCTTGGTTTGGGTAATCGCAAATGCTGTTTGATACCCACTCCAAGAATGGCCCTGTAGGCCAATAGCATCAGGATCGGCAATGCCTAACTCAATCAGCTTTTGCACCCCAGAGGTTAAGGCTTGGACTGAACTTGCACCTGGGAAGCCAATATCGAAGCGAATATCCGGCAGGAATACCGCATAACCGTTATTGATATACCAAGCAAAATTCGGTCTATGGTTGATTTTCATTTGCGGGAAAGCATGCAATCTGTCCGTCATAAAGCGGTAGTAGTAAACCAGCACAGGATAGCGCTCACCCGCTTTATAATTGGTCGGCTTAATCAATACACCATCGAGCGGCTTACCGTCGCCATTGGTCCAATGAATAAGCTCCGCCTGACTCCAATTAAACGCTTGGCGCTGCTTATCGAAATCGGTTTGCTTTATGCCTTGCTGCGGCGAACTGTAGCTTGCAGTGTAAAGATCTGGGAATAAATCGAAGCGCTCCTTGGAAAACACAATAGTGTCGTCATTTTTACTGCGCCCAAGCACTGTGAGTTTGTACTCCCCTTCCATCAGAGTGGTTACCCCTGATTGACCTATCTTCGCCTGATAAAAACCATCGGCCTTTGTCTTATCACTATAACCGTGCAGCAATACGAGTTGATTGTTTTCAAGCACTGTTGGTTTATCTTGATTATCGACTAAACCTTCGACGCGGTATTGGATTTTCTTCGCGCGTCCTTTGCCTGCAGTTAAGTTAATCCCTTGTTTAGTCTCGGTATCAAACTGCCAAACATCGAACTTGTCGTAAACCAGAATGCCTGCGTCATCCTTAAGCCAAGGCCCAAAACCATAACCAGGCGCATTGGATGGATAATCATGATCCTCATCGGCAAAGCTGACGTTTAGGGATTGAGTCAAATTGCTGCGACGACCATTTACCACATCATAAAGGTACACCTGACCTAACTGGTAATAGGCTACATATTTGCCATCGGCCGACAGCGTCGGCAACTCTTCGCTCGACTGCTGGGTTAAAAATAACGTTTTACGGCCAGTATTGGTGTCGACAATGTAATAGTCCTGATGTCCGCCCGCCCAAGTCGCCATTTTGCGGTATGGCACATCGGAACTTGCTAACAAAAAGCGGCGCTGTTGTGGGGATAATGCCACATCCGGGACGGTTTTATCCGCCAACTGCACCACTTTGTTCGCATCGAGATGCAATACAGCGAGATAGGTGCGTTGCTGCTCCTTCTCAAATGCTTTAAGTTCCTGCGGCTTAATAACAGGATCATCACCGTGCCACACTTTAAGGCCGCGCTGCCCTGTCACTATGGCTTTATCAAAGAGATCTTGCTCCTCGGTGATTTTCTTAAGGGATAACTGCTGACTCACCTCGGGCACTCGGCCAAAGAATAAACGCTCACTGTCGTCAGAGAAACTTAAATTGGCGTAACGGTTTAATACCCATTCAGAGGAATCTTTAATTTGGCGCAGCTTGCCCGTGCTAGCTGTTCCAGCGCTTACATCAATCAGACTTAACTGGTAACGGCGACCAAAAGGTAACTCTGCTGCATCACCGTGAGTGAAGGCTAACCACTGGCCATTCTTAGCAAGTGCGAGTGCACCTATCTGCTCTGAAGAGGATTCAAATGCCGTTGATTGCTGGTAAGTATCGAGTGAAATCAGTTTAAGACTATGAAGCTTCGCCTCACCATCATTTACGGCCAGCGCCAATCTTTGGCTCGCTTTATCAAAGACATAAGCAGTGACATGCTCGACATCGATACGCAATTGTGGATTGTTAAGATTTACTAAACTGAACCTGCGACCCACATCGAATTTATCGATTTTTGGTTTTTCATCCTTCCGTTTTTCTTCATTGGACTTTTCGGCGCCCAAAGCACTCTTGTCAACCTCTTGAGCATCCGCAGCTTTTTTAGCTTCGTCATCGGCTTCAAACCAAATCGCTAGGTGCTCGCCATCGTCACTAAAAACAAATTCTTTAACGCGCTCGAAGCGAGTTTGATTGCCGGTTTGGGTATCGAATAACACCATATCGGACTTAAGTTTTTTCTTGGCCTTAGCATCGCTGGTTTCGACTTTGAGTAGACTAGGCTTAACCGCCATTGCCACAAAGCGTCCATTATGGCTGATGATTGGGTCGGATCCCCCTTCGATGATAAATTGCTGCCCCGACTGCACTTTCTTCACTAAGCCATGGCTATCACCACGATCGGGAGCCACTTCTACCGCAATCACTTGTCCATTGTCGGCAATGACAGGTTTCTCAAGGGATACGAAATGCATGATGTCGGTTAGGGTGAGCGGTTTTGTACTGGTGTCAGCCTGCACGGAAGGCACGATGCCCAAGGATAACAGCACCAAAGATGTGAGTGGGAGTAACTTCAATGTCTTCCTCTTTTACGTATTTGTTAGACTAAAGTAGAGTTTTTTAACCATTGCGTCACCATCATCCTTAGAAGCCGATATTTTTACAAGTTTTACCCCAGAAAAATGAGTGATATTGCTCACTAAATCCTGTGAACTTGGATCAAACGCGGGTAAAATACCGCGCAGAAAAAAATCGAATTCATTGTCATGCCCTCCGGCCCATTCCGGAGCTGACAGATTGCAGTAACGACGAACCGTGGAAGGATTTCTCCATGTCAAAAAGAACAATAACCGTAATTCCTGGTGATGGAATTGGTCCAAGTATTATTGATTCAGCCTTAAAAATTCTTGATAAGGCGGGTTGTGATTTTGAATATGAATTTGCAGATGCAGGTTTAACTGCACTGGAAAAACACGGTGAACTACTTCCACAGCGCACCCTAGATCTGATTGAGAAAAACAGCATCACCCTAAAAGGTCCACTGACCACACCAGTCGGTGAAGGTTTTACCTCTATCAACGTAACTCTGCGTAAGAAGTTCGGTCTGTATGCTAACGTTCGTCCAGTACTGTCTTTCAAAGGTACTCAAGCCCGTTACGAGAATATCGACATCATCACCGTTCGTGAAAACACCGAAGGTATGTACTCTGGTCACGGCCAGAAAGTCTCTGAAGACGGTACCACTGCTGAAGCGACCAGCATCGTAACTCGTCAAGGTGCTGAGCAAATCGCGACTTTCGCCTACGAATTAGCGCGCAAAGAAAACCGTAAAAAAGTGACTATCGTTCACAAAGCAAACATCATGAAGTCAACTTCAGGTCTGTTCCTGAAAGTGGCACGTGAAGTGAGCCAACGCTACCCAGATATCCAAACTGAAGAAATGATCGTTGACGCGACTTGCATGAAGTTAGTGATGAACCCTGAAAACTTTGACGTGATCGTGACCACCAACCTGTTTGGTGACATTCTGTCGGATCTATGTGCGGGCTTAGTTGGCGGTTTAGGCATGGCGCCGGGTGCAAACATCGGCCGTAACGCGGCGATTTTCGAAGCGGTTCACGGCAGTGCGCCAGACATCGCAGGTAAAAACCTGGCTAACCCAACTTCTGTAATCCTAGCGTCAATCCAAATGCTGGAATACTTAGGTATGGCAGACAAAGCTGAGCTTATCCGTAAAGCCGTATCAGCGGTGATCGAAGAAGGCGACCGAACGACTCGCGATTTAGGCGGCACTCACGGTACTACCGACTTCACTCAGTCAGTATTAGACCGTCTGTAATCGCTATCTATTGATAGCTATCAAGTAAGTAGATAGCCCATTAGATAAGAATAACGCACCTGAAGTTACAACTTAAGGTGCGTTTTTTTATCACTGTGATATTTACAGCCCTTTCATACAAAAGCCCCAACCGAGATTGGGGCTTTTTATGATTCAAACAATGGTCTTTATGTCAGCTAACGTTATATCGCGAAGTATGACTACTTAAACGGGTGCTAGCGCCACAGAAATCCGTCAAATCAGGTTTAATTCCAAGCCTGACTTGGACGAAGCCATAGATGCACAGTCACTTCATCACGGTCGTGGTACAAGTGCTTACACTGGATTTGGAATTCGTTGATGCCATTTTCCTTCAGGATTTCCTTCATGGTCGACAGAATGGCCGTCACTTCCTTATAACGGCTCTTCATCGGCAGTTTAAGGTTAAAAATCGCTTCCTTAAACCAACCATTGATAGCCCATGCTTCCATCAATTCAGCAACGCGCGCGGGCTTTTCGACCATATCGCACACCAACCAGTAGATGTTCTTACGCTGCGGCTCGAAACGAAAACCATCTTCACGGTAGTGTTTCACTTGGCCTGTTTCCATCAGTTTTTCGTTCATCGGGCCATTGTCGACCGCGGAAACCATCATGCCACGACGCACTAACTGATAGGTCCAACCACCAGGGCAAGCGCCTAGGTCAACGGCATTCATGCCGCTGCGAACGCGCTCTTCCTGCTCTTCTTTAGGCACAAACTGCGCAAAGGCTTCATCGAGTTTTAAGCTTGAACGACTTGGCGCATCAGCGGCCATCTTAAGCCGAGGGATCCCCATAAAGTAAGGAGAGCTGTTGTTACTAAAAGAGTATCCCGCATAGGCGCGACCAGGGCCAACAAAGCACACGTGGATAATCGGACGCTTCGGATTTTCCTGAGCGAGTAAACTGCCGGATTTTTTTAAATGTTGACGCAGTGGCACAGTGAATTTACGGCAAAATGCCGATAGTTCTTTCGCTTCGTTGGTATCAGGGGTTTCAACTCGCAGTTCACCCGCTTTACTGACCTCAGCTAACGCCTCAACAATAGGGCTTACTCGATCACTTTCGGGTAAGTCTGCGAGTAACTCGCTGGCTGCAAACATCTGTCTTGCGAAGATCAACGAATCCAGTGACAACTCTTTTGCTAGCGTATCAGCGCCGCCGTCTTCAAAACATTGATAGACCACATAGGCGTCGTTATTAGTCGCTTTTACAAAGCCACCGACGTTAAGCTCGCCGGCACGCTGCTGAATTTCTGCTGCGCATTCTTTCTCGTAACCTGCGCGGCAAAATAAAAATAGGTTTTTCATGGAGATCCTTAAGAAATCCAAGCCATAAAACTGGCTGACAATCGATTTGGGCGTCAGTATAGCAATTTCAAGACACAAATGCCCTATTTGCCTTGTCCTAAGGTTTTATGCTTGAACATAACGTCCAACGATAAAAAAAGCCTAGGTTATCCTAGGCTTTCATTTGAACAAATTGTTCTTACTTAGGTGTTTTCACTTGCGTGATTTCAATTAGTTGCCATCGACAACTCGGTGGCGCCAAACAGCCACGGCTAATAAGAGCCAACCGAGAAGGAAGCAAGTACCACCTAAGGGAGTAATGGGCCCTAACCATTTGCTGCCCATCAGCGCTAAACCATAGAGGGAGCCCGAGAACAACACTATGCCTGCGATAAACAAATACGCAGCCCAATCTAGCAAGCGTGAACGGATCCAATGCCCGGTAAAAGCCACCGCAATAATGGCAAAGGTGTGGTAGAACTGATACTGAACCCCAAGGCTAAATACTTCAATCAAATGCGGCGGTGCCACCGCCTTTAAACCATGGGAACCAAATGCCCCAAGGGCCACCGCTAAAAAACCACTGACGGCGGCGAGTAACAACAAACCTTTTTTCATTCCCTTCTCCAAATATCGTAAAACCTAATTAAGCCGCGATAAATCCATTTTTAAAATGCCTAGCCATCGACCGTGATTTAAGGCATGCAGGCTCAGACAAAGACTTTATTTAATAAAATTAACGGCTAACTCGATAGCTTGGGCTAGGTTAGCCGCTTCACTGGTCCCTGACGACTTTCTTGGTACAAAACTATGATCGCCATCGACTAAGTATTCGACATGAATGTCGGCCTTAATGGGCCAAGTCGGAATTTGTATTTTGCTACCAAATTTATCTCGCTCACCCTGCAGTACTAACACTGGCACTTGGCAGTCGTTAAGGGGCGCTAATCTTGGCTCACCGCCCTTGAGTGGAATAAAGGGATAACCTAGACAGACGATAGAATCAATTGAGGATGAAAGCGCGGGATCGCAGCCAAGGAGCGCCGCCATCCGCCCCCCCATGGATTTACCCATGAGTACCACACGCTTAACGCCCGATTGCGCGTTGGCTATGTCTAACATCTCGGTAAAACAGGCGAGCAACTTGGGCGCTCTATCGGGCGGGCGTTTTTTTCCGTCAATCGCATTGGCCTGCATATAGGGAAAATTAAAGCGCATCACGCGATAGCCCTTAGTAGCTAATCCCTTTGCCATTTGCAGCATAAAGTCAGAATCGCGATTCGCTCCTGCCCCATGGGCAAATAGGATCAACGTCTCGCTAGGCTCGCCATCAAAGATATAGGCGGACTCTTCACTATTTATATTATCCGGGTAACAACTCACTACGGGACTCCTCGGCGAACATATCTAGCATCCATTCCCTAAACGCGACCACTTTACCTAGCTCGGCATGATTTTGCTGACACACCAAATAGTAGGCATCTTTACTGACCAACACCTCTTGGAATGGACACACTAAACGGCCCGCCTTGATATCGGGTCTAGCTAATACGCTATAACCTAACGCAACACCTTGGCCATGGGCAGCCGCCTGCAACACCAAGGATGAATGACTGAATATCGGCCCCTGATTCACATTAATATCATTAATCCCACATTGTCTAAACCAAGCCTGCCAATCGTGGCGGCTCATGTCGTGCAGTAGGGTGTGATGTTTTAAATCTTCAGGCTTTGAAAGCGGCTTAGGACCATTAAGTAACATGGGTGAACACACGGGAATAAGCACTTCATTACGCAACTTATCGGCACGTAGCCCTGGCCAATTGCCCAGACCATAATAAATCGCCACATCCACGTCGTCGGTCAAAGAACTCGCTTCGCTATCCACGGCTTTAATACGCACGTCGATATCGGGATTCTTTTCACTAAACTTAGACAGACGCGGTACAAGCCATTGAATTGCAAAACTAGGCGACATACTTACTGTTAAGGAACCAATCGCGCTACGGGCTAACAGTCTGTCGGTAGCATCGGTGAGTTGAGTAAAGATATCTTTAATATCGAGGAAATAGCTCTGCCCCTCTTCAGTGAGTAACAATGAGCGGTTCTTTCGACGAAATAATTTTAATCCGAGAAAGTCCTCTAATGCCTTAATTTGGTGACTCACCGCAGCCTGGGTGACAAACAATTCTTCCGCGGCTCGAGTAAAGCTCAAATGCCTAGCGGCAGCCTCGAAAGCTTTTACCGCATTGAGGGGGGGCAATCGTCTTGACATAGTGATCTCTATCGCATTTTTTAATTAGTTTTTCTAATCCTTATTGTTACATTTAATCGTTTGTAAAAGCCAGCCGTTTTGGTTAAATTTTGCGCCGTTGAAACACTTAGGTTGGACAGTCTCGAAATGGTGATGGGAATGTCTGACAGAAATTTTATGTCAGCCCGGAGGCGACGATGACCAATTTAAAATCTCTTTTTGCAGTAACAATACTGACTTTACTGAGCGTAAACGTTAGCGCAGCGGCGCTCAGTAACGGCAGCACTATCAATGCTGAAATTACCATAGATACCGCCGATTTGCAGGCAAATATTCAAGCAGAACTGAATGACACTATGGCGCAGATGCACCGCGAAGCCCTGCAGGAGCCCACGCTGCTGATTGCTGATGATACAGAGATGAATGAGCAAGTTTTGACCAAATAATTTAAACGGTCTAATCCTCAAATACAAAAAAAGCCGCATCTTTATGCGGCTTTTATTTATCTAAATTGTATTACCGAGAGCGAAATCGCCTAAGGGCGATACACCTTCACATTGTGATAGCCCTGCTCAATCAGGTACAAGGCCTGCAATTTGCTCATCACGCCGCGTTCACAATAGAGCAGATAAGTCTTTTGCTTATCGAGATCGGCAAATTGGGTCGCTAACTTGAAGAATGGAATACGCTTGATTTCAACGCCGTCGATTTCAAGCGGCTTATTCTCTTCTTCCTCAGGAGCACGAATATCAATCACCACTTCGTTAGTATCGATAGCGACTACGGTTTCGGTTTCAGTGATACGCGTATTCATTTGATCTGCTATCTCCCTGATATCAATCGCAACAGCTTGTTCTACGATACGGTCAATCAAGTCCTCGGAGAACTTAGTTTCCTCAGCCTCAACCTTAGCCAGTACCGCTTTAACCGTCGGTTTTTGTGAAATCACGCCGCAGTACTCAGGCATCGATTTAGCGAAATCCTCAGTACCAATACGGCGACATTCGTTGATGATGTCCTGCTTATCCATGGCGATCAATGGACGCAAAATCAACATGTCAGTGCAGCGGTCGATAACATTTAGGTTGGTCAGGGTTTGGCTCGATACTTGACCTAAGCTTTCACCGGTGACAATCGCTTGGATACCCATGCGCTCAGCAATACGCGCCGCAGTGCGCATCATCATGCGCTTAAGCACCACGCCCATTTGACCGTTGTCAATCTTCTCTAAAATCTCGGCAACCACAGGCTCAAACGGTACCGACACAAACTTCACCTTGTGGGACTCACCGTAGGTTTTCCACAGATGATAGGCAACCTGCTTAACCCCAATTTCGTGCTGCGCGCCACCTAGGTTAAAGAAACAGTAATGGGTACGGGCCCCCTTCTTGATGAACTGATAGCTCGAAACGCCGGAGTCAAACCCGCCCGAAATTAAGGACAACACATCTTCCTGTGTCGCCATTGGGAAGCCACCTAAGCCTTCGATACGTTTAGTTACCATGTACAGTTTATCGCCCTCAATTTCGAGGTTAACTGTCACTTCAGGGTTCTTTAAACGCACGCCTACGGCATCGGTAAACTGATTTAAACCACCACCCACATAACGTTCCACTTCGATGGAGTTAAAATCGTGGTCGCCAGTACGTTTTACACGTACACAGAAGGTTTTGCCAGCAATTTGGTCACGGTAAACGGGCAGCACTTGCTGATAAATATCATCGACCGAAGTAAAACTGTATTCGTCCACTTGAACCACGTGGGCAATACCAGGAATGCATGCTAAACGCTCACCAAAAGCCTGAGCTAATTCAGGTTTATCCTTAGGCACCTTAACCCAAATACGGTCCCATTGACGTTGCACTTTGGCCTCTTCGTCAACTTTCTTGAGTACGTTACGGATATTGGTTTCAAGCATTTTGGTGAAGCGCATGCGTACCGGCTTGCTCTTCATCATGATTTCTGGGTACAGCTTTACAATAAACTTCATGGGATTTCCGCGGGCAATTTTGTAAACAGCAAAATTGGTTAAAAGAATAATCAGGCGATTATAACAAACTCACCGCGATTGGCGCACCTGTTTCGGCACTTCAGCCCCTCAAGACCTGAGCTGAAGCACACTTGAACTTATAGTCAAAAACCACCAATAAAAAAAGCCATGCGTTGTAGCACGGCTTGTTCTGCTCAAAAATTACTTTGCGGTTAGGGCGAATTCCCTACTTGGATCTCTTCTGACTCCTTGGCCTTCCCCTGCTCGATAGCAATTTCTACGCGACGGTTGCGGGCACGGCTGTCAGGTGAATCATTGGGCACGAGTGGATTATTTGACGCCATGCCCACCACTTTTAATCTTTTAGAGTCAAAGCCTTTAACCTGTAATAGCACATCGGCCACCGCAACAGCACGCTTACTAGAGAGATCCCAGTTAGAGCTATAAAGTTCATCACTGATAAGCATATCATCGGTGTAACCCGATACTGTGATAATGCCTGGCACATCCTTAAGCAACTCACCCACTGAGCGAACTACTGGTTTGAATCTTGGCTGCAGGAAGCCCGAACCCGAGGCAAAGGACCCCTTCTCACGGATACGGATAATAATTTGCTGACCCAAGGATTCTATTTCAATCGCGCCGTCAATAATCTCTTTGTTGAGTTCTTCGGCCATTTTTTTGACCTGCTGATTGATTTTTTCCTGAGCGGCAGAGGCATCAGCCTTGACAGCATCGGCACTTTCCTGAGCGGTGGCACTCGCCTCACCACCACGCTGGGAACCATTCTGCTCCTGTACTCCGCCAGAGCTTTCATCCTGCCCGGCTTGATAATCGAGTACAGGTTCGGTCATCTCGTTGGTTTGTTGGTTAATGATTTCAATCGGCGTAGGATCGGGGCGACCTGGGCGAAACTCCAGTGCAATCACCGAAGTACCCTTAGGAATGTCTTTGACTTCGACCTTATTTTGCACACCGAAGGCATACTTCATCGAGCCTGCAATTTGCTTAAACTTAAGCACGTCCATTTCGGAGAAGGATAACAACAACACAAAAAAGCACAGCAGAAGTGACATTAAGTCAGCAAATGTAGCCAGCCAGAGCGGGGCTCCCGGTGGTGGACAGTTGCACTTAGCCATGGACTATTCCCCGTCCGTCGTATCGACTTGGCGCTGTTTTTCAGCCAAATAATTCTTTAAGAAACCTTCGATCACCCTTGGGTTTTGGCCATCTTGAATCGCTAGCACCGCATCCATAATAAGATTACGGTTAAGCATTTCTTCGCCCATGCGCAAACTCAACTTATCCGCAATCGGAATACACACCATATTTGCCAGCATAGCGCCATAGAGCGTGGTTAACAGCGCAACCGCCATCGAAGGGCCAATAGATTTGGGATCGGACATATTGGACAACATGGCAACCAACCCCACAAGTGTACCAATCATCCCCATCGCAGGCGCCACATCACCAAAGGATCTAAAAATGGAAATACCATTGCGATGGCGCTCTTCGGTTAAAGCAATGTCCTTCTCAAGTGCAGCGCGCACAACTTCACCATCATGCCCGTCTACCAACATGTCGACGGCTTTTTGCATAAAGCTATTGGAGATCTGCGCTTCTTCGAGGGCCAGAAAGCCACCTTTACGAGCCGCATCGGCCATGGTCACTGATTGTTCGATGAGATCTTCTGGTTTATCAATTTTGAAGGTAAAAGCTTTCACCGCGATTTTAACCGCGCCGAAAAACTGCTTTAAATTGAATTTCATCATCACAACGAAAAAGGAGCCACCGAAGACAATGAGAATGGAAGCCACATCGACGAAAATCATCAAGCCACCGCTTGAAATCATCGCCCAAAGGATAAACCCTAGGCCCCCAATAAGTCCTATTAGTGTTGCTAAATCCACAACGGCTCCTCAATATCCGGTATAAACGACATCATACTGACTCTATTAGTAAAATAATACCGATGTTATCCATACCGGCTAACATTCCCCAAATTACCTGAGCCTTATCCCTCTGATGCGAAAAGATGACCATAAACAAAATGCTGTTATTGTTAGTTATCGGACAAGCCCACAGCAAGTTTAGCGACAATTTAAATTTTCTGAAAAAAATTCAGCAACAAAGCGTGCTATTGAGCAAATATCCAGCGTCTGAATTTGACCCTTGAGCCGCCCTGATATACCTTGTGTCCGCTCTTTCAAAGGAATTATTAACGTGGCTAAGAAACCCGAAAATCTCAGTTTTGAAGAATCCCTTGGCGAACTCGAGCGCATTGTAGCCGAACTAGAACAGGGCGATGTGTCCCTCGATGATGCGTTAAAACAATTCGAGCGCGGGATAAATTTAGTCCGAAACAGCCAAGCCAAACTCGAACAAGCCCAACAAAAAGTGGCCATTCTACTTAAACAAGATGAAAATGCGCCGCTGTCTCCCTATGTCGTTGAGGGCGAATAAGCGTGTTAGCCGATGCCATTAAAACCTATCAACAACGCGTTGATGCCCAATTAACAGCGCGTTTCACTACGCTCGAAGAGGTTGCACCCAAGCTCAAAGCCGCCATGACCCATGGCGCCCTGCTCGGCGGTAAACGCATTCGCCCCTTCCTCGTTTATAGCGTTGGACAGATGTTTGGGGTGGAGCTTGAAAAACTCGACGCCTGCGCCGCAGCTATCGAGTGTATTCATGCCTACTCGTTAATCCATGACGATTTACCCGCTATGGACGATGACGACTTGCGCCGCGGTCAACCAACGGTGCATATTGCATTCGATGAAGCCACCGCCATTTTAGCCGGTGACGCGCTGCAAACTTTAGCTTTTGAAATTATCACCGAATCCATTCCTGGCATTCGCAGCGAACAACAGCTTGCCATGGTAAAAGTCTTGGCCAAAGCCTCGGGTTATCGCGGCATGTGTGGCGGCCAAGCCATCGATTTAGCCTCAACTAATAAGCAAATCGATCTTAAGGCCTTAACCCAGTTACATAATTTAAAAACCGGTGCGCTGATTAGCTGTGCCGTTGAATTGGCGTTAATTGTAGCCGACGCCAATCAGGCTGAAGCTGAATCGATGAGGGCATTCGCCCATGCAATTGGATTAGCCTTCCAAGTTCAGGACGATATTCTTGATATCACAGCCACTACCGAGGAGCTTGGTAAGCCTCAAGGTTCTGATTTGGAATCGAACAAGAGTACCTTTCCGCAACTGCTTGGATTAGAAGGGGCTCAAGACACTGCCGAGCAACTCATCCAAGAAGCACTATCAGCGCTGGCAAAATTGCCATACAATAGTCAGTTAATTGCAGACTTCGCACGCTATATCATTGAGCGAAGAATATAAAAAGAGACGAAGTATCTCGCTATGAGTTTGGACATTTCCCAGTTTCCCGTGTTGGCGCAGGCCAATACTCCAAATGAACTCCGCCAACTTCCTCAGGCCCTGTTACCCCAATTGGCCGATGAACTGCGGGAGTTTCTCCTTAAGTCTGTTGGCATGTCCAGCGGACACTTTGCCTCAGGCCTAGGTACGGTTGAACTGACCGTGGCCTTGCATTATGTGTACAACACTCCCTTCGATCGTTTGATTTGGGACGTTGGCCACCAGGCGTATCCCCATAAAATCCTGACAGGTCGTCGGGACAGAATGCACACCATTCGCCAAAAGAACGGTTTGCACCCATTCCCATGGCGAGAAGAAAGTGAATACGACACCTTCAGCGTGGGTCACTCAGGTACGTCTATCAGTGCGGCACTGGGTATGGCCGTTGCCGCCGAAAAAGAGCAAGCTGGCCGTAAAGTGGTTGCTGTGATTGGCGATGGCGCAATGACAGGCGGCATGGTGTTCGAAGCCATGAACCATGCTGGCGATCTGCATAACGATATGCTGATGGTACTTAACGACAACGAGATGTCGATTTCAGAAAACGTCGGCGCACTCAATAATCACCTCGCGCAGTTGATGTCAGGTCGTCTTTACACCACCATCCGTGAAAGCAGTAAAAAAGTCCTTAAGGGCATGCCTGTTATCAAGGAAATGGCTAAGCGTACCGAAGAGCACCTCAAGGGCATGGTCGTACCCGGCACCTTGTTTGAAGAATTAGGTTTTAACTACATCGGCCCTATCGATGGCCATGATGTAGACGCACTGGTTGAAACCCTGCGCAATATGCGTAACCTCAAGGGCCCGCAGGTTTTGCATATCATGACCAAAAAAGGGCGTGGTTATGAGCCTGCTGAGAAAGACCCTATCGGTTGGCACGCAGTGCCAAAATTCGACCCATCACAATTTAAAAAGCCTGCCACTAAACCTGGCCTGCCGACTTTCTCGCAGGTCTTTGGCAAATGGCTTTGTGATATTGCGGCGAAGGATGAAAAAGTGCTCGGTATTACGCCAGCAATGCGTGAAGGTTCAGGCATGGTGGAGTTTTCACAGCGTTTCCCGAAACAGTATTTCGATGCAGCGATTGCCGAGCAACACGCAGTGACGCTCGGTGCAGGTTTTGCCTGTGAAGGCTTTAAACCAGTGGTAGCGATTTACTCGACCTTCCTGCAACGGGGTTACGATCAGTTAATTCACGATGTGGCTCTGCAGCGATTACCCGTGCTGTTTGCGATTGACCGTGGCGGCATTGTCGGTGCTGACGGCCCAACCCACCAAGGTGCATTCGATTTAAGCTTTATGCGCTGCATCCCGAATATGGTGATCATGGCGCCATCGGATGAAAACGAATGTCGCCAAATGCTCTATACAGGCTATTGCTACAACGAAGGCCCAACAGCGGTACGTTACCCAAGGGGCAGTGCAACGGGGGCTGCCCAAGTTGAAGAAATGACGGCGATGCCTATCGGTAAGGGCGTGGTTAAACGTCGCGGTAAAAATGTAGCTATCCTAAACTTCGGCACCACGCTTGCAGCCGCCAGTCAAGCCGCTGAAAGCTTAGATGCAACAGTTGTCGATATGCGCTTTGTTAAGCCATTAGACGTTGAGCTGATTAAAGAAATGGCCGCAAGCCACGATACCTTGGTCACGGTTGAAGAAAACGCGATTATGGGCGGTGCAGGTTCTGGGGTTATTGAGTTACTGCAACACCTTAAGATGCCAAAACCAGTCTTGCAAATCGGTCTACCAGACGAGTTCATTAAACATGGTGCGCCAGAAGAAGTGATCCATGAGTTACAACTCGATGCGGAAGGTATGTTAGCGCAAATTCAGGCCTATCTTGCCAAGTAGCGCTCAGTAATGGGAATTGGCCGCTTACACACTCTTCATCGAGGAAATAGGCGGCAATATTAATCCCAAGGTCCACCCGAGATTGAAATAAAAAAGGACTGCTATGGCAGTCCTTTTTTATTGCGACAGCTAAACGTGCAATTAAGCTTCGATATCGATTGAAGCTGTTTCTTGGCTTGGGCCGCCTTGGGACACCATTACCATAGCTGGACGCAACAGACGGCTATTCAGCTCATAACCCTTTTGCATCACCAGCATTACCGTATTCGCGGGAAACTCGGCACTTGGCTGCATGCCAATCGCTTGGTGATGATCAGGGTTAAACGCCTGACCTTGTGGGTCAATTGGCTTAACACCAAACTTAGCGACTGCAGTCAGCAGGCTCTTTTGGGTTAATTCGACACCTTCATAAATGGCTTTGGTGGTCTCATCCTCAGGATTAGTCCCCTGAAGTGCACGCTCCATGTTATCAATGACGGGTAATAATTCGTTGGCGAATTTTTCAAGGGCAAACTTATTGGCCTTTTCCACGTCCATGGCAGCACGGCGACGGATGTTGTCTACTTCGGCGGCGGCACGGATAACTGAATCTTTCTGCTCATCAACTTTCGCCAAAGCGTCAGCGAGTAACTGTTCCAGCTCTTCAATACGGAAATTGGCGTGGGTAAGCTCGTCAATCAGACTCGCTTCTTCGGTAGAAACTTCAGTCTCTACACCCTCTTGGATCAGATCCTGTTCTGCTTTAATCGACTCGTTGCTCATTTTCACTCCAGCTAAAAATGCTTTGTTTCTAAATACTCTGGGCATATTATGGGGATCAATTTTGTCGTTTCAAGGCCTAAGGGCAGATCAAACTTAAATATGACCACAAAGTTCCACACTATCGGCCTAATCGGCAAGCCCCATCATTCTGGGACCAATCAAACCTTAAAACGTCTGCACCACTGGCTGACGATGCAAGGTTATGAAGTGTTGGTCGAAGAGCGGGTTGCCTCCGAGTTAGGCAGCAGTGTTGAAGCCGTTGAGTTACTCGAAATTGGTCAGCGCTGCGATTTAGCTATCGTCGTCGGTGGTGACGGTAATATGCTGGGGGCAGCAAGGGTGCTGGCGCGTTTCGATGTGGCCGTGATTGGTGTTAACCGTGGTAACCTCGGCTTTTTAACGGATTTACCGCCCGATGCCTTTGAAGAGGCGCTGGCTAAAGTACTCGATGGCGAATTTGATACCGAACATCGCTTCCTATTAGAGGCCGAGGTTTATCGCCACGGCCAACTTAAAGCAAGTAATACAGCGGTAAACGAAGCGGTGCTCCATCCGGGGAAAATCGCCCATATGATTGAATTTGAAGTCTATATCGACGACCAATTCATGTATAGCCAACGTGCCGATGGCATGATTGTATCAACCCCTACGGGTTCTACAGCCTATTCACTTTCTGCGGGTGGGGCGATTTTAACCCCCAACTTGCAAGCTTTGATTTTAGTGCCCATGTTCCCCCATACCCTTTCCTGCCGCCCGATTGTCGTCGATGCCTGCAGCACCATAAAAATGGTGGTTTCCCCCGATAACGGTGAGAATTTAGAGGTCAGCTGCGATGGCCACGTGCATTTAGCCGTACTGCCAGGGGATGAAATTATCGTGCGCCGCAGCGCAGAGCAGTTATGTCTTATCCACCCTAAGGGCCATAACTATTTCCACGTGTTGCGCTCAAAATTAGGCTGGGGTAGTAAATTGTTTTAAGCTTTTGATTATCAAGCTTACGCCTTAGCTCATTGCCGTGTTTACGGCAATGAGCTTCCTTCGACACCAAACACTCCATCCAGTGTGACGGCTATCAAAGCTCCTGCTAATTGATTGCGGCGATATCCGCTAACCCGACTAAAATTATCGATAAAAAACATCCATCGAATAGGGTTTGTGCGCAGGGAGTTGCCAATGTCCATCAATTATGATGTTGTTTATCAAGATTTAATTAACCTGTTAGGTGAAACTGCCGTTACCAAGGATCCTGTTCGCCGCTTCGCTTGGTCAACGGATGCGAGTTATTTTCGCATCGTGCCCGAAATAGTGGTGCACGCCGAACACCTAGCACAAGTGAAACACACCCTAAGCGTCGCCAGCAAATATCAAGTGCCCGTGACGTTCCGCGCAGCTGGCACAAGCCTTTCAGGCCAAGCGATAGGCGAAGGCATTTTGTTGATGCTCGGCCACGATGGTTTTAGAACCTTAACAATCAGTCCCGACAGTTCGCAAATTACCTTAGGTGCAGCCGTAATTGGTAGCGACGCTAATGCCGCGCTTAAACCCTTCAATAAAAAAATTGGCCCTGATCCCGCCACCTTAACCTCAGCCATGGTGGGCGGAATTGTTTCTAACAATGCCTCGGGTATGTGCTGCGGCACGGCGCAAAACAGTTACCAAACCATCGCCTCAGCCAAGTTATTATTTGCTGACGGAACAGAACTAGATACAGGTTCAGAGTCCTCTAAAAAGGCCTTTAATGAATCCCATAGGGAATTGTTAGCGTCCCTTAGCGACCTTGCCAAGCTCACCCGCAATAACGAAGCATTAGCCCAGCGAATTCGCAAAAAATACGCAATTAAAAACACTACAGGTTACAGCATTAATGCACTCGTGGATTTTGACGATCCCTTCGATTTAATAAATCACTTGATTGTCGGTGCCGAAGGCACCCTAGCCTTTGTTGAAGAAGTCACCTACAACACAGTGGAGGACGCCGCCTTTAAAGCCTCGGCCATGGTGGTGTTTTACAATATGGTCGATGCCGCAAGTGCCGTACCACCGCTGATTGGTCCCAGTGTTGCCGCCGCTGAATTGCTCGATTGGGCATCCATTAAAGCGGTAATGGGCAAAAAAGGCATGCCAGAGTGGATTAATAGCCTACCCGAAGGCGCGGCGATTTTATTGATTGAGTCCCGTGCTAACGATGCCAAAACCCTCGAATCCTATACCCAAGATGTGATTGATAAACTGAAATTCATTCAAACCGAGCGCCCTTTAAGCTTTAGCAGCGATCCCAGTGTTTACAGTCAATATTGGGCCATGCGCTCAGGGCTTTTCCCCATTATTGGTGGTGAGCGGCCTAAGGGCAGCTCAGTCATCATTGAAGATGTGGCCTTTCATGTTGAGCACTTAGCAGACGCCGCCGCCGATTTAACCGCGCTATTTCAAAAACACGGCTATCACGAAGGGGTGATCTATGGTCACGCCTTAGCGGGCAATTTCCACTTTATTATCACCCCAACCTTTGCCACCCAAGCCGATATCGACCGTTTCCAAGCCTTTATGAGTGATGTCGCAGACATGGTTATCCATAAATACGATGGCTCGATGAAAGCCGAGCACGGTACGGGCCGTGCGGTCGCACCGTTTGTAGAAATGGAGTGGGGCTCGGATGCCTATACTCTGATGCAGCGGATTAAGCATATTTTCGACCCCGAAGGCCTATTAAACCCCGGTGTTATCCTTAACAATGACCTCAGCGTGCATGTTAAACACATTAAGTCCTGCACTGTAGTTGATGACTATGTGGATAAATGTATCGAGTGTGGTTTTTGTGAAAAAACCTGTCCTACGTCTGCACTTAACTTCTCCCCCCGCCAACGTATTGCCACCCTTAGGGAGATTGAACGGCTTGAGCAATCAGGTGATAACGCGGCTGCAGATAAAATGCGCCATGATGCCAAGTACGATGTCGTCGATACCTGCGCAGCCTGTCAGCTTTGCACTATTGCCTGCCCCGTCGATAACAGCATGGGACAGCTTGTTCGAAAATTGCGTACGCCCTACATCACCACCACCGAACAAAAGGTACTGGATTTCCAAGCCAAGCATTTTGGCGCGGTCAATCAAGTCATTAGCACAGGATTTGATGTGCTTGGGGTCATTCACAAAATTACTGGCGATAGCATCACTAATGCGCTGATGAAAACGGGGCGATTAATTTCCAAGGAAGTGCCTTACTGGAATCCAGATTTCCCTAAGGGCGGAAAATTACCTACCCCCTCGCCCGCCAAAGCTGGGCAAGAAACCGTGGTTTATTTCCCTGCCTGTGGCGGCAGAACCTTTGGACCGACACCAAAAGATCCCGATAACCGTACATTGCCAGAAGTAGTAGTCACTTTGCTTGAGCGCGCGGGCTATAACGTGATTACTCCCGATAACACCCGTGAGCTCTGCTGCGGACAAATGTGGGAATCTAAAGGGGATTTTAAAAACGCCAATGCCAAACGTGATGAGCTTATCGAACACATGAGCCGACTTTCCCAAGGGGGTAAATATCCTGTGCTTGTCGATGCGCTCTCCTGTACCTACCGCACCTTAACCGGTGAAACACAGATACCCATTATCGACTTAGTGGATTTTATGCACGATGACTTGCTTGCCAAATTGACCATCAACAAAAAAACGAATGTTGCCCTTCACTTAGGTTGCAGCGCCCGTAAGATGAAAATCGAACCTAAAATGCAAGCGATTGCCGATGCCTGCGCAGCAACAGTGCATAGACCTGCGGGTATCGATTGCTGTGGCTATGCGGGGGAAAAGGGGCTGTATAAACCCGAGATCAATGCCAGCGCCCTTCGTAACATCAAAAAACTGCTCCCCGCCGAAATACGTGAGGGTTATTATGCCAACCGCATGTGTGAAGTGGGGCTCACCCAGCACAGCGGCATCTCCTACCGCCATTTAGCCTATTTACTCGAGGAATGTAGCCGTGAGGAATTTTAAATAAAGTTTTAGGCCTTAAGGGAGTGGCACAGCACTCCCTCAGGTTTGACCTGGGGCTTAACCGTGAAAACCAATGCCATACTAAAAGGAAACAATCGTAGTAAAGCCACCAAAAATCATGCGTTTACCATCGAATGGCATATCCTTAGGATCCCAATTTTGCATTCTTGGATCGGAAATCGCCGCTTCGTTGCCCACGTCCCTTACTTCCTTGGACGGCCATACAATCCAAGAGAAAACCACCACTTCATCGGCCTCACACTTTACGGCCATAGGGAAAGAAGTTTGTACCCCATCAGGCACATCGTCACCCCAATTCTCAACCACAGCCAATGCACCATGCTCCTTAAACACTACGGCGGCTTCTTGGGCTAATTGCAGGTATTTTTCCCGACTTTTTTTAGGTACAGGGATCACATATCCATCGACATAACTCATTCAATAATTTCCTATTTTGGTGAATCTATTCTAAAAATAGCCTATAAATCTCGGCGTGTGTTGTAAGTCATTTTCGGTAGCTAATAACAAGATGAGTGATTATTGATATAAAGCACTCAAAAATGTATTACCTCCAAAGGGTTAGCGATATAACACTCTGGGGCTACAACAGTAAATATCTTTGCCTTGCATATAGGACAGCGTCCTTTATTATTTTTAATTATCACCTACACTTCTTCAAACATATCAGTAAAAATGCCGAACTTTTAAAGGAATAAGTGCGTTATGTTTGTGAAAGACCAAGACGCAAAAATCATGATTTGCGATGATTCCATCACTAACACCCTCATTCTCAGCGCGTATTTAAAAGATGCTGGCTACGAGCTTATCACCACATTAACAATCCCAGAAAAAGTGGTTCCCGAACTGGCCAATGGGGGATATCAGTGTCTTATTCTCGATATCGAAATGCCGCAAATGAGTGGCTTTGATGTTATGGAGTTGATCCGAGAAACCCAAGTGGTCGATGAGTATTTTCCGATCATCATCATGACAGGTCGGCAGGATGCCGAAACCCGTAATCGGGCGCTTGAAAGCGGTGCTGCCGACTTTATCAATAAACCCTTCGATCAGACTGAAACGCTACTTCGAATTCGCAATGCACTCAATGTGTATCGTGCCTATAGTGCGATGCAGCACCATGCACATGAACTAGAACGCCAAGTTGAAGCGCGCACCAAAGAACTCTCAATAGCCAACAGTTTATTAATCGAACGCTTAGCAAAGGCGGGAGAGCTTAAGGACTGCGACACTGGTCGTCACGTTCTGAGAGTCGGTAAATATGCGAGGGTGTTGGCCGAAGCTCTGCACTTGCCCGGTGATCTGTGTTTTATGATTGAACAAGCGGCGCCTCTGCACGATCTCGGTAAAATTGGCATCCCCGACGCTATCTTGCTTAAACCCGGAAAATTAAATGCTGAAGAACGGCTTAAGATGAACGAGCACACAAAAATTGGCGCAGCACTGCTCGAAAATCATCAATCCCTTTTAGTGAATATGGGCGCAACTATTGCCCTCTCTCACCATGAATGCTGGGACGGAACGGGCTACCCCAGTGGGTTACAGGGGGAATCAATTCCAATTGAGGGCAGGATCACCGCAATTTGTGATGTGTTTGATGCACTCACCACTAAACGCCCCTATAAGGAGGCTTGGTCCGTCGAAGATGCTCTAACAGAAATCAATCAGAAATCCGGAAAGCAATTTGATCCTGATCTAGTACGCTTATTTGTAGCTAACCTTGATAAAATTCTCACGATTAAAGAAAGTTATCGGGATAATCGCGCGTAAACAGCAAACCCTAATGAATAAAAAAGCACATTACTTTCTATATGAAATCAATGCGCTTTTGTCATTTTACGGCACTAATTAGCCTTGATAGTTAACCCGCCTTACATAAAAGCTTCCGTAAAGGCTTCCTTCGACTGACGAATATAATTGCGCGCCGTTTGGGCATGTTGCTCCCATACCGCCCGATCACTTGCCTCAGTGAAGGGGTTTTGTTCAGCGGCAATAGAACGCTCGAAGCGGTCATAATAGGTCAACATCGCCGAGGTAATCTGATTAAATCGTTCCTTAAACTCTTGGAATTCATCCATTTTTTCAGTGGTTTTAATCATATACTGCACAAGCTCAGCGTTATTATTCGCAGCTAATAATGCCTCCGCCTTAGTACTAATATTCGTGCTCGTTTCCGCCATGATTTGCGCACGGGTTTGCTCATCTTTACTCATCACTTGGCTGTAATTTTCAGGGGTGCGAGCAATACTGGCGTGCTGTAAGTAACCACGCAGATGCTTGTCCAAATCCTTACGGAAAGTATCCAAGTTTTTCTGCATCGCAATCAAATCATTATCGAGCGCGGTGACCTGCTGCAACTCTTTCTCTATTTCCGCCATAAAGCGTTCGGCCTGTTGGTAAATCTTAAGGCCATTTTCCTCGGCAAATTTTCTGTCACTGCGGCTGAGATCGCCATTTTCGTAGTTTGAACGGTCGAAGGTCGCCGCCAAAAATGACTTAAAAGGTTCAGCAAAGGCCGAATATGCTCCTGCACTGACCACGTTTAAGGTTGCGGTCGCTAAGTCTCCGAAGGGTTTAACCATAGAACCTAAGCGTGCCTGCTGAATAGGCGAAGCAACCCGTTTGGCATCCTTAAGTACATTTCTAAAGGTGTTATAACCCAATGGGTTAGACATCTTATTACGCTCAGATGTCGCTAACACGAAAGTAATGCTCGAATAAATCGCATTAGAATATTCGAGATATTGTCTTTGGCTTTCAAGCTGCGCTGCGTAGTTCTTACCTAAGGTTCTAAAGGACTCAGCCTGCACCTCGTAGTTTTTATCCGCTTTTAATTTATCAAGGATGCCACCAATGATTTTTTGCTCATTTTTTTGCAGGGCAATATCGAGGTGAATTTTATCTAGGGTTAAGTCATCGAGGCTAATAGGACCATTAATAGCCTCAATATCAAGGCGAAGATATTGACGGCTCGGATCGTCAATCGACACTCGGTGTGCTAGGTATTCAGTATGGCCCGGTGCAATATCAATTAGCGCAACATGTTGCCACTGGGCATCGAGTTTTAATACCGGTGAGGTCAGTACATTGATGCGATACTGGGTTTGAAGGTTCTGAGTCTTGACCCAAAATTCCAATAGCCCGGCCTCAGCAATCGGGTATTTACTCACAATGCTGCTATTGCCTTCGGCACATAACAGCGCACTTTCACCACTATGGGGCTCGGCGCCTTCAAACTGACATCCCATGATCCAAGACCAAGGTTGAGCGAGCCGGTTACCTTCAAAATCACTGGCAAACACTAACTCATTTTCTTTGGCACTGGTATTAACACTGGTTAACACGCCAAACAACAGCATTGAAATAACTGCAGCGGTGCGCATAAAAGCCTCATAAAACATAATAAAAACATAAGGTAAAGAGTCAGCAGCAGGACTCTGTAATCAATCCCATAAGCTGGCTTATTTTTAAGCAGGGATTAAACCAGCGCAATGTATCAGAGCCCTTGGCAACACGCTAGCCCCTAGGGATACATCGCCCCCCGTTATCGATGGGAATGGTCGAGACGCTTTAACGCCCAAAACATCCAAACCACCAGCATAGTGCTACAAGTTGCGAGCGATACCCATACCCCATTGACGCCAAAAGCCCAAGCAAAACAATAAATAATGGCTGCAATCAGTAGCAGTTTAGTACCAGTTAGCATAGAAGCCTGCTTGGCGCAGTTAATCGCTTGAAAATAGCTTGCTCCAACTAATATTAATCCTTCAAAGGGTAATCCCCAGAAGTAATAACGCATCCCTTCAATTGCCACAGGCGCTAGATTTGGGTTGTCTCCGGCAAATAGATACACCAACCATTCAGGGCGAGAATAAATTAACGCCAAACCGCAGGCGGCAGTCAGTAGCGTCATACCAAACGCAATATTGCGCGCTTGCTTTACCCTATCATACCGTCCTGCACCGGTATTAAAGCTGTAAATAGGCTGAGTACCGAGGGCAATCCCTTCAAAAATAAGATAAAAGAAGGCTTCGGTATAACTCACCACCCCATAGGCAGCGACATGCAAGGGACCACCCACCCACAAAAAAGCCGTGTTGTGTAGGGTTAAAACAATAGAAAGATACAGATTCATTAAAAAGCTAGGTAAGCCGACCCGAGCGATATTCAAACAATGGTCAAGGTTTAGCTTCATCTGCTCGAGATTGATCTTAAGCTGGGTTTTATCGCCGAAAAAATGCTGCAGGCACAATAAGCCCGTGACCGCCTGCGACAACATTGTCGCAATCGCAGCGCCCGCCAGACCAAAGGGAAATACCGCGATAAACAGCCAATCTAAGAAAGTATTGAGTACCCCTCCTAAGATTAGGACATAGGTCACCATCGTCGGCCGACCGTCATTGCGAAGCAGTGACGTAAACGCCATCGAGATAATGGGGAAATGGCACAGGGCGAAATACCAGAACAAGTATTCGTTAGCGTCATGAAGGATTGCCCCTTCGGCGCCAAGGGCAGTCAAAATATCCTGGGAGAATACTGTGCCTAAAAGCGCAAAAATGCTGCCCGCCAGTAAACACAAACTAAAAGCATTACCGAGGAGCTTTCGCGCCTTTGCCACATTGCCTTGGCCCAAGTTTATCGACACTAACGCCGCGCTGCCCATGCCGATCATCGCGCCAACGGCATACAAAATTGCGCCAACGGGATAAGCCAACATCATGCCCGCAAGCCCAGTTTCACCTAAGTAATGGCCAATAAAAATCCCATCGATGGTAACGTAAACACCCGTCACTAACATGGAGGCAATCGTTGGAATGGCATAGCGCCAAAATAATTTAACGATAGGTTCCTGTAGCAGGCGTTGATCCGCACTTGCGGTATTGGTTGTCATAACCCTGTATCACCTTAGGCACGCATGGGAGGAAAATAATATGGATGTTCAAAAATGCGGCATCGAATTGTACCCAATTTTGGCATGTAAACCAAACCGTAATTTATCACCTTTCTGAGAAAAAACCTTACGAGACAGATACTTGTAAAATTCATTATTTAATAATCAAATCATTAACTTGCTAGAGAAAAAAATATTGGTCTTGAAAAAACATTATTTTCACCACTTTTTTGGTATTTCTCGCTTAATTAGGTAAAGTGTTGGCAAAAAATAGCCTTTAATCGCTTTTCTTTATGACGAACTTGGCATAAAGAAAATCATTAATATGCTATATAACAAAGAGTTAAATCATAAAAACTCAATAACAAGAACAAAGGAAAGGACATGCAGCAAAATAGTCCAAATTCAGAGAATGATCTGAGAGAAGTCAAACAGTTAGGGATGTGGGCATCCATCGCTAGCCTAAGTTATATTTTCTGGTTAGTAGGCGGCATGGAGTTAGTCGAACGCATCGCCTACTACGGGGTAAAAGCCAGCGCCGGTCTCTATGCCAAAGCACCTGAATCGGCGGGTGGTTTAGGTATCAGCCTAAGCGATTACGGGGTTATCATCTCGCTATGGGCGATTATGCAGACCTTTGTGCCAGTTTTCACCGGCGGTATTTCTGACCGCGTGGGCTACAAGGAAACGATCTTCGCCTCCACCATCATCAAGATTGCAGGTTATCTGACGATGGCCTTCTTCCCCTCTTTCTGGGGCTTTCTGGCAGGGTCATTACTGCTAGCGACAGGTACAGGGATATTTAAACCCGGCATTCAGGGCACCTTAGTGCTCTCCACCAATCGCAATAATACTTCGATGGCGTGGGGTATTTTCTATCAGGTGGTGAATATTGGTGGCTTCCTTGGCCCCTTAGTTGCGGTGCATATGCGCCAGCTGTCATGGGATAATGTGTTCTTTGCCTGTGCGGCCATTATTTCTCTGAATTTCCTGTTTTTATTAACTTACAAAGAGCCAGGCAAGGAAGAGCGACTCGCCCGAAATGCCCAAATACGCGCAGGTAACATCCAACAAGATGCCCTGTGGCGAGATGCTTGGCATGAACTCAAAAAGCCCATTGTTATCTATTACATGCTGGTATTTTCAGGCTTTTGGTTCCTGTTTAACTCCCTTTTTGACGTACTGCCTATCCATATTTCCGAGTGGGTCGATACCAGTGTGATTGTCACCTCGTTATTTGGCACTGAAGGCACAAGTAATGGCATTTTACAATTTTGGCTTGGGCTGAATAACGAAGGCACTAAGGTCATGCCTGAGGGCATGTTAAACCTGAACGCAGGCCTTATCATGACCAGCTGTTTTATCATCGCTGCCCTAACCGCTAAATATCGTATAACCACTTCGATGCTGATTGGCTGTTTGCTCAGTATCTTAGCCTTTGTGTTCATTGGCGCATTCCATGCAGCCTGGTTTATCGTGTTGGCCATTGCGATGTTCTCCATCGGCGAAATGATGATAAGCCCGAAGAAAAACGAATTTATGGGTAACATTGCTCCAGAGGGTAAAAAAGCCATGTACCTCGGCTTTGTCATGTTACCTCAGGGGATAGGCTGGGGTTTAGAAGGCTATTTTGGCCCTAAACTCTATGAAATTTTTGCATCGAAAGAGCTTTTCTCTCGGGAATTATTGCTTGAGCGCGGTATGAGCGCCAACGACGTTGACGCGATTCCCCTGGGTGAAGCATTCACTACCCTAGTCAGTTACACCGGACAAACGGCTAACGAGCTGACTCAGCTCCTGTATCATAGCCACAATATTGGCATGGCGTGGTACATCATTGCCGCAATAGGCACAATCTCGGCAGTGGGGATTTATATCTATGGTAAGTGGTTACTGACGTTACAAAGGGCTCAGCAGGCAGCTTAACCCCTTTCGATTTATCATATTTGCTATAGGTCAGTGAGTGCTTAGCATTCACTGACCTTAATATTTTTCGAGTAATCCCACCTCAAATTGCGAGACATTTAAGGTTAATCCCGCCGCATCAATTTGCGACTGCAACTGCCCGAGTTCCTTTTCAAGGTGAGACAGTGTCAGGGTATTGTCGTCCAATTGATAAACCAGCCTTAGGCTAGAATAGTAAAACAGCATAATTATCAAAGCACTACTCTGGTTTTCTGCCGCAGCCGATTTAATCTTAGCGAGTTTGCGATAGGTGCGGTTTTGTAATTGTTTTAATTGCCAAACATAGTAAATCTCATGAAAAAAAGGTTGAGTTTTTAACTGATTAACTACAAGACTACAAAGGAGTACTGCCAGAATGACTCCCAATAAATTCCAGTGAAAATTACCAGTCGGTTCACCCGGTATAGCCTCAACACCAAATAGCGCAATAAGACCTGCGCCAAACCCAAGGGAAAGTAAAATCAACCCACCCACCAAGCACACTAAAAATAAGTTCATATTCTTGCGATAACGACTTTTATCTACCTGTTGTAACTTCATAAAGCGTCCAAATTTAGGAGTGAATTTGCTGGCGCTAACATAGCATCATAAGCTGAATATTAACTAAAAAGGTGATAGTAGTTTTTAATCGTTTAAGACTAAGCAACTAAGCAACTAAGCAACTAAGCAAAGCTTGCTCTAATGGGCCAACATTCGGCTCGTGCATGCTTATCATTTCAATGCGAGAATCCATACAATCCTCCAGCTCAGACACGCTCATTTCACCGTCAATCCAGTTAATACCCGCAATACCATCAGTGGTTATCATTACCGCCTTTAACCTCAACAATCCAGCCACTAATTTTTGGGTTTCTAAGCGCTTAATCAAGGTCATCAGCGCATCAAAATCAAATTCCAACTTGGGCTGAAATACCCATCCACAGCTAAAAAAACCGTCACTTTGATTGAGTTTTCTTACTATGCCACGTTCATCAAACGCTAATGGTTTTTCTGAACGGATTGCAGTAAATATCCCCTGCTGTTCGATTCGATTTATCCCCGGCAATAACACACTGCTCTGTTGAGTGATTGGCGTATGGGTACGACGCTTATTGATCCGAGGATGATTAAGCAACTTAACAAGCTCATTATTATCGTCTTGAATTGACACAAGGTTGCTATGGCGTAATACCTGCGCATCCGCTTGGCCAATTTGCTCAAGGAAGCAGGCCAAGGCATCATCTAAAACCACTGTGCATTGGGCTTCAAACTCTGGGTATAAGTCGGACTTAGTCGCGACGATGATATCGGCCACCAATAGCTGCAGCCGAAATAGCGCATGTTCAAGGTAGCGGCTATCGGTGAGTTTTCGCAAATCGACGAGGCAAAAGGTCCCCTTAAGGTCGATGACATTTTGGTAATGGGGGGCGCTTAAGAGTTTAATAATCTCGTTTGGATGCCCAAGCCCTGTGGGCTCGATAAGTAAGCGATCGGGTTTAGCACGACTGATAAGTTGATTAATCGCTACCTGAGTCGGTACACCCGCTGCGCAGCACATACAACCGCCCGCCACTTCTCGGATTTGCACGCCTTTGTTATTGGCATCCATTAAGCCTGCATCAATACCCACTTCACCAAATTCATTGACCAGAATTGCCCAAGTTTCACCCTCGGGTTTGGCTGCGAGTAATTGTTTGATTAATGAGGTTTTACCAACACCCAAAAAACCTGTGATGATATTAGTAGGAATGGCTTTGACTATCATTGACGCACCTGCACAGCTAAGGGGCTTTGAGTGTAGGGATATTCCCAATAAAGCTCAACAGCACAGATGCGTCAGTTAGCATTAACGACTAGCGAGCCTTTGGCTTTCCCTTAAAAGACTTTGCCTTGTCATTAAATGACTTACCTTTATTGGCATCGGGATTCGCCTTATCCTTAGTATATTTGCCTTCTCGCGAGGGGGTTTTACGGGCACGGGCCTGACTTTCGCTAGACTTCCCGATTACAGAAGGTTTGTAATTCCATTTAGCGGTTTTGGTCTTCACGGCTGGCAGCTCACGGTAACGGGCAGGTAAAGGCGAGCCCTCTTCGTAACCCGGTTGTACAGACACCGGCAGTGTGAAGCCTATGAGCGCCTCGATTTCAGCGAGCATTTCATCATCCGAGGGTGACACAAAAGAGATAGCGCGACCTGAAAGCCCTGCACGACCTGTGCGCCCAATACGGTGCACATAATCTTCGGCAAGGAATGGCAGTTCTAAGTTAATCACTATCGGCAAAGCCTCAATATCGAGGCCCCTTGCAGCCACATCAGTCGCCACTAATACTCGCAATTTGCCCGTCTTAAAATCCTCAAGCACTCGATTGCGGGCGCCTTGGGTTTTATCGCCATGGAATACCCCAGCGCTAATCCCATCTAAGCTCAGTTCCTGTAGAAAATGCTCAGCGCACTCTTTGGTGCTGGCAAACACCATCACCTGACGCCAGTTATTACGACCCACCAGCTCGGATAACAGCTCTGCCTTACGACGTTTATCAACGCGGTAAACCAACTGTTCAACCGTTGATGCCGTGGCGTTTTCGGCCACGTTCACCCACTCGGGTTGATTGAGCATCTTATGGGACAGAGCTTTAACAGCGTCGCTGTAAGTCGCTGAGAAAAGTAGCGTTTGATGAACAGGCGCGATCAAACGTTTAACCTTTTCGATATCACGCACAAAGCCTAAGTCCAACATGCGGTCGGCTTCATCGACAACGAGTGTAGTCACATCGGCGAGGGATAAATTGAACTGACCAATAATGTCGAATAGACGCCCTGGCGTTGCCACCAAAATGTCCACGCCCTGCTCCAGTGCTTTACGCTGTGGATTCATATTGGCGCCGCCATAAACCGCAAGGGTTTTTAATGGCAGAAACTGGCTGTATTTCTGAATGTTGGCACAGACTTGAATCGCTAGCTCGCGGGTCGGGGTCATCACCAGTGCGCGCAGTTTTGGGGTATCACAGGTGTCTTTGGCCAATTTTTCAAGCACGGGTAGTGCAAAGGAAGCCGTTTTGCCCGTTCCCGTTTGCGCGCAGGCCATTATATCCTTGTCCTGTAAAGCGAGTGGGATAACCCGCTCTTGAACTTGGGTGAGCTCTTGATAACCGCACTCGGTAATGGCATTTAGTATCGGGGAGGTTAATCCGAGTGTGTCAAATTTCATAGCAACTCTTTAGCCTAAGGCCGTATTGAAAGGTAAAATTTCAGAAATCCACTAAAGGAAAATAGTGACCAACAAACGCAAGGTTAGCTACGCTTAACATCAACGCCTAACTAGCGACCTCGTATTTTAGGCCGCGGAGTCTAACAAATTCCCCTCCGTATTTATAGGCAAGTGTTTACGCGTTCATCGTTAATCCCTATTACACTGTTGCCGAAGTATTATCAGTGCAAGGTTTTATATACCTCTTAGCAAACTCATCGGCTGTTAATGGTTTGGCAAATAAATAACCTTGTCCATAATCACAGCCCGCATCGAGCAATACCTGTCGCTGCGCCTGCGTTTCAACGCCTTCGGCAATCACCTTCATCCCTAATTTATGGGCCATCATGATAATAGCTTCACACAGCGTTTGATCGTTTTCGTCGGAATCCACATTACGGGTGAAGGATTGATCGATTTTCAAATAATCGATATCAAATTTTTTAAGGTATGCCAGCGAAGAATACCCTGTACCAAAGTCATCCAGTGACACTTGTACCCCTGCATCACGGTAGGCCAGCAGTTTTTCCGTCACCCCCATACTGGCATCCAACAAAAGACCTTCAGTGATTTCGACGCACACCCCTGAACCGGTAATATCTAAGTCTTGAAGCAATTCTAACCAGTTGTTAAGTAATGCTCCCTCATCACGGAACTGGATGGGAGATTTATTCACACTGATTTGGATCTCAACGCCTAAGGTCTCACGCCATTGTGCACTTTGACGCGCTGCCTGCTCAAATACCCAATTTCCAATCTCGACTATCAGCCCAGTATCTTCAGCGATGGGAATAAACTCCGCGGGGGACACCTGTCCCCGTTCGGGGTGATGCCAACGCAGCAACGCCTCAGCTTTGGAAACACAACCGTTAGCTAAGGTCACTATGGGCTGAAAATGCAGCACAAACTCATTATTTGTGAGCGCCATACGCAAATCTTGAATTAAACGCATGCGGTATCTGGCGTATTCCTGCATCGAGGCGGTGAAATAATTAAAGCGATTACGTCCCTGATCCTTGGCCGCATACATGGCCTGATCGGCATGTTTAAGTAGCCCTTCAATGCTGGTGGCATCATCTGGATATAAGGTGATCCCAATACTGGCACTGATGTAGGCAGTTTCCTCGCCTAATTCAAAGGGTTCGGCAAGGCTACGAAGGATATGCTCGGCAACACGCTCTATGCCCTTGTGATCGACCATGGCACTGAGTACGACGGTGAACTCATCCCCCCCAAGGCGTGCAACCACATCGGTATCACGCACACAGGCTTTAAGCCTTGCCGCGGTTTCGATAAGCAACAAGTCCCCCATGGCATGCCCGAGGGTATCGTTGACTTCTTTAAAGTAATCTAAATCTAAGAATAACAAGGCAAAATGATTCCGATTACGATCGGAATGTTTAATTTCTGCACTGAGATATTCGAGCAGCATTCGCCGATTTGGTAGTCCTGTTAAAGTATCGTAATTAGCTTGCTTCCAAATTAAATGCTCGCTTTGTTTCTTATCCGTTATGTCTGAAAACAGCGCTACGCGGCGAAAGGGTAAGCCATCTTTGTCCTTAATGGTGTTGATAGTCAGCCATATTACATATTCTTCCTTGTTGCGGCGTCGCTGCCACATCTCCCCCTGCCATTCTCCGGTTTCACGGATAGAGGCATTCATATTGGTATAAAAATCATGTCCGTTGAGGTCGCAATACATGATGCGAATATGTTCGCCCACCACTTCCTCGGCCTTATAGCCGGTAATCTCACAGAAGGCGGCATTAACCGTAATGATAACCCCCCGCTCATCGAGCACACTCATGGCCTCAGAGCTGTTTTCATAGACCAGCGCCGAGAGTTTTAACGACTCTTCAATCAGTTTTGAATCGGTAATGTCGGTGTAGGTGCCACACATACGCAGCGCATTGTTGTTTGCATCACGACTGACAACTTTGCCAGTATCCAAAATCCAGCGAACCTTTCCCTCAAAGGTATTGAGTCGGTATTCCATTCTGTGCTGCGGTGTTTCGCCGCGAATATGAGCCTCTATCGAATGCAGCACCTTAGGCCTATCCTCAGCTAAAATAGCGTCCATCCACAGGCGGCTATTTGCATTGAGCTCGTTAATATCACAACCCAAAATGTCAGCACTACGAGCATTACGCTCGATGAGATCCCGTTTGATATCCCAATCCCACAATCCTAACTCACTGCTGCTTAGTACCAATTCAAGCTGCTCGCGACTCGCCAATACTTCACTGTCGGCGAGGGTTTGCGCGGTGACATCTAAAAATCCAGCTATAACAAGTTGAACCCCATTATGACTGCGCTGACAGGCCACCATCATATGGGTATAAACAATGGACTCATCCTTGGCAATAAAACGCTTATCCATCTCATAATTATCAATTTTCCCCGCCAGCATCAGCTCAAAGTTCACCAAATCAGCTTCAACATCTTCCGGATGGGTAAGTTGTTTCCAAGACAGGTTCAGCAGCTCATCCTCCGTGTATTTCAGCATTTTGCACAATCGAGGATTGACCTTAATCCAGACCTGTTCGGGGCTCGTGATGGCAATTCCTATGTTGCCAACATCAAACTGGCTTCGGAACAAAAAGTCATCCTGCAAGCGAATTTGCTCATCCCGTTCAAGCTCATATCGCCGTGATAGTAATCGGCTCAATAGCCAGGTTGCTATGGGGTATACCGTAAGCACAGGAAGGGAGATTTTTTGTAATACTTGCCAAGCGGAATCGCCGGGAAGCAGGAGAAACCATGCCAGCATTGCCAGATGGACAACATAAGCAAAGGTGAAAATTTCGCGAGCCGAGATTGATGCGAGCTGATATTTTCGAAATTTGCGCCAAATAATGCCAATGAGTCCGGAGGTAATGATCACCCCAATACCAATCCACGCGGCGCTGCCGCCAATGGTAAGACGATAAAGAGAAGTCACAATAATGGCGACAGCAGTAGATACGCCACCAAAGAACAAGCCAGAAACACCAAGAAGCACGGATCGAGTATCAAAAATAATGCCTGGCTCATACATCCACGGCGTACTCATAATCGTCACGCCAATGGCGGCAATCAGAAACCCAATACCAATCCGCCACAGCACAAAATGCTGACGCTGGTTTTTCTTTGGTATCGCGTCATACAAAAAGACCAATGCGAGTAATAATGCCGCATTCTGAATGAGCGGAAAAAAAATGCTTGTGTCCATAAAAAGTGGGAGCAGCTCCATTGATGAGAGAATAAGAATCGCGGAATGACGTCCCCACCAATAGTGTAGCAGAATAGCTTACAAATCATGGTCTAATTACAGAATGGTGCTCATAAAAAGTGATACAGCTGAGTTTTATACTCCTTGGCAATATCGCCCCAGCTAAAGCGTTTCTGGTGTGCATTTTGTCTGACTTGTTGCCAGCGCTCAGTCTTAAAGAGCGCGATGGCCTCACACAGTTTATTCATAAAACTCAGTCCCTGCTGCTCAATAGAATCACCATAAAACACAAAACCATCCTCGGCATCCACAACGGTATCTTTAAGCCCGCCCACACCATGGACAATGCAGGGTTGCCCCTGACGCATTGCCAACATTTGACTAATGCCACAGGGCTCGAAGGAGCTTGGCATGATAAACATATCCCCCACCTTGTATAAGCTTTCCGATAACGCCTCATGATAGCCATGCAAAAATAAGAAATTGCTAAATTTGGCGGCAATGCGTTGAAATTCAATGGCAATTTGAGCATCGCCACTCCCAAGCATAATAAACAGTGCTTCGGGCTCATCTTGCTGTAACGCTAACATCAACGTTTCGAGTACAGATAAGCCTGTCGGCAGGATATGGCGTAAAATCAATACTTTTTGATCCGTCAAGCGTCCAACCGAGGTCAACAATAGGGGAGGTAAATTGTCCGATAATGCCTGACGCCATAATGCCTGAGTCCGTATACAGGCAATCATATCTACCCCAGATACTTGAGTGGCTGTCGCCTGCCATTGTGCGAGCGCCGAATCGATATGGGTTAACAATGATTTAAAATCTGCGACTCGCATTCTTGGTGCCAACTCGGCATCTAAGGGACGGTAATGGCTGCCGTTGATAATCCCAAACACATTGCCCTGCTCTGCCTTAGATTGTAAGTCCGCCTCTAAGCCTTCTCCGCCGAAAAAACCGAGCTCGGGTTTTGAGGCAAGTAGCACCTCTTTAGCGTAAGTTTTCGACACTAAATGCACCCTATCACTGAGCACTATGCCCATCCGCATCGGATTGATGCAATGGGGATAGCGGGGATCGCTAATCGCCGCCAGTTGCTTGGTATTTAGGCTTGCAAACAATGCGGGAAACCATGCCGCAAGTGAGGAAGCATCCATCTGCAATGGGCGAATGCCCTGCAGGGCAAGATTATGAATAGAAAATACGCATTCGATGGATTTAAGGGATTGATATTCAGGGGCAAAAGCTCTTAGCATCGCAAAACAGCCCGTATGCCAATCGTGTAAATGCAGCATATCGGGCTGGGGGATTAACCCAGAGACTAATGCACTAGCAAAACTTGAGCACAACAGGGCAAACTTAGTGGCATCATCGGCAAAGGGGCGCTCACTCGTCCCCTGACTGTATATTTTACCTGGTGTTGATTGCCATAGGCCGTGCTCAAGTAGGTAGATACTGGCGTTATCGACCGCAGGATGGGGCATCCGATATAGCTTTACCCTTAAAGTGCGCCCAGTAAAAGGCACCTCTAATTCACCGAGTAAGGTGGCTTTCGATGAAGTTAAAAAGCCATAACTTGGCATCACTACATCGACAACAACCCCTACGCTTGCTAACGCTTCGGGCAGATCACGAATAACATCCGCCATGCCGCCAACCTTTGCCCCTTCGAGTGCCCCATTCTCAGCCGCCAGCATTAATACTCTTTTCACTTACAAGCGCACTCCCAGACATGATGACCCAATGATGTTATTAAATGATGCACTGCCAATTGCTAAGATTTACTCATAACCTACTGGTAAACCTAACATATCCCGAGTAACTAAGGTAATGCCCTTCTCCGATACCCTAAAACCCTTAGCCCTATCGTGGTCGTGGTTGTAACCAATCACCATCCCTTCTGGGATGATACACCCCCGGTCGATAATGGCATTTTTGATTTTGCAGTGGCGCAATACCACAACATCGGGCAAAACAACCGAGTCTTCCACCACGGAATAGGAACACACTCTCACTTCGTTAAAGAGCACGCTGCGACGCACCGTCGAGCCTGAAATAATGCAGCCCCCAGAGATAATTGAGTCTAACGCCATGCCGCGTCTGTCATCGTCATCGAAGACAAATTTAGCGGGGGGCAATTGTTCCTGAAAGGTCCAAATCGGCCATTTGGCATCATAAAGATTAAGCGCAGGAGTCGGCGACAATAACTCCATATTTGCCAACCAAAAGGAATCCAAGGTTCCCACATCACGCCAGTAAGCCTGCTCATTGGGGAAAGCACTCTTGAAGGGATAGGCATACACTTTATGTTTTTCGATGATTGAGGGAATAATATCCTTACCAAAATCACGATCCGAACTCTCGTTCTGGGCATCCTTTTTCAGCTGGTCAAACAAAAACTCAGTGTTAAACACATAGTTCCCCATGGAGGCTAAGCACATTTCAGGGTTACCAGGGCTGTGTTTGGGGACTTTAGGTTTTTCTTCAAAGCCCAATATGCGCATATCCTCATTGACCTCCATCACCCCGAAGGCGCCAGCAGCTTCCGCAACGGGAACCTCTAAGCAAGATACAGTCATGTCAGCGCCGGATTCGGCATGCGCCGCCAACAAGCCCGCATAATCCATGCGATACACGTGATCACCAGACAACACCATCACATACTTAGGCAACTCGTGGCGGATGATGTCGATATTTTGGAATACCGCATCGGCGGTGCCTTGGTACCAGTTTTCGGAATAGCGTTGTGAGGCGGGCAGAATTTCAACCGACTCGCCATGCTCCTTCTTAAAATGCCCCCAACCACGCATTACATGGCGAATTAATGAGTGGGACTTATATTGGGTCACTACGCCCACACGACGTATGCCCGAGTTGATGCAATTAGATAGCGGAAAATCGATAATACGGAACTTGCCACCAAAATACAGCGCAGGTTTAGCGCGCCAATCCGTCAGTTCATGTAAACGCGAGCCTCGGCCACCAGCCAGAATCAATGCATAGGTTTCACGAGTTAAATTACTGATATAACGTACATTAGACATGGCTTTACTCCATTAATGGCACTGTGGTGCCGATGAGTGCTTTCCCCAACAAAGTGCACCAAACACTTTGCATTTTTACCGCTTCCATTTACGCCCCCCTTCCTTGATATTCCTCGGATTAAGTTAATTTCCAAATTTCGTCTCGATAGCCCGCAATCGTGACATCACTCGAAAAACGGCCACTGGCGGCACTGTTACGAATACTCATCTGCGTCCATTTTTTAGGATCTTTGTAGGCCTTGGCGACGGCCTCTTGGGCTAAGCGATAACTGTCAAAATCTGCGGCGGTGACCCACTGGTCATCGCTGCTCTCAATAGCGGAAATAATCGGGTCAAAAATTCCGGGCTCCAACAAATTGAAATGACCACTTTTTAATAGCGCCATCACATCAGATAATGCGGGGGAATTTTCGATAATGCGTTTAGGTTGATAGTCGCAGCGAGCTGTCGCGACCTGCTCTGCATTGAGCCCGAAAAGGAAAAAGTTCTCCTCCCCGACCTGCTCAAGCATTTCGATATTCGCGCCATCTAAGGTGCCAATAGTCAGCGCACCATTCATCATAAATTTCATATTGCCAGTACCAGAAGCCTCCTTGCCTGCGGTGGAAATTTGCTCGGAAAGATCCGTACCTGGGCAGATTTTCTCCATCGCACTCACGTTGTAATTAGGCTGGAACGCAAAGCGCAGATAAGGCGCCACCACAGGATCGCAATTAACCATGTGCGCCACATTGCCCGCAAGTTTGATGATGAGTTTTGCCATAAAGTAGCCAGGCGCGGCCTTACCGCCAATCAGTACACAGCGCGGCACCATATGCTCGGTATTACCCTGTTGAATTTGATGATATAAATGAATTACATGCAAAATGTTAAGTAGCTGGCGTTTATACTCGTGAATGCGTTTTACTTGAACATCGAACAGCATTGTAGGGTCGAATTCGACGCCGCATTCCTGGGCTATCATCTTAGCCAGCGTCGCCTTGTTGGCCTGCTTCACATCGCGCCATTTTTGAATAAAGCTGGCATCCTGGGTTAAAGCATTAAGCGCGGTTAACTGACTTAAGTCTGTAACCCAATTAGCGCCCAAATGACTGGTTAACAGTTTGGCAAGACCTGGATTACAGTGGGCTAACCAACGTCTTGGCGTGACACCATTGGTACGATTATTAAACTTCTCTGGCCACAGGCTATAGAAGTCTTTAAAGAGACCCGATTTAAGTAACTGGGTGTGCAGCGCTGCCACACCGTTTACTGAAAAACTCGCCACGATAGCTAAGTAAGCCATGCGCACGTGCGGATCAGGACCGTCTTGAATAATCGACATACTGGCTAGCTTTGCGCCATCCCCAGGCCAATGATGGGCGACCAAATCTAAGTATCTAGCATTAATTTCATAGATGATTTCTAAAATCCGCGGCAGCATTTGAGACATCATACGCACAGGCCAGCGCTCCAAAGCTTCGGGCAACAGGGTATGGTTGGTATAAGCCATGGTTTTAGTGGTAATCGCCCACGCCTCATCCCATTCCAGACCGTATTCATCCACTAACAAGCGCATGAGTTCAGGCACCGCAATACTGGGGTGAGTATCATTCAGCTGGATCACATTTTTAGCGGCAAAATCGGTAAAGTCAGTCCCGTAATGATGCACCCAACGTTTCAAAATCGACTGCAAGCTCGCAGAGGATAAAAAGTATTGCTGACGCAGGCGCAACTCTTTGCCATTCTCACTGGCATCATTGGGGTAGAGCACCATAGTGATCTGCTCGGCAAGGTTTTTACAGGCCACGGCCTCGGTGTAATCCCCTTGGTTAAACTCTGCTAAATCAAAATCATCGGTCGCTTCGGCCTTCCATAGCCTCAAGGCATTGACACGACCATTGCGATAACCGGGCACGGGCATGTCATAGGCTACCGCGAGGACATCGTGGGTATCGACCCAAATCATGTGTCTACGGCCATTTTTATCGACATAGGACTCCGTGTGGCCAAAGAAACGCACTGTCACATTATGGTGGGGGACACGCACCTCCCACGGATTGCCCTCACGCAGCCAGCGATCGGGGCGCTCTATCTGATAACCATCAACAATCTTTTGAGCAAACATGCCGTATTCGTAGCGGATGCCATAACCCGTCACTGCTAAATCCATGCTGGCGCAGCTATCGAGAAAACAAGCAGCAAGACGACCAAGGCCGCCATTGCCCAAACCGGCGTCGTGTTCAGCCTCTTCTAGATCCTCTAAAGACACGCAATATTGGCTAAGAGCATCGCGACTCTCTTGCTCTAAATCTAAGTTCAACAAGGCATTACCGAGTGCCCTGCCCATTAAAAACTCAAGTGACAGATAGGCGACTTGCTTGTTCTCATAGCGACTATCTTTGATACGGGTCTCGCGCCAATCATCTAACATTTGCTCTTTAACACTAATGGCGAGCGCTTGAAACAACTCGCCTCGAGCCACTTCGCCTCGGCTAAGTCCGTAACGCACGTGACGCTCAAAACAGGCGGGCAATGCATCGCAGGGCTCACAGGGTTCATGTCTTTGCACGGCTTCAGTTTTCTTTTTGCGCGTTGTGGCCTTTGTTTTGTAAGCATCACTGGTATTTTGGCTCAATTCACTGTCGTTACTCATAGTCAAATCCTCATAAAATCAGCATGAAACAACATAAGACTGCGATCCTGAAGCAGGTAACGCGTCGGTGAGGACTGAGCATCCAGCCCATCGTTTATATCAATCTGTTGCACTTCGGCTTGGGTATACAGCAGGCACTGCCACGGGTGTAAGTCCGCGACCTTTGGTAGGGTAAATGCCAAGGGGTTCTCATCTGCATTCACCATCAGCAGTAGCGCCTGCATATGATTCTCTTTAGGGGTGCATTCCGCGGTGTCGAGATTGCCCGATAACACCACACACAGACTGCGGCACATGGACTCACTCCAGAGGCTCTTAGTCATGGGCTCACCGTGACGACTAAACCAATCGAGGCGAATACCGGGCTCTGCCAGCGGCTGAACCATGAGTTGATCATGAATAAAACGTTTGGCGCAGAGCTTAGGAAATCGTTTACGCAACTGAATAAGCTGCTTGGTAAAGGCGAGTAATCCCTCATCCATCCCCTTAGTTGACCAATCGAACCAATTTAAAGGGTTGTCTTGGCAATAGGCGTTGTTGTTACCCAGTTGGGTGCGACCGGTTTCATCACCGCATAGCAACATAGGCACGCCTTGGGATAAAAATAAGGTCGTCAGCAAGTTACGTTGTTGACGCGCCCTGATGGCCAATATTGATTGATTGGTCGTTGAACCTTCCTCGCCATAGTGATGACTGAAATTCTCATGGTGGCCGTCGCGGTTTTCCTCACCATTAGCCTCATTGTGGCGCTGGGAATAACTGACTAAATCCTTGAGTGTATAACCGTCGTGGCTGGTTAAAAAATTGATGCTGGCCGATGGCGTACGGCCGCTGTGCTCGAAGAAATCCCCCGAGCCGTGAAAACGCCGAGCAAACTCTGGCAACATGCCATGATCGCCACGCCAAAAGCGGCGCATAGTGTCGCGGTATCTGTCGTTCCACTCACTAAAAGCCACGGGGAAATTGCCTAACTGATACCCACCTGGGCCTATGTCCCAGGGCTCGGCAATCAGTTTAACGCGGCATAAAACGGGATCTTGCAAAAGCGCATCGAAAAAGCCAGATCCTGGGTCAAAGCCATAGGCCTCGCGGCCAAGGCAAGCGGCTAAATCGAATCTAAACCCATCGACGCCCATGACTTCAACCCAATAACGCAGTGAATCAAGCACCAGCTGCAACATCCGCGGATGATTGAGGTTTAAGGTATTGCCGCAGCCAGTATCATTGATATAAAAGCGTTTATCGTTGGGATGTAAGCGATAGTAGCTGTGGTTATCGATACCGCGAAAACTGTAGGTAGGGCCAAGGCGACTGCCCTCGGCACTGTGGTTATAAACCACATCGAGGATCACTTCGATACCCGCGCCATGCAGTGCATCCACCATAGCGCGAAATTCCCCGATATCGTTCGAAGACAGATAGCTTGGCTCAGGGGCAAAAAAGCCAATACTGTTGTAACCCCAGTAATTTGTCAGCGCCTTTTCAAGCAAAAAGGGCTCGGAGAAAAACGCCTGCACTGGTAGCAATTCGACGCAAGTCACCCCAAGGTTCACTAAGTATTCAATCGCTTGGGAGGAACCAAGGCCCGCAAAAGTGCCACGTAGGTTTTCGTCAATCTCAGGATGAGTCGCGGTAAAACCCTTTACGTGCATCTCATAGATAATGCACTGCTCAAGCGGCCTTGGATTATCCAAATGCTGTAGTGGACGAATCGGCGAATCATCCACGGCAGCTTGAAGCTCTCGAATATCCACCACGCGGCATTTGGGCATAAAGGCGGCGTTATCTAAGGTACAGAAGGACAGGTCTTCGTTGACATGATTAAGCTCGTAGCCAAAATTGGCCTCGTTATGTTGGTAACGCCCCACTAACTGGCGCGCATAAGGGTCGAGCAGCAATTTATTGGGGTTAAATCGATGACCAAGCTGCGGCTCGTAGGGGCCATACACTCTGTAACCATATAACTGCCCTGCGTTTAGGCCTTCAACATAGACATGCCAAACCTGTTGGGTTTGTTCGCCGAGGGGAATACGGGCCAGCTCTTGAGTTCCTGTATCATCGAAAAGACACAGCTCCACCGCGGTTGCATGGGCCGAAAACAACGCAAAATTCACGCCTTTATCATCGACATTCGCCCCAAGCGGGAAAGGCTTTCCGGCGCTTAACACGTAAGATGATGCAGTATTGCTATCGACTCGCGCAGTGTTGGTCATAGGGATGACGGCCTCACGCTAGGTAAGCCCCATTCGGGCCCTAAAATCAAGCAGCCCAAGGGCGGCACTGTAATCAGGGCGCTCGAGTCCATCCCCTGCCATGATAGTGCCTCGCTCACCACCACACCCGCATTACCTTGATTGCTGCCGCCATAGTGCTGGCTGTCGCTATTGAGGTACTCGCAATAATTACCCAATGAGGGCAGACCGACCCTAAAACCTTGGTGCACGGTAGGCGTCATATTCACCACAAACACTAATGGCGCGTCCTGCTCGCCACCGTAACGCACAAAGGTAAAGATGCTGTCGTTACCATTATCGCAATCGAGCCAGCGGAAGCCTTGGGTATCGTAGTCTTTTACCGAAAGCGCTCCTAGGGATTGATAAAGATGATTTAAATCCTTAAGCCAGCGCTGCACACCTTGGTGCGGCTCATAGGCGAGCAAATGCCAATCGAGACTATGGTTGTGATTCCATTCATTGCGCTGGGCAAACTCGCTGCCCATAAACAACAGCTTCTTACCCGGATGCCCCCACATAAAACCGTAGTAAGCACGTAGGGTGGCGAATTTCTGCCAATCGTCCCCCGGGATTTTATGCAGCAAAGAGCCCTTGCCGTGCACCACTTCATCGTGACTGATAGAAAGCATAAATTGCTCAGAGTAGGCGTACATCAAACTAAATGTCAGTTGGTGGTGATGGTACTGCCGATAGATAGGATCGCGCCCGAGGTAATTAAGGGTGTCGTTCATCCAGCCCATGTTCCACTTAAAGCCAAAACCTAGGCCACCGCTGTCAGTCGGCTTAGTCACACCCGCAAAGGCGGTGGACTCTTCGGCAATCATGCAAATACCGGGGAAAGATTGATACAAACGCTGATTGAGCATCTGCAGGAAATGAATTGCCTCGAGGTTTTCGCGGCCGCCGTAGGCGTTGGGTAACCATTGGCCCGGCTCGCGGCTGTAGTCGAGGTACAGCATTGATGAAACGGCATCTAAACGCAGGCCATCGATATGGAATTCCCGTAACCAGTAACAGGCATTGCTGAGTAAAAAACTACGCACTTCACCACGGTCGTAGTTATAGATAAGGGTATCCCAGTCGGGATGAGTGCCCTTACGCGGATCTTCGTGCTCATACAAACAAGTGCCATCGAAGCGCACTAAGCCATGGGGATCCTTAGGAAAATGTGCCGCCACCCAATCGAGTAACACGCCGATATTGGCCTGATGGCAAGCATCGATAAAGGCTTTTAATTCTTGCGCATCGCCAAAACGATAACTGGGTGCATAGAGCCCGACGGGTTGATAGCCCCATGAACCGTCGAAGGGAAACTCACTGATGGGCATGAGTTCGATATGGGTAAAGCCCTGCTCCTTCACATAGGGAATGAGCTGGTCTATCAAATCATAATAATCAAAATACTGCTCGCCCTGTTCGCCCTTGCGGCGCCAAGAACCTAAATGCACCTCATAAATCGACATGGGGCGGGTATGCCAAGGCGTCGACTCACGCGCTGCCATCCAGTGATTGTCTTGCCATTGGTGGCCATTTTTCTTCGGCACTATGGAGGCATTATGAGGCGCGCATTCCATTTGCGTCGCCATAGGGTCTGACTTGGCGTGACGCTCACCGTCTTGATACACAAGATCAAATTTATAGTGCGAGCCCTCGGCCACATTGGGTAAAAAGATTTCCCACAGGCCATTGGCAAGATGCTGGCGCATCACATGACGGGTATCGTCCCAATCGTTAAAATCACCCACCACGGAAACCCGTTTCGCATTCGGTGCCCATACACAAAAATGAACGCCCTCAATACCCTGCACCTCACGCCAATTTGCCCCTAAAAACCGATAAGCACATTCACTACTACCCTCACCAAAGAGATACAAATCATCGGCATGGAGTAAGGAGCCAAATTGATAGGGGTCGATGATATCCTCGTGACACAGTGGATATTCCACCCGCAGCAAGTAAGGAAAGGGTTTGACTCTTCGCCCTAGGGTGCCCGCAAATAACCCCGCATCATTAACCTTCTCAAGGCCTGCAACGCGGCGCCCATCCTTAAGGCTGACGACATCGACACTTATCGCATTACGTAAAAAGCAGCGCACTATCAGGCCTTTTCCATCCTCGGTGCTGTGCATACCGAGCAGCGAAAACACATCGGTATATTGACCATTCAGCAGGGCCACATCGGCACCGTCATAGAAGTAAGTATTAGCTTGGGTCATCATTTGGCTTCCAATGTCATTCAATTTTGTGTATCGAGTTCAATCAAGTTTGCGTCCGGTTACTGAGTGCCCGAGGGCTGTTTTCGTTTAGCTGCGATATGCCTTAACCTTGTTTGCACATTGATGTCGGTCGATGCAGTCTTAATGCTTGTCGGTAACCGCCGCTGCCAATTCGGATATTCGTGCCAAGTGCCAGGAATATTGACCGCATGGCGGTCGCCAAGCAGATCGCACCATTGCACGCTATAGAGTGCGCTGTTTCCCGAGGCGGCAAATCCCATCCAGGCGGTGAGTAATGCATCTAAATCGATCTGAGATACCTCGGCCTCATCTAAGTAGCCGTTAGAAATTAACATCCTTGATAATTGATATTTCTCATGCTCGCGCCCACCTAAGGCATCAGCCAATTGCTGATCACTGTCAAAGAGATTGAGTTGACGCCGCAATTGCAAATCGCTTGCCGTCCACCAAGCGACTAGAGTGGGCACATCGTGATTGGCGAGCATCATTAGGCTTTGGGATTTGTATTGACTCGGATGCTTAAAGCCTTGATGGTCTTTGCAAAAATAAAACAGTTCATTGGAGTAAATACCGTCAATATACAGCCTGTGAATAATGTCGGGCGGCACTATGCCAAGATCTTCACCTATGACGATGCATTGCGCCCTTTGACTCTCTAGGCACAAAATCGCAAACAGGGTCTCGACCGGATAATACACATAGGCGCCATGTCCCAGTTGCTTCTCCAATGGCCACCACCAAAGACGCAGTAGCCCCATCACATGGTCGATACGCAACGCTCCGCAATAGATCATGTTGGCGCGGGTCAGCGCGATAAAATGCTGAAAATCATGCTGTTTAAGCTTAATAGGATCAAGCGGCGTTAAGCCCCAATTTTGACCTTGGGGCGCGAAGGGATCGGGTGGTGCGCCTATGCTGGCATTTAAGCAAAACTGCGCGGCATTAGCCTGCACTTCAACCCCATGTAAAGCGGCACCCACCGCGAGATCACGCACTAACCCAAGCTGCATCCCCATAGATTGCGCCTTACGTTGGCAAGCCTTTAATTGGGATTCGGCAACAAATTGCAGATAGAGATAAAAGCCTTCGTCTTGGAGGATAGTACTTGGGGAACGATGGGATTCTTCCTTGGCAAATTCGAGAAGCGCACCGCCCTGCTCCGCCACAAATGTTTGATACTCCTGCGACCTTAAGCTTTTAGGTACTAAATGATGCTCACAAAATGCACTGTATAGTTTTTCAAAGGCACGGTATTTCAGTTCACTAATCTTGGGATAATCAAGCCACTCCCCCTGATTGAGCTGAAGAATATCCTGCTGCCAAGACGCCTTAGAAAACTCCTGCGTGAGGAGTTGGTATTCAGGCACATCTTGAATGCAAATATAGAGAGGATTAAGCCGTCTGCGATCGCAGGGACTATAGGGGCTTGGATTATCAGGAGCTGCGATATCTAGAGCATGTAGTGGATTTAATTGAATAAAGTCAGCACCATGGGGCGCGATCTCCTCAATAAGTTCTCCCAAATCTCCAAAGTCACCAATGCCCCACTGCGCCTCACTGCGAAGGCTATATAGCTGAATGCTAATTCCCCAAGGCTTAGATCCTTGCCCCTTATTTTCTTCAGCCAATATCCCTTGATAGGCTGTTCGGGGCGCGACCATCAAAGTACCTGAGTGAGTAGTCTGTACACTATTATCAGTAATAGCTGAGTGAGTAGTTACTGTAATGTGATGATAACCGTATGAAAGTGCTGAAAAATCCGATAGGTGTTTACTGTGTAGAGGGGAATCTAAGGCCACAGACTGAATATTTTGGCGATTGCGAGGCAACTCGATACAGAGTTTTCCTAGGAGGTCGAAGCGGTATTTTACATAGTTGCCATCGACACCATCTATGCCTTGAATGCAATAATCACCAATCGGGATTAAGGCCTCTTTAAGCACATCAAAAACGAGCATTGCACCCGACTCACACTCTAAAGTCAGTCTTAATGATCCAGCAAAGTCACTTGGCAGGTAAAAACAAACCCAAGGCTCATCGACATAACACCAATGAAAAGCGGGGATAATTTGCGTCCAATGATGGGCATCTAATTGATAAATCTGTGCTTCAATCTCAGCATCACTGGGTGGCTCATCGGCCATCGAAGTAATCTGCTTGGTATCCTGTAGCGCATTTTGGTTAGCGAGCATACAGGCTAATATCCCTTGCCTGTCAGTCTCGGGTATACGGATGTACTGACCGAAGCAGTCAGTAAAGTCTGCTCCTACGCCCCGTAAATACAGTAACTTCTCCAGCCCCATATTTGTCGCCTCCGCGACAGCCCATCCATAGCAATAGTTAGGCACTAACCATGCCAGTACAAAATAACAACAAGATGACAGATTTATTTCAAGCCAATGACAAAAAATATCAGCTTAAAATCATTAACTTAACAAATAAATACGAGATACAAATTGAGATTCGACTACCCGGGAATGGATTAAAATTGCACCAGAATGAGGCGCAATACGGTTAAAAAAGGTGCAATGCGCTAGTTAAGGGCATTGAACGCTCCAACCTCAACACAAAGATTGCTAAAGGTCATTTTTATACCGCAAGCCGAAATTGGTAGTCGAAAATGCCTCTTTTTATGTCAATAGCAGTGACACATAGGTGCAACACTTTGTATCAATTTGCTTTTCAACCTTGATACCCATTGAGCATCTCTGACAACATTCGACCTAATTATGCATTCTCTACTTTCAACCGCGTCAGCATCTCTGCTTGACTTGAGTCAAAAGTGAAGGACGCAGAACCTGTTGAAGCATAAAGGAATGAAGATGAAAGTATTATCAGGATTAAGTCTGGCGCTAGCGTTAAGTTTCGGTTTGACCGCATGTGGCGGTAGCAGTGACGCCGATAAGACCCCAACAATTCCAACGCCGGATCAAACACCACCCGAGTTATCCGCGGATGCCTGCTATTTAATGCAAACCACCCTTGGTGATATTACCCTCGCCATAGACCTGACAAACACCCCAATCACAGGGCAAAACTTCAAACAATATGTCGATAAGTCTTTTTTCGATGGCACCCTATTCCACAGAACGATAAATAACTTTGTCATTCAGGGAGGTGGCTTTACCTCGGGTTTAAATCATAAGGACACCGACGAGCCAATTAAAAATGAAGCAGCAGTCGGTATTAGCAATGAACGTGGCACGATTGCGATGGCAAGAACCCAAGCCCCAGACAGTGCTACATCACAGTTTTTTATCAACGTTTTAGATAATCCTCATCTCGATGCCAGTGCCAGCAGTTATGGTTACGCGGTATTTGGCCAAGTCACTGAAGGCATGGACGTGGTCGACCAAATCAGTATTGTGCCAACGACATCCATCAATGGTTTTAACGATACACCAGTGGATGAAATTCTGATTGAAAGCATCAGCGAAGTTAGCTGCCCTGCGGTTTAAACATTCAAGGTTAAAGCACTGCTTGGGCAGTGCTTTAACTCATTTATTAGTTGATTTGCCCTCTTTGTGATCCTTTACCTTTGGTCGTCTTTTTACAAAGTGCATTCGTCCTATAGGACTAAGGCAACGTTACCGATCCCTGTCATAAAAACCGAGCTTTTAGTTATCTAGTTCCAATTTCTGCAGACATTATCAGCAAAAATTGGCCAATCCCGATCGAAGTCACAACTGGCCTACCCCTAAATTGGTAATTTAATTTCAAACGCAACAGATTTCATTTACAAGCAAAGAGGTGGACCTTATGGCTGCTAAATTTTTTATCCCTTCAGTAAACGTACTCGGCCAAGGCGCAGTGGACGATGCGATTGGCGATATCAAAACCTTAGGCTTTAAACACGCGTTAATTGTGACCGATAAGCCCTTAGTGAATATCGGTTTAGTGGGTGAGATTGCTGAAAAATTGGGGAGTCAAGGCATTGTTTCTACAGTATTTGACGGGGTACAACCTAATCCAACCGTAGGCAATGTTGAGGCGGGCCTTGCAATACTTAAAGCAAAGGGCTGTGACTTTGTAATTTCATTGGGCGGCGGCTCTCCGCACGATTGCGCCAAAGGGATTGCACTGGTTGCCACTAACGGCGGCAGCATCAAAGATTATGAAGGGCTAGATCAATCCGCCCGCCCTCAATTACCCTTAGTAGCCATTAACACTACTGCAGGCACTGCCAGTGAGATGACTCGATTCTGCATCATCACAGATGAAGCGCGCCATATTAAAATGGCTATTGTCGATAAGCACACAACCCCCATTTTATCGGTGAACGATCCAGAGCTTATGCTGAAAAAACCTGCAAGCTTAACCGCTGCAACGGGGATGGATGCACTCACCCACGCGATTGAAGCCTATGTCTCTATAGCGGCAAACCCCATCACAGATGCCTGCGCCATCAAAGCGATAGAGCTTATCCAAGCTAACCTTGCTGATGCAGTCAACCATGGCGACAATCTTGCCGCCCGTGAGCAAATGGCCTACGCCCAGTTTTTAGCGGGGATGGCATTTAACAACGCAAGCCTTGGCTACGTGCATGCCATGGCGCACCAATTAGGTGGGTTCTACGATTTGCCCCACGGTGTATGTAATGCCCTATTACTGCCGCACGTACAAGAGTACAACGCTAACGTTGTGCCACATCGTTTAAAGGATATCGCCAAAGCCATGGGAGTTGATGTCGTTAATTTATCCGATGAGCAAGGTGCTGCTGCAGCAATCAACGCCATCAAAGCCCTGTCGGTTTCGGTCAATATTCCTGAAAATCTGACTCTACTTGGGGTGAAGGAGGAAGATATTCCAACACTTGCTGAAAATGCGCTCAAGGATGCTTGCGGTCTAACTAACCCGAAACAAGCCACCCATGAAGAGATTTGTCAAATCTTCACTAATGCACTGTAACGCTTAGATTTAGTTCGGTGCGAGTCATACTTAAGGCTCAATCAAGTTGACTGATTGGGCCTTTTAAAATATTTGTACTCGAAATCATCACTATGATGACACCATCCCAGAGAAAATAATGTAGGAAAGACAAGCTCATACATTCCACTGACTCGTCGGCAATAATTCCCCTCAAAATCTATGCCTCCCAAGGTATCCGAAATAACACAAAAACGTGATCTTTATTGGTTACAGCTCTGAATTAATACGTTAGACTGAACCCAGTTCGCTTTTTCCCTGCAAAAGATGAAGCCAGCTGAGAGGCCCGTTCTTAAGGAATGGGCCTCTGTCCATCTACCCCATATTTATCTGTTTCTTCCTTTATTCTTGTATCCCTATGCGTTAGTCCAAAAATAGAGAAGCTTACCTGCAATCATTGCTGATTTATTAAGCAGTAATTAAGCGAATTCGAATTTGAATCCTAAACTGAGAGATAGCACAAAGTTATTAGGCAAAGACTCATGTTACAAAAGGGTCAGCGCAGTCATTAACTGATTCATTTGGATGATAATTTGCAATCATACACTGAAGGTTAACTTGATGTTTTACCAACTAATTAATGATTGACCGAAATAAAAAATGATGCCTATGATGGCAGTAACATCCGCAACAGGTAGGTAAGCTATGACAGCAATTACTCATGTATATAACTACACAGTTAGATGTCCCCACTACAAAGATCCCGAGCATCCCGTCAGTTGGTTAAACCACATTGAATTAAATCAATCCTGTGAAATTGCCCTCAACCGTATCACTAAATGGCATGAGCTATCTGGCTCAAAATCTTTTGAAACCAATAAATTCGTTGTTCGCAAGGCTGATAATGAACAGGCTTATTTCTCGATGCAGAGCGATAGGCTTAAAAACGATGGACATGCATTAGTTACCTTTAAGATTTTCCTCGATACCTGCTGTGACGATGCTGCCCCCGAAGAAATTATGCAACACCTCATTCAGGATTATCAGCAGCGTCTCGCCAAACTAGATTAGCCCAATTTAACCCAAATAAGTGAAATGACCCGATTCAGGGTGATGAAGCATCACATCTTCAAACGCCAGTGCATTGCCACTGGCGTTTTCTATTCAATGTGTGAAAGCCCGATTTCAATTGTTGAACAGATGTCCCAACTTAAGAACTTTGATATTGCGATGCAAGGCTGCAATAAGCAGTGTTAATCAGGGTTCATTCCGATGCTAAAAACCGTTGTCGTGATGTTAGCTATAGTGCTCGGAACTTCTGCAAGCGCCGATTTAAAAGATGCTGGCCGTGCCATTGGCACTACTACAAAGGATGTCACTAAGGCCATTGGACATGCTGCTTGTGATACAACCAAGGCAATTGGGCATGCCTCCTGCGATGCGGTGACGTCAGTAAAAGAAGCGTTATGTGAATAACCAGTGACGCCTCGGCATCACCGGCTTTTGAGCTTGCACTTAGATTCACGCAATCCTAACTTAGGCAGCATTAGCTCTCATACCATGGGGCACAGGTAGCCCCTGGGCATTCACGTTCACAAACACCATCTTATCGATACTTACCACTGGGGCTTGTGTCATTTTATTGCGCACTTGGCAACTGACCGTAATTGAGCTGTGACCTAGGCTCACTAATTCCAAGCCAAATTCAAGCACATCTCCCTGGCGAGCAGGGGTCATAAAATTGATTTCAGAGATAAGCTTAGTGACATGACTGCTGCTCTTCATCTGGCAGGCGGCAAAGATTGCGGCCTCTTCGTCGATCCAACTCAGCAGCTGGCCGCCAAACAGGGTATTTGCAGGATTTAAATGTTCAGGTTTGACTAAACGACGACTGTAATATTTCATGGCGGTGACCTCAATGTGAATGCCAACGGACAGCTTCAATGCATTAATACTTGCACTTTCCATAGAGCATTAATCAGGCCATCTTTAAAATTCATTCAATAACAACAAGATATAAATATCACTGATTCGATGTGTTGAACTTTTGCACCATTTAGATTCAGCGCTGCACCATAAAATCCGCAAATAGATTATTCCCATCATCCCCAGACCTAAGGCAAAAAAATGGCGACTCTAGGAGTCGCCAAGCACAGGCAAGCAAAATTGCTAAATATGGTTAAGTCACAAGGGCTGACTTAAAAACCGTGCAGCTAATGTAGGAAAACTGCACGGGGAACGACAGCTGCATAGCAGCAAACACAAGACTTACAATTACAACATCTTACTGTTAATAAGATTCTTAAAACTGCTCTTCTTCAGTCGAGCCTGTCAGAGCGGTTACGGAAGAATGACCGCCTTGGATAACCGTGGTCACTTGGTCAAAGTAACCTGTACCCACTTCCTGTTGGTGCGCCACAAAGGTATAACCTTTCTTCGCTGCTGCAAACTCTACTTCTTGAACTTTCTCAACATAATGCTTCATGCCTTCACCACGAGCGTAGTCGTAAGCCAAGTCAAACATGTTGTACCACATGTTATGGATACCGGCTAACGTGATGAACTGGTACTTGTAGCCCATGTCTGACAGCTCTTGTTGGAAGCGTGCAATCGTCGCGTCGTCCAAATTTTTCTTCCAGTTGAAGGAAGGTGAGCAGTTATAGGCCAGCAATTGATCTGGGTACTGGGCATGGATAGCCTCGGCGAAACGGCGAGCCTCTTCTAAATCTGGTTTAGCCGTTTCACACCAAATTAAATCAGCATAAGGTGCATAAGCCAGACCGCGGGAAATCGCTTGGTCCAGACCGGCTTTCACGCGGTAGAAACCTTCACTGGTGCGCTCGCCGGTCACAAAATCGCGATCGTATGGGTCGCAATCAGAGGTCAGTAAGTCTGCAGCGTTAGCATCGGTACGAGCAATAACCAGGGTTTGTACACCGCTCACGTCTGCAGCAAGGCGCGCTGCAACCAGTTTTTGTACCGCTTCTTGGGTCGGTACTAAAACCTTACCACCCATGTGACCACATTTTTTCACTGACGCTAATTGGTCTTCGAAGTGAACACCAGCAGCGCCCGCATCGATCATCGACTTCATCAGCTCATATGCATTCAATACGCCACCGAAACCCGCTTCCGCATCGGCAATGATTGGCAGGAAGTAATCAACAAATTTTTCATCTTCAGGATTTACACCGTTACTCCATTGGATTTGATCAGCACGGCGAAATGAATTGTTGATACGTGATACGACAGCTGGTACCGAGTTCGCTGGGTATAAAGATTGGTCTGGGTACATGGTGCCCGCAAGGTTAGCGTCGGCCGCTACCTGCCAACCTGACAGATAAATGGCTTCGATACCGGCTTTGGCCTGTTGTACCGCTTGGCCGCCAGTCAATGCGCCTAATGAGTTAACGTAACCCTTTTTAGCCCCACCGTTAACCAACTCCCACAATTTAGCTGCACCACGTGAAGCGATAGTATTTTCTGGCACGATAGAACCGCGCAGCGCCACAACCTCTTCAGCCGTGTATGGACGACGCACGTTTTTCCAACGTGGATTTTCTGCCCAATCTTTCTTTAACGCGTCAATTTGTGCCTGACGTGAAGTCTGTGTTGCCTTAGTCATAGTGCTCTCCTTTGTGGGTTTGCGTAGCATGAATGCCCCCCGGGTTCATGCAATGCTTGGATTGAGTAAACAATCAGTTTTGTGGTACTTAGACACTGAATGCTAAGCACCGATTCATCATGAAAACGTTACGGGTAAAACTGTCCTACTTAAGCCGTCAGCATCTCGTAACCGGGTAAGGTTAAGAAATCGACCAGCTCATCGGAGGTAGTGATGTCCTCTAACAACACCGCCGCCTGGGTAAACTTGCCGTGGGTGAATCTGTCACTGCCCACTTCTTTTTTCACGTTAGCGAGTTCCTCAACCAACATGTCCTTGAACAGTTGCTTAGTGACTAACTTACCGTTCGATAGGGATTTTCCGTGTTGGATCCATTGCCAAATAGAGGCTCTGGAGATTTCAGCGGTCGCCGCATCCTCCATCAATCCATAAATCGGCACGCAACCATTACCGCTGATCCACGCTTCGAGGTATTGCAGTGCGATACGGATATTCAGACGCATCCCTTGCTCAGTACGCTCACCATCGCAGGTTTGTAACAATTCAGAGGCTAAAATCGGCGCATCAACATCACGGGTAATATGCAGTTGATTGCTATGCCCCTGACCTATGTATTCGTTAAAAATGGCCATCGCAGTATCGGCAAGACCTGGGTGTGCTACCCAAGTACCGTCGTGGCCATTGCGGGCTTCGAGCTCTTTATCCTTACGAACGCGCTGCAGCACCAATTCGTTTTGCGCGGGATCCTTGGCTGGAATAAAGGCTGCCATGCCGCCCATCGCCAGTGCGCCGCGCTTATGACAGGTTTTAATTAGTAAACGTGAATAGGCGCTTAAGAAAGGCGTATCCATAGTTACCGCTTGGCGATCCGGCAGAACACGGTCACTATGGCGTTTTAATGTTTTGATATAACTGAAGATATAGTCCCAACGACCACAGTTCAGTGCGACGATGTTTGAACGTAATTCATAGAGAATTTCATCCATTTCAAACACCGCGGGTAAGGTTTCAATCAAGCAGGTACATTTAATCGTGCCAGCTTGCAGGCAGAATCTTTCTTCCACATAAGCAAAGACTTTTGCCCACCAGCGTGCTTCAACATGGCTTTCAAGTTTAGGAATATAGAAGTATGGACCGCTGCCCTTAGCAAGTAGCTGGCGGTAGTTGTGGTAGAAATACAGGGCGAAATCAAACAGTGCGCCAGGAATTGCTTGGCCGTTAAATTCCACATGTTTTTCTTTAAGATGCAGACCACGAACGCGGCAGATTAATACCGCTGGATTTGGCTCAAGCTTATAGTGTTTACCGGTTTCAAGCGCGGTGTATTCGATATCACCACGCACCGCATCACGCAGATTGATTTGGCCTTCTACCACCTTTTGCCAACTTGGCGCGAGGGAATCTTCAAAGTCAGCCATAAAAACTTTGGCATTGGCGTTTAAGGCGTTGATCACCATTTTTCGCTCAACGGGACCCGTGATTTCAACGCGGCGATCTTGAAGATCGGCGGGAATGCCTCGGATTTGCCACGCGCCATCACGAATAGCGCGTGTCTCGGGTAAAAAGTCTGGTAAAGCCCCTTTATCGATACGCGCTTGCTTTTCCTTACGCTTGGCAAGTAATGCTGGGACTTCTCCTCCAAAGTCGCGGCAAAGTGACTCGAGTAATGCAATTGCACCTTCAGTAAAGATAACTTCTTGGCCTGCGATATGTTCACCGACGATAGTTAAGCTTTGGGTATTATCCTGCCCCTTCGCTGACTGTAATTGCTGTTCACTATATGTATGTTGCGTCATCTTACGCCCTCCCCAAAAGGCTCTTCCATTTTGCGACTTGCCACCATTGGCGAATACGACTCACCAATCGAACAAATATCATCCGCAAAACATTCAAATGTTCGTTTAGAACCAAAACTTACAGGCAAACATTTGTATTTGCAACTATCCAAAAGTGCCATAAAACCTGCAAAAATTGACCAAATCACACTTTACAATTGGTATGACCAAGCCGAAAATACAAGTATAAATTACTGATTATAAATAAATTATTTAATTTAAAAATTATAATTACTTTTTCAGCATGAAATTTGTCTGACAACTTTACCAATCAGATATCGATGTAATTTATTACGTAATTTAATTACCTAAATATTTTAAATGTTTACATTTATTTATACATACTCCACTTTAGTAGTATTCACCATATGTTTTGAACTCACGCAAGGGGAAAGTACAAAAAATTAATAAAAACAGCAATTTAACAAATTAACAACAAGCAATAAATTCAAACAACCGTTTAAACCTTACCTTTACGTAAACATACGGCAACATCGATAAAATGAATACCAGTAATCAAGTCGTGTTTCTCGATCAACAAGCACAATTGACTTGGTTAACTCGCAAAAAAATTACTTTTTTATAAAAAAAATGAAACATTATCTTTGGTGGGATAAAAATAGTGGAAATTTGCGGCCGCTCAGTGAAAAAGGATGAATAGAAAAGGTACTGTCTGACGAAGTATTCATTGTCTATGGAGCTTGAATATCAAGTAATAACGTGGGGATGGATGATGTTAGAGCCAATATTTCGGTCAATTCCATTGCAGAGATGGCGTATTAAGACAACTACACCAAATTAGGTTGTCATCGAACATTGCTCTGTAACGCCATATAATCGATTAGGGAAAAGTAATGAATTCAATTAAGAGAGCAACTCATAACTAAAAACGCCATTCGCTGTAATATCAGTGCTCCCCAAATAATGGCTTAGTTGACATTTTCCCGATCGCCACGCATTAGCGATTCGAGCTCGGCCTTCCCCTTAGTTGATATATCCAAGAGTTTAGCTAAGTCGTCTTGATGTGCAGCTCCGGCAATCACTAGGTTCTTATCATGCTCGGCGAAGATTTTAACCCGTTCATTGGCCTGCACTTGCGATAAACCTAAGCCTTGGAGGACTTTCTCACTGGCCGATAATGCCGAACCGAAGGTTTCACGATACACATCGGTGACACCTAAACTCAGTAACCGATAGGCATGATTACGATCCCTTGCCCGAGCGACGATATGAATATGGGGAAAATAGGTCATCACTTGATGGGCAATTTCGAGCGAATCTTCGACGTTATCCACTGCAAGTAATAACAGCCTTGAACGGGCAATCCCCGCCGACATCAGCATATCTAGCCTGCGGGCATCGCCAAAATAGACTTCCCCCCCCGTATTTACGGATAACATCCACATGACTGGCGTCCTTATCCAAGGCGACGAATGGAATACCTGATGAAGCAAGAATACGACCCGTTATCTGCCCTACTCGCCCAAAACCCGCGATAATCACCTCAGAGTCAGTGGGATTGATGGTATCAGGTAATCGAGTTTCAACCACTTTAGACTTAGTTGAACGGAACAGGCTGAAGATCATCGGTGTAATTGCCATCGATAAGCCAATTGCAAGCACTAATACTTGCGCAATTCTAACGTCCACAATATTGGAAAGCTGAGCTTGGGATAACAACACAAAGGCAAACTCACCGCCCTCGGCGAGGATCAATCCTAGCGCAATACTTGGTCGCCAAGTGTGGTGGCGTAAACGCCCGAGGAAAATCAACATCAGCGTCTTAATCGCCAGCATGCCTAAAAGTGTAGCGACAATGAGTAAGGGCTCGGTTAAGAAGAGCTTAAGATCCATACTCATCCCAACCGCCATAAAGAATAAGCCTAACAGCAGCCCCTTAAAGGGCTCGATATCGGTTTCTAGCTGATGTCGATAGCTTGAGTTAGCAAGCATGATCCCCGCAAGGAAGGCGCCCATCCCCGCAGACAAACCGAGTATGGCCATAAGTTCAGCACTGCCCATCACGAGTAGCAAGGCAAATGCGGTTAGCACTTCGCGTACGCCACTACTGGCAACGATAGCTAATATCCGGGGCAGCAAGTACTTACCCACTAACACAAATCCGACTAACGCGGCGCAGGTCCAGTACCAAGGCACAGCATGGTGAGCAATTTGCGCCGAATGAGGGGCGAGGTAAGCAGTGAGTAACAGCATGGGGATAACGGCAAGGTCTTGCATCAACAGCACCCCAAAGGCATCGCGACCAAGGTGGGTTGTCAGCAATCGATGCTCACTCATCAGTTGTACAGCAAAGGCGGTTGAAGACAATGACAGGGCCGCACCAACAATTACCGCCGCTTCAATTGAAAGCCCTAAACTCCAAGCAATGCCACCAATCGCAAGCCATGAGAGCAGTAACTGACCGCTACCTAAACCAAAGATAGCGCTGCGCAGTTCCCACAATTTAGTGGGGTTGAGCTCAAGCCCCAACACAAACAGCATGAGTACGACACCCAGCTCGGCAAAATGTAATACAGCAGAAGGCTCAGAGACTAACGCCAGACCGCCGGGACCTAAAATAACCCCAGCCGCAAGATAAGAAAGAATAGGGCCTGCGCCGAAACGCTTCCCAAGTGGCACAAAAATCACTGCAGCTAACAGGAATAACAATACCGACGAGAGCATGCTTGAATCTTCCATGACACTCCAACAGGGTAAGAATGAAGACCAATAAGGTCTTAATCACTAATTAAGAGTGGACGTTTACAATGATACGCCAAGTCTGCCCTGTTGAACCGAACAATTATTGATCAAATTATGTTCGCACAACATATTGATAGACTTGACCTGTCTAGATAATCCTAAAAGTGCAAACCAGAATTGATAGTGCCCATGGAAAGCGAATTAGAGTGCTTTAGTCGACTCGACCGCGGGCTGATTAACTAACGGCTTATTGATGTTAGTAGCGCGTTTACTTGAAACCATAGTCTCGGCATAACAACATACGGTATTACGGCCGCTTGATTTAGCGGCATAAAGAGCCATGTCCGCACGGTGTAAGAGAGGATCAAGACTCAAATCATCTTGCTTTAAACCACTTACACCAAAACTGGCGGTGATATTAAATTGATGTCCCGATAGATGGGTATCGATTGCAGCGATTTTAGTTCGGCATAATTCTGCAACCTCTCTCCCCTTTTCGACATTGGCGTAGGGTAAAAATATCGCAAATTCCTCACCACCAATGCGGGCAAGTACATCGCCATTACGGATGCAGGATTTAAGAGATTCAGCTACTTTCTTTAAGGCCCAATCACCAGTGCCATGCCCAAAGGAATCATTGATTTGTTTGAAATAATCAAGATCGAATAGGATCACGCAAAAATCACCACCACGAGCAGCCACTTGCACAAACAAGTTTTCGCCGAGATCTTGGCCTGCGCCACGATTGAGCACCCCAGTGAGCGCATCTATTTTAGCCATACGCATAAACTTACGTTTTTGTAAGGTGCCCACCACCAACAATATCCCCAAGAAGAATATGCCACCAACCAAAATCGTAATGAACATCAGCATGTTGGTGTATTCACGTTCTTTAACTGTTTGCTGGGCGATATAAAGTTCACGCTCTTTATTAAGCAGATTTATTTCGCGTATTTGCTCATCGGCGTTAAATTTGGCCGACTGATACGCCAAGTTTTTAATTTTAGCCTCATCGAGGATCTGCTGATTATAACCCTGCTCTTTATTCGAATATTCATAGGCTTGCTGATAATCATTTCGCTGAGCGGACAATTGTGCCATGACGCGCGTAGCCTTGTATTTATGCTCTGTGGTACTAGGCTCATCCGCTAACCCCATCACAAACTGGGCATGCTCATTCGCCTTTTGCAAATCTTTAATACCGAGGTAGGCCTCCGCAAGGAGGGCATGCACACTGTTAATCTCAAGCTGATATTTGAACAGTTCGTATTTTTTGAGGGCATCCAAAAGATAGGGAATAGCCTCTGAAGGTTGCATTAGTTTCAGTTTAGATTCACCCATGCCCTTTAAGGCAATATTTGCAACCAAAGGTACTTCTACTGAATCACAATAAGTTCTTGTGGATTGAAACTCATCAAAGGCAATAGCAAAATTTTTAAACTCTAAGCTATGCACTGCCAGATATAACTTAGCAAAGCAAATATCTTTGGTGTCCTTTTCGGTGGCAAGTGAAAGCGCTTTTGAAGCATAAATTCCCACATCCTCTGTCGCCCCCATCGCAATATATAGACCGGCAATACGGATATAAGATGTGCGTTTAAAATTCACGTTTTCAATGCGTTCAATAAGCGCCAAACTTTTTGCCAGTGCATCGAAGGCATCCTTGAAATTGCGCTGGGCAACATTCGCTGTGGCAAGATAGTTATATGCAGAAAACAGCAAATCCACATCATGCACTAAGAGTTCAACACGTCTTAAAGTTTCAATTGCTTCTTGATACTTACCATTAAAAGTCAGTGACGCCCCTTTAAAAATCAAGAAACGTCCCTGTTGCTGGTGCGTCATATGCTCAAAATCGGCTTCTAACACTGGAAGCTTAGCCGCCACAGCAGATAAATCTGTGTACTGTAATTTTGCAATTTCATTCAGCGCGACATCATAATCCACGGTCGCGGCAACTAAGGGCATACAAAAGATACCCAACACCACACCTATTAACGCGCTGAATCGCTTCAATTACTCACCATTTCCTTGATAGATAATTAGATAGGACTGATAGTTTTCTTCGCCGCTGAGTGCTTTGAGTTTTTCCATGTCGCCCGCCATCACCGCACTAATCTCTTCATCATTTAACCCGTGGGCACGCATTACGGATTCTGGATCTTGTTTATAGGCATCCATTAATTGTGCATCTTGACCTAACTGAGTAAAAAAATCTGATAAATTAGACATGTATTCTCCCTATTATTGATAAATTTTTAATTTTAGGTCGCAAAATTACGCGGTGACTTATCCTAAATCCTCAGGGCGAATACCTAGCTTAGCTAAAATAGCATAGTTGTATTCCAGTTTCATTGCAGGTGGAATAATCAAAGTACTAATGGGACTTAGATTAGCCTCGGGCAACAAAGATAGCGGTAAACGCTCAATTCGTGGATTTTGGATAGGTAAATTTGCCGCCTCATAGATAATGACTTCATGTGCTAGTGGATACCACTCATTTAATTGGGCGACCAACACTTGTAATCTGTCACTGCTGGTATGGAAATGTGTCAATGTATGCTCGCCAGCTATGGCGATTTGCCACAGTAATAAATATGCAGTGGGATCCGGTGCGTGCTTAAAAAACATAAATTGGCTGGCCTCGAAACTCTGATGACCAAAGCTGCCAGGATCTATCCCTAAATCCGCCCACAAACAAGCTTCTGCTGAAATCCCAGGCTCCATCTTGGCAGCAAACCCTTCTGCGCGCGCCCTCTCTATGGCCATATGTGCAACGCAGGCAAAAACACCTGGGTGACCATAAAGCGCACAAACCGTATTTTTACCTGCTCGTACTGACGTTAAAATTGCATTCACCATCTCGTCATAGGTATCGCGGCGATTCTTAAACTCCCCCTGCTGAGCATAAAATTGCTGCAAATTCACAACGCTTGGGTTAATAGATTTAAGCCACTGTTGTGCGAAAACGTCTGGCAAGAGTGAAAATACTATATCGGCATGTTCAATATAACTGCGACTGAGCACACTCACCTGACCAGCCAGTTGCAATCCAGTACCAACACAGATTAAAGACCCCATCCCACCTCCGCCCATTATTTACTCGCCAAATACCAAGCTTGGGCGCACCTCAGCCTTTGTTGGCTGAAAAACCGATTTAATTAAAGTTGTTACCGCAATAACTCTACCGATAATTTTACAAAAACTCTACACACATACATCATCTTAGCCGCTAATTCACAATTAAATACATTCAAAAGCTTACAATTTAGTAACATTGAAATTACCAGAAAGTTTTAAAATAAATATCTTGTTCGAAGCTGAACTAAATCATTGGTTCTTGGTCGAAAACTCACACAATTTGAACTAGGACGCGTGCAAAACCCAATTACCCTTGTCAGCAGGGGGAATGCTTGGGTATGATGGCCGCCAGATTTTCAGAAGTAGCGCATACAATGATTAATAAAAAGCAAAGTATTACCCTGCTGAGCGCTTTTGCGCTCTCTGTCTCGCTCAGTGCCTGTAGCATGTTCGATTGGCTTATCTATAAGCCCGATATTCCACAAGGTAACTATATGGAGCAACAACAGGTTGAAAAGCTACGTATCGACATGACCAAGGAGCAGGCCGAGTATATTTTGGGTCGCCCCGTTCTTCGAGACAGTTTTGCCGACGATACTTGGTATTATGTTTACCATTATAAAAGTGGCCGTGATGCCAGCATCACCCACAAAGAACTGATCCTGCATTTTACCGGTAACAAACTAAGCTTAGTTAAAGGCGATTACGATTTAAGCCCTGAGTTTAATACGCCACTTGAACAGAGTAAGTTACCGATGGTGAATACAAAGGAATCGGCACCATTGGTACCTGCCGAGCGCCCTGATGAAAAGCCATTAGTGAAAGAAAATGATCCGGAAGCTCAGGTCCAAAAACCGATAAAGTAGTTTGACCTCTTTTGAGCAGTAAAAAAGCGCCCTAAGGCGCTTTTTTTGAATTTCAAAACATATTTTACAGCTAAATTGAGTGCCAAGTTGACGTTAAACTCTGCCGCCTGTCACCTTGTTAGCGCGTCCTTCATCCTTTGCCTTATCGGCGCGGCGACGGCGAACATCCTTAGGATCGGCAATCAAGGGACGATAAATTTCAACTCGTTGCCCTGGTAATATGACTTGGTCATGCTTCACGAGATTGCTAAAAACCCCTAGTTTGACCGTGTCTAAATCAATCTCAGGAAAAAAGCTTACCATATTACTCTGGCGAACAATCTCAATCGCACTAGTGCCCGGATGCACACTCACAGAGATGACTTTTTGTTGTGTTGGCAATGCATAAATGACATCGACCACAAATTTATCTGCTTCATTTACCACTGTAAATTACCTTAGCGCGGCTCGTAAATGCCGTCACCATTGAAACCATAAGATCGTTGAACACTTTGCCAAATGCCATATCGACTAATGAACTAGAAAATTCGAAGTTCAAATCGAATTCAACTTTACAGGCATCTTCAGTTAATTCGGTAAATCGCCATTGTCCAAGCAAGTGCTTGAACGGCCCGTTTTCAAGTTGTAAATCAATGCGCTTACCAGGCACAACTTGGTTGCGAGTCGTGAAGGTCTTACGTATCCCAGCCTTACTCACATCTACCGACGCCACCATGGTTTTGCCATCAAACTCGAGTACTTTACCGCCGACACAACCGGGTAAAAACTCTTTGTATGATTCAACATCATTAACTAAATCATACATTTGTATCGCACTAAATCGGACTAACACACTGCGAGAAATTTGTGGCATCGCTTTTGGCACTCTTAATCAAAATAATCACGCGATTGAAAGCGAACTCCGCGCGCCCTAACAAACGAGGGAAGCTAACAAAATTGATTGGGATTCTACCACGATACACAAAAAACGCATCCCTTACTCAACCGCTCATCTAAGCCAATGAATTTATGCCTTATTGAGCACAAAAAACCACCAACAATATGCCTAGGGCTTGAATTCAGTCAAATAAACCCTTATATCCATTTCAAATTGATTCACCGTGCGTATAATGGCGCCACTATGGTAAAGAAAAACTCGAAAAAAGCCGCGCCTGCGACAATCGCACGCAATAAGCGCGCAACCTTCGAATATCGATTCGAAGAGAAAATGGAAGCAGGCCTGTCCCTCATGGGATGGGAGGTAAAGTCTATCCGTATGGGCAAAGTCAACCTGTCGGATTGTTATGTTTTTATCAAAAATGGCGAAGCCTTTATGCACGGCTGTACCATTATTCCACTTAATACCGCGTCAACTCATGTGGTGTGTGACCCAATCCGACTCAAGAAATTACTCCTAAGCCGTAAAGAGTTAGACAAATTAGCCGGACTTGTGGAACGCCAAGGCTACTCGATTATCCCTATCTCAATGTACTGGCGTAAGGGGGCTTGGGTGAAAGTGGAAATCGGCCTAGGTAAAGGTAAAAAAGACCATGATAAGCGTGAAGATACCAAAGCGCGCGAGTGGGAAGTTGAAAAAGCCCGCGTAATGAAAAAGGAAAAAACGCGCGGATAATGAACAAACGATTGAACTTGCAGCAAATGATACTAGGTTATCTTAATGCTACGGGTTACAATCAAATTTCTTGGGGGCGATTCTGGATTCGACAGGATTCACGAAACCCTGGGAGCATGCCGAGGGGCGGTTGGCCTCGTAAAAAGCCGCAAAGTTATAGTTGCAAACGACGATAACTACGCTCTAGCCGCTTAATGCCGCTAGCCATCTACCACACGCTTTGCACATGGGCAGTGGATTTGATGGTCATCTTACATCGTGCTAGCGAGGGAACCCTGTCCGGGGGTGAACCGCGAAACAGTACCGGACTCACCGTGTGGGATCCTGTCTTTCGGAGTTCAGACGGTTAAACAATAGAAAGACTAAGCATGTAGCGCCTTGGATGTAGGTTTTCTGGACGCGGGTTCAAGTCCCGCCGCCTCCACCAAATGTAAGGATTAAGACGTCTCAGGACGTCTTTTTTCTTATCTAAAAACAATAAAATCAATGACTTATAGTATCAAAAGGTCTTGGGGCGTCTCACTAAAGCTCAGAGCAATGGTATTTCAACTGGTATGCCAAGGATTTTTAGCCTATCTTTGGTATACCAAGGTAGAAATCCCCCATATTGAGCGATTGAGAGACTTATGGCCACCAGCACAACTCGTTTAACTGACACTCAAATCAAAAACCAAAAGCCAGGCCCAAAAGATATTGTTCTCTCAGATGGTGATGGCCTTCAGCTAAGGGTTCGTGCTAATGGTTCCAAACTCTGGAACTTCAACTATTACCATCCAACAACTAAGAAACGCGTCAATATTGGGATTGGCCCCTATCCAGAAATATCTCTGGCTAAAGCTCGAAAAGCGGTCACAGAGTATAGAGAGCTTGTTGCTAGTGGGATAGACCCAAAAGACAAACGCGAACAAGAATCATTCAAAAATAAACAAGAGGTACTCTACACCCTTAAAAATGTAGCAATTGAGTGGTTAGAGGTAAAAAGAGATGAAGTGACAGAGGATCACTGTCGAAAAATTTGGCAATCATTAGAGAGATATGTATTTCCTGATTTTGGTGAGACACCTCTAATCAAAATCACAGCTCCAAATGTTATCACTCTATTCCGCCCTATCGAGGCTAAGGGCAGCTTAGAAACAGTAAAACGACTCAACCAGCGACTGAATGAGATCATGAATTATGGTGTTAACTGTGGATATATCGCAGCAAACCCATTAGTGGGCATTCGTGCTGCATTTAAAAAGCCTAAAAAAGAACATATGGCCACGCTAAGCCCAGAGGAGCTACCTGATTTAATGCGAGCCCTTTCACAAGCTTCGATTAAGCGTGTAACTCGATGTCTGATTGAGTGGCAGTTGCACACTATGACTCGCCCCTCTGAAGCAGCAACAGCACGTTGGGCAGAACTAGATCTAGAAAAGCTGATCTGGACTATTCCAGCTGAAAAAATGAAAAATAAACTAGAACATTTGATCCCGATTACGCCACAAATGCTTGGAGTACTAGCAGCAGTAAGGCCCATCAGCGGCCATAGAGAATACATATTTCCTGCCGACAGGGAACCCAAAACTCACTGTAATACTCAAACGGCTAATATGGCGCTCAAGCGTATGGGATTTCATGGAAAGTTAGTAAGCCATGGGCTTCGTTCATTAGCGAGTACCACTCTAAACGAACAGGGCTACAATTCTGACTGGATAGAATCAGCATTATCTCACGTAGGCGCTAACGAGGTACGTACAGCATATAACCGTGCTACATATCTGGAACTTAGGCGCCCAATGATGTGCTGGTGGAGCGAGCATATTGAAAAATCTGCCGAGGGGAACCTATCGTTAGGGAGCCAATAACATCCCCCTAGCCAGAAAATCCCTTAAAGAGCAGAGGCTATATTTTTAGTCTCTGCTCTACGCAGTACATTATGCAAACCAAACATTGTCCAATGATATTCGCCTAATATCTCTTTGTAGCTGTCTAAACGCATTACAATCGCTGGGGGATTTAGAAACAGTAATTTTGGTTCTGCCATCTGAACTCACTAAACGGCCATGTTTTTTCTTTGAGTAATAAATCCATCCATTCTTAACTAGCTCTCTTATACATTGGTTAAGATCCTTGTTAGAACTATACTTCATACTTAACCCTCTGATTAAGAGCCAAATATCTATTCTCGAATCGCTGGGAATTAAAAGTTAATTGTCTAAAGGCCTGTTCAACACCAACCTCTAGTATTGAAGCGCTGTACTGATATCCAATGCCGTCAGGTACATTCTGATAGAAACGACCATAAGGATCTATCATGATGTATGACTCTCGCATATCGGTACCGTTTTCAGGATACATAATGGAGCTCAAGGCTTTGTGTCGTGAAATAAATTGACAAAACTGCGCATCAGTAATCGTTAACTTGTCATCCACAACAGGAAGCATTTTCAGCACTTTCCATTTGGCTGGTGATAAATCCGTTATCAAATCGGTCAAATCTTCATGGTAATTCAACGAGCTTACGACCGTATTAATTTTTAGCTGCAAACGTGGATAAGCCTTCTTTGTTTCAATCAATTGTTCGCAAATTTGACTGACATCCATAGGGCTACCTAAACGACTTTTTCTACCAATAAGATTGTTAGTTTGGTCACATGCAGAATCGATACTAACGCCAAGGGTGGTTAAAAAAGGCAGTAATCTTTTAAATGCAGAACGACCCAAGCGAGAGCCATTCGTTATCAAAGATACATCCATGCCTAACGAAGATGCTTGACTTGCGCTATCAGGAAGCCATTTGTCATAAATGAGCGGCTCCCCGCCCGCAAAGTTCAAGCGAACTCGAGACCATGAAAGTTGCGGCATTAATGGGGTATTTGGGTTATCGGGCCGGAAAAATGCGTACAACTCATCGAGCAACCGTGTCCTAGAGTGAGGCTCGATAATAATGTTCTTTCTGTAATCACTGTCACTCCACTTTGCATAGCAGTACTGACATTCATAGTTACACAGTTCAGTTAAATGCCAATTTATAACCAGCTGATTATTATTTGATTTCATGTTACAACTCCTAAAATAGTTTAGAGTTATAATCATGCAAAAGCCCCATTCCAAACGGTATGAATAGAGCTGTCCCCCCCTGATTATTGGGGGGGGGGACAGCTCTATTCAGTGTTCATGCCGAGGAAATAGTGAAAATGGAATTTCGATATTAAGTTAAGGATTATCCACTATGAGTAAAGTCCCTTCGTTGCAATCAATTTTACTGAACGTCCACCAAATTTTTGCTTGTAAATGGCCAGGCAATAGTGAGTTGAAAAACAAATTTTTTAGCGGTGACTGTAGTCTAGAAAAGCTAATGAGCCTTAATCTACAACTCTGTAAGGATATCTTTGACGCCACAGAAATGGATAACCAAGCAAGGGACGACGCCTTGGCCAATATCCTTGAATTTAGCTCAGGGCTAACTGAGCTATATAGCAACCTATGGACGTTCAAGGCGAGCTCTAGGCAAGTTGTTTGGATGTTGCTCACCCATCATTTTATTCCTGGATTAGCTCGGTATATGGCGAATTGGCAACTTGAAGAACGATGGGATCGCGGTATGCCGGGGGGAAAATTTTGGTATCTACCAGAAAGACGAAGCTCTGAAACTCAAACTAAAATTGTAATGCCAGTCTCTCAGGTCATCGAATGGCTAATCGATTTGATTGGAACATCTATCGAAACACTCGCTGATACACGCAGTGAAGCGACAGATGGTGTTCATGACGCGCTAAGACGCTCCCTCTATAAGTGGATGAATGATACTTTGCCAGAGGCAAGTACAATACGAAAATACTTTAATGATGATGTGGTACTGCCGTTTAGCGGAGCTTTTACGCTTAGAGAAAATCAGTCACTAAATGAAGCATTTCAATCAGCATTAACATTTGTTTGTGAGAAAGACCTAACGCCAGAGAACTTGAGATTTGAAATACCAATGACTGAACAGGGTCGTTTAGAGGAAGTTTTCGAAGGCAATATTAGTGATGACGAAAAACTATGCTTCATCAATTGCATAGTCGAGAGATACTCCAAGCCGTCAATGCAAACGATACGTCAACGACTTCTTGTAGCCAGGGCTGCGCAAGAAGGCTACATCAAGTTACTCAACTTTCTTTGCCCCGAAGTAGACAGATTGTGCGCTGATCCAGCTAAAAATAAATTACTCCAAGCGAGCGCTATTTACGAAATGATATTCAACGCTACGATCGAGGCATCTAAACAGAAAAAACACCTTGGTTTAGATGCTGAAAACGAGCACTTTGAAAGCCTCATACCAATCCCTTACCGTCCAATGCTAGTGTCAATTCTACCATCAATGAAAACGAATGGTGTTAAAGCGCTAGCGTCTGATTTAACTCGACAATTTTGGCTAATGTCGCCTGAATCGTCCTTGCAAGATGTTTTTGCGCTACTTCCTGAACAATTGGAACCAATTTTAATACAAACCAAGGATACAATTAACAACGAGTTAGTTATTGATCGTTCCATCAATAATCTACTGTCCAGAATCACAACATCTTCGCCTTGGCGCGCCTTACAAAAAGAATCGAGCTTTTGGGTAGTAAGCCAAGTAGCACAGCATTCATTACTAACTCCTGACGCAAAATCCGCCGCTTGTGCGCGTTTAAAAGAGTTAGCAGCCACTCCAGATCAACTCGTTTTAGCTTTTTGCATTGAGCTTGAAAGTTTGATCGGTCGACCTGAACTAAAGCTCACTAAATCAACAAAAGCGCAAGTAGAAGAACTTTTATCTCAAATCGATGAAACTGCGCACAGCGGGATGTCAAATCCAGTTATTCTCAGATCAAGAGGCTTTCACGCACTCTACTCTAATGACTTTAAAAGTGCTGAGGGATATTTTCGTCAAGCCATTGATGAATGTGAACAAGGACTATATGGCTCCCTTAAAGGCACTTTAGCTAAAGATGCACTTTGTGTTGCAGTGGCCTGCAACAAAGTAAATCCCAATAACCATCAAAAATATTTCAGATTGATGTTACTCGAAGGAATTATTAAATCTCGCACTATTCCTGATATTGAAGATATAGCAATTGATTGCTCCGAGCTATTTTGGGGAACTTTGTACAAAACATACCCGCAGTATCCCAAACAGAACCACAAAGATATAGACCTATTTGAACAATCGACCAAAATCATTTTCAGCCAAGATGAAAACTTACTCGCTAACTGGTTAATAAAAAATCGAGTACGTCTTGAAAAATCTATGGCTGATGTCAGAGGTGACACACTGCTACTCACATGGATAAAAATGAGAAATGACTGGATTAACCGCTTGTCAATTAGAAAGCCTCATATTCCGCATGAGCTAAAAGACGATATGAACCGCTTAGAACAGCAGTTATCTTTTTGGCATAACAGCATTTGTATTATCATCAAGACCATACCAAAGTCTGTCAACGTAACAGACTTTAAAGGCCAGTCGCCTCTGATGTTAGCTGCTCAAACTGGCGATACTTTATTGGTTAATACACTACTTGCCAATGGTGCAGCCCCTGATTTACAAGATTTTAAAGGTCGAACAGCTCTTCATGCGGCGATAAAATCAGGAAATTTAGACATCATAAAAGCAATATTAGAAAGACAGCACAATCTTGATCTTACAACTTACGATGGAATGACAGCTCTTCATACTGCCTGCTGGAGAGGAAATCTTGAAGCTGTAAAACTTTTAACTACAGCTAATCCGATGCTGGTCTGGACAAGATATCAAGGAGCACCAACTCCATTAGAGTTGGTTGAAAAGCTCTTAAACAATACTGCATTTTTTGAAAGTTATAATATAGGAGTACAGAAAGAAGGATATGCTCCGCTATCAAAAGCGAAACTGAAAGAAGTATATTCAACTCTCGAATTGGTTGAATATTCGACAGAGTTAAAAACTACACACTGATGCTATACTTTTCATGCTCTAATTTCATTCTTTACAAAAATGAAATTAGAGCATAATTAAAGTTCAGTAACCATTTGAATTTTATAAAATGACCAATCAAGAGCTAGTCGAAAAACTTGATAAGTACTGTAGTCATCACTATCGATTCAGGGATTTGTTCCACTGTGGAGAAACATGGCTTTACTCACAATGTGACAACCTTCCATCCCAACCACAAAGTTGGACTGCTTACTCTCAGATCGCTACTGAGATTCTAGACCCCCTCACAGAGCAATTTGGGGAAATTCATCTTTCCTTCGGTTTCTGCGGTAAGCAACTTCGTAATCTTATCCTCAAAAAAGATCGCCCCAGAATAGCCCCAAATCTAGATCAACATGCAGCTTATGAACTAAATCAAAGCGGTGGACTTATTTGTCCTCGTGGTGGTGCAGCTATCGATTTGAAGGTTATCAATACATCATCTCAGATACTAGCTATCTGGGCCGCAAGCAACTTACCATTTGATAGACTCTATTATTACGGAAGTGATCGACCGCTCCATATCAGTATTGGACCGCAGAATAATCGACAGATCATTTGGTTAAAAAATTTTGGGAATAGACTTATTCCTAGGCAGATTACCTTGGAAAATCTGACCAATTTAGCTAATAACGGATGAGGTAAGTATGCTATCGGCAACAGAGTTCCAGCGGGATGTAGAAGCTTTATCTATTGGTAAAAAATTACCAGAAGCAGTTTACCTTCATCGAGATACTCTGGAAGCAAGTAACCCACGTCTCTTTAATTTCGCAAAAGCTGTCTCACAGGCCCTAAAAGTTGAAGATGAGCATTGGAATATCGTAAAGCTCTCCAGACGCCAATTTGGATTATCCCTTCTCCATTATCCAACTTTTTTCTCTGAGGCTTACCCAGGTTTAGTTAAAAGTATCAGTGTCGATTTAACAAAATTGACCCATAAGATCGTGAACTACACTGACTCTGATAATCCCCCTATATTGCACCGAAAAGAGTTATTTATTCTGCCAGAACATCCCCAGTTCAACACATTTAGAACAATTACGATTGAAGGTGAAACAGCAGGTTTATATGAAAATACTCACTTAATCGGTTTTAAAGCTTCATGGGAAGCTCACATTACTAAGCACGGATATGTACTAGTTGATGGCAGACTCTTCAGAGCATCAATGCTGCAGGATAATGAATCGCTCTCAATTGACCGTCATAAAACGGCATTAGTACGCCATTCTTTATCGGCGCCAATGAAGTTTCTAGCTAAGCATGGATTCCTCAGTGGCAACTATTCAGTATTCGATTACGGCTGTGGCCGTGGAGATGATCTACGAGAATTACAATGCCATGGTTTAGATGCACTTGGTTGGGATCCTAACCATTTTCCCGAAGGAGACAAATCACCAGCAGATATAGTTAACCTTGGCTTTGTACTAAACGTAATAGAAGATAAACACGAACGACTAGAAGCATTGCTAGAGGCTTGGGAATTAACTCAGCGTCTCATGGTTGTAAGTGTTATGTTGGCGAATGATGAGTTTATCGCTCAATTTACACCTTTCAGGGATGGGGTAATCACCAGCCGCAACACCTTCCAAAAGTACTATCAGCAAGCAGAAATTAAGTCCTTTATTGAACGCACATTGGATGAAAGTGCAATCGCGGTTGCACCTGGGATTTTCTACATTTTTAAAGACAAGGTTGAAGAACAACAATTTTTATCCCGGCGCTATCGCAGAGATAAACAGTGGAAGCAATTAACTAGGCCAACACAAGGTGATAAAGCACGTCTTTTAGTTGCCAAACACCAAGCGCTATTTACTGCATTTTGGCAAACGGTACTCGACCTCGGTAGACTGCCCCAAATGGATGAGTTTGAACAACTAACCGACCTTAAAACCATCGTAGGCACGCCAGCCAAGGCACTTAGAATTTTGCTAGAGATAGAAGGCAGAGAAGAATACAACCAAGCTGTAGAGCAACACACCCAAGACCTACTGCTGTTCTTTGCGATGGCCCAATTTGAAAAACGCAAACCCTATACACGGCTACCCGAAAATATAAAGCGGGATATCAAAGTGTTTTTTGGTGAGCCTCAAACAGCACTAACACAGGCATCCGAGCTCTTATTTAGCATTGCCAATACTGCAGCGATTGAACAAGCCTGTAATGAAGCTCATAAACTCTTACCCGCCTCATTACTGAATCCCAAGCACTCGCTAATCCTGCACAAAAAATTTATCACATCCCTACCACTACTCCTCAGAGTTTATGTCGGTGCAGGGCTACAGCTCTATGGTGAATTAGACGACATAGATTTGATCAAAATCCATATCACCTCGGGCAAGCTCACGCTCACAGGTTATGATGATTTTGAAAAAGCAGTTCCCTTTCTGAGGGAACGCGTGAAGATAAAAATGGCCGAGCAGGAAATCGACTTTTTTGACTACATCAATGAAGCAAAGCGACCGCCTTTGTTGAACCGCTCGCTATATCTCCACCAAGACAGCGATCATTTTCATAAGCAGCAAAGCTTCGATAAACGTTTAGCAAAACTATTTGGAACTACTGACACCGAAGAAATCTTAATGAGCAGAGCTAAGTTTGAACAAGCACTTAGCGAAACATCTAAGCGTATTCAGGGGTTTCAAATCGTAAACGTAAATGTATCTCACTAATCTACGCAAACAGCAGGTCTGCCTCAAAGTCATATACGTCAATCGACTGTCTTTGAACCCCAATACCTTTGTCGATCATAATATCGGCAAGTTGTTCACCGTCGATCAAGATAATTGGAACACATCCAGGTTTAAATGAAATCTCTTGAGCCTCTTTTGTAAATGTGCTTGTTGTTATAAAGATCCCTTGCTCAAAGTCACCAGTAATATCCCCCCTAAATTGGGAAACATCAGGCCGTCCAACCTTATTTCCTTCTGCATATCTTTTGCATTGAGCAGCTACACGCATTTCAGCCAAACCGATTTTGAGCAATCCTTTAACGTCAATCCCTCCATCACGACTTAAACTCGTCACATTCATGCGTGTGAAGCCATAACGACTCAGAAATATTTGACTGAACTCTTCAAAACGTGATGGCGTTAACTGTCTTAGGGATGCCAGTATTTCACCTTTGACTCGCTCACGCTGTTCCATGGCAAGCTCATTAATCCTGCTTATATAATCACCAACTGCAATTTCTTCACAAATCAAAATGGCATCTTGGTCTGCTTCTGTATCATTCTTAGAAATAAGGGCATATGTTCCGTCAGAATAGGCAACGAAGTACCTTTCCTTGTACATATTGCTTAGCGATTTATTTATACAATGTCGGCCTAACGTTACACGTAAAACACTTATTGGTGAACTCGCGCCAAACACATATAGCTCATGCTTTACAATAACATCAAGTATGCTTTCTAAGGTGGCTCGGCCACCGAGTTCAGTAAGAGCAGCAACTGCTGCACTGGATATAGTGTGGTTAGTCGTCACAGATATTGTTTCAATTTATCAATGATTTGGTCCCATGGTATATCTTTAGTCATATAACACCAAGACATTCTAATAGCATTTTCAATATTCTCTTCATCCAATCCCATCGCCGTAAGAACATGACTGGGAGTATAGCTTGAAGAAGTGCAAGCTGAGCCATTCGATACTGCAACTAAACCTTTAAGTGCGACCATAGCTGTTTCGGAATTCAAACCTGGGATCGAAAAATTTAAGACATGTGGCATTGTGTTTGCGCCATTAATAACAGCCCCTAACTCGTGAAGCCTTTCAATAGCATTTAGTTTTATTACCTCACAACGCTTATGCCTTTCGTCAGCATTTAGAATAGATTGCCGAGCGGCCTCACCAAGACCAGCAATAAGTGCGACAGGTAAGGTTCCTGGACGGAGCCCCTTTTCTTGTCCACCACCAAACATTAAAGCTTTCAAAGGTGGTTTTTTGAAACCACGCCTGCGACAGATAAGAGCGCCAACGCCTTTAGGTGCGTAAAATTTATGCCCACTAACACTTATTAAGTCCAATCTCTTATTGCGTAAGGGAAGATTTAACTTCCCAAAGCTTTGAGCTGCATCAACATGGAAAAATGCCTCATGTTCACTCAATACTTCGCAATAGTCCTCAATCTGTTGTATCGAACCGGTTTCATTATTCACGTGCATTATGCTAACTAAAAAAGTATCAGCCCTAAGGCTTGCACTAAGTTGTTTTGCAGAAACAATTCCTGAACCATCTGTGTTTAAGTAAGTAACCTCAAACCCTTGTTTTACAAGTTCTTCAATAGGCTCTAAAACTGCTTTATGTTCTATGCGAGTAGTTATGATGTGTTTTTTTCCAATTTTTTCGGCATAGTCCTTAAGCCCCAAAATCGCTAAGTTATTACTTTCTGTAGCTCCACTAGTGAAAATAACTTCTGATTTTTCTGCATCAACAACTTCTGCCACGAACTGCCTCGCCTGTTCCACTGCTTGTTTTGCGATGACACCAAATTCATGGGTTCGACTTCCAGCATTCCCAAACTCTTCCATCAGATAACGACCGACGATAAGTGAAACCTCAGGAGACATTGGTGTTGTTGCATTGCAATCTAAATAGACTGTCACTTGAAAATTCCTTTAAAACGTGAAGACAATAATAATGGTTTGACGTATAGTACAGCCCTGTTCGTACGAACAACAGTCAATGTTCTTAAAAACAATAAATAGATTATAAATTCATGACTAAAATCATTTCTGGCACATCCTTCCCGGCAATCAAAGGGATACAAGCTGAAACAGAGTTCTATACAGTGATGTGCCCATTGAAAAGATTACGTAGAATCTTTACGTTTGATGAGAGCACTTTACCAGTAAATGAACGCGCACAACGTATCTTAAATACCGAACGTATACCTGAAATCAGTAACTACATCCTATCCAATAGAGATAGCTATGTGTTTTCAGCACTTACGGCTTGTATCGACGGTGAAACAGAATTTGAACCTGTTGGTGAAGGTCGACACCAGCAAAAAATCGGCACACTGACTATCGATGATGATGCCGAAGTCTACATCACCGATGGGCAACACCGAAATGCTGCTATTCTGGAAGCGCTTCAACAAGATCCTTCTCTAGGTGATGAAAGTATCTCAGTAGTATTTTTTGTTGGTAAGTCACTCCCCGAACGACAAAAGATTTTTAAGGATTTGAACCTTTATCCTGTGAAAACGGATAGTTCGCTAAGTATCACTTACGATGACGAACCGGGAGCCATTCTGTCTAAAAACATAGTTTTCAACAGTGAAATACTGTCAAAACTAATCCACATGGAGAAAAGCAACTTAGGGCCTCGCTCGAAAAAGCTTGTAAGTCACAGTGCTCTCAACAAAGCAACCTGTGAACTATTCGATGTAATTGAGAAGGAAAGCATCGACCTGCAGATACCAATTGCGACTGAATACTGGGAGCACCTTGTGCAGGTTATACCTGCTTGGAACCTAGTTTACAAAGAACAAATTTCTGGCGGTGAAGTGCGTGAAGAATCCATACATGCGCACTCTGTAACTTTCCAAGCTCTAGGCATAGTAGGAAACTGGCTCCTAAAAAACGATCTCAAGTGGAAAAAGACCACAGAAAGGTTGTCACTTCTGAACTGGTCAAGAGCTAATAAAAAAGACTGGGATGGTCGTTGTGTAGTAAACGGAGCAATGCGTAATAACTCTGTCGCAACCAAGTTAACCGCTAATCGAATCAAGCATTATTTAGGAATTCCTCTTAACACAAAAGAAAAGAGTGAAGAACAAAAATTTAAGCAACAAAAGCACGGGAAATAGCCTCTCAAGGCTAAGTGATTATCATGACTGTAAATACATATATCCCTAACTATTCGGCATTTAATGAATTAGGGTTTAAAAAAACTATTAGAGATCTAATAGATAAAACTAAAGAGCTATACCTGAAGGACGATATTCCATGGGTCCTAGGATACAGTGGTGGCAAAGACTCTACAGCTATTTTGCAAATTGTCTGGAATGCAGTTCAAGAACTAACGGCAGAAGGTAAATCCAAAAAGTTAGTTCATGTAATTAGTACTGACACTTTGGTTGAAAACCCCATCGTTGCACTATGGGTAGAAAAATCACTGCATCACATGCGTATAGCATACAACCAGCAAAAGCTGCCAATACAAGCTCATAGATTAACTCCAAAAGTAACAGATAGATTTTGGGTTAACCTCATTGGTCGAGGTTATCCAGCGCCGCGTTATAAATTTAGATGGTGTACAGATAGATTAAAAATAAGTCCATCCAATACCTTTATTCAGGATGTCGTTAAGAAAAATGGCGAAGCAATTCTGGTCCTTGGTACGCGCAAACATGAAAGTACTGTTCGCGCAGCCAATATGGAAGGTTATGAAAATCGTGCTGATAATACTCGTAAAGACGACGGACTCACCGTAAATAAAGAACTTGATCGAGTATGGGTATACACACCTATTGCAGATTGGACAAATGATGATGTCTGGAGTTACCTAACTCAAGTCAAAAATCCATGGGGTTTTAACAACACAGATCTACTCGGAATGTATCAAGGTGCAACTGAAGGAGGCGAATGTCCCTTAGTTGTAGACAAATCAACACCTAGTTGCGGTGATAGTCGATTTGGTTGCTATGTCTGCACAATGGTTGGTGAAGATAAGTCTATGGCGGCAATGATAGCCAACGATGAAGAAAAGGAATGGATGCTGCCTTTACTTCAACTTCGTAACGAAATAGACGTTAATGACTCTAATAAAGAACGAAAAATTGCTAAAATAAATAGAGACAAATCGAACCGAGACTTTCGTAGAATGAACGGTAGTCTTACCGTACATATTGCTGACCATGGGGCGGATATTGTTAGAGGGCCTTATCGTCAAGAGTTTAGAGAATACATGCTTAAAAAAGTACTCGAAGCTCAATGTTACGTGCAGAGTGTTGGTCCCAAAGACGTTAAGAACTTGGAATTACTGTCTTTGGAAGATTTGGAAGAAATACGTAGAATTTGGATAGAAAGTAAAAATGAAATTGAAGATAGTTTGCCAAAAATATATAAAGAAGCAACTGGTAAAACTTATATTGGCACGAAGAGAAGCCATCACCCTTTATTAAATAATGAAGTATTAAACAAACTAAAGGAACATTGCGGTCAATTTGGCGATAACGATAATCTCAAATATGAGCAAGTCAGGACATTACTATCAATTACAGATAGATATAAGCACCAACTAAGAAGAACAAAGCTCTTCGATGAGCTTGAAAAAGCAATTGACAAAGGCGCATTTAATAACATAGATGATGCCAGAAAGTTCGCTCTAAATAGAACTAAGAATGAGCTAATAATAAAGCTTGAACAGCAAGGAATTGACGAGATTAGCATAAAAGAGATTCGAGAAAAGATAGAAAAAGTCGAGATGGCGCTCAGAGACCAAGTATTGTTAGAGCAAGATATTATCTCCACCGAAGAGCTTCAATCATGATCATTGAAAAAGTTACACTACATAACTTTGGCATATACCAAGGCACACATCAAATCGATTTAAACGTTAATGATATCGAAAAAAACGTCATTTTATTTGGTGGACTGAATGGAGGAGGAAAAACAACTTTCCTCGATTCACTACAGCTTGTACTTTATGGAAAAAACGCGAAGTGCTCTAATCGTGGAAGGTTAGCCTATCATGATTTCTTGTACCAATCTATCAACCGCTTTAGTCCAGAAAAGCATGCATATATCTGCATGGAATTTAGGCATAAGCACGGTACAAAAGAGCAAAAATATAAAATATCTAGAAGCTGGAAGGCCTCGGACAAAAAACAAGTTCATGAAAATGTAACCGTTGAATGCAATAACCAGCAAGATGCATTTTTGTCTGAGCATTGGGATGACTTTGTTTCAGAGTTTATACCTCAGAATCTGTCTGAGTTGTTTTTCTTTGACGGCGAAAAGATTGAAAGCTTGGCTGACCCATTAAATTCAGCAAAACTCATAAAGACCGGTATTGAAGCATTACTTGGATTAGATTTACTATCACAGTTATCAAAAGATTTGAATATTGCGAAACAAAAGAAACAAGCAACATTACTGGATGACAGGGCGTCAGCAAAAGTTGATGAAATTAGAGAAGGCATCATAAAATTAGAGTTAAATATTTCTACAAAAAGCAATGAAGTAGATAGTATTACCGAAAAAATATATGACCTGGATTTTAAAGTAGAGCAGAAACGTGCGGAACTTCAAAACTCAGGAGCTTTTCTTTTAGATGAATTAGATAGCTTGAAAGAAGAAGAGAAAAATCTAGAAAATAGTATTTCTGCAATAAATAGTCTATTAAAGAAACATGCTGCTGGTGCGTTGCCACTGAAAGTAGCCAGTCAATTATTCTCTGAAGTTGAAAAAAGAGCTACAGAAGAAATAAGAGTTAAAGAATATAGTATTGCAAGGAAGTATATATCCGAACATGAGAAGCTATTTTTAGCTTCATGTTCTAAAAGCATAAGTGGTGAAGTTTTAGATATCATAAAGTCTGAATTAAAAAAGTTACACAAAGATGAAGATCTAAGTAATTCTCCCCAACACTTAACCAGAGTGAGCATTGATCTATTTAATATTGCCAAATCGGCAATTGATAGTGATTTACGTGAAACTGAATCGCTAATCAAGGAAAAGAAAGAGCTCAATGATAAACTAGTGCTTATAAAACAAAAGCTTGAGTCGATTCCAAGTTTTCAAAACGTCGCAGATGAGATAAAGTCACTTGCTATAATCGAACATGAACTAAGTAATAAAAACAGTCAACTTGCAGCCTCAGTAGAAGAACTTCGAAGTATTGAGTCTCAACTTCGAGACCAGCAACTCAGGCTAAACTCCGCCTTATTGAAAGAGAATATTCAGAATTTTGAGGAAATAAGAGGAAGCCAAATAGTTGGACATATAGAAAATATTAAGTTGATCGTGGACTCTTTCAAAGAGAAATTAATCGATGAGAACATAATAAAACTCGAGCGACAAATTAAACTTATGTTCGAAAAACTAGAGCGAAAATCAGGTTTAATTAGCCAGGTTAAAATTGATACTAAAAATTACACTTTAACTTTGATAGGAATAGATGGGCAACCATTATCCCCTTCTAGACTATCAGCTGGTGAAAGACAACTCATCTCTGTTGCTGTTCTGTGGGCGCTTGCTAGCACATCAGGAAAAGAAATACCCTCTGTAATAGACACACCTATGGGACGTCTTGATGGGCAGCACAGGACTAAACTAATAAAAAATTACTTCCCACTCGCATCTGATCAGGTGATCCTTTTATCTACTGATGAAGAGATAATGGGTCAGTACTACAATGAATTAAAACCATTCATAGCCAAAGAGTACCATATTCAATACAATGAGACGTTGAAGACATCAACCATTTCAGTAGGTTATTTTGGAAGTTAAAATGAAAATAGATAGTGTTAAACTTTCAGAGAAAGCCAAAAATCAGCTAATTGTTTTAAAAAGAAAGACGGGTATCGAAAACTGGAACGTACTCTGTCGGTGGGCATTTATGCTTTCATTACGAGAAACCAGCATTCCACCACACGAGAATATCCCTACAGATAGTAATGTAGAAATGACGTGGAAAGTTTTCTCGGGTGAATACTCAGATCTTTATACCACAATGCTAATTCATAGAATTTATATTGACTATAATGAAATAGATGAGTCTAAACTTAATTATTATTTTAGACTTCATCTACACCGAGGAATATCATATTTAGGGAACAATACTTCCAATATAGATGAGCTTGTAGAACTGGCCCATTAGGGCCAGTTACCACTCTATTCGGTCAGGTTTTTTTCTAACTCTTCCTGAGTGAATACATAGTTTTGATTTTTCACTTCTGAGTATAGCTTCCTAGCTCTTTTTATCTGTTGTTTACTATTGGGAGCTAAATGAACAAGCAATAATTCGCTTAGCAAGCTTGCAAACTCTCTACTCGTTTGCATTTTCAGCTTATCTTCACTAATTACGCATACACTTGACCAAGGTCCATCCCCTAAATTCCAAGATAATTCTTTTAATTTAGCCAACACCTCATCCCATGTTAAGAGCCTTTGCTCAATTATTATTTTGACAGACTCAGAAACACACCGTTGAACTATTCCCTTCAAAAATGCTTCTTCAACTCCAGGTGAAAGTTTGTTCTTTCTCAAACCACGTAGATCATCTGTTTTGCTAGCTTTAGATACAATATTACCGCATGATTCAAACAGTTCTTCTACCCTTTTTGAAATTATTTTATAAGAGTCTTCAAGCTCGTCATCTGTTGGTCTTCTCGTCAATGACACCCCTTCAAGAGGCGTACCAAAAGACAAGTCGCCAACAATTTCATACAGCTGCTTAATTGACGTCACAGCCTTTTTATCAGTATCTCTTACACTCGAAGCAATTGACAGCTCGCCATTTTCACCTTGTTTTGTAAATACGGCAACTCGCCCTTCTTCACTGAAAAAGTTGTTTTCACTAATAAGTCGTCTCGTTAAAATTGCAAAACCATCATCTTCATCAAGAGCGAGGTTCTCACTTCGTGTAGTACTCTTAGCATTCTTATTTATGTTAGTAAACAACCTCCTAGTTTTTTCTTTACCTTCTTCGGTATCATAATGACTAACTAGAATAACACTAATTTCCTCTGAACCAAGTTCCGGATTCTTCTTAATAGCGTCTTTAATCGCTTTAAGACGATGCTGCCCATCTAATGCGAAGTACTGCTGACCTCCGTCAAATGTAAGAACACCGAAGCTATTATCAAGCCCATTTAGAATCTCTTCACTATCCACCATTCTCACAGGCATGTAATGAGGATCACCACCATAAGCAGCAACAATTAATGAGCCAAGAAATCGATGTTCTGATCTTAAGAGGTATTCTGTGATTTCTTTAGTACGCTCAGAAATCCCCCTCTGTATAAGCGAATTAAGCTCATCATTCCCGCCTAATTCATATGCAAAGTTAACTTCTTTTGCAACCTGTGCATATTTCATTACACATATATAGTAATCCCAGTCACCAACTTTAGCTTTCAATGCTGGTATCAGAGTTTTATTTGACATAGTTTAATCCTTATTTAAAAAGCTGGTTCAAATGCTGGAGTCTTCTTTTGTATATCTATCTTGGCTCTTATCTGTTGCTTAAATGATTTATTTCCTGGTGGATTAAAAACGTTAATAAGTCTCTTCTCTATATCAAGAATCTGTTCAGAACTTGCGTTATCCATCGTAGCGTACCAATACTCTAAATCCCAAAGATTTAACACTTTTCTCAGACGACTTTCTCGATCATGAGGATTGTTCTCTGTCCAATGGACACTTGGTTTTTTATTTATTAATGATTTATAGTCTGAATTAAACCTACTAAGTATACTGCTCTCTCCCTTAGAAGCAGCCCCAACATAAACGACAAACCTAAAATTATAACTTTCATTATGCAGCTTAAATTCAATACTCGGTCTCCAAACAAACATATATACTCCTTTACGATCCGGAATCAATGCTGATGAGTTTGATGATAAGTTTTGAATGCGCTCCCATCCATCACTGAAAGCTTCTAAATCTTCAATGAGAGCGCTACAGAAAATTTTATCCTGGAGAAACTCCATGGGATAAGACAGTTCTAACGGATTACTTTCAGACGTCTTATATCTGGCTAGCGATTTCTCCATAGTTAGATTCTCTTTTTAAGAATTAAATCAGTTGTCTTTATCATATTTGATTTAGCGCCCTTAAACGTAAACATTCCATTTAATTCTCCTCCTGCGGATGTAACATACATTAATAGAGTTCCAAAAGTTGATTTGCTTTTTACCTCTGGTTCCAGTGAAAGCATGACAACACCATCCATTATTTGACCTTTGAATCTATATCGCCCCTGAGACTCTGAATCTTGGCTTTTATAACTTTGAAAAAAGCATCCTTTTAGCACGTGGCCATATTGGCGCTCTATTGTTAGGCTGTAACTCATAGTCTTAAAAGCTTTAGATATATCGTCAACTCTGATGTCATCCTCATCCGTCATTAACACAGATGTCCATTCGCCAGTAACCTCTACACCGCGATATATCTGTTTTCTTATCCATGGTGTAACCACATTGGACCATGTAGTTATAGATAACCACACAATCAACGCTGATACGATTCCGCTCGGCACACCGAGTAATATTGTTTCTGTATAACTCATATATAATCTCTTATGACACAACCAACTATCATGACTTGTAACTCCTAACCTTTTGCCTGAAAAATATATTTCAACTTTCACTACAGTCATCGATAAATTTTGACACATCAATAACCAACTGCTTAAATATTAACAATCAAAGCTCCCAAAATGCCCTATCCCGCATCTTTTGTAATTTTTTAGACCCATCAATATATAAGCTGTTATGCTTTTCAAGCTTATTAATAGTTTCCATCAGTCTTTCTTGTTCGGATTTTTCGTTAACACTGAATATCGCCTTAATATCTTGGGGTTTGATCTTGGCAACGCGGTGTACCACCCAAGTCATTACATAACTGGAATAATCATTTTCACCGGTTTGGAAGTGAGTAATATCCTGAGTAGAGAGCACCACGCCAACACCATATTCTCGCCCTTCTTTAAGGATTTTTCGCAGGCTGGGGAAGTTTTGTGACATAAAATTATCGGCCTCATCCACCAGCACAAGCTTGGTGATTTGACGAAAATCACCAACAACTTCGGGTTTGCCATGCTTTTGCATTTGCGAGTAAAACAAGTCTAAGGTTAACGCCACCACCAGGTTTTGAACCTCAGAGGGATATCCCGCCAGCTCTACAACAGTAATGCCACTAATCAGATCATACAGACTCATGCATTGGTCATTTTTGTCTTCAAAAATCTCCAGCTCATACAAGCTTTCGAGCGCTGCATAAAGTGAGTCTTCATCGGGTTCGGTTTCAATAAACAACTCCCACACATCGGCGATAGTTGGTGCCAGTTTTTGCCATGTGTTTGGGTCAGATTTATTGATCCCCGCAAGCTCGTAGGCCTCGCCAACTAACTTACGCAGCTTTAACTGCTGCTTTTGGCCTAAGTTAAAGGCTTTACCCATAGTCTCAGCAAAACCTCGCGCCGTATGCACGGGCAGCATTGGCGTATCGCCATAGAGGCTCAGCGGGTTATAGGGCAGCTTGTGAAGTTTGTATTTTTTGGCCTGTGTCGCATCGATAAACTTATCGTCGACATAGTCTGACTTGTAATCAAAAATCAGCATGCCGATGGGCGCGCCATTGACGTTATCCGCTTGATTACGATGCAGTTGAGTAATGACCGACTTGGTAAATTGAGTTTTACCCGTGCCCATGGTGCCAATAATGCCCGTATTGGTATTCATAAATTTGGCAGTATTAGTAGGCTCCCAATTTAACGGTGCTTCGGTAGTGGCATTATGACCAAATAGTACTGACAAGTGCCCACTCGTGGCAGTATTTAACCTTTGCGTGGTTATCGTAGACTCAGACTCTTGCTGAGTTTTGTTATCAATATTCTCAACCTCATCAGTATTTACATTTGGCTGCGTGAATTTATTACCAGTACTAAGCTCTTCGGTTTCTTCTACTACGGAATCTATCGGAGTTCCGCTGTAATCCCTTGTTAAAACGTACTTTGTTGGAACATGACAAAGTTTTGCGATATCCATTGTTGTTAACAGCTGCTGCAGCGGCGTTTCAACCAAAGTTTTAAGAATGGCCATGGGTAAATCGATACGCAGAATACCATCTACCAGCTGATAGTCAGGTTCAAATACAGCATCACTTTCAAGGTGACTGACCACAAAGCCCGATGGATAGTCTGCAATGCAAGCAAGTCCGAAATCACCTTTTAACCACAGCTCTTTTTCGGTAAGTAATCCATCAAAATAACCAGGATTAAAGACGTTATAGAGACGATATTTATCAATCTGCATCAATACTTGGCGCATAAATAAACCACGATGCAGCTTTCCTGCGACCGTTGATTTACCCAGAATATCAACGCTCAAATAACGAAGTAATTCTTTAGCCTGAGCGACAGCCTTTTGATAATTTGGCGTTGCGCCGGTTTTTACCTCAAGCGGCAATAAATAGACTTGCTGCGCTTTAAAGCCAACCAAAAGCACATCGTCAGATATCGCCCCTTTAACGTAACCATTCAGTTTGCACGAAAAATCACTTTCAGAAATTTTCAAACCAATATTACCAGCAACGCGGATCATCTCACCTACAGACAATGGCACCCAAGTGATATCGGATTGGTGCAAAAGACTCACAATAAACTTGTAGGCACCAATAATTCCCTTGCGCTCTTTATTCACCTTTGGTGTACAGGTCATCATCTTAAGTAACCAATCGCCATTAAAGGCGTTGAACTCATTTAGTCTGCCACCTTCCCCCTGCTGTATTACGCGCTCAAATAACTGGGTTTGAGCTGTTACAGTAATTGCATCATAACTCGCAGAGCTGGTGTATTGGTCAGAGTAATGGATCAGCACTACATCTTCATTGCTGTGAAAAAAGTCCAAGGTGACCTTAGGGTCAATAATGGTGGTCCAAATAGAACTCTCGTATGAGCGCTTTAGCAAGGTTTTAAAATCTTCATTGACCGCAATAACGACTGCGTCAGTCCCTTGATAAGGTGTATTTGGCTGTAATGCTGGCTTGATTAGTGAACCAATATATTTAGCCATTTTCAGGTGTGGTAAATCACTATATTCCACCCCCTGCAAGCCAAATCCAGTTAGGTAAGAGCCATTATCACTCTTTGAGGCCTCACCCGCTAATAAACCATCGCAGGCAATACCCGAAACCATGCTGTCGATAGCGATACTGGTGCAATCAACCTTATTGTTATTTCGGAAAAAGGTTAAATGTGCATAAGCTTGTCCGGCAGAGTCACCCTGGGCATTGGTAAATTTACTGTAAGTCAGGCGGGTACGTAGCAGATCAATCACAGTATCCGCTGTCTCACGGGCTTTACCTTTATTGAGCTCAAGCCATTCTTTTAACTCATCATAGTTTGCTGTTTCAGCAAAGCGGTCAAAGGCGTTAAACGATAGGTCATCATCGTACAGGTTAACGTGAATCGCAGCCGACTTATCCATGTTTGTGCGGATGTAATCGACCAAACCTAAAAACAGCTCATTAGCAGCATCTTGGTTAACGGCATTCACTAAAATGCTGTTGTCATTACCACTAAACAGTTGAGTAAAAGCAAGCTGAAACTCATCTAACTTTTCTTTTACCAGTTTGCGCACAAAGGTCAGTGCACTTTTTTCTTGTGGCACACTGCGCAGCCAAAAAGCGTTTTCTCTAACCCTTTGGTTATAGGCAAAGCCATATTCGGGATGATAAACATAAGGCAGTAAGCCTGTTGCCGACAGCCGCTCAAAGGTCACATCGGGTAAATCTTCAAAGCTACTATCCCGTTGCATTGTCTGACTTAGATAGAGGTTATAGGCCAGCAACAAAGGATGGTAAGGCGAATAGTATTCTTCACCATCAGCCGAGATGACTCCGATTTTAATCGCTAATTTTTGTGCGCTTGAAAGCATGCCACCTGTGGGTATGGCTTCAAAAAGCCTTAAATAGGCATCCACGAGTCGAGAAACGATTGCGGTGAAATTAACTCCCCAAGACACCAATGATGGAATCGTGTTGTGGGTCGATAGATATTCGAATAGTTCCAGGTAAGCACTGTGAATGTTATCGTCTACAGCCAGCAGCTGACTCAGTTCAATGGGCTTATTGTCGAGCTGCGCAACGATACGGTTATTGACGAAATCTTGCTCCCAACGCAGTAATTTTAGGCGTAACCCTGGGACAACGAATTCGCTGTTATCTAAGTTAACTTTGCCTTTTAGGTATAGCAGCTCACCGTTATAGCTATCGTTAAATAACTTGTGAAAACGTCCTCGATTAAGCAGTAGCGGTATCGTTAATGAATCGGTCGCGACAGCGCCTTCGACGTTAAAACAAAGCTGGTTCTCACCCGACTGCACAATAAAATCGATTTCGTCAGACTCATTTGCAAGTGCTTCAAAATCAACTAAACCATATTCCGCTTTATTGACCACCTGCTTAGCATCAAATAATGACACGGCTTTTGTACCGCCTTCACTTATTTGCAGCTTGTTTTCATCCATATTAAGGGTGAGGCGCATTTTAGCTGGCTCAATCAAAAACAAGTTTTTAATCGGTTCGATGTAAAACTCACCTTTACGCACAACTAAACAGCGGAAGTTATAAACTTCAGACTTATTTTCACGCTTTAACTGCAGGTTAAAAAACTGCGGCTCATGCGCATATGTCGCCTTTAGCGTTGCGCTACATCCATGAAGTGGATTATTTCTGGCGCTGATTTGATAATCAACCTTTATGCCCTTAGCTGGTTTAAGGCTGAATTGACTCTTATCTAGATTATTTGCACCCGCAAAATTAAGCTTGAGCTCATACTCATTTACCTCATCATCCAGTTCGATAATGATATGCCTATCGCGCATGCCTGCTTTGGATTCCGATTTATTGCGAGCAATGACGGTCATGCCTTTAATGCCTTGCTCATCTTCCAGTATCAACTGCTGAGTGGAATTACGCTTCATCTCATCCAAATAATGTTGAAAATCGACGTTTTTCCAGCTATCCGTCTCGGAAAAGTGTTCGCGGATAAATTTTTCACCAAAGGATTTCAACCGATCTTCAAGCTGATCACCAAAATGCTCCACTTCAAAACTCAGCTCCTCATACAAAGCTCTGTTTTCAGCAAGACGGCGACGAAGCTGAGCGGGTTGGCCTTCATAAAGCTCAATTTGTGGGTCATTGAGCATTCCCAGCTCGTTAAAACGCAAATCACCATCGCGCACTGCGTTATATAAGGCTTCGAAACCAAACATGGTTGCGCCATCTTCTAGAATGGCATCAAACTGATCTTCAAGCAGACACAGAGATACTCCTCTACCTGTATCTTGCTGATCTATCAGTCCCTTTAATGCCCGCTTAATTTCCTCAGTACTCCACACCTGCCCGGGTTGAGATAAGTCTTCTGCAGAGTTAATAACGGTATCGAGCAAACTATTGTGAATAATGAGCAGCGCGCAGCCCTTTAAAAATCCTTCTTGCCCGGCAACTTCATCACGTAATAAGGAAATATAATTTTCAGTAAAGCCCATAAACTCATGAGGATTTTCACTCTGAATAACTGGTACAACTTTACTGCTACCAAGCTGAAGATAAGGTAGTAATACTCCATGAACCGAAGAAATATCACCTGCTTTTAAGGCTATTAATGCTTGGTATAAACGGCTGCTGTTTTCACTATCGGGCGATTTAAACTGGTAACGAAAGCCAGCCTCAACAACAGCGCCAGCCTTGCCTGAAAATTGTTCAACCAAAAATGTCTCAAATGGTTTTACGGACATATACTGCATCTCCACTGTCGCTCATGCGCTCCACGTTACCTATGCGCTCGTAAAATTTAATCAGCTCTTGCTCGGTTTGCTTATCGACGAAAATGCCACGCAATTTGAATTCTTCCAATAAATCATGGAAGCGAAGCTTCTCTTCATCGCCAATAACAATATTGGTCAGCAATATGATGTGATCTTGATTGAGGACCAGCACTTTTCCAGAGCGACCTCTCGATTGGACAAAATTGGCCGCAAGATGGGTTTCAACTTCTTGTACGTATTTTTTATTAATATTGAGGCGCTCACCGAAATTAAACTGCGCCATCGCAAGCTTCATAATGTTTTCAAGCCAATCTAATGAAGAATCTGAGCGGATAAACTCCGTAACCAGTTGCCTTTGACTCCGAAACGCATACGCAAAGGCCTCCAGCTTAGGCTTTAAATCTAATTGGCAGTCAATCACATCTCGGGCAATTTCCCATAACGGACGTTTTTCGACATCTTTGAGTTGGAGTAGCTCCAGCATGGTCAACATAGGAAATAAGCGTTCAGCTGACGCTTTGAACATAATGTATCCATGGTTTTTTACATGGCTGCGCTCATTGCTCGCTCGCTCATGATCCATGATAAAGTACAGAGGTTTAGCACTTGGCTCTTTACCTTCTAGCCAAGATGGAAGTGACAAACTCAGTTGCGCGGTATAAGTAAAACCGTAGAAAGACAAAAAATGCTCAATTTCACTCAGCAAGTACTTTGGGCGGCTTGCCAAAAACCTTAAGTCTTTACGGAACACTTTGGATAAAAAAGGTAAATAAGGTCGCTCAGAAGGTTCAAACGCGCCATCGTCTTTCATTTCGCGACGTAAAGTTTCTAACATCTCGCGCTCAAGAAAATTTAGATTGCCATTAAAGGATTCAATCTTTTGCCCTCCCGCGAGATTGGTAAACATAGATGCAATTCTGCTATCACCAGCATTAATGAGCTCTTTTTGGGCACGAAATAGTAATAACTCAGGACTCACAGCAAAGATGTCTTTATTATCAAAGTACATCTCCCTAAGTACATCCCAAAAGGCTTCTTCGCCTAGTTTCTCTTGCAGTGTATTTCTGCAATCGGTGACAAACTGATCGTATTCGTATTTTTCAACTTTTTTGCGCAGCAACCCACGTAACACTAGGCCAATAACAGCATCCCATTCAAAATCATTGCCCTTTGTTCTAATAGGCAAATAGCTATTAAGACTATTTTTATTAGGAATGTCTTTTTCTGTTTGTGGTAACTCAGCGTTTATCGGCATAGTAAATTTATCTGTCATCATCTCAAAGGCCACTCACTTCAAAATACTCATTGTCTTGATTGGTTACCTTGTATCTTTTGTCGGACTTGAGGATTAATAGTGTTTCCTTTTTATTGGCGACAGACACTATTTGCTCAATCACTTCATCGAGCAATAAGACCGCATTTTTATCATGTTTATTAGGACGATAACCTTGAGTTATGCGCTGCAATAGCCCAAAAAGGTTCATGCTGATTGGCATAGGTTTGAGTGGTTTATCATCTACAAGGAGTTGAGCAAAAAATGCACCTATTTTATTTGAAGCATTTTGTGAGATCGCAACGAAGTTTGGCTTAACATCTAACTCAACCGCTGTTTTGAAGCCGTTGTATTCGCTAATAAAGTAAGCATCTTTATCAAGTGTATGTGCATGACGATTACAATATCGATGCACTGCTGCAATCAAGGTTTCCTTGTAAAATGAATTCAATACCTTTTTTTGCTTACCTGAACCATCAAAATTCTTATGTAACAACCAGATAGAGGAATATTGATCAACTAGGATATTATTGAAATCAGCCTTGAATGAATCAATAAATCCTAAGCTCATACCGCCATCATTACGGAGAATATAAGCTAGTCGTAAACAGGATGCTGCTGACTTTAGCTCGTAAACACCTAGAGGTTTTAATTGATTTTTGAGTAATTCAAAATCATCTCCCGTTACTCCCAAACTATATTGCAAGACAAATTCATCTATATTTCGGGTATGTAAATTACTGGGGTCAAAGGTTTTTATATGTTGTAAAAGCTCGTTATCGCCACCTAAAAACAAGTTGTCAAATAAATAACCTTTCATTGCCAATATTTGAAACAAAAAATCCAATAAGGCACGTGCGGTTAAAAATTGGTCTTTTATCAGCCTAGCTTTAAGCAAAAGATCTATCACTGACTGTTGTACTGCAGGTAATGCAAGCAAGGAAAAATTAGCTGTCACACTATCATGTCCATACTTTTGAACTTGATTCTGGTGAAGTGCATAAAATGGATTATCAAGAGTTTGTGCTGTTAACCGCTTAATAAGTTGCAATGCAAAATCAGAAGTATTCCCTGCATCAGAGAGCGAAAATTTAGGGTAATCTTCAAAATCCAAAAACACATACTTGCTTGGTATATCTTCCCGACGACCAGACAAAAATGACTTAATGGCTAGAGTGATTTCGCCGTGCTCTTTACTCCCTTCTTCTGCGTAATTACCCAGCATCCCGATGTTAATGCCTACCACCAGTGGACGGCCTGACTCTTTAAACTGCCTAAAACGCTCATCAAGGGTATTAATAGCAGTTTGGTCGGGATTAAAGCTGTGGGTAGCATCTAGATGGAAGTCTATTTTTGATTTCCATTGATTTTTATACTGGGTGAGGATTTCTGACTTGCCATCCCCACTGGAGCCACACAGGAAGACAATCTGTCCGGGCTGACACTGCTGCAGCTTGTTTTTAAAATCAGCTTCAATATCAGTCTGGATGTAGATGTATTTTTTGAAAGTAGATAGGACACTTTCAGCAACTCTGTCAGTGCTCACAGCAAATGGTGAGGATTTGGACAGAATAGACAAGGCATCAATGAGCTTCAATGACCACTCCCTGGATGAAGAAAGAACAAATTTCTTTAAGTTTATCTCCTTAACTATAAGAAAGTCATCAATATTTTTGCAAAACCTGAACAATGTATTAATTTCATTCCAGTCCAAATGTGATCAAATAATCAACTATACAGACGTTGAAACCATATAAAGTATTAGTATTGGTGCTTTGTCATTACTACGCTTACTCAATTCACTGATTTACAATTAGTTAAATAAGTTGTTCAGTCTTTAAAAAAGTCTCTTTAAACCAAATAGCAAAGATGCCAGCTGACACTACATAGATATCTGAATTTGGTTAATCGGAAAATCGATATCTGGAAATTCACAAGGTATTCGCAAGCTCACGATTATTGCGCTAACTTTATGTTTTCAAGGAAAAGAGAAGAATCAGTCAATGGAAAGTGAAGTTGAGCAAGAGCTAAAACGAAAAATTGCGGCTATCGCCGATGATAGAGGCCCTATTAAGTTCTTACTGGTTGGTAGGACTGGCGTAGGTAAATCAAGCACTATCAACTCATTATTGGGAACTGAATTAGCTCCAGTAGGCAAATTCAATCCCACAACGATGGATATAACATCATACAGCTATACACATGACGATATTGATTACCAAATTTACGATACTCCTGGACTTTGTGATGACCTCCCAGAACAAGGAAACAATGATAAATATCTGAAAAAAATCTCAGATACAGTAAAAAAAATTGACCTGCTCTGGTTTGTTACTGAACTCTCTGCAACAAGACTTTCTGGCGCAGAAAGAGAAGGGATAAAACTAATAACTAAAGCAATGGGACCTAAAATTTGGCAGCACGCAATAATTGTATTTACACGAGCTGACTTCTCAGATGAAGAGTCCTTTAATCTCGATCTGAAAGAACGAACACGTATTATTCACTCAGAGATCAGGAAAAATGCTCCAAGATTAAAATCAGATATTCCCGCAATAGCGATAAGCAATTCTAGCAGTTTACTTCCAGATGGAACCCATTGGCTTGGTGAACTTTTCACTAAAATATTCGAACAGATCAACGAGCGAGTCGCTATCAAATTTCTGATCTCAATGCGAAATGATATAGGCATTGGCGAGAAACATGAAACTAGTGGCAAAAAGCATATTGAACCTCCACGCATTCCATTATCAAAAGGCCAACAACAAAGAATAAGAATCAACGCGTTGGACAGGCTTAAAAACGCTGCAGCGGGTACTGCTGCTGGGGTTGCTGTTGGGAAATACTTTGGTAAACCGGGGGTAATTGCAGGAGCAATTATAGGCTTCCTGTGTGGATTATTTTCAGATTAATGGGGTAAAAAATGACTTCTATAAATCGCGATAATGTTGTATCTCTACCAGATGATTTTATTTCAGTTAAAGATGCTCTAGTCGAAAGGCTATTCAAAGAAGTTCGCTCTGACAATATATTCTTCGATGTAATCTTAGCAGGCCGAGCAGGTGTAGGAAAAAGCAGCACTGTAAACACTTTGATGGATAAAAAGGTGACTAATGTTGACAGATATAAAACAGGCACGACTGAAATAATGACGTTTCAGCGCGAGTATGGAGGTATCAAATTTAGATTTACTGATACTCCAGGACTTTGTGATTCAATGCAAGAAGAGCGAAAAGACATTCAAAACTTAACTGAGTTAAAAAAACGCATCGCTGGGTCTTTTTGTTTACTCTATATAACAGAAATAGACTCATCAAGAGTTGCTAGTGATGAGAAAAGAGCAATAAAGATGTTAACTGAAACATTGGGTAAGACAGTTTGGAATCAATCTATAATTGTATTCACTGGAACAGATAGAACTTCATCCCAAGACTACGAAAGTGTACTTTCCAAAAGATCTGAGCTACTAAAGGAAACTATATACGCCTTTTCAAAAATTAATGTTGAAGAGCAAATCTCGGTCGTCAGCCTTTCTAACAATTTAAAAACACTTCCTAACGGGCAGACATGGATGCCCACGCTATATGAAAAGATACTGCAGGCATTAGTTGTCTATCCTAGTATACAAAAAATTCGGCAAAACCATTTAAGGAAAGCCTAGCCATAGGCTGAATTTATAATAAAATTTCATCCTACTTAAAGTGTAAATTTAGATATTACTATGCCAAGATGATCTCTTGGCCTGCTATTTTAATTTTTCTCTATTTTTTTCTCCCTTAAGCTCAATGCTGCTACCTTTTATTATTCACTTATTATCTAGTAGGACTCTATGGAATACGAGGGGACGATTATGTGCATGTGCGAATGTTGCTCTGGCTGTAGAAATAATGATTGGTGTACTTGTGGATGCGGATGTTGTGGTAGTGATCAAGCTATTCAGCAACATTCTGAAATAACAGGATTATTATTTTATAAGAGTGGGGCTGAACTTGCCTTTGGTTGCAAGACATTTGCTCCATTTATTGAATACAATGATTTAGAAAATCGATACCATGAGATATTTACTAAAGCGAAAAGCTTTAGACCACACCTCTAAGCCAAAAACGGGACAAGTGCAGCTAAACAGCGCTTGTCCCCACAAAACAACTTTCATTTATAAAACACATCACAATGCATCTCGCTCAACAATTCGTTCATTAATCCACCCTTCTATTTCACTTTCTATCCAAGCCACCGCCCTATCACCCAATGACACTTGTTTAGGAAACTTCCCGGCCGCAATCATGCGATAAATTGTTGCTTTGGTTAGACAAGTGATTTCAATGACTTCTTTCAGTTTAATGAGCTTCATGATGAGTTCCTTGGTTATTGTCTCATCACATATGCGCTTCCAGTAATTTTTAACTTTTTTCCGATTTCCAAACCTTTTCAGATATATATCACCGCTGTGCATATACCGATTTAGCAACCTTGGAGGCGCTATGCACAAAGTGATTACCCTACCCCGCAACAGCTGGTCACAAACCTCATCGCAAATCTTAGAAACCGCAGCAGGCATAGTCGCTGAGCGCTTTGTGCGCGGCGATGCCTTCTGTAACCCACAGGCCACCATGGACTTTCTGCGCTTTAAGCTTCACCAGCACCAGCGCGAAGTGTTTGGCGTGATGATGCTCGACAGTCAGCACCGACTGATTGAGTTTAATGAGATGTTCTTCGGCACGATCGATTGCAGCAGTGTGTACCCACGAGAGGTGGTTAAAGCCGTGCTGCTGTGTAACGCCGCTGCGGTGATCTTCGCCCACAACCATCCCTCGGGTTGTCCTGAGCCATCTATTGCCGACCGGAGGATCACAGAAAGGCTCATCGAAGCTCTCACTACCATCGATGTGCCGGTACTGGATCACATCGTCGTCGGTGATACCTGCGTTTCTTTCGCCGAGCGCGGCTATATCTCAAATCCATAACGGCATAAAGGGCTCCCACTTGGGAGCCCTTTATGCGCTGGAGTGCATCATGATTGAATTTACCGATAGCTTTTCCCAGGCGGCGGTTGCAGAGGCCTGCTCAGCCTTTCCGGCATTGCTGGAACGCATCTGCCTAGAATTAACCTTGCCGATATTTATCCGCCCACGGGATGAATATGGCGATATCTGCGGCCCTGCAGAAATCATTCCCCCCGACCGCATCCGCAAAACGCAGCTGTTTGTTTGCCAGCGCGACATGGTGGATAACCTGCCCAAAGAAATTGGTTTTTGTCATATGGTCCGCGATTGCGACAAGTACGGCACGCCCCACGGTGAGTGGCGGATGATCTTAAATGGCAGTTATTACAACCACGGTGACAATGCCCATCCGCAGTGGAGCAGTCACACTTAAGCTCGTACTTACACAAGCCCGTCTGCACTTAAGCACGCTTTACCCGTTTCCCTTTACTACCCCCCACACCCCATGCCCACAGTGCTTAGCGCTGGTGGGCTTTTTGTTTTGGAGTCCAGCATGAAAATCTACCGCGAAACCACATTGCCACTGCCAGAGCCCTTTTATGAAGTGTTAGAACGACAACTGGCAGCACTCAATAACCCCAACATCAACATCGTCACCTTTAACTACCGTGATCCCGACTACAGCTATGAGCGCGGCGGTTATCACCCGGTAGAAATCAATCTCTACCGCCAAGGGGATTACTGGTACCTCAATTACTTCACTGACTTTGCCTACTGCGGCGGCCCCTTCCCTGAGCTTGAGAAAGAAATGGAAGTGCTGTTTCAGGAGAAGGAGGTCTACAACAGCTTCTTTGGCCGTTGTTACCTTCGTGATGCTGACAGCTTGGTTCGGCTGCTACTGGAGAACTTCTGTAACTACATCGAGATGGAGGTGTATCAGCTGCAGGTCAGCGCCGACTAAGGTTGGTGCCCACAAAGGTATTGTGGGAAGCAGTAAACCTAGGCCCGATGCGGGTTTGGGAATGGCTGCTTCTCATATTCACGCAATAGCCAAAAGAGGGAAGCAACGATGAAAGAAGTCGAAGCGGTCAAGAACCGCGACACCATCAAGCTTATCAGCTACCTGCTGGAGCGCCACTTTGGCCAGCAGATGGCCGATGTCTGGAATATTGGTCTGAACCTAGCGCTGCGGATCTCTGACTTACTGGCGATTAAGTTCAGTGATATCCAAGGGGATCGCTTAAGCATCATTGAGCAGAAGACGGGTAAGCCAGCCAACATCAAGCTCAACGATAAGACCAAGGCGCTGATTGATGCGATACATGAGCGTCACCCAGAGCATGTGTATCTGTTCCAATCCTACCGCTCAAGCCAGGCCAAGGATTGGCATGCCCCCGCGAAGCCATTAACGCGCCGTGCTGTCGCTAGGGCGTTCGCCTATGTCGGGGAGGATATCAAGCTCGCCCTAGGCACCCACTCAATGCGTAAGACCCGAGGTTATCACTTGTACCAAGCCAGTAAGGATATTGGGCGAGTGATGCGTATGCTCCGCCACCAATCCGAAGCCGTAACACTGCGCTATATCGGTATCACCCAGCAGCAAATCGATAAGGATTTTGTTGAGCTGGAAATCTAACCCCTTCACTACGTAACACCACTCAGTAAACCCCAACCAGAGCTGGCCCCTTAAGGTCCGGCTCTTTTTATTTAGGAGCGTCCTATGAAGAAGTTTAAAGCTGGTGATCACCTTGTCGTTAATATCGACCCTTTAGGTCTCACGAAACACCATGGCCTATGCGTAGGTCAAAACCAAGTTATCCATCAGCGTAAAGATGGCTTTATTGAACAAGTCAGCTTAGAAGAGTTTGCCGAAGGAGCTAAGGTCAGACGCAAGGCTATTGCATATGATAGGGATGGTGCGGTTGAACGTGCCCGTAGCCTACTGGGTAACCAACCCTATCGCTTGCTAGACAGCAACTGCGAGCACTTCGTTAACTGGTGTATTGACGAAACCTACACCTCAGATCAAGTCAGCAATAACCTGCACCTAGCGACTCAGATAAGTGCTAGAGCAGGCTTGCTTGGATTAGCAGCTAAACGTATTGTCCAAGGGAGCGCGGCAAATATCGCGTTAGCTTCAACGGTAACTAAGATGGCTGGTGAATATATCGGTCTACCTGACTCGGTGAACAAGGTAATTGGTACGCCAGGTGATTTAGTCGCTAAGCCCATTGAGTCATTGATTAACGGCACCAGTAATACCCTATCAACCTCGGCAGACCATCTGCGTGATGGTGATTACGGCAAAGCGGCAAGTTCCCTAGTTAAAGGGGCTGTATCGACAACCGTAGAAGCAACGCTAGTGACACCGATTAAAGTGGTCGGTGATGGTATCGTTGCTGTCGCAGATATCGGGAAGGATATCTGGCTATGGCTGCGCTACTGAGATTTTGCCTATAGTGAACACAGGGGCTTAATGCCCCTGAGTTACTGCGTTATTTTTTCGTTAGGAACGGCATTCATTAACCTTGACTACACCCAAAGGAACGCGTCCTATCACCATAGTGCTTGGTATCTAGCTTGGCTAAGTAACTTAAACGAAAGAAAGCTTTCGCAAAGGTCTCCTCAAAATCAGGCGCATTCTGATTGAGATAGTAGAGGGGAGTATCTTCAGGGAAATGCACAAGATGCTCAACTCCATGAGCATCTATTCCCAAGGCGCTAGCCCATGCTTCTACAATTTTAGTACTTAGGTTTTGGCCGTTATGTCGGTAATTCCCTAGATGGTTATACGCATCTGCATTAAGCAAAATTGCCACGTGGTAATGGTCGGTATCTGCATCAGCTCGCTCCTTAGCCCAAGTATTACTTACTGAACAAGGATGCACACGTTTCCCATCGCGGCCCTTGATGTGCCTATCATGCAGGATTTTTGCATTCAGTGATTTGTTGAACTTAGTGATAACTGTTGAATCGTACACCGTTGGCGAATCCGGGAAGTTAAGTTGAGGTAGATGCAAATCAAATCTTATCAATAGTGTTCTAGGATGTTCGTCCAATGCCGCGTTCATGGTCCTATAGATAGCCTCTAAGTACTCAGCACTTAATGGCCTCGGATAAACAGCGTAGCCTCGATACAGGCCATTATTGATTACGGTTAGATTGGTATTAGCTGAATAACGATTACGCATTTTAATTTCCCATATTGGTTATTGTACATAACGTGTATGGGTTACGTAAATTTCAACTTGAGTACATCACAGTCCATTACTGTACTTAGCTAACGAGATGCTCATTTACCAATCTACTTATGGATATTCTTAAGAGGATTAAGGAATGAGTAACTGTAGATATATTACTGATAAGAAATACATAGTAATAACAAACAGACATTAAGAATGAATAGATATAGGATAAAATACAAAAAACAAGAACAATTTCACTATTAAATCAAGATAAAAAACATCAATTAAGATGAAGCATCACTCTCTAATTAAAATTTATAAAATTGATTCTTCCCTCTTAACATCAACAATTTTGAGGCTCTCGACCTTCGAGTCATCAACAAATGAAACTTTTGAATTAACACTTAAGATAGCCTCAGAGTTTATAAGCACATCTTTAAGACTCACTCCGTGGTTGGTTCGCATAGAAAACAAAGATGATGAAACTAGTGAAGTATTATTTTTATCATCTAACATAACAACCATTCTCTTCTTCAAAACCAAGTCAATACTGAGGATAGATTTCTTATATGACTTAGGTAAAAACTTGAAAGATTCGTAATAAACATCTAGTTTTGAAGCCAATTCCTCAGATAACGTTTTTATAAGACTCTCATATAGCCTTGAATATTTTTCAGATTTATCATTAGAGTCTGACCCAAAGTCAGCACTAGGAGGTAAATGATGCTTAAAAAAATTAACGCAGTCATCATACACATCCATAAAGGCAAAAGAACCTGTTGACAAATACCGCAGCATCAGCTCAGAAAACCCCCACTCTTTAACTGCAAAAATATACTGCACATTTTTCAAAGACAAAGATTTAGTAATATCTTCAAAAAATTCAAACCCAGGAAATGACTTTAGTATTTTCGATGACGAGTACAAATTTCCATGATACATATCGTTAAATTCAAAAAATCTAGAATATGTGATTTCAGACTCTCTTAAATCAGTACCAATGTATAACCTCGGAAATTCAAGCCAGGCTATATTAACATGATAGATTGTTCTTAATGTCGAAAGTAATTCACTCCTAGACACTCCTTTAACAATTGACAAAAACCCAACATTTACTAAAGCTTTCGCCTCACCCTCTAATTGAGCATCAGAAAACCCTGTCATCTGCTTTAACTTTTCGACTTGCCCCAAAATATAACCAGTGGAATTCATAGATATCATGAGTGCAATAGCAAGAAGTGTTTTTAACCTCCCATCACCTTGTGACAGCTTATAAAAAATAACTTTAAATTTAGGCTCTATGCCTGTTGCTTCGACTAATTTATTACACCATTTAAAGGCAAGTGGTTTTAGTTGAAATCTATATCTAGATACTGTCTCCTTAACACCCCTCATATCCAAATCTAAGCCACTAACATATTTATCCTGATTAATTATTCGCGTTATATAACCCTCTTCAACCAAATACTGCAGCGCGGTAGCCACTGATTTTTTCGGCATTAACAAGTCTTTGCTCAGCATAGAAGCATTCATCGAAACTAAATTCTCACCATAGTAATTAAAAAATTTAAGTAAGAACAATCTCGTTTCTGGTGATGCACCCGTCATTGATTCAAGGATGTTCATGATTTACACCTGTAAAACTTGATATTTTCCAAAAAAAACCAATAAAAACTGATATTGACTACCACTTACATACATGTAACGATACATGTAAATTTATAGTAACGCTACAAATTTATATGTAACGATACATGCATTGATACATGTAACAAAGTAAAAATATCAATCTGTTTTCTTAAATGCTTTAAAATCATCTGGGTTATAAAAATGCACATAGAAGATAATAATGTTGATCAGTTAAATTTTATTGATAGTTTGACAATGCATAGTGCTCGTTGGTGTGAGAACTATCTGCTAAAAAGAGGTGTACCTCTCAATAATATTAACGAGGACATGAGTGAGCTAAAAAGCCAATTAAAAGCTTATATTGACCCTCAAAATGTTGCGCATGTTAGGCTTATTCAAAGATTTAGAAATGCTTGGAGGACTCGCCAGAGCAGAAGAAAAAGCAATAGTAAACGTCCTTTATCAGTTTCTCTAGAACCTGATGTAATTAAAAAGTTGACCGAGATGAGCAAAGGATTCGTTAAGTCAGAAGTAGTTAAGAATTTGATCAATGATAACTATAAGAACTTTTGTTATTCAAAAGAAGAAATAGAAAAATTAAAACTAGAAATTAAAAGTGAAAAACTCAAAATTAATCTCCAAGACCGCGTAAAAATAGAGAATGAAATTTCATTCTTAACTGAAAAAAATAAAATACTTGAAGAGAACATAAAAAATATATCAAAAATAACAACAGAACTTTTCAATATCATAAAACATTCAAAAGAAAATAACTCATGCATCTCTGATGCAGATTTTACCAAGGCCAATGAGCTTCACAAAACTCCTACAAAATTCAATATAAAAACAAAAAATAAAATAAATAAAATTTAAACAAAAAGTGCGCAAAACCATATTGCGCACCTTAAACAAACATTTTAAATACAAAGCTATAAATATAACAATGAATGATACGTATAAAAATCAGGATAAAACCCAATATTAACATTAATATCTTAAGTTAAATCAATTTCTCTTCAAAATCACTTCACCCTCAAGTATTGTTCCATCTGGTAATTCAATCCTCCCCCTTGCAATAATATCGTAACTGTCATATATCAACCATATCAATCCAGCACTAATCCCTATGGCTGATATAACTGTGACTGTAGAACTAACCACAGCAATACCGATAAAGCCAGCCCCCCAACCAATAGGATTCCATACATTAGTTACAGCTATTGCAGTTATACTTAATGCGGCTAAAATAACAGCCCTCGATGTATATTTAAGGACTTTAACATTTCCAGCTAAATCAGGTTCAGTAATGACAATATACTTATCCTCATTTTTAAGTGCCCATTTTAATTGATTACGCGTAGAAACATATGTCACTTTACTCATAAATAAATCTCCACCAATATATAAGACTTAGAGTGACCGCTTTTAGATCCTATAACTGCAAGTAAAGAATTTCTTAACATACGAAGACCAATTTAATGTTAGCTCACTTTTTAATTTATTAAAGGTAATTTTTTATTTAAAAAACAAACTACAAAAAACATATACTTAATCTACTTAATCAAAATTAACTGGAGGTAAAACCCAATTAATTTAATAACATGTTTAAAAGAGGGAATTCTTTATTTTTCAATATTAAAGTTCTGATACAGCTATCTAGTACGAAAGATTTCACCCAGCAAGTAAATTCAGTGAGGCATCACAATCGACAGTGTTTTTAAGAAGAGGAAGTCACAACCTCTACTCTGCTAGTGTCGATTTCTTGGTATGCAGATAAAAGAAAGAATAAGCTATCAAAGGTTGTATCAGAGTGACTATCAATGCATCGAACAACTCGTCGCTACAAGTCATGTATGACATAAAGCTCAATTGAAATCAGAGTAACAAAATAAGCAATTAGTAGACTCACCCCACTGAAGCTATAATCAGTAATATGGCTGAATTGATGCTATCAGGACGCCGATTCAGCTCCCAAACAGGGAAAATTGTATAAATCATTAAAAATTATACAAAATACTGAAATTCATGGTAAAACAACACTTCTGGTTTTGGTATTCCATTTGGTATTACCAACACAAAAGTCAAACCAAAGAAAAATCATAATAAACAAAGCCTTGCATCACCTGTTCAGATGACGCCGCCGCTAATGAAATCTGAATCACAATTTCACTACACGACTCATAATCGTTAGGTCCACGGTTCAAGTCCGTGAGGGGCCACCATATTCTTCAAAGGCTTAGCTCATTCAATTGACTAAGCCTTTGTGCTTTCTGAAGCTTGCGGATAGGCAGGGGGATTGCCTTCTAATGATTATCCCTTCATTCTAGAGTATCACCTTATCCGAGCCTTTCTTGCCCCGCAGTATCATGTGTTAAGGAGACGGGGAACAAATGAGGAACATTTGTAGACACCACTCCCCTGATAAAATTTGCACCTATTCTCTTCACGACACGGTAACTCCAATCCCTCATACTCAGCACTATTTAAACCTATAGACTACCCCGACACTCAACACGTTTGTGGTGTCATTATCAAAATCAAACTGCTCCCACTTGGCATCCACCGCCCAATCCTTGGATAAATCGTATTGCAGACCAAGGCCATAGAACCAAGTATTGCCCTTCATTTTATCGTGGCCGACGGGATCGCCCACATCGGTAGTCACGTATTTACCTTCCCAATCGAAGTACCCCAATTTCCCAAACACGGCTATCTCATCGGTGAAGTAATAATGGTAATTCCCCGCGATAAAATACCCCTCTCCCGATTCGGGATGCACATGCTCAACTGCATCGAAAAACGCATCGGCGTCTTGATATCTTCCGGTAAATCGCACTAACACTTCACCTAAATCCTTATAACCCACCTCCAAACTCCAATGGCGGTCAAAGGCATAGCCAATCCTTACATCATAGGCGGTATCTTTGTCATCGACTTCTGTCGCGACTGCATTCATCCCTGTGGCAGTAAAGCGGTGATTCATGTCACCTAAACTGGCTGAGCTATTCGCCCAGCCAATGGAGCCGCCAACATACCAAGGTTTCCCCTGTTTTTGTTGGTCTGCCCGAGTCGAATACTCACTGGCCTGTGCGGAAAACATCACCGACATTAGCGATAACAAGAGGATTTTATCTTTGATGTTCATAGTCTGCCCCTACGTGTAATCCCTAATCCCATTATCAATAACAGTAACCAGTAAAGGGTTAATGCCCCGCCGCCCTTAGTCACTAACTCATCGTTTATGACGAGGTTGGTTTCAACCGTTACCGTCACGCTGGCCGTCGCGGTGCCGCCATTACCATCGGCAATACTGTAGGTGATGATTACCGTGCCGACAAAGCCCACCGGCGGTGTGAAGGTCAAGGTGTTATCCGCATTGACCACCACAGTGCCAAAATTAGCCGAGGCAGACAGTACCCGCACTACATCACCATCGGGGTCTGTGTCATTACCGAGCACATTGATGTCGATATGCGAGTCCTGCTTCATGCTCACGGTGTCATCCATTGCCACGGGCGATTGATTATTGCTAAGAAGCACTGCAACCCCACCCGGGTCGACAATGGTGCCATTGGCTAAACCATCATCATCGTTCGGACCGCCATCGGAGATCGTTAACTGGACGCACCAATAACCCGGTACTAAGCCAGGTTGCCATACATCCCCACCCGGAGGCGGACAGAAACCAGACTCACCTTGGGCACTGTGCACCGCGTTCGTATCATCTTCAACAAAGTTGAACCAGCCTTTTTCTGCACTGAATTTACGATATACAGCGTTATCTGGAATAACCGTACGTTGAGGCAACGTGATTTGGTAGCTTTGACCAAACTCAGGCAAGCCGCGGGCGATAAAGTCGAAGATACCGCCAACATGGTCCGCATCGGGGTCAGGGATCAGTTCATCGTCCGGCTTATCGATATCGGCGTCACTTAACTGGGCACCCGAGTATTCACCACTGTAAGTGTATAAACCGATGCGTAAGCACACCCCAGGATCCCCTTCTACCATAAATGCATCCTGCTCAAGTCCCTGCTCTGGTAGCACGTTACACTCATCACGGGAGTCCAGATAATTAGGAATACCATCCTGATCACTGTCGGCAAAGCCCTCAATGACATCGGGTATTAAGTCACCATCCGTGTCACTCAAGCCTAGTTCAGGAAGCGAACTCACCACTTCAAAGTAAATATCCACCACTTGAGATAACGCTGGCACGCCGTCATCGGTCACCGTCATCTGCACCACATATAGCCCTTCCGCCATACTGCTAGGATCAACCGTAAAGCTAGTCTCATCGGCATCGACATCACTAAAGCTGCCACGGGTAACCTGCCAGTGATAACTATGGCTATCGCCTTCATTAGGGTCGAAAATCTGACTGCTAATTAGCGCAAGACCTTGGTCTTTCGCTATCGTCAACCTTTCATGATCATTTTGAACCATATTCAGGCTAACTTGAGGCGCGATATTACCTTCGGTGATGGTAATGGTATGCACCCGCTTATTGCCCATATTGATATCACCGGACAAGGATACAATCAGAGTTTCATCGCTCTCGGCGGTATTGTCCTTGAGGAGAGCAACATTGATGACCCCTTCCGTGCCCTTAGTTATCGTTAGCACGCCAGATACTAAGGTATGGTCGCTACTATCGCTGGTACCTGACACCGTATAGGGGATCGCCAACGGATAGGTGGGCGACACGCCGTTTAAGTGCACACCAATAGTGGCGTTTTGCCCTTCAATCACTTTCTGATCCTTACTTAGGGAAATCAGCGGCCGCACATAGACTAACTGCTGGGCGGTCGAGCGATTACCATCGGCATCCGTTGCTTGCCAAAGGGCGCGGTTTACCCCAGGTTCAAAGAATGGCACGCCCGACACTAAAGACACTGGCAAAGGATTACCAAAGCGGTCAACGGCTGTTGCAACACCTAAATCCACCTTCGTGTAAAGCGCGTTAGCGTCTACAAATACCGCTGCAGGTGCCGTTACGACGGGGGCATTGGCATCGCCTATCACCTTGATAGTCGCCGTTGCGGTATCGAAAGTGCCGTCATCGTTTCTCACCAGATAATGGATAATGACATCACCGCTGAACCCTTCTGGCGGCGTAAATAACAGCTTGCCATCCACGACCTCAACCAAACCAAGGGAGGTCTTAGCCGAGATCAAGGCTAATAGGCCTTGGGGGCCAATATCATTGAGCAACACATCCAATAAGGTACTGGTATTCGCTGGCACCTCGAAGGTGTCATCCACCGCATCGAAGGCCACCGCAGCCACAGTGACGTTTATGTTCACCGTTACAGCAACAGAATCAAGGCGACCATCATTAACCAGATAGGTAAAGCTATCCGCCCCGACGTAATCTGCATCTGGGGTGTAAATCACATTAGGTCCTGTCCCTGTGAGCGTGCCATGCAGTGGCGCGGTGACTATCACATAGCTAAGGGTATCCCCATCCTCATCACTGCCATCAAGCACAATCGGTAAGGTCTGATTAGCCGCCGTGCTCAGTTCAAGTGGCATCGCCACCGGGGCATCATTACCCGCTGCCACATAGAAGGTCACGGTGGCCTCATTGGAGTCCAGCTCACCATCGGATACCTTAAATACCAGCGTATCTTCTCCAGAGAATCCCGCATTAGGGGTGTAAACCAAGGTAGGCGCATCCCCAGACAGGGTGCCGTGTGCAGGGAGCTGAATGATAGTGAAGCTCAGCGCACTGCCCTCGATGTCATAACCCGTTAATATCACACTGGCACTGCTGTCCTCATCGAGGTTAATCGATTGCTCATCGGCAACGGGGGCATCGTTCACCGCCACAATACTCAACAGCACTTTAGCAATATTACTGATGGCGCCTTGGTCATCCTTCACTTGGTACGTGAACTCATCGTAACCGTTGTAATTCAAACTTGGGGTGTATTCCACTAAGCCTGTCACGGGGTTTACGGCGACCGTGCCGAGCTGTGGCTGGGCGACGATTGTCACGCTAGAACCCAATATTGTGCCATCCACATCCAAATCATTACCGAGGATGTTGATCACCACGGGTAAGTCGGTTTCCTCCAGAATGATGTCATCATCCTTAGCCACTGGCGCATCGTTTACGGGGTTCACAGTGATAGTGACCGTCGCAGGGTTAGAGTGCACGGGCGGCTCTTCGGGTGAAGCATTACCGCTATCATCGACCAGATAGACGAAGCTATCAGGGCCAAAGTAATCCTTATCTGGGGTGTAAGTGACCACACCAGTGATGGGGTCGACACTCACTCGGCCATGTTGTGGTGATTGAATAATCAATACCGTTGCGGGATCGGGTTTACCGTCCTCGATATCAGTATCGTTCGCCAGTATATCAATCTCGACCGAAGCATCTTCATCCACTGTCGCGGTATCGTCTTCGGCAACGGGCGCATCATTCACATCAAGCACGGTAAAGTACACTGTTGCCACATTACTCATTAGCCCATGTTCATCGGCGACTTTATATTGCAGTGCATCATTACCAACAAAGTCAGTATCCGGAGTGAATGTCAGCACGCCATTTTGCTCACTCACTTGACCATGTGCCGGTTGCTGCACAATCACGATGCTGCTGACATCCAAGTCATCCCCATCGATATCGATATCGTTTTGCAGAATATCAATATCAACTGGCAGGTCTTCATCGGTGCTCACCGCATCGCTGATGGCTTGTGGCGCATCATTGACCTCAATCACGTTAATCGTCACACTCGCCACATTGGAGCTGACTTTCAAATTATCACTCACTTGATAGCTGAAACTGTCCACACCGTTGAAGTTCAGCGCTGGGGTATAGGTCACCCTACCGTTGGTGGGACTCACAGAAACAACACCATGCAACGGCATTTGAGTGATGATAACGCTCGATGGAATGAGGCGGTTATCATCATCGCTGTCATTGGCCAAGACATCGATAGTCACTGGGGTTTCTTCTAGGGTGGAAGTGACATCGTCAATGGCCACAGGTGCATCATTGACCGAGGTCACCGTGATGGTCACGGTGGCGGTGGCGGTGCCGCCCTTACCATCGGAGATGGTATAGGTGATAGTGACGGTGCCATTAAAATCCGCATCGGGCGTAAAGCTTAAGCTACCATCGGGATTGATGCTCACTTGCCCAGAGGTGGCGATTGCTGAAGTCACTGTCAGGGTATCGCCATCGGCGTCGGTATCATTACCCAGTACATTAACAGTAACGGGGCCGCCATCCTCTTCCATGGTCAACACATCATCAACTGCCACCGGTACGTCATTCACGCTTACCACGTTAATCGCAATCGTGGCCACCGTTGAAACGCCACCATCGTCATCGGTCACCCTGAAGGTAAAGCTGTCAGTGCCGAAGTAATTGGCCGCAGGTGTGTATACCCTATTCGCGCCAGTGCCCGACAGTTGACCATGGCTGGGTTGACTAACAAGTGTGTAACTGGCAATCGTGCCGTCCACATCGGTGCCCGTCAGGGTAATAGTGAGTGGCACATCCTCATTGGTGGTCAGGCTTTGGGCATTGGCGACAGGAATGTCATTCACATCACTGACGTTAATCACTATGGTGGCAGGTGCAGACACTCCGCCGTCATCATCGGTGACTCTGAAGGTGAAACTATCACTGCCAAAGTAATTACTGGCAGGGGTATAGACGAGGTTCGCGCCAGTGCCCGACAATTGGCCATGGCTTGGTTGACTGACAAGTGTGTAACTGGCGATACTGCCATCCACATCCAGCCCTGTAAGCGTGATATTGAGTGGCACATCCTCATTGGTGGTCAGACTTTGGGCATTGGCGACAGGCAGGTCATTCACATCTGCAACCGTAATGACAATGGTTGCTAACGCCGACACACCGCTGTCGTCATCGGTCACAGTGAAGGTAAAACTGTCAGGACCGAAGTAATTGGCCGCAGGTGTATATACCCTATTTGCGCCAGTGCCCGACAGTTGACCATGGCTGGGTTGACTAACAAGTGTGTAACTGGCAATCGTGCCATCCACATCGGTGCCCGACAGCGTGATATTCAGCGGCACATCCTCATTGGTGGTCAGGCTTTGGGCGTTAGCGACAGGCAGGTCATTCACATCACTGACGTTAATCACTATGGTGGCAGGTGCAGACACTCCGCCGTCATCATCGGTGACTCTGAAGGTGAAACTGTCGGAGCCAAAGTAATTGCTCGAAGGAGTATAAACGAGGTTCGCGCCACTGCCCGACAGTTGACCATGGCTGGGTTGACTGACAAGTGTGTAACTGGCGATAGTGCCGTCCACATCGGTGCCCGTCAGGGTAATATTGAGTGGCACATCCTCATTGGTGGTCAGACTTTGGGCATTGGCGACAGGCAAGTCATTCACGTCCGCAACCGTAATGACAACGGTTGCTAACGCCGACACACCGCTGTCATCATCGGTGACGGTGAAGGTAAAGCTGTCTGTCCCAAAATAATTCGCCGCTGGCGTGTAGACTCGACTTGCCCCCGTGCCGGAAAGCTGGCCGTGGCTTGGTTGGCCAACCAAAGTGTAGCCGACAATGCTGCCGTCGATATCAAGGCCCGTTAAGGTGATATTGAGTGGCACATCCTCATTGGTGCTCAGACTTTGGGCATTGGCGATAGGTAAGTCATTGATGTCATTTATTGTGATGCTCACCGTCGCAATGTTGGAGGTTAAGGAACCGTCAGAAACACTAAAGGTGAAGCTGTCAGTGCCGTTGAAGTTTGCCGTCGGCGTGTAAACCAGATTAGGTGCATTCCCCGTTACACTGCCACGGGTTGGCGAGCTCAGTAAGGTGTAACTTAAGCTGTTACCGTCAACATCGCTGCCGGTTAAGGTGATGCTTAACGGCACATCCTCATTGGTACTCAGACTTTGCGAGTTCGCCACCGGCGCTTCATTCACATTGGTGACATTAATGGTAACGATGGCCGAACCCGTTAAGCTGCCATCACTGACCTGTACTGTCAGGCTATAGCTGTTAACGGTCTCATAATCGAGTGTTCCAATCAGGGTGATTTCACCCGTGGTCGGATTAATGCTGAACTTACCCGCGCTATTTCCGGCCGTGATGCTGTAGGTCACGCTATCACCATTGTTATCGCCACTGACCACGGTCACCAGTGAGAGTGGCGTTGCGGTGTTTTCGGCAACCTCAATGGTTTCAGGGCGTGCCCAGGGCGCTTCATTGATAAACTTACCAAAGCGCACCGGCGCAGTTTCGCCCGCTTCAGCGTACAGCACCACACTCGTTGGAGTGGTATCGGTGTACCCGCCAAACGCAGACACCGTCGCCGTATTTACCCCAGGGGTAATGCCCGTTAAGCGCACTAAGCCATTGGCATCGCTCACCCCAGTTTCACCCGAAGTCATGGTGACCGTCACCCCAGCTAAGGGCAGTTCTTCACCATCCTGCACCCCATTGTTATTCGCATCACTGAACACATACACCAACACAGTGGCATCGGGCTGCAGACCGAAATTGCTGCTGCCATCATAGGAGGTCATATTAATGGTTTCAGGGTTGTTATTGGTGGTCACCTCATAGCCCTGGGGCACCGTCAGGCTCAACGACAGTCCACTGCCCGATACCCGCATGAACTCAAAAGTACCACTGCTTGATGTCACGGTATCGGTAAAGCCCGTTAGGCTGAGGGTCAGACCAGGTAGCGACTGTTCCTGCGCATCTTGCACACTGTTAGCGTCGATATCCTCAAACACCGTCCCTGCCACAATGCCCGAAAATTGGTCACCAAATACCGCTGGGATATCGGCCTTACCATTGCTGTCTAGGGTAACCGACACACTGTTGGCTGTGGTACTGACATAGTTCGTTGGGTCAGTTTCCTCCACCGTATAGGTTTGACTGGCGGTCACGCCCGTAAAGCTGTACTGGCCATTGACTAAGGTTTGGGTCGTTGCGCCACCATTTAAGCTAATCGTTACCCCACCAATGCCGTTTTCACCCGCATCCCGGCGCAGGTTACCGTTAATGTCGTGATACACCTCACCATCGATGGTGCCTGAGACTTTTATGCCAAACTGCAGACCGGCATTAACGTTAATGTCGCTCACAATCACCGTTTTAGTTTCGGCTGTGGTCGCCACAAAGCCCGTTGGCACGGTGATGCTCAAGCTATAGGTTGCATCGGCAAGATTACCGAAATAGAAGCTGCCATCGGATTGAGTCGTGTCCGTTACAGGGCCTGCGGTAATGGTCATCACCACGCCATTAACGCCGGGCTCGCCATCGTCATAGACACCGTTGGCATTGAGGTCATTAAACACTAGCCCCGTCACCACGCCCCGCTTCATATCAGCAAAGTTGGCCACCGTCTGTGAACTTGGCAGGGTGATATTTTTAGAATTGCTGGTCACACTGACATAGCCTAATGGGTCTTGCTCTTCGACGCGGTAACGCCCCTCTGGCAAGGTCACATTGTAATAGCCATCGGCATCGGTCAGCACAGCAGTGACGATATCCCCAGGTTGGTAGGTTACGCCATCGATTAATACCGCACTGCTGCCTTGGTTGTAAATGGTGATAACCACATATTGCAGGCCTTGCTCACCATCATCGGAGCGGCCGTTGCCGTTATCATCACTGAACACAAACCCTGAAAGACTCCCTGCTCCGAGGTCACCAAAATTCACTATCGCGCTACCACCTGAGGCGAAGGAGGCGGGCAACATATCGCTGGTGCTACTGACATAGCCCGCAGGGTTAGTTTCGGTCACATAATAACGGGTGTTGGCGGCAAGACCGGTAACACTGTAACTGCCATCACTTGCCGTAGTGGTACTTCCCACCACGGCACTGGACTCGTCGGTCACCGTCACGGTTACACCAGATAGACCCGACTCAGAGCCATCTTTAGCGCCGTCACCATCCTTGTCGTAGTAGACCACTCCGCGTATTTCGCCTTCGGCGACCAAACCAAAACTCACCGAAAGATTACTGCCACTGGTGTAATTGACCGTGACATTGACCGCTGAGCTGGGAATATAGCCTGAGGGGTAACCCACATTAGAGATAGTGTAAACACCGCTGCTGCTCGAGGTGAAATCAAGGGACAACAAACCACCGCCACTGGTCGTGCCTGCACTGCCGCCATCAAGATTAATGGCCACACCATCAAGGCTGGGTTCACCCGTATCGAAAACCCCATCGCCGTCGAGGTCATCGAAGGTAAAGACGGTGATGTGAGAAACCACTCGTACTGGAATATCAATGGCAGCGGTCGATGCACCAATCACAGTGACATTTTTAGTGGTTTGCGTATAACCCGAGGCCAACGCATTGCGGATGCGATAGTTCCCCGCGGCAAATCCCGTCACACTGTAACTGTCGCCGTTATCAACAAAGGTGTAATCCACGCCAGAAGTCAGCAGCACACCGGCTTCGGTGAAGATCTCAACCGCTTGAGAACCGAAAGCCGATTCAGTGCCGACTTGATAGGTATCATCGCCATTATCATCGACAAATACGGTGCCCGCGATAGACCCTACAGGGGCTGCAAAGCCACCATTCACCGCCTCAAAGGTATCGGGCGGCACATCACGGAAACCCTGCCAGTCTTTTTGCAGTGGGTCTGTGTTAGACGCAGAAGAGGAATAGAACACCCCAATGCCAACATTGGCATCGTAGTTGGCGAAGGAGTCTGGGAAGTCATCCACAGGGATGCGTACATCGAGGTAAAAATCGTGACTCTTACCGCAAATCACTGAGGTATCTTCGGTCACGGTAACAGCGGATAGCGCCTTATCGGCAGCAGTCGCATTAGAGCCCGCGGCAATATAATCTTTCACCGCCGCACCATCATCAATCAGATAATTGCTGTTGGTGTCTTGATAGAGCCAGACCCTATCGAGCTTACTCGACGCATAGGTGCCGTCGATATCGATAATGTAGTCATTAGTACCGTCGTTATCGATATCAATCAAGAAATCCCAGTGGGCACTTTGTAAGCCAGGACCATTACGACCACTCTCCGATGGGTTAGCATCGAGACGCATCCTCAGCACGAGATACGCATCATTGGTGGTGGCAAGATTAGTATCGGTATCCTCGTATTTAATCCAAGTACTGGGCATAGCACCGGGGCTTGCACCATCGGCTGAGCAAGAAGCAATATCGATAGCCGATGGCTGCACCGCCGCGCCGCCATTGGTGGGATCGCTTGAGCTTTCATGGTCGTACACCACCTGACCGCCCACGGTGTAGGGAATAAAATTATTGATAGCACTTGAGCCGCCGGCATTCGGATCGCCCGCTTCTGGCTGAGCATTAACAATCACTTTAATTAACAGGTAATCGGTTTCGATGCCGTCAGTGACTTTAATCTTGAAGTAATCAACACCATAAAAGTCAGCATCTGGTGTATAGGTCAACACGCTTGGGCTCGATCCCGTGCCACTTACCGTGGCAGTACCATGCAGGCCATCGGTTTCCAGACTCCAAGTGAGGGTGTCACCAATGTTTAAATCAACGGCTGTAACACTCGGCGCAACCCAAGCAATAGGCGACTCATCCTCATCAATCGTCACGGTGAGCGGCGCAGATTGCGCAATCACTGGCGGGGCATTGAGGGGATCGCTACCATTGGCGATTTCATCGCCGTCGGTTATACCATCGCCATCGGTATCCGTCAGCAGTGGATTAGTGCCATAGGTAGCCTCGTCGGTATCACTTAAGCCGTCATTATCATCATCGGGGTCGATAGCGTCAGGCGCGCCATCGCCATCGGTATCTATGCTATCAAGCGCTGCAGTCCAAGTTGAAAAACTATTGATGCCTGTCAGGGTGAAGGTATTGAGCGTGTCATCAAACGCTGCAGCTTGTTTAATCCAAGTCACACCGCTGTCGGTCGATTTATAGAGGAGTAAACTCGTTTCATCAATGCCGTTGAGTTCACTTTCATCGTAGTTAAAAACCAAGGTGCCATTCAGGCCTGTATCGTTAGTTGGGGTGATGTCATATACCCGTTTGATACCTAAGCCCGTAAATCCTACACCATGACTGCGGCTCACTGTGGTTGAGCCCATATCGGCGGCGGTGGTCAAAATCGCGCCTAAACCTGCAACGTTCTGCGCGCTGATGTTACTTAAAGGCCTTGTGGTCGTGATTTCCCCTGTGCCGAGGGTATCAAAGAGTAGACCTTGCTCAAACAGGTAGGCGCTTGGCCCCATATTAATGGTTTGGCCGTTTAAGTCTAAAGTCGTTGAAAGGAAGAAATAACTGTTGACTGTCATGTCAGTCGACAGTGTGGGTGACGAAGTGCTGGTGATACCGAAAAGATTGACCGTAGGCACAGCTGCAATCGAAGGTAACACCGTCGTTTTACTGGTAATACCCACGTTATCGGTATCGATAGGTGCGCGTTGCAATGACCAGTTATTGGCGTCTGTCCAATCCGAGGTATAACCTAGCCAAGTGTTGAAGGAGCTTGAATCGACCCAATTAGGTTCAATCATGCTATTCAAGGTACCGTCATGTCCCTTACCACTGTCGTCTGAAAGACTGGTGCCGCTACTGGCATTTGCTTGATAATAGGCGAGTAACGATGTTTGAGACTTGGGGTTTGCTAAGGTACGGAACATATTATCGCGAATGTCTTGCTCACTTCGCACTGAATTCCAAATTCGCATTTCATCGAGCTGTCCATTCATCAAAAAGGTACTTCCCGAGGTTCCAATACCTATTCGAACATTTGTGCCTGTATTGAGAATGTTTGAGCTAGCACCCAGTCCACCGGTTTGACAGGGCGTTGATGGGGTTTCTTTAACGCCATCGACATACAGCGTCATTCCCACTCCGCTTTCAAAAACACCTGCAACATGGTGCCATTGGCCATCATCCGCGGGGTGTGAACTTCCATAGCAGCGAATGTAATTAGCGCTACCACCAATATGCATCATTAACGTGTTATTACGATAACCTAATCCCCAAGTCATCGCGCCATATTCGGCAGTTGAGATATCATGGCGAGCGATGAAATTCATATCATCGGTGGTGTTAAATTTCACCCAAGTCTCAATGGTGATAATGTTGGTCGTTGAGAGTGGGGCCCAGCCCGTAGTGGGAATACTGATACTTCCCCTCACAGCATCAAAATTGAGCGCCTTGGGCATGGGCGGTGTCGCCTGACGATATACTGCATTTAGATCAGCAATCCAAGTCACCCCTGTGCCATCGGAGTTGTAATAGGAGGCCCCATCATCACCGCTGACCAAATCAGCAACCCCTGTCGAGTCAAGGAAGCTACCGGTGTAAATATTGATTTTCCCACCGCTGCCGGTCGTGAGCACCCCAGACTGATACACCACATCCCCCCCCGTTTCGGTACCTGCCGTAGCAGCATCCCCAGCCGTTAATTCAATCGCAGTTGCAGATACCGAGGTGGTCGTAAGATTGGCATTAATCACAATATCGCCGGTTTGGCTGGTCATGCTGATATCACCGCTACCGCCGTCAACGGCAGCAGAAACAGTAATCGCATCTTGGGTATCTAAAGCGGTATCCGTGGCATTGAAGGTGACGCCACCGCCTGCGGTAACGCTTGCAGTTTGGCTAATGGTTTTACCAGTTGCACTAAACTCACCTGCAGTATTAATGGCATAGCCAAGGGTAAGGGCTGTGTTGGTTTCTAAAGATAACAGCCCTGATGTCGTCGTTGCGCTTGCTGGGTCAAAGTGAATATCACCGTTAACCGCGGTAAGCAACACATCACCGCTAGTGGTGGTCAGTTGCCCCTTAGGACTAGTACTATTGTTCATCTGCAGGCCAATCCAAATCCCCTGCTTATTAGTGACAGTCCCCACTGACGTTAATGAACCTGTGATATCAATCGTACCACTGGTGGTCGTGATAGTGCTGCCAAGGTCAATCCCCACCCCTGCAACATGACCAAGATTCGTCGCGGTATCAATATCCCCAATAAGGGTTACATCCCCTGTGCCAGTAATAACCTGTCCACCAGAGCGAATCCAAATACCGTGATCTAAGTTATGATTTGCTGACGCTCGATTTCGCCCTGCTGCATAAAAGTCCCCACCTCCGGTATTGACTGTACGCACATTCGAATCCCAGGTAATTGCCGCATTAGCCGAGTTTGTTCCAGCATAACCATTACCCACAGCAAGACCATTCCAAGTGGCAGAACCCGAGCCGCCTCCCATCCAGACATGGCCGCCCGCTGTGGTGATATTTCCAACACCGATGGAGCCGCCACCATCACCATCTGAGTCAGCCCAAAAAATGACACTACCGCCATTAGTGATTATGTTGCCACTAACATTAGAAATACCGCCTAGGGCTTTCATCGAGATATTGCCATTAGCACCAGCACTGCTGGTATTTAACGCAGCATTAATGGCGATTTCCCCACCGTCAGTCATTGTAATAGTGCCATTCGCCGTAATGGGACTGCTGACTGTGGTAACATTTTGATGAGATTGCAATAGCACATTACCACTGCTCGTGGCTGAAGTCGTAGTCAGTGCCCCGTTGACTTGAATCTCACTTCCATACACCGAAACCGGACCATTAAGGGTTGTCGCACTCGCAAGGGTCATTCCCCCTGTATTGGTGGATTTTCCGAGAACAAGACCGCCAAGACTGGCGATATTTTTAATGACGACCTTGTTTAAAATGCCAGATAAAGTGAAATCGGGCGAACCACTACCACTCCAAGTAAACAGATCTTCTGTTAATTCCCCGTAATTTAAATCACTATCGAAATCGAAGGAGGCGTGGGTTGGCTCAACAGTAAAAATCCCCGTGGTATTCAATGTGGTGTTATTTAGGTTGAATTGAACATCAAACCTATCTGCGCGAAACGTAATATTCTTACCCGTCAGGACATTGGGACTAGCCCCGCTATCGCTTTGGAATGCTAAAACATCATTTTGTTCAACACCTTGCGCGATTAATATGATGTCACCACTGGTACTGGTCACTGTGGTGCCGTAGACCAAAATATCCCGACCAGAAACAGTACCAGATGAACCGTCGACTAGCACATTACCCACAGCAGTCAAATTTGAGTTATTAAGTTGAATCCCGCGGTAACCGCCGCCGATCGCAGACTTAGCATTTTGTAAGGTCAATGTTCCTGCAGAATTGATTGAAGCTGCAGATGCGGTGATCGCACCATTATCGACAGCATCACTGGGAGTGCGAGCAAATAGTGAAATATTACCACTTGTTGACGTGCTGATGGTGCCATTGAGTGACAAAGCGGCACTTGTAGCTCCAAGCGTTAAATCAGCGCCCGTATCGGCATCCAAAATAATATCGCCATTGGTGGCGGTTATTGGTGCAGTAGAAGCTTGAGAAATACGACCGCCGTATACCGAAATAGGGCCATTAGCTGAAATGCTGTCGTTAAGCGTGACTACGCCTTGATAGCCAAAGTTTACACCGGACATACCGGTGTAATCCCCAAGAGTAACGCCAGTTAAGGTGCGAAAATCAGAATTGAACTTAAGATATTGATATTGGCTACTATTGAACTGAATATTGCCATTCGCATTTTCATCATGCTGCCAGTTCATTGCCTGCGTAGGTGTATGAGGTAACAGGGTAAAATGGCCTGTCGTTGTGAGCTGAATAGGGTTTGAGCCTGAGTCACGTCGGACAATGTTATCTGCAATAATGGTGATATCACCGCTACCCGTGTTGATTTGATTTAGATTTGCGGCAGAAACAGCTAAACCATCAAGTCCCGATCCTAGGCCTGCCCAAATAAGTACATCCCCACCCGAAGTATTAAAATTGCTTCGGACAAAATCTATCGCGTTATTATTAGAAGCAACACTTCCGACTGAAGGGCCATCCCCGACGGTAAGGCCATTCCAAGTCGAGGTTCCTCCAGCGCTATTACTGCCCCCAATCCATATATGGCCGCCAGCTGTGATTAAGTTAGCTGAAGCAGTACTACCCAAGGTCACTCCAGCAGTGTTAGTGTTTCCCGTATCACTCCAAAGAATAATATTTAAGGGGCTTCCAGAAACCGTTGTAATGCCTGCATAAACGAACAACCTCAAGTTTGCTTTTAGGGTTAGCGTGGAAGTGGAGCCACCACTTTTAACAATATCCGAATTGATAGAAATTGAGCCGGTACTAGAAATCGTTACATCCGTATCAGCATTAAGATAAGCAGAAATGTCAGCAACTAAAATTTCGCAATCGACAAGTTCAGTAAAACTACCTGAGTTGTCGGTACAATTTGTCTTTACGGTATCTGAAGCCACAATAGTAATGTCAGCATTTGCTGCCGCACTGCAGAATAATAGGCAGGCAGCTGCAAGCCCCTTAAGGGAAAACAGCCATTTCGGCGCTGCACTAAAGCCAGTCTTTTTTATATCAGGTCGCGGTGAAGTTCGAGCCAATGGAGCAAAAGAACTGAAAGCAGAAGTGACAAGTTTGATGAGATAATTTTTATTCATTTGTGATATCCCAGATAGTGCGCCACATGCCAAAGACTCTCGGGAAGACATCAATAAAATAAATCTTCTGGTCTTTCATCGAACCACTGAGCATCTTTTAAGCTTAGAAATCAGTATAGACGTCCGATAAAAAAAGCTAGCAAAAGGTAACAAAATTGTTTCCAAAAGTTACTAAGCTAATGCTAAGCATCGCGTTCCCCAAACAAGCTTAAGTCACTAAACTAAACCCGCCTGCAGGTTACTAATAACCCTTTCTAGGTAGAGGGAAAACTGGGATATGCCATCTTTTCGATTGCGGATGAAATACAAGTTTGCAAATGAAGTTTATGAGGATAACAACAGCTCAAAAAACACACGCCAAAAAACCGACATTGCTGTTTTGGTGTCATTGCGCTTCGCACTCTCCAAAACTAATACCCTCTTTTGGCGATAGGATCCCAGTGTTTATTGATTTCATCTTCAATAAACTGTTGTTTTTCTTTGACTAAATCTGCTTCAACCAAACCTACTGCTTGCTGAGCTTTTTCCTTAGTGCTGATATCAGGGTAAGACACTTGTTCGACCTTAAGTTGCTTTAAGACTTTGGCTAATCCAGCACGGGCACTCTTGGCCTGCTCACTAGCTTTGGTAAGCAATTGCATGGCTTCATCAGGGTTATGGGCATAAATACCGTGGGATGACATGGCAAAATCCCAACGCCATTGGCTATGACGAATATCCATAATGACATCATTCATTTGCTCCCAATTGGCCCCCGCACCCCAAGCAGCTTTTGCTTCATAATGGGCTTTCACTAAGAGATCCTCGACCTCATGGGCTTTGGTTTCAATCTGTTTTTTTAAGTTGCTAAGTTTTGTTGTCATCGCTTCTTGGCTGCTGTGACAACCTTTACAGCTAACGTCGAAGTTGGGGAGCGCTTTATCTACTTTATGGCTAGTAAACGCATTGCCTTTGTCGTCTTCTGCGGCTGGCATATGGCAAGTCACGCAGGTCACGCCAACCTCTGCATGCTTACTGCGGCTCCAGTGTTCAAATTCTGGGTGGCGGGCTTTTAACATTGGGGTTTGCGATAAGGGATGGATCCACTCGTAGAAACGGCGGGTATCGTAATATTTTTCGATTAAATCTGCGGTATTACCGAAGATCCAAGGAATATTGACGATATTACTTTTCTCGGGACGAAAATAGTAAGTCACATGACATTGCCCGCACACCTGCGCGCCTTTCATCGAAGCATTTTGTTCCTCAAAAGGCAGATGAATTTTGGCCATCGCATCCTTCGCATGGGGACGAGGTAAACTGAGTTTTTCAGTACCTGCTTCATGGCAGTCAGTGCAATAAACGACGCTTTTAATTTCACGGCCCAAATCGGTAAAGTTTTTCGCCGCATAGCCTTCAAACCCCAATTCATTGATGAGTCTAGGAGCGTCGGGGGTCTTACAGGTCCAGCAACTTGCCGATAATCCCTTGTCCCCCGCTTTAGGCGCTACTCCTGTTCGCAGGGTTTGTGCCACATCCGCCACCGCAAATTGATGGCCGCGGGGACTATGGTATTCCTTGGCATAGGAAGAGCCCGCCCAAAGGATGATATTGTGTGGATTCTTAGCCAGCACATCTTCACGTTCTTTTTGTTCTAAAGTGGCATCCCAGCTTTGGTATTGCTGTGGATACTTTTCCGCCATGGCCTGTTGGGATTCATCAGCAATCGCACTTGCAACAAAGGGGAAGATAACGGCTAACGTTGGTAACAATAGGGTTTTAAGTGTTAATTTCATTATTCGATCCTTTGCTTCTTTATCCGGGGCGACCATCGATTCGGGGGCGCGTTAAAATAGGTGTGTAATGCCACACAAATAGGGCAAATGCACCGAACCAACACCCAGCTGCAAGCCATAACCATAGCGAGGTATTCTCGGGAAAATAGATTGGCATCAATGCTCTAAATACCGCTGCTAAGGGTAAGCAAATAAACCCTAAGCGCATATTGGGGCCTTCGTAGATATTGCGGCTGGTGTGGCCGAGGGACACCCTCGATATCATCGATAAACACAGCATGGCCATACAACCTATTGCAAATAAGTGTAGTAGGCATCGATAGGCATATTCATCATCGATATACCAACTCATCAATAGCAGACTGATTGGCAATGTGACATAGGCTAAATGCAGCGACCACAGCATAGGTTCCTTTAAGGTTTTATGGGGCAGCCAGCGAGAAAAGCGAATCAAATGTAACACGCCAGCAATGACTAAAAGGGCCTGCTTTAGTACCGGTGCATCGAAATCTGTCAGCGCCTGCAACACCAGCAGTAACATCGCCGCAATTAAGGGATATTCTATCCATGGTAACGGTTCGGCCTTAGTGGCTTTAATACGCATTGCGGTAAAGAAAGCAATCACCCTGCCACCCACAATGGTGATTAACAGTGCAAGCCACCATAGCATTGCCTGCCAAATCTGATGGGCAACAATAAAGTCCCTCTGCAATAGCGTGTAATAGCTGTATAAATTGATGCCCAATGCCGCGAAAATCATTATTGGAAAACCAATATTGCGCCATTGTTTAACCCGATAAATACAGCGCCACAGTGTGATAGCTACCGTGCTTAGGAAGAGCGCATCAAACAGCGCCGGCAGTAACACCGGAATTTGCATCGGCAGTAATAACAGCAGTCGCGCTAGCGCCCAGCAACCGAAGGTCAGCGCCAGTGGCCAGCCTTTGAGTGAAGGTTGATTGGTCCAATTTTGTACTGCGGTTAACAAAAATCCCGCCACAATTGCCATGGCAAAGCCAAACAACAGTTCATGGGGATGCCACCAAAGCGGCAGTACCTTTGCCCAAAAGGAAGTATTGAATGGACTGTATTGGGGCAATAGCCAAGTCACCAGCCACAGGGGGATATAAATCGCCGCAACGACACTGCCACCGAGAAAGAATGGCCTAAAACCTAAACGCCAAATCGCAGGCGTAGTTTCAGTTTGTTTAGGATCATCGATATTAATCACAGGTCACCTTGCCAAAATAAAACGTGCATATATAAAGCATGTTATTTAACTGGTACTGCGATTACAAATGCGAACGCTCGATTTGGTATAGAGGTCTCAGACTGAGTAAAAATCCTATAAAGCAACTACACTTCAAATCATCCAGCTAAGGATCTAAATATCTTAATTTCATACACATAGGTTAAAAATACTCAATTAGGAATAGTGTATTATCTGTAAAGCTTTAAAAACACTTTGCGACGTCCCCGAGTCACTCAAACTTGCATAAACATTTGCAATATTGTTAACGAGTACAAATAATGTTGCGCCGAATTAGCGCTCATTTGTGCTTTAGTTTGCGCATAAAAAAATGCAGGTAGAGCGATAAACTGGATTAGTGAACGCTTTTTAGAAGCACTTAACTATCTGCTTGTGCAGTCCCTCGAAAGCCAAAGCCTGTTAACCTTTGAACAACATTAAAAACATAGCAATCGGGTTGTAGCCGCATGAAACCTCAATGGCAGCAGTATCTTCAGATCATTAATCAAGTTGTAAAACCTGCGTTAGGCTGCACCGAACCTATAGCGGCGGCCTATGCAGCCGCCGTTGCAAGAACGCTAATGGGTGCAGAGCCCGATGCCATTCATGTTCAGGTATCTGACAACCTCTATAAAAACTCCATGGGGGGTCTATGTTCCGGGCACGGGCAAAATAGGTTTAGCCATCGCAGCCTCGGCTGGGGCTCTCGCGGGAAATGCCGATTCAGGATTAGAAGTGCTCGCCAATGTAACACCTGAGCAGGTGACTCGAGCACAGAGCCTAATCGATGCGGGCAAGGTTAATGTTCAGCGCACCGAAACCGATGAGTTTATCTATTGCTGCGTGACCTTAAGATCGGGTGAGCAAGAAGCAATGGTTAAAATTTGTGGCGGCCACACGCTCATCGCCGAGAAACGCCTTAATGGTGTACCGGTATTTACCGCCGATAACACTCAAGCCAAAGCGACTGGCTCTATCTGTGATGGCGTCGATATCAATATCGAGTCGATTTATCGCTTCGCCCTCGAAGTTCCCTTCGAAGCCATTCAGTTTATCCTTAAGGCGTCCGAGTTAAATACTAAGCTGTCGGATGAAGGCATGGCTAAACCCTACGGTTTAGAAGTGGGTCGCACCATGAAAAACGGTATTGCCGCGGGGATTATCGGTGAAGATCTACTTAATAAAATCGTGATGTTAACTGCGGCCGCATCGGATGCACGCATGGGTGGTGCAAACTTACCAGCCATGAGTAATCTAGGTAGCGGCAATCAAGGCATAGCCGCTACCATTCCTGTGGTGATCACAGCCCAGTGCTACAAGGTAAGCGAAGAACAGCTCGCGCGGGCGCTGATTATGAGTCACCTAGGGGCGATCTATATCAAGTCCCACTACCCTCCACTATCTGCATTTTGCGGTAATACGGTGACCAGCGCAGCAGCATCCATGGCCATGGTGTATCTTGCAGGCGGCAGTTTTGAGCAGTCCTGTTATGCCATTCAAAATGTGATAAGTGATAGCTCAGGCATGGTGTGCGATGGCGCAAAAGCTTCCTGTGCCATGAAAGTCAGCACCTCTTCAAGTGCGGCTGTGCGCTCGTTTTTAATGGCGCTTAATAGCCAGAACGTTTCCGGTCAGGGCATCATCGCCAACCACGTTGAAAAGACCATTAAAAATATTGGCAACATGGTGCTGAACGGCATGTCATCCACCGATGTCACCATTATCAATATTATGTCGCAGTAATTACTTTAAAGTAAAAAGGACTGAGATATCGAAATCTTAGTCCTTATTGATCTACCTTTTACTAGCGTTTGCTTAATCCCGCTGTGCCACCTTTTCTAATCCCCACACCAGCGCAATAGCGGCCAACATACAGATTAGCGCAATCCACATTTGCGAAGGTTGTCCGGTTAATTGTTCGAACTGAAAAGGCGAAAGATTTTGCTCCAGCAGTGGCACTTGCTCACCGTGGGAATTGGTGCGCCAAGTCAAAGTTTGTTTCCAAGGCCAAATTTTGCCTAGAGTGCCTAACATTAATCCCGTTAAAAACACCACAGTGCCATCGTGATATTTGCGAAGTAGCGCCGATAACAGATGGCTAAAGCTTAATAGACCAATCACAGCGCCAACGGCAAAGCACGCCAGGATATCAATCTGCAGGTTCTTAGCCGCGCCTAATACCACAGGATAAAGTCCTAATAATAAAAGGATAAAACTGCCCGAAATCCCAGGAAGCACCATGGCACAAATCGCAATTGCGCCGCCAAAAAAGATATTTACATAACTGGCATCGACCGACACGGGATTAAGCACCGTAATCACCCAAGCGGCCAACACGCCTAAAACGAAGAGGCCTAAACGCGCCAACGTAAAGCCACTCACCTGCTTAAGCATGTGCACCACAGAGATAATAATCAGTCCAAAAAAGAACGACCAAATCGGAATGGGATGAGTCACCAGCAGCCACGAAATCAGTTTGGCGAAGCTAAAAATACTGGTCAGGATCCCCGCAAGTAAACTGATAAGAAAAGCGCCATTTATGTGGATAAATGCCCCCTTGATCCCTTGAGCTTTAATTACCCCAAACAGCGAAGGATTAATCTTTTTTACACTCTCTAGTAGGGTATCCAAAATACCCGTAATGAAGGCGATAGTGCCGCCCGACACCCCTGGCACAACATCGGCGGCCCCCATGGCCATCCCCTTAAAATAGGTCAGCAAATATTTCACTGTGAGTCCTTGTGGTTAATATGAGTTTTCGGCTTAACACCATCAATGCGCAGGGATTATACGGTGTCTCACATCAAAGGGGGAACTAAGTTTGCAATTAACACAGGATGTCTGAAGGCTGTATATAAAGACTAAATAAACCGCCAAAGCACAATTTTTAAGAGAGTACGATTTAATTGGTAGGGTAAGCTGAACAGCTATATTAAATGGGATTGGTGTCTGATAAGTTACTGTTAATGATGTTTAAATATACAACATAGCCAAAGGAACCCTGCTATTTTGCCGACCCAAGAAAATGCCAAGGAGAATTTGGCTCATAGCCACTACGCCAATACAGCATCATCCGAGCTGTCAGAGCTGAAGATAGTCCCCCAACAACGCATTATCCTACTCGATGCGATTCGGGGCTTTGCCCTGCTCGGGATTTTCTTTATGAATATCTATTTTATGGGAATCACTTTTTTTGGTTATGCCGGACACGTCACGCCCTTAATCCTCGATGAGATTATTGAAACCTTTCAAAATCTGTTTATTGAGGGGCGATTTATCAGTTTGTTTTCATTGTTGTTTGGAATAGGTATCTATCTTCAATCTCAAAAATTCAAACTCGAAGGGCGAAACACAACGTCGCTAATCCACGCGCGATTACGTTGGCTTATTGTGTTTGGACTCATACACGGCATTCTTATCTGGCCGGGGGATATTCTGCTGACCTATGGGGTCAGCGGATTTTTAGCCCTGCGCTACTCAGGTAACAGTATCGCCAGCCTTAAGCTCAGGGCGGGGTTATTTATTTTCATTGGTCTAGTGTTTGTCGCGCTGATCACCCTAAACGGTGATGATGTAGTCTTTACCCGCGAGTCTCCTGTTTTTGCCTCCCAGTACAGTGCTTGGACCGCAAGCTACGCTAGCCAGTTAAAACTGCACTTATTACAGATTGGCTATATGGTAATGATCATCCCATTTACATTGATGTGGTTTAGTGCAGGCCTTATGCTACTTGGCATCGCGCTTTATCAAGAAGGGCATTTCGAACGTGGATTTAGTCGGCGCAGCCTGCTCCAACTTCTGCTGCTGACGCTGGTGCTTTCCACTCTAGATACCGTCTTTGGCTTTTCACATAACAGCACTCTTGAAGCCATTGCCGATGTATTGGTCATGTTGAGCGCCATCCCAATGGCACTGATTTATGTTCATATTCTGGTGAAATTCTGCCAAAATCCCTCCCCCTTTGTAGACGCCCTGCAAAGAGTAGGGAAACTCGCCTTTAGCCTCTACATACTGCAGTCCATTGTCGGTGTACTCTTGTTCCGCTACTTGGCACCCGAATTATTATTGACCTTAGACAGATGGGGCTATTTCGGGCTGGCATTGAGCTATTCCCTAGTACAACTGCTGATTGCAACGCTCTATTTTCGTTGGTTTAATCAAGGACCACTGGAAAAACTCTGGCGCTACTTGGCCTTTAACAGCGGCCACACTGATATAACTAAATGATGTAATTAAAAAGATGCCGCCACGTCAACAAACAGACAAATCGAGTCAACCTACTAAGACAGTGAGAACACCACCCAAATCAAGACAGGTCAACCCTAAGCCTAGGACTTATTCTAAACCAAGATCCAAAGCCAAAACGCGCAGTTCGTTGCCAGTGTTATTCGCGATAAGCTTTTTAGGCTTGTTAACTGCGGCCTGTTATTGGCATTTTTTCCCTTTAGTTATCACAGGGTTGTATCTGGGCTTAAGTTTGATGACATTTATTGTCTATGCCTTGGATAAATCTGCAGCCAAACGCGGTAACTGGCGCACACAGGAGCGCACGCTGCACCTATTATCCCTCTTTGGTGGTTGGCCTGGCGCTTTGATGGCGCAAAATCTGCTGCGGCATAAATCGGTAAAAACGAGTTTTAGAACCCGTTATTGGCTGTCGGTTGTCGTCAATCTAGCGCTGCTGGGTTATGGCATCCAAAGTGGTCAAATCCACCGCTTTATCTAAAGCTGAATTTTACCTTAAGAACAGTCACTTAATTCCAGCCAAAAGGGGAGAAAACCCCATTGGATATAGCCTCAGCAGGGTGAAACTGCTACCATGCCGCAAATTTATTGAAGGTGCATACACTATGAAATTGTTACTTGTGATTCTGGTGCTTACTGGGGCCATTTTTTATGTTTTTACCTCGCTAAACAATCCTAAGGAAGCGCTGGAAAATATCCAACGTGGGCAGGAGTTTCTCGCCCAAAACAAGGATAAAGAAGGCGTTGTGACAACAGCCTCTGGCCTGCAGTACCAAGTATTGTCTAAAGGCACTGGCACAGTTCATCCAAAGGCAACCGATAGCGTAACTGTGCACTACCACGGTACGCTTATCGATGGCACAGTGTTCGACAGCTCCGTCGACAGAGGCGAGCCGATTGCCTTCCCACTTAATCGTGTTATTAAGGGGTGGACTGAAGGAGTGCAACTCATGGTTGAAGGTGACAAGTACCGCTTTTTTATCCCGAGTGAACTCGCCTACGGCAATCGCAGCATGGGTAAAATCGGCGCTGGCTCTATGCTAATTTTCGATGTTGAGCTATTAAAAATTAACTAAGCTTTGGACTAAAGTCTTGGCTTAAAACATGGCTAAAAAAGCCCTGCAACATTGCAGGGCTTTTTATTTATGGCTTCGGCTAGACCTGAGCTTATTGGCAGCTCGCCGCGCCAATATCGACCCACACGGCAGAAGCGCCTGGTACATCGCCCTTAGTCCAGTAACTGGCCTGCCATTGACGACCATGGTAAATGGTGGTCGCGCCGCCAACATAGGCTACCTGCGCATCCCAACCGAGTTCGACTTGGCTTAGTAGCAGCCATTGGTCAGCTGTGCGTGACGGTGTATTACCTTGGGTCCAGTATTTTGCCTTCCACACCAGTTGGTTATAGCTAACGGTATCGCCCGTATTGTAAATCTTTGCTGCGCTCCAAGCGGGGTAATTACCCGCATTGGGATCTATCGCCGAGCAACCACCGCCAGTTGTGGCCTTAGGCGTAACGGTTAGGTTGACCGTGGCAGTGGTATCTAAGGCGCCATCGGAAACCAGCAGGCTGAGACCATATTGGGTTTGTGTCGTAACATTAGGCCCTGTCAGCACCAGTGTTGGGCTATTAATCCCAGAAGCACTGATCCCAGCGGGCACAGACCAAACGTAGGTAAGAGCATCGCCATCTTCATCAGTGGCACTGGCACTGATGGTTACAGCGCTCCCCGCTTCGACTGTTGCGCTAGAGGTAACAGAAACTTCAGGTGCTTGATTAGCCGTTAGTGCTTTATTGGTGATCATCACTGTATCGCTGGCGCTTAAGCCTTCTGAATCGGTCACAGTAAGGGTAAAACGGTATTGTGTATCGACAGTGACAGCACCAAGGAATATCGACACATCGGCAACATCGGCATTACTGATGGCGATACTCGGGCCTGAGGTTTGCGTCCATTCGTAGGTTAATGCGCCGTTTTCAGGATCCCGTGACGCACTGCCAGAAAGCACAACGTCTGCTGGGCCTGTGACCACGATATCGTTGCCCGCATTGGCGATTGGCGCCTTGTTAGCAGGAGGAGTGACACCCTCACCATGACCAAGCCCTTCGTGCATTGCATTGAGGATATCGCCATTGTCGGCATCGATTTCCCAGGCAAATAACCCAGCTAATTGGTTTGCCAACACATACTGCCCCTTGGCTTTCACCGAACGCGGATCGTCAAACGTAATTAGATCGCCAGTAGCAGCATTAAACACCGAGGGCGCCTCGGCGGTTTCATCGTAGCTATAACTCCAGCCTGCGCCCATATAGTCATTTACGATTTGGCGATAATCGACAACCCCAGCCTCCCAAGTCCCTTTTACTTTTCCGGTAGCAGTCCCTGTGAAGGGGTTATTGCCCGAATAACCATGCACGCCAGTCCAGCCACGGCCATACATAGCAGCACCTACAACAATTTTGCTCGGTGTCACGCCTTGGGCTAATAGCGCTTTAACGCCATTGTCAGTGGTATAGCGAATGTTAGGATCCCAACTCGCTTCATAGAGGTTGGTCTGATGACCAAGCTCGGTATTACTCCAGCCACCGTTAAAGTCGTAACTCATCAGGAACAGGTAATCCATATATTGCTGAGCAGCCTGATAATCCACCTTCACAATTTTATCGTCACCCGCACTAATCGCCGAGGTTAACTCATAACTGCGACCGGTTTCGGCGCTGAGCTCATCCAGCATGGCCCTCAGTTCCCGCATAAGGGTCACGTAGGTTTGGCCATCGGTTGGCTTTCCTAAGCTGGTGTTGGCGCCATTACCGCCTGGGAATTCCCAGTCGATATCCACCCCATCAAAGAATTTCCAGGTTTGTAAAAACTCTTTGACCGAAGCGACAAAGGTCGCACGCTTGGCACTATCGTCTAAAAAGAAAAAGGGATCGGATAACGTCCAGCCTCCCACCGAGGGGAGGATTTTTAAATCAGGATAGGCTTGCTTGAGCGCCATCAATTGGCCGAAGTTACCTTTATATGGGTCGGAGTAATCACTCACACCGACCTGCGGCATTTGAATTGCGGCCCAAGGGTCATGAATCGCTACTTTAAAATCGCTGCGGCCACTACAGGCGCGCTGCAGCGCTTGGAAACTGCCTTCAATTTCCTTAAGGCTGTCGTTAATGCCATTGCCACCACAAATCGGGGTAAAGCCATAGAGAATATGGGTCAGGTTTTGTGCTGGGATTTTATCGACAGGGAATTTACGGCCATAGACGCCCCACTCAACAAAGTAACTACCCACCACTTTGCCCGACTTATTGACGTAGGGACGGTTGTTTTCAGCCAGTGCCGATTTTAATGGCAACAAATGACTGCCGTCGGTATCGGCGACAAGGATCTCTCGCGCATCACTTGCAGTGCAGCCCTCGCTATTACACAGTTGCACCTGCAACTGATAACGACCGCCCTGACTCACTTTAAAATTTGCTGTGCCAGATGCGCTCGAGGGTCCTTCCCATGCCACTTGGCCGTTTAACAACACTTTAGCGGTATTGCCAACATCGCCACTCCAAAGGTTCCAACTGACCGACACATCGGCGGCATCTTTCACTGTGACTAACTGTTCGTAGGCCGTGGCCGATTGATTGACCTCGACAATCGCGAACTTAGTTTCCCCCCAAGCAAGTGTTGGTTTGCCAGGCTTAGCGGCCAGTGCATCGAAACTGCAGGCAGAAGCCAGAACCGAAGCCACCAGCAGCGCAGGGGTAGATAATTGAGTCTTAAACATGAGAAATCCCTATTGAATAAACTATTTATCAATAAGGCAAACAACGCGTAGACAGGAAACAACACTCTTAAAACCATGCACTTGAGGCGCATGAAGAAACAACCTGCGGTATCCCCGCTATCATAGGTACCACATACCCTTAGACCGGAGGCTTTGCGTCCCAGTCTTTCAACTGGTTTGCCTTTCACAATTTTGACAGCGCTGTCAAAACGAGTTAAGCATAAACGCGAGCTGATTTAGAATGCAACTTATTATTAACAAAAAATGGTTAAGTAGATTTGAATATTTCTCCATTAGCTGACGTCGAACCAAGGCCGCTGCGTAATAGTGATGCCGAATGTGTAAATAATCCCACGCGATGGCTGCCAAGCTAAAAGCCATTAAAATTTGTATACAAAATCCTATCTAGCTCCCCTTGCATCTTGGTCATTGTTTGCGATAATCCCAGCCCATTAGCGTATCAACTAGAATCATCACGCCTATTCCTTGGCTTACGAACCTTGCTATGGTTAGCATTAATGTGTCGTGATTGCCGCCCAATTGGAGTCCCTATGCCGTCAAACCCATCTCAAGCAATTGCCAGCCGCCTCGATGCCATTCGTGGCGAACTCGCCAATGCTAATCTCGATGCTTTTATTATTCCCCGTGCCGATGAATACCTCGGTGAATATGTGCCTGAGCATAATGAGCGCCTGCTATGGGCAACGGGCTTTACCGGCTCGGCCGGTATGGCGATAGTGCTCAGGGATAAGGCCGCCATTTTCACCGATGGCCGTTATACAGTGCAGGTGCGCCTACAGGTCGATGCCAATCTATTTAGCTATGAAAGCTTAACCGACACACCACAAATTGAGTGGTTGTGCGACACCCTGCCAGCCCATTCTCGTGTGGGTTTTGATGCACGCCTTCATACCCTAGCTTGGTTTGAAAATGCCAAGGCGACACTGGCAAAAGCACACATTGAACTCGTCAATGTTGAGCAAAACCCCATCGACAAACATTGGCAGGATAGACCTGCGCTCTCAAGTGCACCGATTTTACTGTTCAGCAATGACAGTGCAGGCAAAACCAGTCAGCAGAAACGTACAGAAATTGGTGCGTTAGTGAAAAAAGCCGGCGCCGATGTAGCACTGATTGCCGCGCCGGATTCCTACTGCTGGTTACTTAACATTCGTGGAAACGATGTACCACGCTTCCCTGTGGTACTAGGCTCTGCCCTGCTGCACGCCAATGGCGACATGCAGTTATTCACCGATTTAACCAAGCTTCCAGAGGGTATCGAAGCCCATGTGGGCACAGGCGTTAGCTTTAAGGCTGAAACGTCACTCGCAGATACGCTGGCAAGCCTTAAGGGCGTGAAGCTGCTTGCCGATCCAAATTCTGCCAACGCTTGGTCGCAAAATATTGCCCGTGAAGCTGGCGCACTGTTAATCGCTGGCATAGACCCAGTATCCTTACCAAAGGCGCAGAAAAATGCCGCCGAACTTGCTGGCATGCGTGCCTGTCATATCCGCGATGGTGTCGCCGTGAGTCGCTTCCTGGCTTGGTTAGACAATGAAGTTGCAGCCAAGCGTCTGCACGATGAAGCCACACTTGCCGATAAGTTAGAAAGCTTCCGCCTCGAAGATCCACAGTATCGCGAGCCAAGTTTCGATACCATTTCTGCCGCCGGCCCAAATGCGGCCATGTGCCATTACAACCACAACAATGGCACGCCAGCTTTGATGGCCATGGACAGCATTTATTTGGTGGATTCTGGCGCCCAGTACCTCGATGGCACAACCGACGTTACCCGCACCATCGCTATCGGTAAGGTGACCGATGAGCAGAAAAAAATGGTGACCTTGGTATTAAAAGGCCATATTGCACTCGATCAAGCACGCTTCCCCAAGGGCACTACCGGACAACAGCTCGATGCTTTTGCCCGTCAATACCTGTGGCAACATGGCTTCGATTACGACCATGGCACGGGCCATGGCGTGGGACATTTCTTGAGCGTACATGAAGGGCCGCAGCGCATCGGCAAGAACATTAACGCCGTTCAATTACTCCCTGGCATGGTGTTATCCAATGAGCCTGGCTATTACCGCGCCGACTGCTTCGGTATTCGCCTCGAAAACCTCGTCGTAGTACAGCCATGTGAAGCCTTGAAAGGCGCCGAGCGTGAAATCTATGAATTTGACGCACTGACACTCATTCCTATGGATTCGCGTCTTATCGATAAGACACTGTTAACTCAAGAAGAAGTTACTTGGTTTAACGCCTACCACCAAAAAGTGTTTAATACCCTATCTCCATTGATGTCGGGTGATGAACTGGCTTGGTTGACTCAGGCAACCCGCGCCATTTAATTTTGCGGTTTGAGTAGTTCGATATAAAAAAGCCCCAGTGAATCACTCGGGCTTTTTGTTTTTCACCTAAGGCGTCATCTGCCGAGCCACGATTGCGCTAGCCTAGCTCATTTATGTAAACGGAGTGCATCACTAAAAGTCTTAGCCATCCAAGCGCTTAAGCCAATAGAAAAACACAACCTTTTTAAGTAATTAACAAAATTTAAAACATTAAAATATTTAAGGATAACGTTAAAAACCCCTCTCTAATATCCACACAAAAATGGTACCATTATCACAAATCCGCCGTTTTATCGGGGCAGTGTCATCCCCTAGCCTGTGATAAAAGGCCCGCAAGCCTGATCTAAATGGAACCTTTACATGAGCCCGCGTCAGCCGAGTCGACCAACCCATCAGCTTAAATCCAATTCCCAAGAAGTCCGTCTTAATGCTCAAGATGAATTGATCTCCACCACAGATAGCCGCGGCGTGATTACCTATGTCAATGAACGCTTTACCGAAATCAGTGGCTACAGCGAGCAGGAACTTATTGGTAGTCCACACAATATAGTTCGCCATGGCGATATGCCGAGCGCCGCCTTTAAGGAAATGTGGGAAAAATTGAAAGCGGGCCAATCCTGGCGCGGCATAGTGAAAAATCGCTGTAAAAATGGCGATTATTATTGGGTCGATGCCTTCGTATCACCGCTGTTTGAAAATGGGAAAATCGTTGGTTATCAATCGGTACGGGTGCAACCGCAGCTAAAATATGTCTCCAAGGCAACAAAACTCTACCAACAGCTTAATACGGGTAAAGCCATTCCTAAACCCTTAAGCTTGGAGCAAAAACGCCTTGTATCAGCCATAGTGGCTGCATCGGGTCTTGGCATTGCCGGCTTTATTTGGGGATGGGGCGTTATCTTTGCAGGGGCCCTGCTAATGGGGATAAATCTTGCCATCTTTTATGACGAGGCTTTTCGTATTCCCGCAAAGCTGATGAAGATGAAGGCAAAATACGACTCAGTCAGTCGCTATATCTACTCGGGGGCCGATACTTCATCCATCCTCGATTTTCAGCTGATTATGCAGCAAGCTAAAATGAATGGCGTTTTAGGTCGTACTCAAGATCAGGCAAATCAATTAAATGATATCGCCAATCAACTCGTCGTGACCACGGGGCAAACCTATGTCAGCTTAGATCAGGAGAAACACCAGCTTGAGCAGCTCGCCAGCGCCATGGAAGAAATGAACTCCACTATTGCCGAGGTTGCCAATAATACCCAGCAAACCTCAAACAGTATCACCACCGCCTATGACCTGTGCCTTAAAAGCAGTGCCAATATGAAGGCAAATACCCAAAAAATTGAGTCATTAGCACAATCTGTTGCCGATGCAGCCCATAATGCCCAGCAACTGAATTTAGAAGCCCAACGTGTAGCGAATGCCATGGGGGAAATTGACTCAATCGCTGAGCAAACTAATTTGCTTGCTCTTAATGCTGCCATCGAAGCCGCACGTGCCGGCGAACAAGGTCGTGGTTTTGCCGTGGTGGCCGATGAGGTTAGAGCGCTGTCGAGTCGCACCCAGCTCTCCACCAACAGTATCTCCCAAAGCGTGGATAAGATGTTCAGCATGCTCAGTGACTGGGCAAAAGAGATGGAACAGAGCCGCACCCATGCTGAGACCTGCGCAACCGATATTCAAAATTCGGCCAACAATGTGGACATCCTTTATCGAGAAGTAAGTGAGATCCATAACTTCGCGCAGCAAAATGCGGTCGCCGCGGTTCAGCAGCGTCAAGTAGTGAATGAAATCACTAATAATATCCATGCCATCAGCCAAAGCAGTAGCGAAAACCTAGCAGCCACCCATCAAATTGGTGATGCGGTGAATCATCTCAAGCTCAACGCTGAAAAGGCATTGGGACTGCGTAAAGCCTTTGGCTAACGAGGCTAGTTGTCATCTTTTATGCGCTATTCGCCGCCAATGGCTAATAGCGCATAAATCTACATGCGAGACAGCTCAACGCTTACTGTACTTTAGGGTGAAGACGTTACCCTGCGTTATCCTTTTTTATTTTTATCATTGATAATCCATCAAGGGGTTAAAAAGTACAGGTTTTAACCTAAAACTTTGCTATACTCCGCCCCCGCCTTTTGGTCTCAGTTCGCCGCCTAGGTAAAATACCCCACTACGTTATCTTTCGATATGCTTAGGGGGTAAACGTACCTTCAGGTCGAATTGACACTTGAATGTTTGAATAAGTGAATGACAGGAATCCAAAATGAGATTTGAATCTTTTAGTTTTTCCCCCGAGATTTTACGCGCTATCTCAGATTGCGGTTATCAACAAATGACACCTATTCAGCAGCAAGCCATGCCTGCGATTCGCCGCGGTCAGGACGTACTCGCCAGTGCGCAAACCGGTACGGGTAAAACCGCCGCCTTTGCCCTGCCTATCCTGCAAAAGATGGTTGAAAAGCCAAGCGAGACTCAAAAATCTAACACCCGCGTACTGATTTTAACGCCAACCCGTGAGCTTGCCGCTCAAGTGGCAGATAACATTGTCGCCTATGGCAAGTATCTTAATTTCAGCGTGTTAACCATTTTCGGCGGCGTAAAAGTTGAGACCCAAGCGCAAAAACTCAAGCGCGGCGCCGACATTATCGTTGCGACCCCAGGCCGCTTACTCGAGCATTTAACCGCCTGTAACTTAAGCCTTTCGAGCGTGGAGTTTTTAGTACTCGACGAAGCCGACCGTATGTTAGATATGGGCTTTAACGCCGATATTCAAAAAATCATGCAGGCCGTGGGCAAGAAGCGCCAAAACCTGTTGTTCTCTGCCACCTTCTCAAGCGCCGTAAAACAACTCGCTAACGAAATGATGGTTAAACCTCAGGTGATCAGCGCACATAAGCAAAACACCACAGCGGACACCGTGAGCCAAGTGGTATATCCAGTCGAGCAGCGCCGTAAACGCGAGCTGTTATCCGAACTGATTGGTAAGAAGAACTGGCAGCAGGTACTGGTGTTTACCGCGACCCGTGAAGATGCTGACAATCTTGTAAAAGAACTCAATCTCGACGGTATTCCATCGGAAGTCGTCCACGGCGAAAAGGCGCAAGGCAGTCGTCGCCGCGCCCTGCGTGAATTCGTATCGGGTAAAGTACGCGTATTAGTCGCAACCGAAGTGGCCGCCCGTGGTTTGGATATTCCAAGTCTTGAGTACGTAGTGAACTACGATTTACCTTTCCTCGCCGAAGACTATGTGCACCGTATTGGTCGTACCGGCCGCGCGGGTAAATCCGGTGTCGCCATCTCCTTCGTCAGCCGCGAAGAAGAGCGCACGCTTGCCGATATCGAAAAACTCATTGGCCAAAAAATTCGCCGCATCACAGTGCCAGGCTATGAAGTCGGCAGCCGTGATTTACTGCTTAAACACCTACAAACCCGCCGCAGCTTTGCCAAAAAACAACAGCGCAGCGATAACGTTAGCGCGCAAATTGTTGCAGAAAAGAGCATGCAAGGCCGCCGCGTAAAGGTAAAAGTAGGTCAAGCCCCCAGCAAGGCTAAAAAGCTAAAATAACGGCTAAATTGTATTTTGCAGAGAAAATAGAAAAGCGTCCAAATGGACGCTTTTTATTGGGTAGCCTAAGGCAAAGATCGCTTCACAACTTGTGATGAAATAAGAATAGATGTTGATCTGACTTTGGCTTTGTTAAACTAGTTTGCCGCAATCAAATCCCCCTCTGTTAAACGGCATAATCCTCAAATCGCGGCGGAGTAATAATGAATTCTCAAACCTATAACCAAGCCATTTTAGAATTAGCCCTAGCAGGCCTTGCCGAGTTAACCTCCTCTGCACAAACTAAAAAAGCACAGCGCACACCCGCCCAAGAAAGCCATTTTATCTGTAACTGGATGGTTGAGTCCCTGAAGGAAAAGCGTTTTTCCAAACTCGTTGCCGATGATCTTACCGCTTGGATAAGACTTGCCCGCAGCCAAGGTGCTGGCGCGGAGCTAAAACGCTTGCTAGAACGTATCGTGTTTCAATACCAAACCGTTGAAAATGCGAATACAGGGCTAGGACATGGCTTAAATGCCATGATTAACGAGTTACTTGAAGCCGAGTGGTTAGTCTTTACCGATACCGAAGTGAACACGAAATTAAAACTCGATGGCGATGGACTATCTAGCATAGTGATTGATGTAAAAGAGTTTAGCCAACATATTCAAGATGGTGAACTTATCAAACCTACCCATCTGTACGTGAGAGCCGATGAGCAGACATTTGCCCAAATAGCCCTGTCACATGGTCTCTTAATCAGTCAAGGCAATAAGAAAACCAGCTTAATCAAACACCATAAAACCTATGTGATTTATCCACAAAATCAGCAACCTGCGCTGTGTTTATTGTTAAATTAAATGCGGGGTATATAGCAAGTCTTGATCTAAATACATCACATCCTAAGGTGCTTTTGTGGTATCACAACACCTTAGGATACAGGTGGAACAAAACAGAATCGAATACGAGCAGAATTAAGCAAAAACATCATCAAACCTACTTACTTACCTTCGATATCCGGATCGTATTGCACCACTCGATTACGACCTGAGGCTTTCGCTTGATAGAGAGCGATATCTGCTTGCTTGACCAAGGCACCAATACCAATATCAGCCTTAGATAGAGCATAACCAATTGAAATAGTGACTTTAATATTTTTTGACTCAAAGGGCACACTGACATTGGCTATCCCTTGGCGCAGTCTTTCCAATACCCGTTCTGCCACTTCTAATGTGGTACTGGGCAACAATAATTGAAACTCCTCACCACCATAACGACAAATGCAATCGGAATCCCTTATCGCCGATGAGAGATAATTTGAAACGGATTTAAGCACTTCATCTCCGCCTAAATGTCCGTAGGTATCGTTTACCGCTTTAAAAAAATCGATATCCAACATGGCAATCACATAGGGCGCACTATGGCTTAAAAATTGAGTATGATTTTTGTCGAGAAGTAATCCCATCGACTTGCGATTGAGCAATCCTGTCAGCGGGTCAAAGCAATGTTGCTGATCAATAATGCAATCTCGCATACGTACTAAAAGGTTCATAACTTCAATTTGTTTTTCCGTTAGCAAACGGTATTCATTGATATCGACCACTCTCACCGATTTAAACTCAGTCACTAATTTACGGGCTTGGTCGTGCAAAGATTGATGAGCCTTGGCAAGCTCTTGAAAATCTGGGTGGGATGTAATGGTCTCGCTCGCCACATTATAATACCAGCAGCCTAATTTACATTTAGTATGGGCAGCAATATCTGTGACTGTGTCGCTAAACATCTGATTACAAAGTAATCCTTCATGTAAATGAATATACCAATTTCGGTGGTTTTCGATGGCTAAGTCTAATGCCGCCAATGAACTTTCAGCTTCCTTGGGTGAAAAACTGTAGCGAGCTTTGCCTACATTTTTAATGGCATTTACCTTCATCCTGCAATCCCAATACTGTTATCTAAAAGTTGGCACTAGACTTTATTAAGTGTCTTAAAGGCGTTAGCTAGCAAACATGCTCCCCCCCCTGATGAAGCGACCTACAACACGTAAGAATTCCGTAGTACAAGCCATAGCGCCTATTAAAGGAAAATTATCCTAAGTCTTTACGAAAAGTGTCAGTCACTTATCGAGTATAAGAGATATAAATCTAACTGCCATTCAAGAAGATAACGTCTAAGATTAAAAGAGTTCTTAGGAGTGATTACACCAAATGGCGTGAGTAAATAAATCGCCGAACAATTCGCTTAAATAACAAAAGCGCCCAAAAGCGCTTTTGTTTTCCACTACGAAGGCATTCAAGATTAGGCATGAAGTTCAGAGCCTTAATCTATTATTTCCAATACTCTCTAGCTTAAATGACCATTGGTTTTATGCACATGTCCATTCAGGCTCGTATTGGCCGATTTGACTACATCTAAGGCCTCGGTGGTCAGGGCATTATTGCCGTTGAGTAAATCATTCAGAGTGCCAGTGTCCCCCTGAACTAGGCCTAATTCCCGCAGCATAGCATCCACCACAGGCGCATTTGCGCGGTAGTTCAGTGCGGCGCTGGTCACCTGCTCGGCAATTCCACCTTGATTAACACTTGCTCCATCAGCGCCCGAGGCAAATTGATGAGCCATTCCATAACCCTGCAGGATTTTAATCCCTTCGATATTTTCAAGTGGTTTAACTGCCTGAGCGACAATCTCAGGCAGCGCCTTAAGGATTGCGAGGGATTTTTGAAGGGCAATTTGCTCATCACGGAGCACGTTTTCAGCCTCATACAACGCCTGCTTACCTGCGGCCTCCACCGCATAAACCTTCTCATCTGCCTCGGCTTGGAGCTTCTTAGCATCGGCACTGGCACGCGCTTCAATCAAGATAGCACTCGATCTGTCTTCTGATGCACGCTTCTCGGCTTCGGCTTGAACCGTCACCCCAACCGCTTCACGTTCCGCTTCTTTACGGGCATCAATGACTTCAATCTCTTTGCGACGATTAGCTTCTGCCACTTGGCGCACCGTAATAACCGCTTCTTCTTTCTCAACTTTGGTCTTTTCAGCTTCAGCAGCGCGGGCACGGGCTGCCGACTCTTCTTCCGACTTCGCGGCTACCGCAATGTGTTTTTCCTGCTCAGCGACTTCGATATCACGCTGCTGCTGAATGCGCGCCTGTTCAATAGACTTACGCTTTTCAATCTCGCGGGTTTCAATATCCTTGGTCTTCTCGATTTCGGCGGTCTCAATAGCGCGCTCTTTAGCAATTTCAGCTTCGCGCTCTTCACGGGCCTTGTTTTCTTTTTGCTTAATGATTTCAGCCTTTTGCTCGGCGCGCTTGAATTCGAGTGATTGTTGCTGGATAAGGCGAGCTTCTTCCTCGGCCTTTTCAATTTCCAGTGATTCCTTCTCGGCCTCTAAATTTCGCTGCTCGATTTTGATGCGGTTTTCCTGCTGAATATCGTTGGTTTCTTTACGTTTTTCTTCAATAATTTTTGCAAGACGCGCACGACCTTCTGCGTCGAAGGCATTATTTTCGTTAAAGAATAACAGGTCAGTTTGATCGAAGCCGGTTAATGAGACCGATTCGAGCTCTAGACCGTTTTTCTCGAGATCGTTAGCCACATTATTCTGTACTCGCTGCACAAAGTCGGCACGCTGTTCATGCATTTCAGTCATGCTCATCTCGGCGGCGACGGCACGCAGCACGTCGACAAATTTGGACTCCATCAGCTTTTTCAGCTCTTCGACACGGGTAGTACGCGTGCCTAAGGTTTGCGCGGCCATCGAAATGCCTTCGGCATTCGGTGCCACTCGTAGGTAGAAGTCGGCCTTCACATCGACACGCATTCTGTCCTTGGTGATCAGCGCATCCTTTTGGGTTTTCTCCACCTCGATACGTAGGGTATTCATGTTGACCGAAATGGTCTCGTGTAACACGGGCAGAACGATTGCACCGCCATCCTTAATAATTTTCTCGCCGCCAAAACCAGTGCGAACAAAGGCCATTTCCTTGGTGGCTCTTTTATATAATTTGGCAAAGATCAGCCCGATAACAATCAGAGTTATCAACACAAGGCCAGCAATTAACAACACAAAATTGCCTGAATTTGCAGCGTCATTTAACAGCGCCATTTAAGTTCCTTTTTATGGGTTTTTATTAATGATTATTGGTTTTTAGCTATCAAATCGAGTTGCAGACCAGACTCTGCCGACTCGTTTCAGCAGTACGACTTGAGTCCCACTTACAAATTCACACTCTGAGGTTTCGGGTTCAACCAACACATAATGTTTCTGTTGGTATTTATCACGAACGACAGCCTCAGATGGCATACCCTTCATGGCACAACCTAAGGTAATAGTCCCTACGTAACCACTTAAATCATCGAGAGAAATTACAGAGGATTCATTTTTAGGGAGCACATCGGCAAGCATGCGACCAAGGTAGCGACAGGCAATCGCGCAGCCCAGCGCGGCCGTTGGCAAGGTAAAAAGTTCGGGCAATAACGCACCAGTTATCACTAAACTCACAAAATTAACGATATAACCAACGATGGCAAAGCTACTGAAGGCAAGTACAAACCAGATCAACAGCGGCAAGCGATTTAAGCACAACCAGCCTGCGATACCCGTCAGGCCACCGGCGTTAATGTCCGCATCGTAATCCACATCTGCGGGTACCCATTGGTCAAAAGCCCCCAACAGGCTTAAACCAAACACAAGAGCACAGGCTTCGAAAATACCGAGGAAAATGACACAGGCAATGGCAATGGTATAGGGAAGGTTAGGCTGCTCGACTAAAAATGCCCACATGGTTATCTCCTTTAACAATACAGCATTCCATTTATTGCGGTTTTTTATCAACTTACGCGCAACATGATAGCAAAGGCAGTCTCACTTCTAAATAGAACTTTAAGTCTAAAATGGATTTTGGCTATAGCCCTGCTGCGCCAAAATCGCATGGGCTGTCATGGCGGAAAGTGCCATATCGACACCGGGAAGCAATTGATCTTTGGGTAAATCAAAATAGGCCGCGCTCTGGCCACATACGTAAAATTTAACACCGTGGGCAATCAGTTGATTTATGAGCGCTTTATTGCCGTTCTGAGCGTTTGGATTCTGCTTAGCGTAATAGGCATCATTGGCCACATCGGCCACCGCACTGCCGTGAAGCACCATGGCTAATTTAATATCACTCTCTTTTACGCCTGCGGCCACATGCATATTGATAAAACGCGCTAGACTGTCTAATTGACGGTTCACTTTCCCCGCTTCAGCTGCCTTACTCATATCGAAGGCCACTTTGAATTTCATGCCCTTAGGGATTGGCATGCTGCTATCAACAAACGCAATTTTACCAAACTCAGGTATAGCCATACCGGGATTGAATTTATCCTCCTTTGCATGGGTAAGGTTGGCATAACCTGCAAGTATCAAACACATCATTCCAAAGCGCAGTTTTGTGCTACACGGTTTAGGCATCATTATATTATCATCCTGTTATTGTTATATTTTAATACTGGCATACCGCCAGCGGCCCTCATTCGGTAATGGATACCCTATGCATACCAACGAACCAACCCCAAGTTACGATAAACTTGCAGCTCATTTCCAGAAAATTTCACATTTTGAACACTTTAGCGCATTGGGGGATTGGGATCAGGCGGCGATGATGCCACTTGGTGGCGGAGTGGAGCGTGGTGATGCAATGGCGGAACTCGCCCTACACATCCATGAACTAAAAACCTCAACTCAAGTTGCAGATAACTTAGCCTTAGCAGCAGACGAAGCCTTAAGTTCCAATCAGCGCGCTAACCTTCGGGAAATGAATTATCAATATCAGCAAGCCACTGTCGTGCCAGGGGAGCTGGTTCAGGCCAAAACCAAGATGGCCTATCAGTGCGAAAATGCGTGGCGTGAGCAGCGAAAAAACAATGATTGGCAGGGATTTAAGCCTAATCTCAAAGCGGTGATTGCGCTCGCAAAGGAAGAGGCGGCTATTAGAGCAAAGGCACAAAATATCCTCCCCTACGATGCCCTAATGAGTAAGTTTGAACCTGGGATGACCAGCGCTAAGCTCGAGCAGACCTTTGGTGCTCTTAAGACTTGGTTACCCAACCTGATCCAAGAAGTGCAAGCTAAACAAGTCTCTGAGCCTAAATTGGTGCTGAAGGGCCCCTTCGATATCAGTGCCCAACAAGCTATGGGTAAGGAAGTGATGGCGCTATTAGGATTTGATTTTAACCACGGCAGGTTGGATATCAGCAGTCATCCATTTTGTGGCGGCGTGCCAAGCGATGTACGTATTACCACCCGCTATAACGAGGCAGATTTTAGCAGCGCCATTATGGGTATTATCCATGAGACGGGTCATGCTCGTTATGAGCAGGGGCTCCCTAAAGCTTGGAAGGGGCAGCCAGCAGGGCTTGCGCGCTCAATGGGAATTCATGAAAGCCAGAGCCTGTTTTGTGAAATGCAGCTTGGGGCAAATCCTGCGTTTTTAACTCAGCTGCAATCGCTCATCAAGCGCCACTTGAACCTTGATTTAAGCGCTGCGCAATTAGCCATGCATTACACTCGTGTGAGTCCTGGTCTTATCCGTGTCGATGCTGATGAAGTGACCTATCCTTGCCATATTTTACTTCGCTATGAAGCGGAAAAAGCCTTTGTTAATGGCAGCTTAGACGTCGATGACCTACCGGATTTTTGGTCGAGTCAGATGCAACAACTTTTAGGGCTCAATACCGATGGCAACTACAAAGACGGCTGTATGCAAGATATTCATTGGACTGTGGGTGAGCTTGGCTATTTCCCAAGTTATACCTTAGGTGCCATGTACGCAGCCCAGTGCCGCTTTGCGATGGAAAAAGTACTAGGTCCTATTGAGACTCTAATAGCTGAAGGTAAATTACCGATGGTATTTAACTGGTTACAGGACAATATTTGGTCAAAGGCATCACTACTAACGACGGATGAATTAATCACGCAAGCGACGGGGGAAACGCTAAATGGACAATACCTCGAACGCCATTTACGCTCGCGCTATTTAGGTTAGGATTGTTCAAGCCTTGCCCTTCGAGTTTCACAGCTTTTAAGGGCGTTTGGGTATATAATGCCAAGCCTCGATGAGTCACAAAATATTAGCGCTAATCCGTAGCCAATAAGTAAAAGAGTTGAGCATGTTATTAAGAGCCATTACCCAAGGGGATTGGGACGCAATTTTAGCTATTCAGGATGAATGTTATTCCCAATTAGAGCCCGAGCCTCTGGAGGTACTTCAGAGTAAATGGCTGGTCTCACCACAATCCTGCTTTGTTATCGAAGCCAATAATACCGTTGTGGGTTATTGCCTCGCACACCCTTGGACAAGTAATAAGCCGCCAGCTCTCTATCAAGAACTGAGCAACCTGCCTGTGGCAGATACTTTGTATCTGCACGATATTGCGATTTCGGCTAAGGCACAGGGATTAGGCGCTGGCGCTCAAGCGCTCAATGAACTCAAACAGTTGGCCCATCAACTTACGCTTAATAGTCTTTCCCTTGTCGCGGTACAAGGCGCCGATAGCTATTGGCGTAAGATGGGATTTACCCCAAAGGCAATCGAAAAGGACCTAAGTAGTTACACCGATGACGCCATGTATATGGTGTTGGCGCTGCAATAGCACAGAGGAACAAATGAACCCAACCCTCACCACAATTGGTTTACTCTGTTTAAGTAATATCTTTATGACCTTCGCATGGTATGGTCATTTAAAATCCTTAGGTTCAAAGCCTTGGATCATTGCCGCCCTTGTCAGCTGGGGCATCGCCTTGTTCGAGTATCTATTGCAGGTACCTGCCAATCGTATCGGTTACACAGTGATGAATGTAGGCCAATTAAAAATCCTACAGGAAGTCATTACCTTAAGCCTGTTTGTGCCCTTCGCCTATTTCTATATGAAAGAGCCATTAAAACTCGATTACCTGTGGGCGGGGCTGTGCATTTTAGGCGCGGTGTATTTTATTTTTAGAAGCGAATTCAATTAGTTTAAGCACAATTTATAACAGAATCTAGGAGTCATCCATGGCCCGTCAAGTGACGTACACCTTTAAAGGTCAAACGAAAACCATTCCCTTCAGTTACGCTAAACACCATGATTTATATGAGGCGGTCGCCGCAGCGGAAGGTATCGATTTAACAAAGTTTTTGGCAATGGAACAACAGATTGCTATGACCTCGCGCAAGGGCGCCAAGGCTGAAAAGGATTACCGTAAGGTGGAGTTTGCGCGCTTTGGTTTTAGTAACATTCATTTTGTGCGTGACGATGAACAAGAGTAATCCTCCCAATGAAGCTCATTTTTAGGATCAGGAAGAGCCGATGATAAACACTGAACATGCTAATTTTCCCAGAGCGGGATTTTTCCGTCGCCTTGGCGCCATCATTTACGATCTGCTGCTTGCAGTTGCCGTGTATATGTTTTCCGGAGCCATCGGCTTCGGGATTTTCTTTGGCCTCACAACCACCAACCTTATCAGCATAAATGGCTTTGAGCATGTGTCTGATGCACTTAATGGCACGCCCATTTACCACGGCATTTATCAATTCTGGTTGGTAGTATGTGTCAGCACCTTCTATGCGCTGTTTTGGAGCAAGGGCGGTCAAACCCTCGGCATGCGCGCCTGGCGCCTTAAAATCCAGCACCCTAATGGCCAAAACTTAAGTTTAATCACCGCCTATGCTCGAATCATTTGGTCGCTACTTGGGATTGGTAATCTTTGGGTGTTAATCAATGCCGATAAGCTCGCGCTGCAGGATATGATGACCCGCTCCGAAGTGGTTGTGCTATCAAAGGAAGCCAATCAAATGCGCAACTGGCACGGCGCTTAAGCACGCATAATCAGCAAACCCACTTAGATTGAAATAATAAAAAACGACGCGAAAGCGTCGTTTTTTATGTCTTTAGTCCAACCGATATTATCGCCTGATAAAATAAAAGGCGATACAGGTAAACAGTAGACTCGGCGCCATCGCCCCCACATAGGCGGGAAGCTCATAAACCATACTCATGGGGCCAAAAATCTCGTTACTGATGTAGAAGCTAAAGCCGGCCACCACACCGAGTAATACACGGGCGCCCATAGTTACGGTACGAAGTGGTCCAAACACGAACGACAGTGCCACCAACATCATCACGCCTACTGTTATCGGCTGCATCAACTTGCGCCACAGTGCTAACTCGTAACGACTAGGATCTTGACTGTTGTTTTTCAAGTATTCGAGGTAGCCCATAAGGCCACGAATGGAAAGGGCCTCGGGTTTTGCCGATACCACACTGAGCTTGTCTGGGGTCAGACTCGAACGCCAATTGTCATCATTAAGCTGCTCCAACTTGACCTCATCATAACTTAAAGCGGTACGCTTAACGTCAATAAGGTGCCAGCTTTCGCCATTAAATTGCGCGCTCTTGGCGTGTACTACGTTGGTGAGTTTAAGATCCGAATTAAACTTATATAGAGTGATGTTATTAAGTTTATCGATGTCGGCAACTTCGCCGATATTCACGAATAAATCCCCATCCTTAGCCCAAATCCCGCGGTGGGATTTAATCAAACTACCACCAGAAATTTTAATCGCTTGCAGCTCATTTGCCCTTTGCTCGGCAACGGGCGCGCCCCACTCGCCTAACGCCATTACCATTAACATTAACGGTACTGCGGTTTTCATTGCCGATAGTGTGATTTGCAGACGGGACATCCCCGATGCTTGCATGACCACCAGCTCAGAGTTTGAGGCCAGCATGCCCATACCAATCAGTGCACCGAGCAGCACCGCCATCGGGAAGAACATTTCGATATCCCGTGGCACCAGATAGAGCACGTAAATACCTGCATCCATCATGCTGTAACTGCCTCGGCCAACTAAACGTAGCTGATCGACCCATTTGATAATGCCCGAAAGCCCAGTTAACACCAACAAACACAATGCCGAAGTGCTGAGCAAAACCCTAGCGATATATAAGTCTAAAATCTTCATGCAGCCACCTTACGGCGCGCCATTGCCGTTGTTAAACGCCCAAATAGCGGTCTGTCTTTACCGAGCAGCAAAATACCCATAATCAACGCCGACACATGGATCCACCACATGCCTAAATATTGCGGGATAACGCCATCCTGCAGCGCCTTTTTACCTGCGACCATCAGGCCGAAGTACCCTAGATAGAGCAGCACTGCAGGTAACATCTTGGCAAATTTACCCTGACGCACATTCACCCTCGCAAGAGGTACAGCGATTAAGGTCATAATTGGGATGGCAAGTGGAATCGCTAAACGCCAATGAAACTCGGCAACGGCCTCAGGGCCTTCGACCTCGCGCAACTTAGCCAAAGGCAGCGACGATAATTTCCGACGACGCTCATCAATTTGCTGCTCTTTTATCTGCATTTTATAACCACCAAACTCAATCATTTGATAGTCTTTTTGCTGTGGACTGCCCTGATAACGCACTCCATCGTTTAACTGCAATTGCTGTGCGCCGTTTTGATCTTCAATGACACGTCCGCCCTTGGCAACCACCACGTTAGTCAAACCGATTTCATCATTCGGATCGGGTAACTGGGCAACAAACACTTTATCAAGTTCATTGTCTTTACCTATGCGCTCAACGAACAGCACTGCGCGGCCATTGGGACTCGCCTGAAAACGGCCTTGAATAAGTGCGGCAAGACCGGCCTCAGATTGCGCTTTTTCAAGCACTTGGTTCTGCAGCTCCTCAGCCCATGGCGCAACATAGAGGGACAAATACCCCGTAAACAACATGTTCAGGATGGCGAGAATTAAGGTTACTCGGGTGACATACCATTCACTGACGCCAACACCGTGAAGAATGACCATTTCGTTTTCGGCGTACATCCGGCCGTGGGCCATCAAGATGCCAAGGAATAAACTTAAAGGTAAAACCAATACCACTAAATAGGGGAGATTAAGACCGATTAAGGTCGCGATGAGAGATGCGGGAAATTCCCCATCTGAGGCGTCGGCCAGTATGCGAACGAAATGCTGGCTAATAAAAATAGTTAGCAGTACAAAAAGTACGGCAATTTGCGCCTTTAAAACTTCTCGAATAAGGTATTTAAATACAATCACAGGTAGGATCCGACCTCTAAATCTTATCTTTTTACTGGAAACAGACTAACTTTCATGTAAACTGTCCACTTTTGGTAGTTTTCTGACCAGCTTCAGGGGATTATGGCAAACTTAAGTATCACGAATTTTCACAAAACATGATGCAATTGCCTATAATAAATCACCTTTGGAGTAATAACTTAGGCCCTTTCGGGACAGGCAGACATTATCCAATAAATATAAAAATTTGTCTTTAAGAATCTAGGAGTGCTCATGGAGTTTAGCGTAAAGAGCGGTAGCCCCGAAAAACAACGCTCAGCCTGCATCGTTGTCGGTGTTTATGAACCCCGCCGTCTATCCGGTATCGCCGAGCAATTAGACAAGATTAGCGAAGGTTACATCAGTAATCTACTGCGTCGCGGTGATTTAGAAGGCAAGCCTGGCCAGATGCTATTATTGCACCACGTTCCCAATGTCCTCAGTGAGCGTGTACTGTTAGTCGGTTGCGGTAAAGAACGTGAACTGGACGAACGTCAATACAAACAAATTATCACAAAAACAATCAATACCTTAAATGAAACTGGTTCAATGGAAGCCGTGTGTTTCTTGACCGAGTTACATGTTAAGGGACGTGATACTTATTGGAAAGTTCGTCAAGCAGTTGAGACGACTAACAGCACCCTGTACAGCTTTGACGCACTAAAAACCCGTAAGGGGGAAACCCGTCGTCCACTGCGTAAATTGGTATTCAACGTACCCACTCGCCGTGAATTGACCTTAGGTGAGCGCGCCATTGAACACGGTATGGCAGTGTCAGCGGGGATGCATTTATGCCGCGACGTGGCTAACATGCCACCGAACATCTGTAATCCAGCCTATTTAGCCTCTCAAGCCCGTCAACTGGGTGAAGTGCATGAAAACCTGCACGTGACTACGATTGGCGAAGAGCAGATGGCTAAATTAGGCATGAACTCATACCTTGCCGTTGGCCGTGCAAGCGCGAACGAATCCATTATGACAGTGATGGAATACAAGGGCGCAATCGATAGCACTGAAAAACCTATCGTATTGATTGGCAAAGGCTTAACCTTCGACTCAGGCGGTATTTCATTAAAACCTGGCGAAGCCATGGACGAAATGAAATACGACATGGGCGGCGCTGCGGGTGTTATCGGCACCATGAAAGCCATTTGTGAAATGAAACTGCCAATCAACGTTGTCGGTATTCTCGCTGGTTGTGAAAACATGCCATCGGGCAATGCTTACCGTCCAGGTGACATTTTAACTACTATGTCTGGCCAAACTGTTGAAGTATTGAATACCGACGCAGAAGGCCGTTTAGTATTGTGTGATGTATTAACCTACGTTGAACGGTTCGATCCAGAGTTAGTTATCGACACCGCCACCCTGACCGGCGCCTGTGTTATTGCACTAGGTAAACACGCTTCAGGTCTGTTCTCATCGCACAACCCACTGGCCCACGAGCTGTTAAATGCGGGCGAGCAAAGTGGTGACCGCGCATGGCGCATGCCACTGTGGGATGAATACCAAGACATGTTAGATAGCCCGTTTGCGGATATGACTAACTTAGGTGGTCGTCCAGCTGGCGCTATCACTGCGGCTTGCTTCCTGTCTCGCTTTGCGAAAAAGTACAACTGGGCTCACTTAGACGTGGCCGGTACTGCATGGAACAGCGGCGCAAACAAAGGCTCAACGGGTCGTCCAGTGCCGATTTTAACTCAGTTCCTGATTAACCGTGCTGGCGTCGAATTAGGCGAGTAATCATCACGATGATTAATGAAAAGGCGAAGCTTAATGCTTCGCCTTTTTTATTTATCTTCGGCACTATCGCTGACAATGTTCGGCAAAACGTTTGAAAGCCAAATAAGATGCTCTTTTATGAGTAAATTTTGATTGACAGTCACGCCCTCGCCCATTAGTTTAAATTCCATGAAAACGATTACTTCTGCTTTTTTTACTTTCTTTTTTACACCCCCACTCTAGGAGGCGGATTTACTGTGTAAAAACGAAAGTAAAAATCCAAAGCCTCCCAACTGGGAGGCTTTTTTGTCTAATTCGATTGTTAACTGCGGCGGCACATGAGGTCAGAATGCAAAAACCACAGCCTTTAAATCAAACGCGAGAGCAAATTACAAATCTTGATAATGAGCTATTGTCATTACTCGCCGAACGCAGACGCTTAAGCCTCGAAGTTGCTCGCAGCAAAGAAGTCGATATCAGACCCATTCGCGACACCCAAAGGGAAAAGGAGTTACTTGCTCGCCTCGTCACCATTGGCCGTGAAAAGGGCTTAGATGCCCATTACGTACTTTCGCTCTACCAAAGCATTATCGAAGACTCAGTGCTGAATCAACAGGCTTATCTCCATGGCCGCGCCAACCCTGAAACCCAAAAGCAGCAATACTGCATTGCCTACTTAGGTGCTCGTGGTTCTTACTCCTACTTAGCCGCGTCACGTTATTGCCAGCGCCGTCAAGTGGAAATGCTGGATTTAGGCTGCCAGAGCTTTGATGAAATTGTGCAGGCGGTGGAGTTAGGCCATGCCGATTATGGCTTTTTACCGATTGAAAACACCTCATCGGGCTCGATTAACGAAGTCTACGATGTGTTGCAGCACACCAGTCTGTCGATTGTGGGTGAAACCACCATCGAAGTAAGCCACTGTTTGTTAGGTAAACCTGGCAGTAAATTATCCGATATCAAAACCGTTTACGCCCATCCGCAGCCCATTAGCCAATGCAGTCGCTATCTCAGTATGCACAGGGAATTAAAGCTGGAATACTGCTCAAGCAGCGCCGAAGCGATGGAGATGGTTAATCAATGTCGCGACAATAGCGCTGCAGCCATCGGTAGCGCCGAAGGTGGTGCGCTTTATCAGTTAGAGTCGATTGAATCGGGCCTTGCCAATCAAAAGATAAATCAGAGCCGCTTTATAGTGGTCGCTCGCAAGGCTGTTGCTGTGCCAGAACAATTGCCCGCTAAAACTACGCTAATTATGGCGACAGGCCAAAAGGCTGGCGCCTTAGTCGAAGCGCTACTGGTACTGAAAGCCCATCAACTAAACATGAGCAAGTTGGAGTCTCGCCCCATCCCAGGAACCCCTTGGGAGGAAATGTTCTATTTAGATATTGATGCCAATATCTCCAGCGCAGCCATGCAGGAAGGTTTAAAGCAGTTAGAGCGGATAACTCGCTTTATTAAAGTCTTGGGTTGCTACCCATGCGAGACAGTAAAGCCTACTCAGCTCAGTAACAGTCAACTGTTGATTGAGCCAAATACCTCAAAGTCTCAAGTGATTAGTGAGCCACAGGCGGAGTCAGCCGCCCAGCCAGTCCGTTATAGCAAAGCCTATAAAGCCAATGCGAGTGAAATCCAGTGCGGCCCATTCACTATTGGCGCTGGCCATATTGGTGCTATCGCAAAAATCACCTTAACCGATGCGCTGCCGAATATTGTTCTCTCAAGTTTTGAGCATAGGGCAAAACAGTTAAAATCGGCTGGATTCCAAGCCGTTATCCTAGAGGGCTGTCAGCGACTTCCCTCAACTGAACTGACGCTGCCTAAACTTCGTCAAACATTGCATCAATATGATTTGCTGTGCATTGTGGCAATTGAACAAAGTAGCGATCTGACAGTGGCAACCCAACAAGGGGACATGCTGTTGTTGACGGGCAAACAGATGTTCAATCAATCTTTGCTGGCACAGGCAGGAACCCTGCCCATGCCATTAATTCTTGAGCGCAATGAGATGGCAAGCTTAGAAGAATTCCTTGCAGCGACTGAAGTCATTTTAAGCCAAGGCAATCAGCAGCTGATACTGTGTGACTCAGGCATTCGCACTTTTAATAATGCCAATCTACCGACCTTGGACTTAGCTAGCCTTATTCAAATTAAGGCCACTAGCCACTTACCGATTGTGATAAATCCCTGCAATGCCATTACAACTGACGCCTTGCTACTGCAAACAAAAGGCATTAAACAGCTAAATGCCGATGGTTTAGTGCTAAATTGCACCCTAGGGGAAGAGGGAGAACAGGATTCACTGCCTATGATGGCCGAGGTCGTGCGCGAGTTATATCGCTAGCGCTTGAATCTTAAGGGCACTGTCTGCCCATACAGTAAAAAAGCCATAAAGAAAAAGCCCTTAACATCGCGTCTCAATGTTAAGGGCTTTTGCTTTAATAGAACGAACCTAGACGCTAATACCGAAAATGGTCTATCTAAGCACAACTGCATTCCAGGAGGTGATTAGACTTCTAACCCATCAATTAAGCTTAACCAACCCTTAATAATCCGATGGCAAAACCAAATGATGCCAAAAAGATAAATCGACAGACTAAGCCAAAGAGTCGGCACAAGATAACCCAATACCAGCAGACTTAAAAAAATGATGTTGGAATAACGCTGCCAACGAAGGTGGGAATTTAACAGGGTATTGGCCGAAGTTTGGCGCTGCGACAAATTAATAAACAAACTTAGCAGCAACGGCACTAACAATAATGGAAAGCCAGACATTAAGGCATAAAGCAAATGGCCTAAGCTGCGGTCTTCAACTTTTGCGGCATAAGTGGTTGTCGTTGTCATTGAAAGACTCCAGCCAGACGATGGATAAGCTCTACATTAGCACCTCTATTTAACCTTACGTTCTTGCGAATATATTCGCAACCAAGTCGGAAAAATATTTACCTTATCAACCAAAGCAAGCACCACACAAAGGAATATGTCAGCGCATCACGGCTAAATGCCTTTACAGGATGGACACATTTAAAGCACTAATCTCACATCCGACTTTAGCCTGGTTGAGCAGGCTAACACGTAACCCGATTCAATTTCAGCTGGCGTCAATGTCATCTGGCTTGTGGATTCTGTATCCCCTTCCACGACCTGACATTTACAGGCGCCGCACACGCCCGAGCGACACGCCGCAATAATGGGCAATCCTTCGGCCTCAATTCCCTCTAGTAAAGTTTGCTCAAGCGACAGTAATCGCGTTTTGTCTCCAATGGATAACATAAAACCATTCGCTGAAGGGGGAGCTGCATGCGATTTTGCTTGCAAAACTTGGCACTGCGCCTCTTTAACAGCGGTAGCAAAACTCTCGTGATAAAGGTGACTTAAGTCGAAATTAAGCTCTGTGAGTATGTGTTTTACCGCCTGCATATAGTGCTCTGGGCCACATAAGAAAACCGTTCTTTGCGCCAAATCAGGCACGAGGTTAATCAAGTTTTCCGCAGTTAAACGCCCCAGTTCATGTACAACATTTTCATCATGCCAGGCCGAATCGGTTGTAACCTCCTCTACCATATAGCACAATTTAAAATAATGTTTGCTCTGCGCAAGGGTCTGTAAAGAAGATTTAAAAATGATATCGGCTTGCGTTTTAGCGCTATGAACAAAGGCGATATCGGCATGCACCCGAGTATCAGTCAAATAACGCGACATCGAATACATAGGTGTAATGCCGCAGCCTGCACTCAAAAATAGGTACTTTTCAGCCGGAATATCAAACAGATTAAATTGCCCTGTCGGCGGTAATACCCTCACGGACTGACCTGGTTGGAGATAATCAATCAAGTAATTAGAAACGAGTCCACCCGTTACGCGCTTAATGGTCACCATTAACGAATAGGGCCGAGAGGGGGAAGAAGACAGGGTATAACTACGACAAGCTTGCTCACCATTGATATCGAGCACAAAGGTCATAAATTGACCCGGCTTATAATCAAATCTCATAGGCTCTGTGGCTTGAAAGCGAAAACTCACCACGTCTGCAGTCTCATCCCAACGCTCGACACAGACTAGTTGATTAAAAACGGTTTGAGATGTGGTGAACGAAAGCGAAAATTCATTCGATATAGTACTGATATTCATAGTTTGTGTATCCATTAGACGGCGGCTTTTGTCTAAAGCCGCCGAGCATATTTGGATTGAACTGCTTATGCTACGTTCAACATGGTCTTAAGATCGGCTTCAACCGTGGTGGTATTACGCAGACCAAATTTTTCTTCCAGAATCTTGGCAAGATTCGCCGTTAAGAACGCCGGCGGCGTTGGGCCAGTGCGAATGTTTTTTACCCCAAGTGACAGCAGGGTTAGCAGCACCACAATCGCCTTCTGCTCGAACCATGAGAGTACTAAGTTCAGTGGTAATTCATTAATATCGCACTCGAAGATTTCAGACAGCGCAATCGCTAACTGGATAGCCGAGTAGGCATCATTACACTGGCCGATATCGAGTAAACGTGGAATCCCATTGATGTCGCCAAAGTCCAATTTATTGAATTTGTACTTACCGCAACCTAAGGTCAGAATGACAGAGTCCTTCGGCGCCGATTTCGCTAAGTCGGTGAAATAGCTACGCTCAGACTTATCACCATCACAGCCACCCACAAGGAAGAAGTGCTTAATTGAACCATTCTTCACATTTTCAACCACAGTCGGTGCCGCAGTCATTAGCGCATTTCGGGCAAAACCAATCGTAATGTTGTGGGGGATTTCATCGAATTGGAAACCATCTAATGCCAGAGCTTTATCAATCACCACCGAGAAGTCATCACCCGTTATATGGGTAACACCTGGCCAACCAACGATACTGCGGGTAAAAATACGATCGCTATAGTGGCCAACATTCGGATCGATAATGCAGTTAGACGTCATCACAACTGCGCCAGGGAAATTCGCGAATTCTTTTTGCTGATTCTGCCAAGCACTGCCGTAGTTACCCACTAAATTCGGGTATTTTTTAAAGGCTGGATAGGCAAGCGCTGGCAACATTTCACCATGGGTATAAACGTTAATGCCCTTGCCAGCGGTTTGCTTAAGGATAAGCTCTAAGTCTTTCATATCGTGACCAGAGACTAAAATCGCCTTACCTTTAACAAACTTAGTGTTTACCACTGTAGGCTCAGGGTGACCGAAGGCTTCAGTTTCACCCGCATCGAGCATCGCCATAATGCGATAGTTCAGCTGACCAATTTCCATCGCAGTTGAAAATAACTTATCAGCATCGACACTCGGTTCACCGAGGAACGCCATCATCTGATGGAAACTGGCGGCGATATCAGCGTCGGTTTTACCGAGTACGCGGGCGTGCTCCATATAAGCTGCCGCGCCTTTAAGGCCATATAAACAAAGTAATCTTAAGCCTAAGATATCCTCATGAATGTCATTTTTATCTTTATTCAGTGCGGCTATCGGCGCTTGAGTGAGCATTTCAACCTTGCTGGTTCCTAGGATTAACTGCGCCACCTCAGGAACATGTTCTGGCGTTTTACCAGCCTGTGCACAAGCGGCCTCATAGGCATTTTTTAAACTTTCACGGTATGTCGCCGCTTGCTTAGCGTACTCAACGATTCGCTCATCATCGAAATTAACATTGGTCAGAGTAGAGAAAAATGCTTTGGGGACAAAGCTGTCGATTTGCGAATCAATAATGCCAAATTCACGCGCCTTCACCGCATAAACTGAAACGCCCTGAAGCATATAAATCAATAGGTCTTGCAAATCTGAAGTGGCTGCCAACTTGCCACACATGCCTTGGGCATAGCTACAACCATTGCCAACTGGGGTACGAATAGTTTGCTCACACTGAATACAGAACATGGATAGACTCCTTATATTTAATTCATGCATTATTTATACATGTTAAAAACAGTCTACCGAAACGGCGTATAAGTGATAGATCTTTTTCATTTCATATCGCAAATCTTAGAGAAGGATCACTTATTAACTTTTCGTTAGCATTAATTAAAAGGGTGGCAATGTGGACCTTATTGTCTTGCGCTTTTTGCATAAAAAAATGCCCATCGATGATGGGCACTTTGCTAAAAATCTTATTGATGACTTGTGCGTATCAATCAACTTGTTCGCATATCATTGACGGACTGGAGCATTGCTCGGCTTTCTTGCTGGAACTGCGGCGCAAAATCCCCAAACCATTTAGCAACTGTCTTGAACTGGGCAATAAACTCTGGCCTATCGCCACGCTTAAGCATCTCAAGCGCATCACGGTAATTCTCTAAATAGTCACTTATCGCATGCTGACTGTCCTGCTGGGCAAAGATAATGTCGGCATAGAGCTCTGGGCTTTGGGCAAATAAACGCCCTACCATAGCAAGCTCTAATCGATATATGGGCGAGCTAAACTGCAATAGCGTTTCAATATCCGCCTCTTCCTTACAAAGGTTAAGACCGTAGACAAAAGTCGAGAAGTGACGCATTGCCTGCACTAGTTGCATGGCATTATCGTGGCGTTCCGCTTCAGCCTCGACTAAACGCGCGCCCCAAATGGCGATCTGATCGAGCAGCCATTGGTATTTATCTTGTTCACGTCCATGGCAAACCACAACAACTTGCTTCGCAAAGCTGCCGACATCTGGGCCAAACATAGGATGAAAGCCTACTACAGGGCCAGGATGCGCCGCCATCATTGCATCGACGGGCTCAGCCTTAATCGAGGTGAGATCTGCCAAAATACAGTTCACAGGCAATCGGCTTAGCTTGTCGCGAATAAGTTCACAGGTAATGGCAATTGGTACAGTGACCAGCACTAATCCCGCATCCGCAAACACAGTTTCAGCACGCTGCCAATCGTTCTTATCGATTGTTTCAACTTGATAGCCCGACAAGCAAAACATCTGTTTAAACAGACCACCAAGTTGCCCCTTACCACCGACAATCACCACGGTGCCAAGATCGTTTTTAACCTGCTTAAAGCCCACATCCTTTTCGTTTAAGTAGGATTCACGCATGAGACGCCTAAGAATATCTTCAATAAGCTGTGGGGCTATTCCCATTCCTTTTGCTTCATCTCGGCGCTTAGCTAACATTGCAGCTTCGCGCTGCGGTGCATAGATAGGTAAACCTGCAGCATGTTTCACCGTGCCGACTTGGGCGACAAGATCTAACCGCTTACGCAGTAAATGCAATAACTGCTGATCCACGCCATCGATTAGACCACGAAGGTGCTCTAATTCCGCCGTTGTTTTTTCACTCATCATCTAGTCCTTGACCATAGCGTTTATGCATTAGCAACTTTGAGCATATCAAAACGCGTTGCCAATACTGAAGATAACTTCGAAGCCCCCGCACGTAAAACGCTTTCGGTTTTTTCCCAATTAATACAGGAATCTGTGACCGACACTCCATAGGCTAATTCGCTTAGCGGTTTATCACAGCTTTGATTACCCTCGTTTAAGTGGCTCTCTAACATGACGCCAATAATGGATTTATTACCATTGTAGATTTGCGCAAACACATCCTCACACACGGGCACTTGACGGGTGTAATCCTTGGAAGAGTTACCATGGCTGCAATCGATAATCAGGCGAGCGTTAAGTTTTGCCTTATGTAACTGCGCCTCACACTCGGCCACACTCGCGGCATCGTAGTTTGGTGTTGCGCCGCCGCGGAGGATCACATGGCCGTCAGGATTACCCGCCGTTTGCAAAAGCGCCACCTGCCCCTGTTGGTTAATGCCCATAAATCGATGGCTACTTGCCGCCGATTTCAGCGCGTTGATAGCTACATCGAGTTTGCCATCGGTGCCATTTTTAAAACCAACGGGCATAGAAAGCCCCGATGCCATTTCCCTGTGGGTTTGTGATTCGGTGGTACGGGCACCGATGGCTGACCAAGTGACCAATTCAGAAATGTACTGCGGACTAATAGGATCGAGCGCTTCAGTCGCCACAGGAAGTTCTAATTCTGCTAGCCAAATCATCAGCTCGCGCGCCATTTTAAGGCCCTTCTCGACATCGAAGGATTCATCCATATCGGGATCGTTTATCATCCCCTTCCAACCAACCGTAGTGCGTGGTTTTTCAAAGTAGACCCGCATCAGGATGTAGAACTCATCACTTAACTCGTCGTGAAGTTTTTTAAGCTTTAAGGCGTACTCCTTGGCAGCATCAGTATCGTGAATAGAGCAAGGGCCAGTAATGATAAGCACGCGGTTATCACGTTTATGGACGATATCAGCAACGGTTTGACGGGCGTTAAGAATATAGCGATATGCATGCGTAGATAGCGGCAGAGCCTCTTTAAGCTCCTGCGGCGTAATTAACACTTTCTCTGAACTGATATGGACGTTGTTAATCGTATCTTGCTGCATGTTTATCACCTAAAACCTAAGTTAATGACCCTATTACATTGGCTGCTTAAAATGCACCTTGGGGATTTAAGAAAATGTGAGTCTACCGCTTAATGTAATTTTGTAATGCTACATCATTACAATGAGCGACCACTATGCCTGTTCACAGAGGGAAGATCAAGGAGGAATTCACATCTTTAGCAAAATTGAGACAATTTGCGGTTTCAATAACAAATTGCAGGCAACAAAAAACCGCCACGAGGGCGGTTTTCTGTGCGAACACTACGTCTTGTTTTCTGTAGCGGGTACTATTACTTAGTTGCCAGCTTTTCACGGATACGTGCAGATTTACCTGAACGCTCACGTAAGTAGTACAGTTTGGCGCGACGAACGCGACCACGACGCTTAACTTCAATGCTAGCGATCAGCGGGCTGTGCGTTTGGAATGCACGCTCTACACCTTCGCCATTAGAGATTTTACGTACTGTGAATGCAGAGTGCAGACCACGGTTACGTTTAGCAATTACAACGCCTTCGAAAGCCTGTAAACGCTCTTTATCACCTTCTTTAACACGAACCTGAACTACTACTGTATCACCAGCACCAAACGCAGGTACGTCTTGTTTCATTTGCTCATCGTTGAGCATTTTAATGATGTTGTTCATAACTTACTCCGTTCTAGAATTAACTGAGCTACGACTAAGCATTCTTGTCCATTGCTTCAACGAACTGCGCTAAAAGAGTCGATTGTTCGTCAGTCAGAGCTAGATTTTGCAATAATTCTGGTCGTCTCAGAAAAGTCCTACCAAGGCTTTGCTGTAAACGCCAGAGTCTAATTTGTTCGTGGTTGCCACTTAGCAGTACTGCTGGTACATCGAGTCCATCCAAGCTTTCGGGACGCGTGTAGTGAGGACAATCCAGTAATCCATCGGAGAAAGAGTCTTGCTCCGCTGAAGCTTGTTTTCCTAGCACGCCAGGAACCAATCTCGATACTGCATCAATCAGTGTCATCGCGGGTAATTCGCCGCCCGAAAGCACGTAATCCCCAATCGACCACTCCTCATCCACTTCCGTTTGAATAATGCGCTCATCAATACCTTCGTATCGACCACACACCAAAATCAACCGGGGTGATTCAGCCAACTCAGTAACGCCTCGCTGATCCAGCTTACGTCCTTGAGGTGACAAATAAATCACCTTCGCACCTTCGCCTGCTGCGGCTTTCGCAGCATGGATGGCATCGCGCAAGGGTTGCACCATCATCAACATTCCGGGGCCACCGCCGTAAGGCCTGTCATCCACCGTACTGTGTCTATCATGGGTGAAATCGCGAGGATTCCACGTATGCAACTCAAGCAGACCGTTCTTCACGGCACGACCCGTAACGCCAAAGTCTGTTACGGCACGGAACATGTCTGGGAACAGGGTGATAACCCCTAACCACATATGTTGTACCTCGACTTAGAAGTCAGGATCCCAATCCACTAAAATCTGTTTACCTTGGACATCCACCTTCAGGATGAATTGTCCTGGGACAAAGGGAAGCATACGCTCCACTTTGCCGAAACTATCTTTGGCATTGGCTTTAACGAGTAGCACGTCGTTCGAACCGGTTTCCACGATTTGAGCGACAACCCCCATGTTATAACCATTGGTATTAATCACTTCACAACCGATGAGGTCACGCCAGTAGAATTCATCTTCTGGCAAATCGTTCATCTGTTCTGGCAGGATACCAATTTCGCAATTGGTGAGCATTTGCGCTCGCTCCCGCGTGGTGACACCTTCAAGCTCGGCGACAACCGCCTTGCCTTGGTAACGCCACTGAATGACCTTTATTTCACGCCATTCACCGTTTTCTTTAATAAGCCAAGGTGAATAGTCAAAGATACCTTCAACAGAATCGGTATAGGCGGTGATTTTCAGCCAACCTTTAATGCCATGACAGGAGCCTAATTTCCCCAGTACGACTGGCTGTTGGTTACTGCTCATCAATCTATACCTTAACGCTATTAAGCAGCAGCTTTACGAGCGTCTTTGATCAGTTTTGCTACGCGATCAGTTGTCGCAGCGCCGTTCGCAACCCAGTGCTCAACACGAGCTAGGTCTAAACGTAAAGTTTCTTCTTGGCCACGAGCCAATGGGTTGAAGAAACCAACACGCTCAATGAAACGACCGTCACGAGCGTTACGGCTGTCAGCAACAACGATGTTGTAAAATGGACGCTTTTTAGCGCCGCCACGAGCTAAACGAATGGTAACCATGCGTTTTCAATCCTCTAATGATTTGCATTGAAGCAAAAATAAAAACTGGAACCCCGTGTTCGCGAAGAGTCCCAGAAAGAAAGCCGGAAGATTTTACCTGACTTTTCAACGAATGCAACCAAATCTGGCGATTATTAAATCGCTAGATTGGCTGCAGTCCTTGGGTCAAACCCTATCAACCAACTGATAAAACATTAACTTTGGTGCAAATGGCGACCATTAACGGCCTGGAAATTTCATTCCGCCTGGCATCATGCCACGCATACCACGCATCATCTTTTGGATGCCGCCCTTGGCCGACATCTTCTTCATCATCTTTTGCATCTGAGTAAACTGTTTTAACAAACGGTTTACATCTTGAATTTGAGTGCCAGAACCTGCAGCGATACGACGCTTACGTGAACCCTTGATTAAATCAGGGTTTTGACGTTCTTTGGCTGTCATCGAGTTAATGATAGCTTCCATTTGACGGGTCATTTTACCGTCTTGAATTTGAGAGAGCGCTTCTGGTGGCAATTGGCCAACACCTGGCAGCTTTTCAATCATGCTCATCATGCCGCCCATGTTTTTCATTTGCTGCAGCTGCTCACGGAAATCTTCTAAATCAAAGCTACCGCCCTGCTTCACCTTTGAAGCCAGCTTCATCGCCTTTTCTTTATCGACACCGCGCTCAACTTCTTCGATAAGCGACAGCACATCGCCCATACCTAAAATGCGTGACGCGATACGATCCGGATGGAAAGGCTCAAGTGCATCGGTCTTTTCACCCACACCGAGGAATTTAATCGGTTTGCCAGTAATGTGGCGAATCGATAACGCCGCACCGCCGCGCGCATCACCGTCAACCTTAGTTAAGATAATACCGGTCAGTGGCAGCGCTTCGTTAAAGGCTTTAGCGGTATTGGCCGCGTCTTGACCCGTCATGGCGTCGACTACAAACAGGGTTTCAATTGGATTAACCGCGGCATGTAGCGCCTTGATTTCATCCATCATGGCTTCATCGACGTGCAGACGCCCCGCGGTATCGAGTAAAACTACATCGATAAACTTAAGTTTTGCGTGGGCAATTGCTGCTTTAGCAATATCAATTGGCTTTTGGCTCACATCCGATGGGAAGAATTCCACATCGACTTCAGACGCTAAGGTTTCTAGCTGTTTAATCGCCGCTGGACGATAAACGTCGGCGCTGACCACCAGAACTGATTTCTTATGGCGAGTACGGAGCAATTTACCGAGCTTAGCAACGCTGGTTGTTTTACCCGCACCTTGAAGACCGGCCATCATGACAACCGCAGGCGGCTGAGTGGCTAAATCTAGGGCTTGGTTTGCCTCACCCATGGATTTTTCAAGTTCACTTTGAACTATTTTAATAAAGGCTTGACCCGGACTTAAGCTTTTAGCGACTTCCTGGCCTACGGCACGCTCTTTCACATTGTTAACGAATTCACGCACTACAGGCAGGGCAACATCAGCCTCCAGCAGCGCCATGCGCACTTCGCGCAGGGTTTCCTTAACGTTTTCTTCAGTTAAGCGACCACGGCCACTGATATTTTTCAGCGTGCGTGACAGTCTGTCGGTTAGATTCTCAAACATCGTCCTGCTCTATACCTTTAGGATCTCGATTAATGGCCTGTATTATAACGATGCGGACGTATTATGCTACTGTCACACAACACTTGGGTTAATTAGCTGTTCTTACGCCCAGCTTTAAATTTTGCGTATAGAGGACAATTTTTTTATCTAACAATAAGAATCTGCTTAATTTTGCAACTTATGTCACTGCCCATTTGCCAAGCGCTCATGTTATTCTAGGGGAAATATTGATCTGCTTGCAGTGCTTCTTAGGCACCATTAACAACACAAATAGGTTAAGTACCCATGGTCATTTTTTCTGCCTCAGCCATGTTTTTTTACTGCATCGCCTTGGTATTGGTAACGAGCCGCTTGCTGCATCCTGATGGCCCGAATCGGAAAGCCGTTGCCACTGTTGCAGGCATAGGTGTGATTTTACATGCCGTTGCCCTCTATATGGCGATATTCACCCCAAATGGTCAAAACTTCAGTCTGACCAATGTGATATCACTGGTGAACTGGATTATCGCCTTCACCTTCACCATATTGATGCCAAGGTTAAAACTTATCGTCGTCGTGCCCGTGGTATACGCCTGCTCCATTTTGTCTGTGGCATTGCTTTGGTTGTTACCTCCCAAATTCATCACCCATTTTGAGCTTTATCCCGAAGTGTTGGCCCACGTGGTGCTCTCGCTTATGGCGTACAGTGCGCTAATGATTGCGGCGCTGTATGCAATTCAGTTGTCCCTAATCCAAAGTAAGCTGAAGAAAAAGCAGTTGATGTTAAGCCCAAGCATTCCACCGTTAATGACGGTAGAAAAGCAGCTCTATCATTTAGTCATAATCGGGGTGATCTTACTGAGCTTATCCCTAGCAACGGGTTTTATTTTCCTCGATGACATGTTCGTTGGCGGCAAAGGGCACAAAGCCATTTTGTCTATCATTGCTTGGTTTGTTTATATCGCCATGCTGTGGCAACAATATTCCGTGGGCTGCAAAATCCGCACGGCAGTCATCTATACCCTGTCCGGTGCCACACTATTGTCAATGGCGTATTTTGGCGCTCGCATTGTCAAAGAGTTAATCCTTAGTTAATAATTTCAAGTCAGCAAAGGCAGTTATTGCCTTTGCTGACTTGACACTCAAGCCTATTCTCGGTATTTACATATTCTTTGCGGCCTAATTGGAGCCTATTTTTTTGGACGCTATATCGACAAGCGCACTCCTTCTTTTCTTGCTAGTGCTAATCCTCATCTCAGCCTACTTTTCAGGCTCAGAAACCGCCATGATGACCCTTAACCGCTATCGTTTAAGACATCTCGCCTCAAATGGTCACAAAGGGGCACAGCGTGCACTGCATCTACTCGATCGCCCAGATAAACTAATCGGCGTGATCCTCATCGGCAACAACCTTGTCAATATCTTAGCTGCGCAGGTTGCGACCATCATAGGCATGCGTTTATACGGCGACATGGGGATGGCCATTGCAACTGGCGTCTTAACTCTACTTGTACTGGTATTTGCCGAAGTGACTCCCAAAACCTTGGCGGCGTTGCACCCAGAACCTATCGCCTTCCCCTCCAGTTTTTTACTCCGCTGGTTATTAGTGATTTTGTCACCATTGGTACGGGTAATGAACATCATTACCTCATCGTTGTTGCGCCTGATTGGGGTTCATTCGGTGAAAACTAATGAGGCTCTCAGCCAAGAGGAACTTCGTACCGTTGTTCATGAGGCCGGCGCCCTTATCCCCCAGCGCCATCAAGAAATGCTGTTATCGATTCTAGATTTAGAAAAAGTCACAGTAGAAGACATCATGGTGCCACGCTCGGATATCTATGCCATTAATGTTAATGATGACTTTAAATATATCAATCGTCAGGTAATCCAAAGCCCACACACCCGCGTACTGGTTTATCGCGATACCATTGACGATGCTGTTGGTTTTATCCATTTACGCGATGCTCTTCGCTTACAATCTAAAGAACAATTCAGTAAGTCTTCCTTACTTCGCGCCGTAAAAGAACTGTACTTTATTCCCGAAGGCACGCCACTCAACGTGCAGCTGGCTAATTTCCAGCATAACAAAGAGCGTATCGGCTTAGTTGTAGATGAATACGGTGATATTCAAGGCCTTGTGACACTTGAAGATATTCTCGAAGAAATTGTTGGGGACTTTACCACCTCAATGCTCGCCACTCCGAGCGAAGATATTAACGTGCAGCAGGATGGCAGCTACTTAATCGATGCCAGCATCACCATCCGCGATCTCAATAAAGAAATGAAGTGGGACTTCCCAACCGATGGCCCGAAAACACTCAACGGTCTTATCTTGGAATATTTAGAGGATATCCCGTCGGAAAATACCAGTTTACGCCTCGCTGGCTACCCCCTCGAAGTCATCGAGGTCGCCGATAATATGATTAAAACAGTACGTATTATCCCACAGCATTATCAGCAGCCACGCTAAAATTAAACTTTACAACAAAAGAAAAAAAGGCTGAATCCAAGTGGAAATCAGCCGTTTCTCCTCTCCCCCGAGATAACCTATCTTACGCTTTGTGTTTTAAGTCTTGCCTCCAGTTGGCGTCGCTTTTCAAGGGCTATCGGCGTAATCTCATCGTTAAGTGGCTTTTCAAGCCCCAACATAAAATACAGTTCTGCCATCAGAAAAAATGGCCCAATTAGTAATTGGTTTAAATCATCGACAAAGGCAGGTTTTGCCTTTTCATAATGATGACCAATGAGTTGGAATATCCATCCAATAATGAATACGCCTAACCCTAGCCATAAGGCATCGGCGGAGCGTACTGCAAGCTCTGTGGTATAGACCACGGGGATCACAAATAAAAACAGTCCAAGCGCTAGGCGCAAATGTAAACGTACATAGTAAGCCAATACACAGGCGCCTAAAATCACCCCAAGGCTTAATTCACCTATGGGGCCAAGGGAAATGCGAATCGTCGCTAGCAGTAAAAAAGCCGCCCAGATAATCATTGGAATGCCAATAAAGTGGGTTTGGATATTACGTTTATCCAAGTGCACACTTTTATAGGTTGATAACTGCTCGACGGCTGATTTCATCTCAAGTTCCTCGATTTCTACCGATAAAGGACTTCCTACTTGCCACTGCATTCGTATCTAACACACAAATGCACGTGAAGTCATAACCTAGCCCAAAAGTAGCCTACTTAACAGATAAAGTTAATTAAATGTTGCAATAAAATGATGATGGGTTGGATGATATAAGAAAGGGAACCAGAGGTTCCCTTTCTTATGAGCAATCAAGACTTATCTCAAGTGCGGTTATACTCAAACAGATTCGAGTATAACCGTAGCAATAGCGTAGGACTTTTCATCGGCGATAGAGATATGGCCAACCGCGCCCTTAAGTAACTCGAGCCTTGAGCGCGCACCATCGGTAAACTGAATGGTCGGCGCACCATCACTATTGTTGCCAATGTGGATATGTTGAAACGACACGCCTCGGCCGATACCCGTTCCTAGTGCCTTAGCGGCGGCTTCCTTTGCCGCAAAACGTTTGGCGAGGTATCGACTTGGCTGACTATGATTTAGGTAAATCTCAAGCTCAGCTTCCGTTAGCACTCGCTTTGCTAACCGGTCACCGCCACGTGCAACCTGTGCCTCAATGCGCCCAATCTCAACGATATCTGTACCTAAACCGACAATTGCCATTACTCGCCTCTGCGCCCTTCTAGCATCAGGGTTTTCATATCCTTAACCGCCGTCGCTAAACCATCAATTGCCGCACGGGCGACAATTGCGTGACCGATATTAAGCTCATAGAGCTCAGGAATGGCCGCAATCGGTTTAACGTTGTGGTAATGCAATCCATGACCTGCATTGACAATTAAGCCTTTGCCGTGGGCGTATTTCGCCATTTCGGTGATGCGAGCAAGCTCTTTTGCCGCTTCCTCGTCGGTTTTCGCATCGGCGTAACAACCGGTATGGATTTCGATTAATGGCGCGCCAGAGGCATGTGCTGCGTCAATCTGGTCTTTATCGGCATCGATAAATAATGACACTTTAATGCCCTCTGCGGCTAAGCGCGTCACTGCTGCGGTGATCTTGTCTAATTGTCCCGCCACATCCAAACCACCCTCAGTGGTCACTTCTTGACGCTTCTCTGGGACCAAACAAACGTAAGTGGGTTTGACTTCACAGGCGATATTGAGCATTTCTTCAGTGACGGCGCACTCGAAGTTCATTCGCGTCTTCAGGGTCTTAGCCAGTAAATAAACATCGCGGTCGATGATGTGGCGTCTGTCTTCACGCAAATGAATGGTAATACCATCGGCGCCAGCATGCTCTGCAACGGCTGCTGCATGAACGGGATCTGGATAACTAGTACCACGGGCGTTACGCAAAGTGGCGATGTGGTCGATGTTGACACCCAATAAAATACCGCTCATCGGGAACTCCTTGTTTGTAGGACTAATACTTGAGCCTGCAGTTAATGCAAACTTTTAAAATAAACAATGCGTCTATTGTACTGGTAGGCGCAGCGAAATACAGACTCTGGGTTAATTATTCCCTGTATTGGGCTGTGATTTAGTTGCGTTAGTTGAGCTTATTAAACTAGTTGAGTTTGTTGAATGAGCCGCATTGATAAACAACTGCCTGCTTACGAGCGGTTTATTGCCAAGTAAAGGCTGCAGCATAGCGCGCATCAAACGCTTAGCGCTCATAAACTGCGGTTCAATCAGTTGATTATCATTCAAAGCGATAAGCATCTCACCTTGATATGCGTGTCTCGCTCGGCTATTGAGTACAAACTGAAAACCATGTTCAGGGATGAGTTGATAAAAATAGTCGCTCATTAGAGGCTCCCCTTGGGTATCTCGAATAAGCGATGGCATAGCGCCGAGCTCCCTTAGCAGTGCCAACTCAAGGTAACGCAGTTTGGACTCACAAAACTCCGTTGCTAGCGCTATCAAGGATTGATGGTAGATAAAAAAAAGCGCTTCAGCGTTGTGGTGTACCGATAGAGTACGCATCAACAACTCGTTGATATACATGCCAGCATAGAGGCTATAACCGCTTAAGGGAATGGCGGGCGCCGCGGCCTCAATTTGGGTTAAGTTTTTTAGCTCGGACTTGCCGCTGAACTCGAAAATTAGCGGCTGAAAAGGCTGAAGAATACTCTTAATCGAACGTTTGCCACTGCCGAGTCTGGCAACTGCATCAACGCGCCCTACACCATCAACCAAGAGATTGACCAGTGCGCTGGATTCGCGATAGGGACGATGATGCAGAACATAACCACGTTTCATCTGTCAGCGGCTCAGGCTCGATTAATCGTCGCCGTAACCAAGGCTTCGTAGGGCGCGCTCATCGTCGGCCCAGCCGGATTTCACCTTCACCCACACTTCGAGGAACACTTTGTTATCAAACAGGGTTTCCATATCGAGACGGGCTTGGGTGGCGATGGTGCGAATGCGCTCACCTTTGCTACCAATCACCATACGTTTTTGGCCTTCACGCTCAACAAGGATTAGGGCGTTAATTTGATATACGCCGTTCTCCATCATCTTGAACTGCTCGATTTCCACCGTGGCGTCGTAGGGTAATTCATCCCCTAAAAAACGCATCAGTTTTTCTCGGACGATCTCAGAGGCCATAAAGCGCTGGGAACGGTCGGTCACATAATCTTCAGGGAAGAAGAAGGGATTCTCGGGCAGAGATTCTGATGCCATATCCAGAATGCGTTTAACGTTAGTGCCTTTACTCGCTGAAACCGGCAGAATTTCATCGAAGGGGTACTTCTTCGCAATCTCTTCCAAATAAGGGAAAAGCGCTTCTTTGTCTTTGATATTATCGACTTTGTTAATAGCAAGAACGGTTTTACGCTCTTCACCGCCACGGCGTAATTTGCTGAGCACCATTTCGTCATCAGCGGTCCAAGTCATGCCATCGACCACAAAAATGACCATAGACACATCGGCTAATGAACTTGCCGCGGCGCGGTTCATCAAACGGTTGATGGCGCGCTGCTCTTCAATGTGCAGACCTGGGGTATCGATAAACACGATTTGACGCGGACCATCGGTATGAATACCCATGATGCGATGACGAGTGGTTTGCGGTTTTTTCGAGGTGATACTGATTTTTTGCCCAAGCAAACGATTCAGTAAGGTCGATTTACCCACGTTTGGGCGGCCAACAATCGCTACCATACCACAATAGGTCACATCATAGTGCACCGTTGGCGCAGCTGTACTTGCTGCATTCATCCTTGCCAGTAATTCATCTAAGCTCGGCTCATTGCTCGCGTTTGCGGCATCGATACCTGGCAAGTCTGTTTTTTTGGTCATTTCTTCAGTAACTCCAATACTTGAGCAGCGGCAATTTGCTCGGCCTTACGACGCGAACTCGCGACACCGATAACGCTCTGACTCAAGTCATTTATACGACATTCAACAGTGAATGTTTGATCGTGGGCATCGCCTTCTATATTGATCACTTGGTAATCGGGAAGCGGTTTCTTAAGGCCCTGTAAATATTCCTGTAATAGGGTTTTAGCGTCTTTTTGGTTCACGCCTGGTTGGATTTCGGCGAGACGCTCTGCATACCAGTTAAGTAACAGTTTACGGCAAACCTCTAAATCCGAATCTAAGTAAATCGCACCGATAATGGCCTCAACCGCATCGGCAAGGATGGATTCACGTCTAAAGCCACCACTTTTCAGCTCACCAGGGCCTAAAAACAGATAATCCCCTAGCTTAAATGCCTTCGCAATAAGCGTTAAGGTGTCACCGCGAACAAGCGTTGCCCGCATACGACTCAAATCACCTTCGGTTGCCTTTGGAAATTGGTGATATAACGCATCCGAAATCACAATTGATAGAATCGAATCGCCTAAAAATTCTAAACGCTCATTGTGCTTATTTGCCGCACTTCTATGGGTCAATGCCTGGGTTAATAAGTCCATATTTTTGAACTCATAACCTAAGGTACGGCACAGACGTGGCAAATTCTTAATCGGTTCCATGCTACTTAATTCCACCTACTCGCTCAAAACGCACGCCACTTGGTACCCAAGTCGGCAGGAAATCTGCTTCTGTGCGGTCAAATTCAAAACTAATCCAAATAGCGACTGCTTTCCCGACTAAGTTAGCCTCTGGTACAAAGCCCCAGAAACGACTATCGGTACTGTTATCGCGGTTATCCCCCATAGTAAAGTAATGACCTTCTGGCACTAAGAACTCCCCCGCAGGGAGTCCTGCTTCACGTTTAAAATAGCCCAACATGTCAGGGCGACTCGGGTTAATTAAAATATCGTGTGCCACATCGCTAAGCTGCTCTTGATAGCGCAGTAAAGGCACGCCATCCTGCGTAAAATCGCCACGGCTAATTTCGGTACGGGCAACGACTTCTGGCTCTGGACAGTTGGTTTGGGATTCATCACAGGCTTTTTGAATCATCAACTGCTTATTGCGGTAAATAATTCTGTCACCCGGTAAACCAATGACGCGCTTGATATAGTCAATTTGCGGATTCTCTGGATATTTAAACACAATCACATCACCGCGCTTAGGCTCACCCGTTTCAATCAGTTTAGATCGCCAAACCGGGTCTTTAAGGCCATAGCTAAACTTTTCGACCAAAATAAAATCACCAACCAACAGGGTTGGCATCATAGAACCCGATGGAATTTGGAATGGCTCATAAATAAATGAGCGGAGAATCAATACAAAAGCGATAACCGGGAAGATAGAGTGCGCGGTTTCAACCACGGCAGGCTCACGAACTATATTGTATTCAGCCTCTTCGCTCAACTCAGGCTGAGCGGCCTTTGCTTGGGCCAAACTTTCACGGCGTTTGGGGGCAAATGCCAGCACATCGACTAACCAAATCAGCCCTGATGTCAGGGTGACCAGCACTAAAATAAGGGAAAAATAGGCTGCCATTACTTATTGAACTCCTGCCTTGAAATGTAAAGATCCAAACTCAGCGACTATTGTATGTAGATTATCGAACTTTAGTTAACTTACCGTATCGGTGAAAAAACACCACTGAACAAACGATAAGCTAAATAAAGCGCCGCAAACTGCGGCGCAATAATCAGGCTAACTTGTGCTAATCGAGCCTTACTCGTTTAGCTTCAGTACCGCGAGGAAGGCCTCTTGTGGTACTTCGACGTTACCCACTTGTTTCATCCGTTTTTTACCCTCTTTTTGTTTATTTAAGAGTTTCTTCTTACGGGAAACGTCACCACCGTAACACTTAGCCGTGACGTCTTTACGCAGGGCTTTTACGGTAGAACGGGCAATGATCTGGCTGCCTACGGCGGCCTGAATCGCGATATCAAACATTTGGCGTGGAATAAGTTCTTTCATCTTCTCAACCAACGCCAAACCACGGTGACGAATGTTAGAGCGGTGAATAATCATCGCTAACGCGTCAACGCGATCACCGTTGATCAGGATGTCTAAACGCACCATATCAGCAGGATCGAAGCGAATAAAGTTATATTCGAGTGACGCATAACCGCGGCTGGTTGATTTCAGACGGTCGAAGAAGTCCATCACCACTTCCGCCATTGGCAGATGGTAAGTCACAGCCACTTGGTTACCGTGGTATACCATGTTCACTTGGGTACCACGTTTTTCGATACATAGAGTGATTACGTTACCTAAGTATTCTTTTGGTACCAGAATGTTAGCTTCAACGATTGGCTCACGCATCTCTTCAATGTTATTAATGGCAGGTAAATCTGCTGGGTTATCAACATAGATGGTTTCGCCGCTGGTCAACACGACTTCGTACACAACCGTTGGAGCTGTGGTAATCAGGTCAAGATCATACTCACGCTCTAAACGCTCCTGAATGATTTCCATGTGGAGCAAGCCTAAGTAACCAATACGGAAACCAAAGCCTAATGCAGATGAACTTTCTGGTTCGAAGAATAAGGAAGCATCGTTCAAACTCAGCTTGTTCAGTGCGTCACGGAAGTTCTCGTATTCATCGGTAGAAATAGGGAATACACCGGCATAAACCTGAGGTTTCACTTTCTTAAAACCAGGTAATGGCTTCTCTGCGCCATGCTTAGCCAGCGTTAAGGTGTCACCTACTGGCGCACCGTGAATCTCTTTAATACCCGCGATAACGAAACCTACTTCACCGGTTTTAAGCTCGGTTTTGTCGGTTTGTTTTGGCGTGAAAATACCCACGCGATCGGCGGTGTGGTTTTGTCCAGTAGACATCACCTTGAACTTATCGCCCTTCTTCAGTACACCATTTTTAATACGTACTAAAGAGACAACGCCTAAGTAGCTGTCGAACCAAGAGTCGATGATAAGTGCTTGAAGTGGCGCATCAGGATCGCCTTCAGGCGGTGGAATTTGGTCAACGATAACTTCTAATACGTCATCGATACCCACACCGGTTTTGGCGGAGCAGCGCACTGCATCCATCGCATCGATACCCACGATGTCTTCAATCTCGGCGGCTACGCGCTCAGGATCGGCCTGTGGTAAGTCGATTTTGTTCAGGATTGGCACCACATCAAGATTCATGTCTAATGCGGTGTAGCAGTTTGCTAAGGTTTGCGCTTCAACACCTTGGCCAGCATCGACTACCAGCAAAGCACCTTCACAGGCGGCTAATGAACGGGAAACTTCATAGGAGAAGTCCACGTGACCAGGCGTATCAATAAAGTTAAGTTGGTATGTTTCGCCGTTTTTAGCTTTGTATTCCAACGTAACGCTTTGCGCCTTAATCGTGATACCACGCTCACGCTCTAAATCCATAGAATCAAGAACTTGAGCATCCATTTCACGATCGGATAAACCGCCACAAACCTGAATTAGACGATCTGATAGCGTCGATTTACCATGGTCGATATGGGCAATAATTGAGAAGTTTCTAATGTGTTTCATTATGCTGCAATGACTATTACTGAAAATGGATACGATTCAAAGGTGCGAAATTGTACCTGATTGCGGTTTCAATACCAATCAGATTCACTCATCCTTGTCCTTTGAGCTAATAAACGACGGATTAAATCACCTGTATTGATCAATTAACGACTTTGAATGGGTATAGAGTTATTGATTTTCGACGGTGATTGTTTTCCCTAGGTAGGCCAAAATCACTGGCTGTGACTCGCCTTCGAGCTGTTTGGCTTTAGCTTTACCAAATAACCAAGCTATTGCAGTACCTAACATTGCAAACACGATGGCCAATAAATCGCTATTAAGCTCAACGAAAGTGGCTAGAAACTGGCCTAAAAGTGCGCCAACAAATAAGCCTAATAGTGGTACGACATAAACCAGTGCCGCTGCTTTTAAGATAACGCTCTCGGGCAAGCCTAATTTAAGCATCTCGCCCACATCACAGGCGCGCTCGCTTTGAATCGAAAATTGTTGGGTTTTGGCGCTAAAGGCTTGTGCTACTGCAGATGTGCCACAGGACTCACTGCTACTGCAGTTTTTGCAGGTACTTTTTAGCTCAACTTCAACCGTCAGCCACCCCTGATTATCACTACCAATGACGCGCGCCACTTCCTCCATCATAGGATAACTACTCCAGCATCAAGCTCTTAGCGATACGAGCTAAGGTTTCAGTTGGGACTTTACCCACTGCAACCACCTCGGCATTGCCCACACTCTCAGAAACCAACGACAGGCCGTTACGGGTAATCAGTTCCTCTGGTAAGGGCGTAGAGCCGGCTCTCGCCACATAAACAGAAATATTGGCAAGGCCATCGGTAAGCGCGATGTACTCGACGGCTTCGTGACTGCCTATTAATCTATGGTGATCGCGAACAACTACACTAAAGCCCGCTGGTAACCATGAGAATTGCCAGTTTTGTCCATCTTGACGCTCGGCTTGGTCAATCACTGCGGGCCATTCTTGCTTAAAGGCTTCCTGCAGGATTGAAGGCGGCTCATTAAACTCAACCAGCTCAATCACCATGATTTGCTCAAGTAATTGTTTATCTTGAGTCAACATGTCGTAACGCAGTGGTAAATAGGTGTCCATATCAAGCCAGATTTGAAAACCGTAGCGATACTCATCGTTAGGTAATAGGCGGATCATCTGCCCAGGACGTCCCGCAATACGAGTTCTGCCCCCGAGCACAAATTGATAACCCACTTCCAAATCGCTCATTTTGGCCGAAAATGCCGCAGGCCACACGCCCTGAATATGGTTAGATTGAATACTGTAAGCAGGCTGGTCGTGTTCGATAAAGGTGACTCTGTTGCCTACTCGAACGGCATTTTTCGGTGGACCATTGAGGTATTCGAGGAAAGCGACTTCTTGATTATTTACCTTACCATGAAGATAAACCAAAGGCCGAATATGATCGGCCTGAAGTTGAATAATCGATGCTTTAAATTCTTTCTCTTTTAAGGCTTGGCTCATTTTCTCAAGCCAAACCTTGGCAGGCATATCTTCCGCGGCAACAACTGGGAAGACGAAAGCTAACAAAGCCAACAGGATTAGACGCAAGCTAACTCCTTACTACTGATTGACAGGAACCGGAATAACCTCGCTATTGTCTTCAACAACTGCACCGGTATTCAATCGTTGTTGCAACATATGATCTTGAATATAAGTATTAATTCGACGACGTTGCTCATTCATCTGATCATTAGTATAGCTTTGGTTTTGTGGTGCAGGTCCCGTCTGTAAGCTCACAGGTGATGCACTGCCCACAAGAGGACGGGTCATTAACACTGGCGATGGAGACGCTGCATCATCGCTTGGCTCACTAAAATTCTGTACGCCAACAATCGCAAACATAGCAACCGTTGCAGCAATAGCGTATTGGCCAAATTGCTTGAACAGTGGCACAACCTTGCTTTGAGCAGAATTGACCACTGCTGGCGTTGCAGTTGATGCCGCTTGTGGTGCCACAATGGCAGGTTCAAGCTCAATTGCAGCGGCAATACTTGCAGAAAGATCTAACACCATTGTCTGAGGCAATTCACCTCGCATAGCATCACCAATTAAATGGTAGTTATGCCATTTATTATGCGAATGTGTATCAGCGGCTAATTCTGCCAACGTCTGTGCATCCGTCTCTCCATCGACAGCGGCAGATACCCATTCTTGACCTAATTTATCCATTATTCACCTGTCTAAATTTAAGGGTGTTACTCTTCCAATAAAGGCTGGAGTTTTTTATCGATTGCTTCACGGGCACGGAAGATACGTGATCTTACTGTCCCAACAGGGCAATCCATGATGATAGCAATATCTTCGTAACTCATACCGTCGAGCTCACGCAGCGAGATAGCCATGCGTAATTCTTCAGGCAATGTCTCTAATGTTTCAAAAACCACTTTTTTGATTTCATCGGACAACATTAAACGCTCGGGGGAGGCAAACTCCTTTAGCGCATCACTGCCTTCGTAATATTCAGCTTCCTCTGCATCAACATCGTTTGCTGGCGCGCGGCGCCCCTGTGATACGAGATAATTCTTCGCAGTGTTTACTGCAATGCGGTACAACCAAGTGTAAAACGCACTTTCCCCTCGAAAATTTGCCAAAGCTCGATAGGCTTTGATAAAGGCTTCCTGTGCCACATCGGTAACGTCCGCTTGATTACGCACATAACGTGAAATCAAGCTGATCACTTTACTCTGATACTTAAGCACTAACAGGTTAAAAGCGTTTTTATCACCCCGTTGTACGCGCTCAACTAATTGTTGATCACTTAATTGTCCACTCATCCGAGCCGACTTCTCCCAAATCTAAAATGCTGATTTCTCAGTCGCTCGAATCATATTCCCTTATGTAGACTAGCGGCATGTAAAAAAGTTCTAAAAATTATACAAAAAAAGTAAGGCTAAAAGGAAAGTACCCATAATTCATCAGTTGGTTTACCATAGACAGCACTCTCAGCCATATCATGATACTCGATGAAACAAGTCGTTGAACACCAATCTGACATATTAGTCATAGGTAGCGGTGCCGCAGGTCTGACACTCGCTTTGCATCTCGCTGAAAAAGCTAAAGTCATCTTACTCTCAAAGGGCCCTCTTTCGGAAGGTTCTACGTTATACGCACAGGGCGGCATCGCCTCGGTTTTTGATGAAGGGGATACCATCGAATCCCATGTTTCAGATACGTTAGTTGCCGGTGCAGGCCTGTGTGACAAAGACGTCGTGACTTTTACGGCAGAAAACGCCAAAAGCTCGATGCAATGGCTTATCGAGTGTGGTGTTGCCTTCGATAAAGAAGAAACCAATGATGGAAATGAGCAAGACGCACCCTATCACTTAACCCGTGAAGGTGGCCATAGCCACAGACGTATTTTGCATGCCGCCGATGCAACAGGTAAAGCGGTGCAAACAACGTTGCAAGAACGCGCTATGTCGCATCCCAATATTCAGGTGCTTGAACGCTATAACGCCATCGACTTAATCACGACCCGTAAACTCAATCGCCCAGGCAACCGAGTACTTGGTGCCTATGTTTGGAACCGTAATGCCGAGCAGGTCGAAACTATAAAAGCTAAATTTGTGGCTCTAGCCACAGGCGGTAGCTCTAAGGTTTATCAATATACCTCAAATCCAGATGTTGCCAGTGGTGATGGTATCGCCATGGCGTGGCGTGCGGGTTGCCGCGTTGCCAATATGGAATTTAACCAATTCCATCCAACCTGCCTATACCATGCTGATGCACGTAACTTCCTGCTGACCGAAGCCCTTCGTGGTGAAGGCGCCTACCTGCGCCGCCCTGATGGCAGCCGTTTTATGCCGGATTTTGACGAGCGTGCCGAACTTGCCCCCCGCGATATCGTTGCCCGCGCTATCGACTATGAAATGAAACGCTTAGGTGCCGACTGTGTGTACCTCGATATCAGTCATAAAGACAGTGACTTTGTAATCAAGCACTTCCCGACTATTTACAGTCGCTGTTTAGATCTTGGTATCGATATCACGAAAGATCCTATCCCTGTTGTGCCTGCGGCCCACTACACCTGTGGCGGCGTGATGACAGACCTTCACGGTCAAACCGATCTTAATGGCCTCTATGCTATCGGCGAAGTTGCCTACACGGGGCTGCACGGTGCGAACCGCCTCGCGAGTAACTCACTGCTCGAGTGTTTAGTCTTTGCCCGTGCCGCCTCGGAAGATATTGAAAGCCAGCTCGCTAAAATTCCAATGCCAGGGCAAATCCCGCCATGGGATGAGAGCAAAGTCTGTAACTCTGATGAGGAAGTGGTAATTGCCCACAACTGGCATGAACTGCGTCTTTTTATGTGGGACTATGTGGGTATTGTGCGCTCTGACAAACGTTTAGAGCGCGCCCTACGCCGCTGCCTGATGCTGCAGCAAGAAATCCAAGAGTATTACAGTAACTTTAGAGTGAGTAACAACCTGCTCGAACTGCGTAACTTAGTGCAAGTAGCAGAACTGATTATCCGCTGCGCGATGGACCGCAAAGAAAGCCGAGGTCTGCACTACAACATTGACCACCCCGAGAAGTTAGATTCACCAATGCCAACCATTCTGCAACCGGAAAAATAAGTCGGTGGTGATTGAATAACAACAGGCTAAGTCTCGAGATGGGATTTAGCCTGTTTTGTTTTGGCCTGCAGCAATAATCGGCAAAGGTGGCGATAATCAGTATCACTTAGCATATCCGCCCAGATGGGTAATAACTGCTTTTTATCATTCGCCACGTAATAGATAAGGCAGACAAACGGCGTTACCCGAGTCTCCTTTAAAATATAAAAGACCTCACCATCCTCTAGCCGCCCTTCCCCATTAGCATTGAGGCTGAAACGTCGCTGCCAATCCCCTAAGCGCCACAAACTGTGTATTAAAAAGACGAATACCACAGCAATAAGCACATATTTAAATAGCCTTAATAGAAGGTTATCGGGTGATGGCCAAACGAGAAAAGAAGTTGAACAGACAAGGATAAAAACGACCAGCGAGAGACGCTGGTCGAATGAAGAGGAAACGCTAAAACTATGGCGCCGCTCTTCCACGGACTTGTACAACCATGCGGGCTAGTTCGGCATCAGGGCAAGCTTCATGGCCCATGAACCAAGCAAATAACTCGGGATCTTCGCACTCTAACAGACGAACGAATAAGGCTTTGTCTTCATCGCTTAATTGTTGATATACATTCTCGACGAATGGTTGAAACAATACATCTAATTCCAGCATTCCGCGGCGACATGCCCAGCGAACCCGCGCGATGTTCATTAATTCCAAGGTCTATCTCCCCTAACAAATTTGCGCATAGTCTAGCAGTTTAGGCGCGAAGGTGTCGATGCGTGGATAACTCACTTTCTAGGCTAGCAGGGCTTCACCTGAGTATCGAGGCCCGCGAATAAATCACTAAAGTCAGTCTCTAAGAGACGTTTTACCGCAGGGTGCTGGATCATCCGTTCGGCAAACATCACATGATATTCCTCTTTCACATCGAGGGTTTCCCCTAGAAGGTGCATGCCATTGGAAATCACCTCCTGCGGATACACTGAGGGGGTTACAAAGATACCACGTTTAAGATAGCCAAAAGCTTTCATCATCGCTGCATCATCAAATTCCCCCAAAATGCTCACCTTCAGGTTTTGCTCATCGAACCATCGATAAAGCTGCTGACCAAGGGAGGTTCTACGACCAGGAATAAGCAGTGGCGCTTGTTCTAAACAGGCGGGAAAATCGGCGCTATAGGTTTCGGCGGAAAAAAAACTGACCCCGCATTCACCGAGCTTTTTGGACAGAATTTCAGGATATTTGAGGGACTCACCTGCGCAATCAGACAGGATCATATCCAGTTTATGCTCCCTAAGGCGAGTCATTAAGCTTTCGTGAGTCGCTTCATAACAAGCAAGGTGCATGGAACCATCATTGGGCACAACCGAAAGTAGTACTCTGCTCGATAGGGCTTTAGAAAGCGCATCGGCAATACCCACTTCAAATAGGATCGCATTATCCTTTTGATAATTGAGTAAATCGAGCATTTCGTAGCTTAAGGAAAACATCTTTTCGGCATAGCGATAAACTAATTCACCCAGCTCTGTGGCCTCTAAATTTCGCCCAACACGCTTAAAGAGACTGCCATTTAATCTGTCTTCCAAAGCACGGATTTGTCCAGTAATGGTTTGCGGGGTAAGGCAAAGTGCTTCAGCCGCCTTCGCGACCGAGCCCTTTTTCTTGATCATCCAAAAATAATACAAGTGATTGTAATTAAGGTGCAGCATTGTCACAGCAGTCCTTTAGCTAATACCGCTTCGGGCGGCAAATGACATCTAAAAGTTAAAAAGTGTGTAGTACGCGCAGACGCGATACGTATTTATTTTAACCGCTGACAATCCAGTAGGTTAACAACTATTGCCTGCAATTGATCTAAATCCTCCGCAGTCCCAGTACTTACGGCTTCAGTTACACCTGAAACTAAATCATCACGATCAGGTATACGATTAGCACAATAGGTACGGTTAGCTTCTTGGAATCGTTTACCACTACGATATTTAAGCGCGCGAGACTCATAACCATTGCTTTCAAGCCTTGCGCCTAGGGCCTCGGATTTGAACATCAGAGCCCCATCAACAATCCCTTCAAGGTAACTTTGGCAGGTAGGTGATGTAGCTTGCTGATTACAAGCTTCAATCTGCGAGGCCATGACGCCAGAAGACATTCCTAGTAACAACGTCAATAACACGTACTTGTTTTTGATCATTTTGATGCTCCTTTTTCAGGTAACACTTTTGATAACCAGAAATAGCCTATGGTTGCTGCCAAAATGGAACCGATTAACGTCCCTAAACGAGCGAGATCGCCGTAGAGTGGAGCAGCCTGTTCAAAGGCCAGAGAGGCAATAAACATCGACATGGTAAAACCAATACCACACATTGCTGCAACTGGAGCAATCTGTTTCCAACCAATACCGTCAGGCAGTTTGGCAAGATTGAGTTTTACCGCGACAAAACTAAATAACATCACACCTATGGGTTTACCCAACATCAAGCCCAGCGCAATACCCACAGGCACAGGGGAAATTAATGTCTCTAAACTCATGTTATCTAGCGCAACACCCGCATTAGCAAAAGCAAACACCGGCAGGATAAGGAATGTGCTCCAAGGATGCAGGCTATGCTCTAAATGCTCTGACGGTGAACTGCCATCTTTAGCTCGTAACGGTATACAGAAGGCGATAATCACACCAGCCAGCGTTGCATGTACGCCGGATTTAAGTACTGCAATCCACAGGATTAATCCTAATACACCGTAGGGAGCCAATGCAGTTATCCCTTTTCGGTTAAGTGCAACCAGGCCGACAATCGAAATACCCGCAACAATCAAGCTGATGGTGGACAGATCGCTACTGTAGAACAGCGCAATAATCACAATGACACCTAAGTCATCGATAATCGCTAACGCTAACAAGAATACCTTAAGCGCCACAGGGACGCGGCTACCAAGGAGCGCCATAATCCCCAGCGCAAAGGCAATATCGGTCGCAGCCGGAATAGCCCAACCCGCTTGAGTTACCGGATCACCATAATTGAATACTAAGTAGATAGCAGCAGGAACCAGCATACCGCCAATCGCCGCAAAGGTAGGCAAGGACGCTTTAGCCACGCTCGACAATGCGCCCTCTAACAGTTCACGCTTAACTTCTAGGCCAATAAGTAAAAAGAATAATGCCATTAAACCATCGTTAATCCATAACAACAGTGGCTTATGTAGATCTAATGCACCAACACGTACTTGAACTTCAGTCCCTAAAAATCCCTGATATAACCCAGCTAAAGGTGAGTTAGCCATCAGCATCGCCAAGACAACCGCCACTAACAGCAATATGCCTCCGGCGGACTCCTGACTTAAGAAATTTCGAATAGCTTTTTCCATCTCACTCTCCATAAATTCATCATTGAATCAGTGTAGACGAAGCTATAAAACAAATATAATCGATAGTTTCGACTGAAAACCTCGATAATCCCGAGGTATCAGTCGAAAGTTTAACCGTTAAATGGCGACAGGAGCTTTGATATGAGGATGAGGTTCGTAACCCGTTAACTCAAAATCTTCGAAATGATAATCGAAAATGGAGTCAGGTTTACGCAGAATCGTCATTGTTGGAAGAGGTCTTGGCTCGCGGGTTAATTGCAGCGCCGTTTGCTCCATGTGATTAGAATACAAATGGGTATCACCGCCAGTCCAAACAAAGTCTCCTAATGCTAAATTGCATTGTTGGGCGACCATCATGGTCAGCAGCGCGTAACTCGCGATATTGAAAGGTAAACCTAGAAACACATCACAGCTACGTTGATATAACTGACATGACAACTTACCGTCTGCCACATAAAACTGGAAGAAAGCATGACAAGGCGCCAGCGCCATCTTATCTAGCTCCCCAACGTTCCACGCTGAAACAATCAAACGGCGAGAATCCGGTTGAGCCTTAATTTGGGCAATAACTTGGGAAATCTGGTCTATGGCATCGCCACTTTGAGTTGGCCAGCTGCGCCACTGGGCGCCGTAAACAGGGCCTAAATCACCGTTCTCATCGGCCCACTCATCCCAAATACTCACATTGTGCTCACGTAGGTAAGCGATATTGGTTTCGCCCTTCAGAAACCACAACAGCTCATGAATAATCGAGCGTAAATGGCATTTCTTAGTCGTGACTAAGGGGAACCCCTTGCTCAAATCAAACCGCATTTGATAGCCAAAAACCGAGCGAGTACCCGTTCCAGTACGGTCAGTTTTATCCACACCTTCCGCTAAGATGTGCTTCATTAAGTCTAAATACTGTTGCATTACTGCTTACCCTGTGGACGAAGAATGAGATATAAACCGAATAAAATCATCGGTACTGAGAGTATTTGTCCCATCGTCATAAAGCCCCAGTAGAGGCCCAACTGCGAGTCAGGTTGTCTTACGGTTTCCACAATAACGCGGAACACACCGTAGCCTAAGAGGAACATGCCCGATACCGCCCCCACTTTAGTGGTTCGCTTGCTAAACCAATAAAGCAAAAGAAACAAAGCAACGCCCTCGAGGGCAAATTGATATAGCTGCGAAGGATGACGCGGCTCCGGACCACCGGTTGGGAACACCATGGCCCAAGGCACATCAGTAACACGTCCCCAGAGTTCACCATTGATAAAGTTACCGATACGTCCAGCTCCTAGCCCAATAGGTACCACTGGTGCAACCATATCAGCTACCGCAAAAAAGGTGCGTTTTTGTTTCCAAGCGATGTAAATCATGGCGGTAATCACCCCCATCAATCCACCGTGGAATGACATACCACCTTCGGAAATCTTGAATAAATACATTGGATTGGCGAGAAAGTAATCAAAATGATAGAAAATCACATAGCCGATACGGCCACCTAAGATCACCCCTAGAAAACCATAAAACAACAGATCAGACACCTGCTCACGACTCCACAAGCCATTTGAGCGATCCGCCATTCGGTTGAGTAACCACATCGCCGCCACAAAGCCCACCAAATAGGTAAAACCGTACCAACGTAGCGCGGGTTCAAAGGTTTGTCCGAAAATATCAAAGGGACCAAACTTGACGATCACAGGATCAATATTAGGAAAATTCAATGCCATAACTTATCCATCAACTGCCTCAAATCGAGGACTCAAAACGAACATCAGCTCAGAATTAACTTGAAGCCGACACAAAGGAGTAAAACTGCAAATATTTTTTTTAGTACGGAAGTAGGCCAAGTGCTCGCCGCCTTAACTCCTACTGGCGCCATCAATATTGATGTCATAATCAGGCCAAACAGCGCAGGCAAATAGATATAACCTAGTGTGCCATCAGGTAAATCCGGCGTATTAAAACCCGCAATTATATACCCTAAGCTGCCCGACAAGGAGATTAATAATCCCGTAGCGGCTGAAAATCCGACGGCTTTACGCATCTCAAGACCAAAGAAGGTTAAAAACGGCACTAAAAGCACTCCTCCGCCAATCCCCATCAACCCCGCAATAATGGCCACTATTACGGCAACAACAAAAAGCACACCTTGAGCAGGTAACTGGCGATGTGATTGCGCCTGAACCGGATAAGCCATTTGAACAGCCATTAGAATCACGAAGACTGCAAACACTGATTGCAGCGTTGCTGCAGGGATTTGTTCGGCAATAAAGCCTGACATTAACGCCCCAAGCAAGATACCCGGCATCATAGTGCGAAACAGTGGCCAGGGCACATTCCCCCGCTTATGGTGAGCCCTCGCTGAAGAAATGGAGGTTAGAATGATGGCTGCAAGGGAAGTAGCAATCGCAATATGGGGTAAATTGGTTGCGGCAATACCCACAGAAGCCAGGATATAAATTAACGCGGGAACCACAATTAAACCGCCGCCGATTCCCAATAGCCCAGCCATAAATCCAACAAATGCGCCAAGCCCAAGGCAAATAAAAAATACCGACAGCAAACTATCCACTCGAATCCCTACTGCGTGATAAACGATGCCCTAGCTTAATGCAAAAGACACTATTAGTTAATTAGTTAAGAATGGTCTCTAGGCCTTTTTGGGTTAAATATTCTTTAACCAACTCCCGCACCTGAAAACCGTTAGATAGGCTCAATGACTGTGCCAGCAACGAATCCAAGTCATCACGAGAAACTCGGCGCAGTAGGTAATTAATACGCGCTAAACTGCCTTGGTTCATACTTAAATGACAGTACCCCATCGCCACTAACAGAATCGCACCAATCGGCTCGCCCGCCAATTCACCACAAATACTGATATCAAGCTTGTGGTAATCACAATCCAGACGGGCCTGATGCAGCGCCCGTAAAATGCCAGGATGATAACTATCAAATAGTGAACTCACCCTCGGATTATTTCGATCAACTGCTAGCAGGTACTGGGTTAAGTCGTTACTGCCCACAGAGACAAAATTCACCCGTTTTGCCACTTCATCTAATTGATAAAGCAGCGCTGGTACTTCGAGCATAATACCAATACGCGGCATCACTAACTGACTATCAAAATCATTTTTGAGCTCATCATAGGCCTGATGCAAGTATTCTAATGACTGGTCAATTTCATCTAAATTGCTAACCATAGGAAGCAAAATACTGAGCTGCTTGCCATCACTGCCCGCCTGTAACATCGCCCTTAATTGCACTAAAAACAGCTCGGGATGATCGAGCGATAGACGAATCCCCCGCCAACCTAGGAAGGGGTTATCCTCTTTAATGGGGAAGTAAGGCAATGGCTTATCGCCGCCCACATCAAGGGTTCGCATCACAACGGGTCTGCCAGATGCAGCAGATAACACCTGCTGATAGACCTTAATCTGCTCCGACTCGCTTGGGAAACGTTGCTGCAGCATAAACGGAATTTCGGTTCGGTATAGCCCTATCCCATCGGCGCCTTCAGCGATCTCTGAGGCTACCCCACTCAATAAGCCGGCATTTAAATACAAGCGGATACGGCTGCCATCGAGAGTTATCGAAGGTAGCGCTAATTCTTGGGCATATTGGCGTTGCAACGCCTTTTGCGCTGAAATGAGGCTGCGATATTCACTCACAATTGCAGGCGATGGCGATACCATCAATTGGCCACGGCTAGCATTAACCACTAACAGTTTTTGATCAATATCGGCGGAAAGTAACTGCTCAACCCCAGTAATAGCAGGCACGCCTAACGCCCTTGCCAATATCGCGGCGTGGGAATTTACCCCGCCAAGTTCGGTAACAATACCGGCAAGCTTTTGGCGTGGAAATTCGGCGAGCATAGTCGCATCGGCTTCACGGGTCACTAAAATCACAGGCTTATCGGGTTCAAGCTCTAATCGCTCAGGCTCAATGAGCTGACGTAACACCCGTTGTCCGAGATCGCGAATATCACTGGCGCGCTCTTTAAGATAAGGGTCTTCCATAGCCATAAATTGCTGGATATAGCGAAGGGACACACGGCTTACCGCAGACTCGGCTTCCCAGCCTTGCTGTACTTCACGGGCATATTCACCACCTAGGCTGGCATCGTCGAGAAGTAGCAGTAACGCATTGAAGATAGATACGACTTCTTCATCCTGCTCACGGTCAAAACGTTGGGATAATGCACTTACCGCTTCCTTACAACGCCCCATCGCCGCCATTAGACGAGCCGATTCTAGTGCTATGTCTTCACATTTGACTTCTGGCTGCTCGATGGAAATCTCACCACCAAGCACAAATGCATGGGCAATCGCAATGCCATTTGAAGCAGCTGTGCCTTGGAATAATATCTGATGTTCGAGTGAGCTAACTTGGGCTTTTTGTTTTAAACCACGAACCGCCATCGCAAGCTGGGCAGCTAGGGTCATCAGGAAGGCTTCTTCACCTTCGCTAAATTGGCGAGCACTCGCCTGTTGTACAACAATAACGCCAACAACAGCCTTTTGGTAAATGATCGGGACGGCTAAAAAGGCGCGGTATTCTTCCTCGGCAACTTCAGGAAAGAGTTTGAATCTGGGATGAAGTCTTGCATCGGCAAGGTTAACCGCCTCTTCCCTCTCGGCGGCCAAGCCCACCAAACCTTGAGTTAAGGGCATACGGACATGGCCGACCGCACTTTTTTCAAGACCGTCGGTGGCAGATAACACTAGCTCATTCTGATCAAGGATATAGACCGAACAACATTGAGTTTCCATCGCCGCTTTTGTAGATGAAACTAGGACCTCTAACGCAGTATCGAGGCTGTGGGCTGAAGCCACTGCCTGAGTAATATCCCTGAGCGTATTTAACACTGTTTTCAATCCTCTTTTGAAAATCAGCCTATTGCCTTTTGCCTTCCCCGTTTCCTAGGTATTTCTTGGGTCTGGAATGACAATGCGGTCACCGCAAACTCTTTCATTACTTTACGATAAACATCGCGTTTAAATGATACAACTTGACGCACAGGATACCAATAACTGACCCAGCGCCAATCATCAAACTCGGGGTGACCTGAAGAACTCAAATTAATCGCACTATCTTGGCTTTTTAGTTGTAACAGAAACCATTTTTGTTTCTGACCGATGCACACAGGCTTACTGTCTTGCCTGACTAAACGTTTAGGCAAACGATACCTTAACCAAGAACGTGTCGAGGTTAATATCGTAACGTGCTCAGGTCTTAAACCCACTTCTTCGTATAATTCTCGGTACATCGCTTCCTCAGCTGATTCACCATCATCAACACCACCCTGAGGAAATTGCCATGAATGTTGGCCAAAACGCCTTGCCCACATCACTTGACCGTATCTATTACAAATTATTATGCCCACATTTGCGCGAAAGCCGTCGCTATCAATCACATGGACTCCAAATAAGGATAACTTTTAATAAACTGATTGTTTCACAAAGCAAGTCTCTCAGCAAACCTCTATTTCATGCGAGCACTGGGATAATTCTGCCAAAGTATCAGTTTTATCAACAACTGCAGGGAGAGAACATCGTGGATATCCACAAATTCTGTGGATATCTCTGTTCGAAACTGGCTTAAACTCTGGATATCGTTCAAAAAACATCTTATCCCCATAAAAACCTGTTTAAACACAAAAATAATAAAACATTACACTTCAACCACTTAGTTAAGGTGAAGATCGATTATTTATAACAAAAACTCAAATAGAACATTTTTTAACCTACCCTTATTTTGATTTTTTCACATGTTCACATCACTTATGTTATACACAGCACTCTCCCTGAATTGCCCACATAAGTCGTTAAAAATGGCCGTATTTACTGTTGACTTGAGTTTTTTAATCGGTTAAGCCCTCATTTTTTGTGAGTTATCCATAATATCTGTGGATAAATGTGTGAGAAACGCAAGGGAAAGCCGCGAGTAACTTTGAATATTCTTCCCCTTTAAGGGTGCTGTTAATGACAAACAAAATATAATCATGCACTTACAGAAGTTAGCTATCAGTAAAACATGATGAAATTATTAAGCTCATTTTTTATACAGCGTTGCTAAAGATGTATTTTCCAGTAATATTCCCCCATGAAATCAATAATTCCCCCCCAAGATCTTGATGAACTGCTAAAACGCGCTGATATGATGGCGGGCGTTAACCTATCGCAAATTGCAGCCAGTCTCGGGGTGTCAGTCCCTAAAGATCTCAAGCGTGATAAGGGCTGGGTTGGCCAACTAATAGAAATGGAACTTGGTGCAACCGCAGGCTCAAAACCTGAACAGGATTTCCTCCACCTTGGGGTTGAATTAAAAACCATCCCCATCGACAGCCAAGGCAAGCCCCTAGAAACCACCTATGTGTGCGTAGCTCCCTTAACGAATATCGAAGGTTTAACATGGCAGAACAGTTTAGTGTGCCACAAGTTACAACGAGTTCTCTGGGTTCCCGTTGAAGGTGAGCGCCATATCCCCATTGCTGAACGCAGAATAGGCACTCCTATTCTTTGGGAGCCAGACCAGCAGGAACAAGCATTACTGCAGCAAGATTGGGAAGAAATCATGGAGCAAATTGCCCTAGGTAGAGTTGAGAAACTCACCGCAAGGCATGGCGAAGTACTTCAGCTAAGACCCAAGGCGGCTAACAGCAGGACTTTAACCCAAAGTATTGCTGAGGATGGCGGACTAAAAATGACGAATCCCCGTGGTTTTTATTTGAAGACCGCGTTCACTGCCATGATTTTGAGAAAAGTTTTTGGATAAATTTTCGCAAGGATATGGGCTCCGATTGATCCAGATCACAAATATGACTGGCACAGGACAGATGATTTTCTATAAACTACCGCATCCTGAAAATAACTGCCGTATTCGGATAACTAGTAATCTGTGAGAGCACGTAGACAAGCCACAAAACTTCTGTTTGCCATATTAGCTTGGGCAATTGCTATGGCTGCGTTCGTGTTTTTTCGTTACGCGCAATCGCCAGAACTACCGCAGTGGGCGGTGGGTTCGGCCGATCTTGCGACCCTGGCAATTTATATGGGGATCATTTTTGGTAGTTTGCACTGGATGTCTAACCTGATTGCAGACTTTAGCGCCATTAATCGACTTCCTTATATTTTTTCAGTAATTTTCAAGGGATTATTTCTCTTGCTTGGGGCAACAACACTCGCCTATATGACCCAATTCTTGAATATGTGGGCCATTGAAAACCATATGTCTACCCTAAGACAAATGTTAACGGCACATATTCTCTACAGCCCATCCTTCCAGGCATTAATTGTGTATTTAGTGGTGGTGCGGGTCAGCTTAGCTTTTGTCGAACAAATGGCGCTGCTCGTTGGCCCACGTATTCTGCTTAACATTGGTTTAGGTAAATACCACAGACCCAGATACGAACAGCGTTTATTCCTGTATTTGGATATGGTGGCTTCAACGACTCATGCTGAATCCCTCGGTGATTATCGTTTTAGCAGGCTTATTCAGGATTGTTTTAGCCTACTCTCGGACACCATAACCAATAATGATGCCGAGATTTATCGCTATATGGGGGATGCGGTCTTGATTCACTGGCCGTTAGAAGAAGGTGTAGTACACGATCGCTGTATGAATATCTATTATGAATTCAGTCAACAGCTTAACTGGCAAAGACGTTACTTTGAAGAACACTATGGCTTTGTGCCTAAGTTCAAAGCCGCTGCCCACTGTGGGCAAGTTGTCGCAGCTGTCGTCGGCGTGCAAAAACAAGAGATTAGTTTCTTTAGTGATGTGCTAAATACATTAGCTCGCCTGCAGGATCAATGTAATCCACTAGGTCAGCGTATGTTGATTTCAGGCGCATTAGCAGGTCGTTTAGAAAACCCCAATAGTGAATATCAACTAACAAATCTGGGTCACGTCAAATTAAAAGGGAAACAACACTCTATTGAAGTGTTTGGCGTTACTCCCAAGTCTGTTCAATAAATCTCCCCATTGAGAACATAAGACACCTACCAAACCTAGAACCTAAATCAAATTAGGCTCTAGGACGCCCAATTATTGGCTCTCTTTGGCTAACAGTTTTTGAATCAGTAAGCCAAGGGTACGGAAGGTCAAAATACGGCTGGTTGTCTGACGCCAAACTAAACCAATATCGCGGTAAGGCGCTTCGCCCGGAGGCGTCATCACTTCAAGATCGGTATCATTTAAGATCCCCGCATCAATCGCCATCTGTGGTAAGAACGTCGTCCCCAATTTACTGTCCACCATTTGCACTAAGGTATGCAAACTGGTTGCTGCAAAGGGATTAATCTTAGCGCTATCACCCAGTTTACAGGCAGTTATTGCATGGCCCGTAATACAATGCTCCCCCTGCAGCAGGAAAATGCTCTCATCTGGCAGCGTCTGGTAATCAACTGGCTGATGTACAGTTCCAATTAAATCTTTATGGATCACCATCTTAAAAGGGTCAATGCCGACTTTCATGCTATGGTAACCACTGGTATCTACGGGGAGCGCTAGAATAAGTAAATCAAGCTCACCTTTACCCAGTGCATCCAATAAGCGTTCAGTCGTGTCTTCCTTAAGCAATAAACTCATGGCTGGATAGGACTGCTGACATTGCTTGACCACACGACTTAGTAAGAAAGGGGCGATTGTCGGAATACATCCTAGTCGGATGTCTCCTGTCATCGGCTCACCTTGGTTTTTTACCAGTTCAACCAAGTCATCGACGTCGGTTAAAATCTTACGTGAACGCTGCACCACTTCCTCGCCAATAGCTGTGAACATAAAGGATTTATGGTCACGTTCGATAAGCTGGTGCCCTAACTGCTCCTCTAAATTTTGGATACCGCTAGACAGCGTTGATTGACTGACAAAACACACCTTAGCGGCGCGGTTAAAATTTTGCTCCTGATGCAGATTCACCAGATAGTAGAGATTTTTAAGGCTAGGTAAGCTTTTCATTTAATCGATTGCCGCACTAATTTTGAATTAACAAATTAAATCAACAATAGCTTAACTTATCAATAAGCGGACAATCTAACTATGTAATATTGTGAGCAGAATCGATATTAGCGAAGGGGAATGAAATAATGAGGGGTAAGATTAGATAGCGATATCTTAAAAATCACTCGGTGCAGCTAAAATGCTGCACCTTAATTATTGATGATTAGGCTTTTGCCTGTAAAAACTGTTTCAAATGCTGTAAATCCGCACTGGCAAACTCAACAATCTGCGCAACCCATGTGCTATGCTCAGTCGTCCATTTTGCTTCATCACCGTGTTGCAATAACTGTGCAATCTGCTGAATGCGTTTTAAGCCAACTGAACCTGCTGCCCCTTTAAACTTATGAGCTTCAGAGCAGAGAGTGTCTTTATCGCCAGCTTCGTTAGCCTTAACTAGATTTCCAACATATTCAGGCATTAATTGCTCAAATAAAATCACGCTTTTAAGCAGAGTGCCAGCACCAATTGCACTGCAGTATTGCTCTAACGTATTGAGATCTAGGATTGTTTCTAATTCCACTGTGGCCATCTAGGCCTCCCTTAAGTAGTCCAATTCTTAACACAGGTTTAAGACATGATACCCACTAAAATCGGCAGTGCAACTGCTGGCCGCAAATGAGCTTGAAACTATTACAATATTAACAAAACCCCAACATTATTGAGAGCGCTTGATTATCAAGAAATTGCAGCATTCCCTGGTCTTCAGCCCACATTACTAACCACCAATGCACTCCCCTGCCCACCGTATTGCCTCAAATTTTCGGTGATGGCGACTAAGCCATTCCAACGATAGCCACACCAATCTGGCGCAAGTAACATCGGTTTCTTAGCATAGGCAGTGACTCGGTGAAAAATCACATTCCTAGGCGTGTGCCTAATAAGCTCTCCTGCACTTTGAGCGTACTCTTCAATACTTGAAAGTGGCAAACGGCCAGCGCGCCAAGATTTGGCCATAGTACTGCCTTCAACCACATGCAGGGGATGTAGCTTCAAACCATCTACTCCCTGTTTTAACACCGCGTTAAGCGTCGTCATATAATCGTGATGAGTTTCAGCCGGCAAGCCAAGGATAAGATGGGTGCAAACCTTTAAGCCTCGCTCCCGAGCGCGTTTAACCGTATCACAGTAACAAGCAAAATCGTGACCACGATTAATCCGCTTTAAGGTCAAATCATTCGCCGTCTGCAGACCAAGTTCGAGCCAAACATCTACGCCTCGCCGTTGATAACTCACAAGTAAATCGAGCACGTTATCGGGTACACAGTCGGGGCGAGTCCCGACACACAAACCAACAATTTCACCGTCTTCAACCGCTTCATCATATTTCGCCATCAACACTTGATACTCGTCGTAGGTACTCGTGTAGGCTTGAAAATAGGCAATAAACTTATCAGCAGTCAGCTTTGGCTTTGCCTGTTTGTAACGCTCCTTTCCCCGCTGCAATTGCTGAGTAATAGTGAGAGGTTCGGATTCTTGATAACTAAAAGAAGCGACATTACAAAAGGTACAGCCCCCGCGCCCGAGGCTGCCGTCACGGTTCGGGCAAGTGAACTTGGCATCAATCGTGAGCTTACGAAGCCGTTGCCCATAGCGAGCCTTACACACGGCCCCAAAAGTGTTCACGTATGCATCTAATCCCATAATCTCCCCCAACCTGATTTCATACAACTTAGGACAAAACAATCCAGATAAAATCTCAAAACTGCAACATCCAAAAGGGATTTTTCAGAACAAAACTCTACACTAAACCAATTAACTAAGAATTTCTTAGGCCTTAATCAAACTCAGCCCAGTCAGTTCAAGCGCTAAGTACAAACTTGAGTCATAACTCACATCAAGTTCAGATAACGTGAAACAACTCTCCCCCCAAAAGAATAACAATTCACTTATTTTAATTTTTTATACAACCACTGTGTTTGCAAAAAAAATCACTATTTTTAAATCAGAGCCAATGCAAATCACTGTTACAAAAAAGTAAACACCATGCTCGCCATTTTTTAAAATTCTTTTTATTCATAATGTTATACAGACAAATCACCAGTTAACGTTAACGTAAGGTTAATGTATCTTTTATAACGAACATGAATTTATATACTGATTTTATGCAAATATTGGGTTTGACCTTTGATGAATCTCAGGATAATTTGGGTGGTTCGGGTGCATATCTATAGAAAGTCATTGTTATTTCTCCCGAGGGGTATTTAGTTGGGGTCTAGGGAGGTTTTTGTATGAGCTTATATCATCCCAGTTTTGAGCGGGACAATTGTGGTTTTGGGTTGATAGCGCAGATGGATGGCGAAGCGAGCCATCGTATCGTGCGCACCGCCATCCATGGCCTCGATCGCATGAAGCACCGTGGTGGCATTGCCTCCGACGGCCGTACTGGGGACGGCTGTGGTCTTCTCATGCAATTACCAATTCAATTTTTTGAGGCAATCGCTTCGGAAAATGATTGGCATTTAAGTCGCAAGTTTGCCGTGGGCATGCTGTTTTTAAGTCAGGATGAAGAACGTGCTGATCAAGCCAAGTTCATTCTTGAGCGTGAGCTGGAACGTGAAACCTTAAGCATTGCGGGTTGGCGTAAAGTGCCAGTCAACGCAGATGTATTAGGTGAAATTGGTAAATCGAGCCTGCCACAAATTTATCAGGTATTGATCAACGCCCCTATTGGTTGGCGTGAGAAAGACTTAGAGCGTCGCCTATACATGGCGCGTCGCCGCCTCGAACAACAAATCACTGACGACAAAGATTTCTATGTCGCCAGCCTTTCAGGCCAAGTCATTGTCTATAAAGGTCTGATGATGCCTGCGGATCTGCCGGCGTTTTACCCCGATTTGGCAGACATCCGTCTTAAAAGCTCTATTTGTTTATTCCACCAACGCTTTTCGACCAACACCTCCCCTAAATGGCCATTAGCTCAGCCATTCAGATACTTAGCTCATAACGGTGAAATCAACACCATTACGGGTAACCGCCAATGGGCCCGCGCCCGCGCGTACAAGTTTAATTCGCCATTGCTGCCCGATTTGCAGCAAGCAGCGCCTTTTGTGAACGAAACTGGCTCAGACTCATCATCACTTGATAACATGCTCGAAATGCTGTTATCCGGTGGTATGGACTTATACCGCGCCATGCGCCTATTGATCCCGCCAGCATGGCAAAGTAATCCTGAAATGGATGACGAATTAAAGGCGTTCTACGACTTTAACTCCATGCATATGGAGCCTTGGGATGGTCCAGCGGGTATCGTAATGACTAACGGTCGCCATGCCGCTTGCGCCGTCGACCGTAATGGTCTGCGCCCATCACGCTATGTGATCACAAAAGACAGGATTTTAACACTGGCCTCGGAAGTCGGTATTTGGGACTACGCCGCTGATGAAGTCATCGAGAAAGGCCGCGTAGGTCCTGGCGAATTACTCGTACTCGACACCCTAAATGGGCGACTATATCAATCCTTTGAGATTGACGATGACTTAAAACGTCGCCATCCCTACAAAGAATGGATGGCGAAGAACAGCCGTACCCTAGTGCCAGCTGAGCAGCTCGCAAGCGAGCAGCACGGCGCCAGCGAGTTAAGCCCCGAACAGTTACTGCAATACCAAAAACAATTCGGCTACACCCGCGAGGAACTCGAGCAAGTCATTTGGGTATTGGCACAACAGGGCGAAGAAGCCACCGGCTCTATGGGTGACGATACACCAATGGCGGTGTTGTCTAAGAAATCTCGTTCGCTTTACGACTATTTCAGACAAAAATTTGCCCAAGTGACCAACCCTCCAATCGACCCATTGCGTGAAAAACACGTGATGTCGTTGACGACCTGTATTGGCCGCGAGCAAAACCTGTTTAACGAAACCACGGGCCACGCCTATCGGGTGATGTTTAATTCACCGATTCTGTTGTTCAGTGATTTCAACCAATTACTCGGGTTAGATAGTACTTATTATCGCGCCAACATCGTCGATCTTAACTACGATCCTAATGAAGGCTTAGAAAACGCGATTCGCCGTATTACCGCAGAAGCCGAGCGTTTAGCACGCAGCGGCACTACCTTGCTGATCCTGTCGGATCGCGCCATTGATAAATCGGCGCAGGTAATCCCTGCAGCCATGGCCGTCGGTGCAGTGCAGCAAATGCTAGTGAACAAGAGCCTGCGCTGCGACACCAACATTATCGTTGAGACCGCATCAGCCCGCGATCCGCACCATTTTGCGGTGCTGCTAGGCTTTGGTGCGACGGCAATTTATCCGTACTTAGTCTATGAATCAATTTCAGATTTAGCGAAACGCCACAATCTAAGTGACACCACAGCACTGATGCTTAACTTCCGTTACGGCATCGAGAAGGGTCTGCGTAAGATTATGTCGAAGATGGGCATCAGTACCGTGGGCTCCTACCGCTGTAGCCAACAGTTTGAAGCTATCGGTATCGCCAGCGATGTGATTGAGCTGTGCTTTAAGGGCGTAGTGAGTCGTATCGAAGGCGCAAGCTTTGCCGATATCGCCAAAGATCAAGCACTACTGCATAAAGCAGCCTACCGCGCCCATGTTCCACTACCGCAGGGCGGTTTACTCAAATACGTTGAGGGCGGCGAGTACCACTGCTTTAACCCTGATGTCGTCAACACGCTGCAGGCATCGTTGATAGATAAAAACTTCGCGACCTATAAAAAGTTTGCAAGCTTAGTCGATGACCGCCCAGTTGCCACTTTAAGGGATTTAATTGGCATTAAGGGTAGCCAAGCGGCTATCGATGTTGCTGATGTTGAAGCCGCTTCCGCGCTCTATCCTCGCTTTGATAGCGCAGCCATGAGTATCGGTGCATTAAGCCCTGAGGCCCATGAAGCACTAGCCATTGCGATGAACCGTTTAGGTGGCCGCTCTAACTCGGGCGAAGGTGGTGAGGATGCTCGCCGCTTTAATACCGAGCGAAATTCCGCCATCAAGCAAATCGCCTCGGCGCGCTTTGGTGTTACCGCACATTACCTAGTGAACGCCGATGTACTGCAGATTAAGGTCGCGCAGGGCGCAAAACCCGGTGAAGGCGGTCAGCTGCCAGGTCATAAGGTCAGTGTTGAAATCGCAGGGCTGCGTCACGCTCGCCCTGGTGTGACTTTGATTTCACCGCCGCCGCACCACGACATTTACTCTATCGAAGACTTAGCCCAGCTGATTTTCGACCTAAAGCAAATCAACACTAAAGCACTGATCTCAGTCAAATTAGTGTCTGAGCCCGGCGTTGGCACAATCGCAACCGGTGTGGCGAAGGCCTATGCCGATATGATTACTATCTCGGGTTACGATGGCGGCACAGGCGCAAGCCCTATTACCTCGGTGAAATATGCGGGTAGCCCATGGGAGTTAGGCCTTGCCGAAGTGCATCAGTCTTTAGTTGAAAACGGTCTGCGCCATAAAATCCGTTTGCAAGTCGATGGCGGCTTAAAAACCGGAACCGACGTGATAAAAGCGGCATTACTCGGCGCCGAGAGCTTTGGCTTCGGTACTGTGCCTATGATTGCCTTAGGTTGTAAGTACCTACGTATCTGCCATCTGAATAACTGTGCAACCGGGGTTGCGACTCAAGATAAGAAACTGCGCGATAACCATTACCACGGCCTGCCAGAGCGAGTGATGACTTACTTTGAGTTTGTCGCCGAGGAAGTACGTGAATGGATGGCGGCTTTAGGCGTAAGCCAATTTGAAGATTTAGTTGGCCGCAGTGAGTGGTTACACGCCTTAGAAGGCCAGACAGAGAAGCAGCAAGGCCTTAATCTCGCGCCGATTTTGTATCAGCCAAAGGTGAAAGCAACCACCTCTCGCACATGGAAGGAAACCAACCCACCAGCGGACTTAGGTTTACTCAACCAGCATCTGCTGAACGAGTGCCAATCAGCCGTGGATAAGGGTGAATGTTTTGATGCGGCATACAGCATCAACAACACCGACCGCTCAGTGGGCGCTCGTCTATCAGGCTATATCGCGACGACCCAAGGCGTAAAAGGCACCAAAGCACCGATTAAACTCAGCTTTAACGGTAGTGCAGGTCAAAGCTTTGGTGTGTGGAACAGCCCAGGTCTTGAGCTAAAACTGTGCGGTGATGCCAACGACTACGTCGGTAAAGGCATGTCCGGCGGAAAGATTGTCATTTATCCGCCAGTAGGCAGCCCATTCCAGAGCGAGCGCAGTGCCATTGTTGGTAACACTTGTCTATATGGTGCTACCGGAGGCCGCTTCTTCGCCGCAGGTCAAGCGGGCGAGCGTTTTGCCGTACGTAACTCAGGCGCCATCGCAGTGGTCGAAGGTTTAGGGGACAACGGCTGTGAATATATGACCAGCGGTATTGTAGTCGTACTCGGCAAAACGGGCGTTAATTTCGGTGCAGGTATGACTGGCGGTTTTGCCTATGTGTTCGATCAATTTGGCCGCTTTAAACGCCGCGTGAATACCGAGTTAGTCGATACGCAAAAACTCGAATCACCAATTCATCAGCAACATTTAAAGGGCTTAATCGAAGAGCACGTCGCAGAAACTGGCAGTGAACATGCCAGAATGATCTTAAGTGATTTTGCGAACTGGTTAGATTGCTTCGTGTTAGTAAAACCTAAAAATATTGCCGTAGCCGATCTGCTGAAATTAGAGCAATCGAGCCCGGAACTAGCGGTAAAAGTGGGGTAATTGCCGATGAGTAACGATTTTCAATTTATTGAAGTGGGTCGCAAAGACCCACACAAACACCCAGCGGCAAAGCGTTCGACTCAGTTTATTGAGATTTATCAGCCTTTTGCACAAGCTCAAGTCACAGAGCAAGCGGACCGGTGTTTAGATTGTGGTAACCCATACTGTGAATGGAAGTGCCCGCTACACAACTATATTCCAAACTGGCTCAAGCTTGCACAGCAGGGCCGAATTATGGAAGCGGCGGATTTAGTGCATGAAACCAACACCCTACCGGAAATATGCGGCCGCGTTTGCCCACAGGACCGCCTCTGCGAAGGGGCTTGTACGCTTAACGCTGACTTTGGCGCCGTGACTATTGGTAACGTTGAGAAATACATTACCGATACAGCGATTGCTCAAGGCTGGCGCCCAGATATGAGCAAAGTGACGCCCCGAAAGGAAAAGGTCGCTATTGTTGGCGCGGGCCCTGCGGGATTAGGCTGCGCCGATATCCTCGCACGTAATGGTGTTAAAGCTGTGGTTTTTGACAAGTATCCACAAATCGGTGGACTACTAACCTATGGCATTCCCGCCTTCAAGCTCGATAAATCCGTAATGGCGACTCGCCGTAGTGTATTAGAAGGCATGGGTATCGAGTTTAAACTTGGCGTCACTATTGGCAAAGAAACCGTGGGTAAGGATGTCGGTTTTAACCAGCTACTAGAGGAATACGATGCCGTGTTCCTCGGCATGGGCACCTACACCGCGATGAAAGCGGGGCTCCCAGGCGAAGATGCAACGGGTGTTTACCAAGCCCTGCCCTATCTTATTGGCAACACCCATCATTTGATGGGCAGCAGCAGTGCTGACACCCCATACCTAAACCTTGAGGGTAAGCGAGTGGTAGTGCTAGGGGGCGGCGATACCGCGATGGACTGCGTCCGCACCGCCGTACGTCAAGGCGCGAGCAGCGTGATTTGCGCCTACCGCCGCGATGAAGCCAACATGCCAGGCTCGCGCCGCGAAGTGCAAAATGCCCGCGAAGAAGGGGTAAACTTCCTCTTTAACCGTCAACCAGTTGCGATTAAAACCGAGGGCGGCAAAGTGATTGGCGTTGAATGCGTCGAGACTCAAATGGGTCAAGCGGATGCCAGCGGTCGTCAAAAGGCCGAAGTGATTGCCGGTAGTGAACAGTTACTCGAAGCCGATGCGGTGATCATCGCCTTTGGTTTCCAACCCAGCCCAGCACCTTGGTTTGCCGAATATGGCATTGAGCTCGACCAATGGGGCCGAGTCAAAGCTAATAAGTTCGATGAGAATCCCTTCCAAACCAGCAATCCTAAGGTATTTGCCGGTGGCGACATGGTTCGTGGCTCGGACTTAGTGGTCACCGCCATTGCCGAAGGCCGTGATGCAGCCCTGGGGATTTTAAACTTCCTCGACTAATTGAATTTACTTATCAAAGTTCAATTAAAGCGCTGTATCTGATTAAGCTTTAAAGAAAAATGCGCCAAATGGCGCATTTTTTATCCCTCAAACTATGATCTAATCAATTGGGCTAACAACCACTTTGTATTCGGCACAATCGGGCAATAACGACTGGGCATAAGTGTGATATATTAGCCGCCATTCCATCGTCCCACGTGTTACGTGTTGAATAGAAAGGGTCTCCCATGAAAATTGGTATTATTGGCGCTATGGAGCCAGAAGTAGCGCATTTGATTGCTGCTATGACAAACGCATCTTCACAAACGATTGCTGGCATTGAATTTATCGCAGGCACTTTGGCGGGCAAAGACGTTGTCGTCACCCGCTCTGGTATTGGCAAAGTGGCCGCCAGTATTGCCACCACACTGCTAATTGAAAAATATGCCCCAGATGCGGTGATCAATACGGGTTCGGCCGGTGGTTTTGTCGATTCTCTATCAATTGGCGATATTGTGATTTCATCTGAAGTGCGCCACCACGATGTAGATGTTACTGCATTCGGCTACGAAATTGGCCAGATGGCACAGCAACCCGCCGCGTTTATGCCATCACCAGAGCTTGTGGCTGCGGCCAACAAAGCCATCACTCAATTAGGTGAAGTGAAAGCAATTGAAGGGTTAATCTGTACTGGTGATAGCTTTATTTGCGATCCAGTACGTACCCAAACCATGCGTCAAAACTTCCCAACGATGGCGGCCTGTGAGATGGAAGGTGCGGCCATTGCCCAAGTCTGTCACCAGTTTTGCGTACCATTTGTGGTGATCCGATCACTGTCTGACAATGCCAATAACGACTCGCCAGTCGATTTCGATTCCTACATTGTTAAGGCAGGTTACCATTCAGCATTGATGGTGATGGAATTACTGCAACATATCGCCCCTAAGGCCGCTTAAGTAAAGATTGGAAAGTACCAGATGCACAGCTCTTTGTTTCAACAACTTGTCGAGATTGATGGCGCTTTGTTTGAAGGCTTTTTGGTACTTTTTTTCGCACTGTTGCTGGCGCGTCTTGCGCCACTGCCACGTGAAATGCAGCCGCTTATTTGGTTCGCCCATTTAGCTAAGCAGCTCGCAGCAAAAGTGAATCGCCCAGAGCGCGGTGCCAATCAGCAAACAACCGCTGGCTTTTTAGCCATGCTGCTGTTGGTGTTTCCCTTCTGGGCCATTATTACCTTTTTGCTTGAACTTGCCGCCTTCCCTTGGTTTTTCGAATTCTTAGTGCTGTACCTGTGTTTAACTGACTCAGCTTTTTCCCAAGTAGCCGATGAAATCGCCAAGGCACTTAAACGCCAGGATAACGCTAGCGCGAAAAAGCTGCTCCAGCCCTGGGTTGTGCGTGATACCGAAAGTCTATCCGAAGTGGGAATCACTAAAGCCACTATCGAAAAGCTCGCCACGGCGCCAATTTACGGCACCGCTGCGACTATTTTCTTTTTCGCCCTTGCCGGCGCACCTATGGTACTGGCAGTGCGAATGCTAAAGCAGCTCGAAATCAGCTGGCCACCAATCCAGCCGCAATATCAGTATTTCTCCCGCTCGGTAAATGCACTATCGACAGTGTTGCTTGCCATTCCCGCTTGGTTATGGAGCTTGTCGATTGCCATGCAAGGCGGCCCAACTTCCTTTAGTAAACTGTTTACCCTTCCTAAAAATCATCCCGGGGTTCGTGGTTATGTGATGAGCGTGAACATGGTTGCGAGTATTTTGCAGATAGAACTTGGCGGACCACAAAAATTAGCTGGTCAGCGCGTCGAAATCGCCAAAGTTGTCTACGGCCCACAGCCACACTTTGATGCTATCGCCCCTGCAGTGCAGTTAACCTCTCGCGCAAGTGGGATCTGGTTTGGTTTCATCACCTTATTACCCATTCTATGGGCGGGTTTACGTTACTTACAAAGCCTGTGATATGCTTTCTTGTAGTCAAAAACTGGGTTAAAGGATGGCTCCTATGTTTGAGAACATGCATGTATCATTAACAACACCCGCGCTATTATTTCCCGCCATTTCACTGCTGCTACTCGCCTATACTAATCGTTTCTTTGCCCTTGCTGCGCTTATCCGCACTTTAAGCAGCGAAGCCAAACCCGTTCATCAGGATCAGATAAAAAACCTAAGCCAGCGGATCAATATCATCCGCCGTATGCAGGAAGCGGGTGTGCTTAGTTTCGCTCTGTGTGTGCTCTGCATGATTTTTATCTATGTTGGTTTTAATAAGACCGGTTCGGTAATTTTTGGCGCAAGCCTGCTATTGCTGCTCTACTCCTTAGTTCTATCAGTGATTGAAATTCGCATCTCGGTCGATGCCTTAAATATTCATATCAAAGAGATGAGTAAATGAGCCAGTGGGTTTATTTCTTTGATTTGTGTGGCACTGCGGTATTTGCGCTCTCAGGCGCCCTTGCTGCTGGTAAGCATCGAATGGATCCCTTTGGCGTCATAGTTCTAGCATCTGTGACCGCCATTGGTGGGGGAAGTATTCGTGATGCCTTGATTGGCGCAACGCCCGTCTTTTGGATACGCGACCATAACTACATCATAGTGATATTGGTAACAGTGCTTATATGTCTTGCTATGGTACGCCGCCCGCATCGCATCTCACAATATGCCCTACCCGTTGCTGATGCCTTTGGTCTGGCGCTCTTTACCATTATTGGTGCTGAAAAAGCCCTCAATCTCGGCCTAAGTGGCATGATTGCCGTGGTCTTGGGGTTGATCACTGGCGTGGGAGGAGGCATTATTCGAGACATACTGTGCAGGCAAATCCCTATGGTGCTGCGTACAGAGATTTATGCCACCGCCTCAATTTTTGGGGGAATAGGCTATACCGTAAGCTTAGCCTACGGGATGGGGGATAAAATGGCGCTGTTTCTAGCCATGACAAGTACCTTGTTTATCCGCCTATGTGCCATCAAATGGCACTTGTCGTTACCGGCCTTCGATCTCAAGAGCAAGAGGGAATGATTTGCGAATATTGTGGCTTTTAGTGTGCCTTATGTTTGTTCCGAGTGTATTGGCGGCCCAAGCCAATTCGGGTGAAATGCCGGAGGAACAACAATTAGCGGTAAAATACATCACTGCACTTACAGAACACGATTACAGAACACTCAGCAAATTCTACAATCGCGACAGTGTGTTTTATGACAAAACCGCTAATCGCAAATATACCGGCGGCCGTTTCATTATCGACTTTCTCGAACGTGCCCACGAGGGCGTGCTCGAATACACCTTCAATATCGAACACATGTATAACGCAGGCCCACTCGTGGTAATGATCGGCAACTACCACTTTAAGGGGCCTGGCGAGCAATTTGGTAAGCCGGGAAAAATCATCGACGTAGCCATTCCCGGTGTCACTAGCATTAAACTAGACATGCGAAGTCATCGCGTGACAGAACATGTCGATCTTATCGATTACCAAACCATGTCGGATCAATTAGCGCTGCAGTAGTCACAAATTTTCCCCCCGTCGGAAACTTGAACGCTTATTGATAGTCGAAACCTGCAATGAATGAATTTACGTCAGCCCGCTATGGTCTGACGCCCGACATTGCAATGAGGTTCGTATGAGATATTTGGGACGGCTGGCCCTACTCGCCCTAGGTAGCCTAGTGCTGATAGCCAAAGCACATGCAATACAACCTATTATCGTCTCCTATGCGGTACAGCCTGTAAGCCACTTCAATCAAGCGCTTAAAAAAGCACAGGCAGAGCATCAAGCCTGGAGTGATAACCCTGCGCAGATCAGCAGTGAATATGCCGGAAAAAAATTCACCTTAGTGCGCACCCAGCCCAATAAGAATGGCATGCTGACCTATCAGCTCAGTGAAATGTCAGCGCAGCATCCGCAGATGCTATTGATTATGTCATTGAAGAAAAATGCCAAGCTTTGGCAGGTCGATTCAGCCCAGCTCGCGTGGAAATGTCGCGAAGGTCAGCACTTTGGTACCGAAAGATGCAATATCGCCAGGCACGAAGCCGGCAGCGCGCCCTAATATTTCTCATTCAGTTATCACATCACAAACAAAAAGAGCGCCACTAGGCGCTCTTTTTATTCTTGCATTTAACCCCTTAGGTTATTTATACAAGCGTTACTTTAGCAAACTTACGTTTACCCACTTGGAATACGGCAACTGTGCCCGCTGGCAGCGTCAAACGGCTATCTTCTAATTTTTCGCCGTCCATCTTCACCGCACCTTGTTTAATCATACGCATCGCATCTGAGGTTGAACCGACTAAGTCTGCGTCTTTCAACAAGTTAGCGATTGCAAGACCTTCACCCGCTGCGAGCTCCACTTCTGGGATATCGTCTGGAATTGCACCCTTCTGGAAACGGTCGATAAAGGCTTGATGCGCCCCTTCTGCCGCCGCTTCGTCGTGGAAGCGAGCAATGATTTCCTTCGCCAGAGCAATCTTAGTGTCACGAGGGTTCGCACCGTTGGCGATATCCTGTTTGAATTGCTCAATTTCAGCCAAGGGGCGGAAAGACAGCAGTTCGAAGTAACTCCACATCAGATCGTCCGAAATCGACATGATCTTGCCAAACATTTCGTTGGCAGGCTCGCTTACACCGATATAGTTGTTGGCCGACTTAGACATTTTCTTCACGCCATCTAAGCCCACCAGCAGCGGCATCATAATTACTGTCTGTGGTTTTTGGCCTTCGGCTTTTTGCAGCTCACGGCCCATCAGTAGGTTGAACTTCTGATCTGTACCGCCAAGCTCAACGTCGGCATTCAATGCGACAGAGTCATAACCCTGCAGTAATGGGTACATAAATTCATGAATGGCAATCGATTGACCAGCTGCATAACGCTTCTTAAAGTCGTCACGCTCCATCATACGGGCAACGGTTTGCTGAGAAGCTAAGCGGATCATACCCGCTGCGCCCAATGGCTCTAACCAGCTTGAGTTGAACTCAATTCGGGTTTTGGCTGGGTCTAAAATCTTGTACACCTGCTCTTTATAGGTCTCAGCGTTGGCTAACACCTGCTCACGAGTCAGCGGTGGACGAGTACTGTTTTTACCACTTGGGTCACCGACCATACCGGTAAAGTCACCAATCAAGAAAATGACTTCATGGCCTAACTCTTGGAATAATCTTAATTTATTTAAAATTACCGTGTGCCCAAGGTGGATGTCTGGTGCGGTTGGGTCTGCACCTAATTTAATCCGTAATGGACGTCCTTCTTTGAGTTTTTCCAGCAGATCCGCTTCGAGTAGGATCTCGTCAGTGCCACGTCTAATTTCTGCTAATACTTGGTCTAAATCAGCCATCTCGGCGGGGACTCCTAAGGCCATGGTCAAAATTAAAGAGACTTATGTTACTTGTTAGCCACCATAATTGAAAGTGTGTACACTATCGGGATTATTCAAGCCACAGGTAATCGGTATCGGCGTTAATGGGAAAGGTTATTACGTTATTTAAATTGTTGCCAAAAAAGCACCAAGTTCTCCTCAGCATTCTTTCTGTTATCACTATGATAACCATGCTCTTCCCATCAGAAGAAGCGCAAGCTTCAAGACAGACGGCGGGTATAGTTGAAAACGCACAGATTAACACCCGTTATGATGTGCCGTTAGCCTTTCGCACACCCGGTCGCCCTGAAGGCTTAATCAGTGAAGAATCACAACCTAGCAACCTCAATGGTGCAGAGCCAATGTCATCTGCAGCCGCACTGGCGTCGGGCGAGGCTAAGTTAGACATCGAAACCCGAGAAAATGCCCAACACAGAGATGTGGAGCATTTTAATGTGAAAAACGGTGACACCTTAGCCGCGGTATTTGAACGCGCGGGCCTGAGCAGTAAGGATGTATACCAAATTACTCAACTTCCTCTGGCTAAACAGAATTTACTGAAAATTATCCCAGGGGAAGAAATTGTGATCTCTAAGGATATTAATGGTGAACTTACTGAAGTGCGCTATCGTCTTAATGCGGCCTCAACCTTAGTCATCAGTAAAGAGAACGATCAATACCACGAAAAGATTTCCGAGAAAGATATCGAAATTCGTAGCCACTTCGTCAATGCCAAGATCAAGAGTAACTTTTGGAATGCTGCTGTCGATGCCGGCTTAAATGCAAACCAAATCATGCAACTATCTACGGTATTTGGCTGGGACATCGACTTCGCCTTAGATTTACGTGAAGGTGACACTTTTGCCATTGTCTATGAGCAGGAATATGCCGAAGGCGAATTTTTGCGCAATGGGAATATCTTAGCCGCCGAATTTATCAACCAAGGTGAGCGCTATACCGCCATTCGTTATACCGACGGCAACTACTACTCCGAAAACGGTACGAGTATGCGTAAGGCCTTCCTGCGCTCACCGGTCGATTTCAAGTACGTAAGCTCTAATTTCAATCCCAAACGCTTACACCCTGTAACTGGCCAAGTAAAAGCCCACCGCGGCGTGGATTACGTTGCGGCGATTGGCACACCCATTAAGGCGGCGGGTAGCGGTAAGGTCATTGAAGCTGGATACAATCAATTCAACGGTAACTATGTGTTTATCAAACACAACGATACCTACACCACTAAGTATTTGCACTTAACTAAACGCAATGTGAGCAAAGGCGCGAGTGTAAAACAGGGCCAAATTATTGGTACTTTAGGCAAAACAGGTCGTGTGACTGGCGCTCACCTACACTATGAGTTCATCGTTAATGGCGTGCACCGCAACCCAAGAACCGTGACCTTACCTAAGGCTGAAGCCATAGCGCAGAAAGAAAAACCGCAATTTGATGCCCTAAGTAAGCAGTTGATGGCTACAATTTCGCAAAGCAAGCAATCTGAATTGGCGATGCAATAATGACGGAAAACTATCAAGCTAAACAACATGCCTATTATATTGGGCTAATGTCGGGCACCAGTATGGATGGGGTTGATGCCGTATTGGTCGATTTTGCATCTGAGCAGCCTAAGCTGATTAGCAGCCATACCGAAACTATTCCGACCCATTTGCTCAAAGGGCTACAACGTCTCTGTATTCCGGGCGCCGATGAAATTAACAGACTCGGACGCATCGATCGCAGTGTCGGGCAGTTATTTGCCTTGGCGGTCAATAACCTGTTAGCCAAAACCGATATCCCCAAAGAAGACATTATCGCCATCGGCAGCCACGGCCAAACTGTGCGCCATATGCCAAACCTCGAAGTCGGCTTCACCTTGCAAATTGGTGACCCAAATACCATTGCGACTGAAACAGGCATCGATGTGATTGCCGATTTTCGTCGTAAAGACATTGCCTTAGGTGGACAAGGTGCGCCGCTGGTTCCCGCATTCCATCAGCAAAGTTTTGCCCGATTGGGTAAAAAGCGCGTGATCCTCAACATTGGTGGCATCGCCAACATTACCTATTTGCCAGGCAACAGCGAAGAGGTATTAGGTTTCGATACTGGCCCTGGCAACACTTTGATAGATGCCTGGATCCAACAGGTCAAAGGTGAGTCATTTGATAGGGATGGTGATTGGGCCGCATCGGGGAAAACGGATCCCCAGCTCCTATCCCATATGCTCTCTCATCCCTACTTCTCCCTCGCTTATCCTAAAAGTACGGGGCGTGAACTCTTTAATCAGGCTTGGTTAGAGCAGCAATTATCGGCTTTTAATCAGTTAGATGAAGAAGATATTCAATCGACCTTACTGGATTTAACCTGCCACAGCATCGCGATGGAAATCGGTAAACTTTCCCCTGAGGGTGAATTGTTTGTCTGTGGGGGCGGCGCCTTTAACCGCGAATTGATGCAGCGCTTAAGCACGCTTCTGCCAGGTTACAGCATAGAGACCACATCAGCCCTTGGGGTCGACCCTAAATGGGCCGAAGGTATCGCCTTTGCTTGGCTCGCGATGCGTCATCATTTGGGGCTGCCGGCAAACCTTCCCGCCGTCACAGGCGCCTCCCGTGAAGCTGTGCTTGGCGGAAGATTTAGCGCTAAATAAATCGCTTTAGCTCAACCTTTTTAATCAAAAGTGCATAAAGGCCTAATAAAAAAGGCATTTGTGCACTTTTACTTTCTGGTCTAATGAATTCAAGCAACCCTGTTTTTAGCAACTAACAATTTTTCGCCTTTCATCCCCTCCCCCGCTTCTCCCCTCATACCTTGAACTAGGCATTTTCGCAGTACCCCGCCTGTAACCGCATTTCTCGCTTTTAATCCTACTTTGATAAAAATACGAAGTATAAAAATCCGTCTATGATTAATCACAGTAGTGTCATCTACTCAAGCTAAAGTCATTGTTAACTAAGCAGTAACGACGTTGCATTTAGCGTTCGAGTATTGCCTTAGGGCATTTTAGTTTTGGCATAATGTAATGGCATTACTGTGCGCAATCACACTTATTTTAAGGGAATAAAACACTATCTCGCGCTTCCCATGGCCTGATAATCCAGACTTATGCGCTTGGCCTATGCAGAACTTCAGCAAAATAAGCTGATGATCATAGCTAAGTCATTGAATAGGAAATTTAACAATGAATATGTCACAAAAAATGGCGGCAGAATTTCTCGGTACACTTTGGTTGGTACTTGGCGGTTGTGGCAGCGCAGTATTGGCTGCAGCCTTCCCCGATGTTGGCATCGGTCTCCTTGGCGTCTCACTCGCCTTCGGTTTAACCGTGCTAACTATGGCATTTGCCATAGGTCATATCTCAGGGTGTCACCTCAACCCTGCAGTATCTTTTGGCCTTTGGGCTGGCGGTCGCTTTCCTGCCGCAGAGTTACTGCCCTATATCATTGCCCAAGTAGCAGGCGGCATTGCAGGGGCTGGCATTTTGTTCTTAATCGCCTCTGGCCAAGAAGGATTCAGCCTTGCTGCGGGTTTTGCGTCTAACGGATTTGGCGAACACTCTCCCGGCGGCTATAGCATGATGTCGGTGCTTATCTGTGAAATAGTGATGACGCTGTTCTTCTTGTTAATGATTTTGGGCTCAACCGATTCGAGAGCCCCACAGGGCTTTGCCCCTATCGCCATCGGTCTCTGTTTGACCCTGATTCACCTTATTAGCATTCCAGTGTCAAACACCTCAGTAAACCCCGCTCGCAGTACCGGTCCTGCGTTATTTGTTGGTGATTGGGCGGTTTCGCAGCTGTGGATTTTCTGGGTAGCTCCTATCCTTGGTGCAATTATCGCAGGCTTTATTTACCGCTATTTTAACGAAGCTAAATAGCCCTATGAGCCAACAGCGCCCACTTGGCGCTGTTGTGCTTTTTCAAACCTCGCTCTAATGTTACCATTTCGCTATCCGGTGACTTTTGCTGTGTTGATGTCAAACACAACAGGCTTCGCCCAATCCACGCATAAGAGATATTTTCATGAGCAAGACAGTTAAAACCTTCGCCGAAGCCGCAGCCATGACGCCAGAGGGTCGTTACGACTACCTCGTTGAACAAGTTAAAGCGAGCAAAGTGTTATGGACACTGCAGGATCAAGACGGTTGCGTAATGCTAACAACCGAAGATGAAGATTGCATCCCATTGTGGCCAACTGAAGAAGCGGCAGAATCGTGGGCCGTTGACGATTGGAGCGAATGTCAAACGTTAGCGATTCCATACGATGAGTGGCATGAGCGTTGGGTGCCAGGGATGGAAGATGATGACCTGTTTGTGGCCGTATTCCCAGTGCAGGACGATCTTGGTGTTGTAATCCCACCTTATGAGTTAGATCAACGCCTTATCACTAAGCAAAGCCACTAATAGGCTAAGTTAAGCGAGAAAAACTATGAGTGAGCACCAAGCGACATTACCTAAAGAAGACGCTGTAGCAGCGTCCCGCCCTCGTTTACCCAAACGACTGATAGTGTTGCTCCTTGTCTATGTAGCCGCTTCCGTAAGTGGCATAATGGCTAAGCAAGGAGTGTTATTCTGTGTGCTTACCCTGTTTATGGTGCTAGGGATTTTAGGCCGTCAAAAGGCTGGGCTTATCATGCTAAGGGGATATACCTTATTGCAACTTGCACTTATTAGCATGCTGCCGGTAATAATGTACGATCCCGATAACCTTGTGGCAGGTCCAACGACAGTACACTTTGGTGAATGGCAAGGAAAACTACCTGACTATGTTATTTTCTCCGTGCTGATAATCCTGTCGCTCCTCCAAGTTTGGATAGCATTCGATAAAAAAGTGAAATTATGGTTTAAGCCGCAGCTTAACCTTAATATCATGAATTAATGGCCCTTAACACAGCCATAAAAAAGCCGTCTTATCGACGGCTTTTTTGTTCTCAATAAGAGACGAAATCTTATACTGAGAAGCTCGCACCACAACCACAGGTTGTTGTTGCATTTGGGTTTTTAACGAAGAAGCGTGAACCTTCAAGACCCGAAGTATAATCCACTTCGCCACCAACAAGGTATTGTAAACTCATTGGATCGACGACCAATTGGACGCCTTGTTTCTCGACGGTAAAGTCACCGTCATTGACCTTTTCATCGAAGGTAAAACCATACTGGAATCCAGAACAACCGCCACCGGTCACATAGACACGTAGCTTAAGTGCAGGATTTTGCTCTTCTTCCAACAAGCCTTTCACCTTAGCGGCTGCCGCATCGGTAAATTTGATTGGCATTGCTGCGTCAGCTTGATCAGTCATTACTACCTCTTACATCAGTTTTCTGGGGCAAATTATCCGTTACCTGACTATTTTGTTCAAGTATTACCCGCGGTTCTTTTTCACCCTGTAATAACTCAGGGACACTGTAGACATGCTCAGTCTGCGAATTCTTGGTCCAGCGGCTCGATGGGACGACTACCTTCACCTTAACTTGGGACAAATTAAAGCCATCGGGCAGAGTGACCTTGGTTTCTATCACCTGAAAATAACGAAAATCAAATTCAAGCTTTCCCCCCGTGAGTTTGTTCACACTAAGCTCAGCAGGCTTACCATCCTGAACACCAATCAAGGTTATTTCAGTGCGCCCCTGAACGGCCTGCTTTCGCTTCTGTAGCTGGGTCAAAATCAATTTAAACAGTAATTCATTTTTCAACGCACCTTGGGTCATTTCCATCCCATGGATAGCCACCCCTTCGGCATTATCGTCGGGCGACATAATGCTACGATAAAAGGCTAAATCGCGTTCCAATTCCTTTTGTTTTTTCATCTGCTCGGCAAACATGCCCTGCATTTGGGCGTTGGCCTCTCGCTCTACAGTGAGTTCTAAATTTTTTGAAGCCAAAAGTTGGGTCTGCGCTTCAAGCTCAGCGGTTAATCTCTGAGTTTTACCGCCGATATGTTTAACGACGGGGTCGTCACTGTTTAGCAGCATAAAACTGACCCAAGCACCAAGGACAAAAGCCACGAGGACTAAAAGCAATAAATACACTGTAGATGGCCGATACTTGCGGTCCATCACTTGCAGCCGATCTAGCCAACGATGATAATTTGGCATTAGGTAACAGCCCCTTATAAAATACAGTCAACTCAATAATGAGTGCGATACAATACAACTCAGGCCATTGCAGTGCAAATAACCCTAAATAAAGTCGCGATTCAGCAAGCCATTGTCGCTTTAAAAAAATACCTTGCAACCGAGCTTAGGGATCACTTATCTCAGGCCAAAATCAGTGCACAGCTCTGCCTCTTGGCTCTCTTGTTTGCCATCTTCGCCTCTGGCGTCATCATATTGTTTAGACTACTTCTGCTTTGGGCAAATCAATATACCCAAATTGAAGAGATGGATTTTACGAGCCACGCCGCCGATTGGCGAGTGATACTGCCACTTTTGGGCGCATTATTAATTTGGATTGTGGCACGGTTGGGGTCTAAGCGATACAAACGTATGGGCATCGCTTACGTACTGCATAGGGTGAAATTGCACTACGGCAAAATCCCACTTCAATCAGCCCCAGGACAATTCTTCCAAGCGCTATTTGCCTTGGGGACTAACTTTTCAGTCGGTCGAGAAGGCCCTGCGATTCACCTAGGTGCAGTGAGCGCCAGTGTACTTGCGGAGAAATTTAATCTCCCCGATAACAGCGTGCGCATCATGTGCGCCAGCGGTATTGCCGCGGGGATTGCCGCCACCTTTAACGCGCCACTCGCAGCGGTGATATTCGTGCTTGAAGTGATTGTTCGGGAATACAAAGTCCATTACTTCTTCCCAATTATGCTCTCAGCCATATGCGGCGCAGTATCTAGCCAGTTGGTGTTTGGGAATGTTCACGAATTTGACCGCATTCAAGTGATCCATATTCCGCTCGATCACTATCCAATTTTAGCTTTAGGCGGTATTGGTCTTGGCTGCGCCGCTGCCTTCTTTAATTACACCCTGCTTAAAGTAACCGCAACAGGGCAAAACTGGCCGTTGATTTATCGGCTATTACTGGCAGGTAGCATCACTACACTCATTGGTCTAATCCTGCCCCAAGCTCTGGGCAGTGGTGATTTAGCCATAAGTGAAGCCATCAGCGAGCACCCGAGTTTATTGCTATTAATGGCGCTGCTGGCCGCTAAAATTATCGCGACTATTGCGGCAATTGGCCTAGGTATTCCAGGGGGCTTGATTGGCCCACTCTATGGCATTGGCGCACTGATTGGCGCCATTCTCGCCTTGGTCAGCGCCATTATATTTCCTTCTATTGCCCCCTATGTCGGACTCTATACCGTGATTGGCATGACAGCCATGATGGGGGTTTGCTTAAGTGCGCCGCTCGCGGCGTTAGTTGCATTACTCGAGATGACCAATGACGCCAGTATTATTTTGCCAGCGATGTTTGTGACTATTCCTGCATTTTTGATTGCCTATCAAGGCTTTAAAACCGATTCCATTTTCTTTAAACAGCTCGACATTATGGGACTGGGCTACAAGGTCGCGCCGGTCAATTTAGCGCTGCAGAAAAAGGGCGTGCGCTCACTGATGGATAAACGCTTTGTTATCGTCAATAACAACGACGAACTGCTACTTGAGGTATTAAAACGCGCCGAAGGTCGCCCAGTGCTAGTACGTAATGCCGATGGGGTCATTGAGATGCTCAGCCTTGAAATGCAGTCCTACGATGATAATGTCACCCTTTCGCGCCATCCAATGCAGGGCTTAAGTGACACAAAAACCTTAGACGAAGTGTATTTGTTGCTTTCTGCCAAACGAAGTGGCGAAGTCTTTATCTATCAGGGCAGTCCAGAAAATGTTGTAGGGGTTATAAGTTGGTCAAACCTGCAACAGGAAATCCGCTCTGGCCAAGTCTAAGTCCTGCAAAGTTGCGCTTAGATTCACAAAATACTGTATTAGCGCCCTAAAAAAGCCTTGCTAGGGCGCAGCTGCTATTTCGTTGCCAGAGTGCATCTGCTAGAATTGCGCCTCAGCCACCCTACATATACACCCAGGGCAAAGCGCGAATATGCACTTTAACGCCCCCCAAAATTGGAAAACAGGCTGATGAACCAGTTCGAAGGATCCCACATCCTCTCAGTAAACCAGTTAGATCTTGATTCAATCCAAACTATTTTTAATGTCGCTAACCGTATGACGCCCTACGCACTTCGCGAGAAGCGCACCAAAGTGCTCGATGGCGCCATTTTAGGTAACCTGTTTTTCGAACCTAGCACCCGTACCCGCGTAAGTTTTGGCTGTGCCTTTAACTTACTTGGCGGTCATGTGCGTGAAACAACCGGTATGGCGTCTTCATCATTGTCGAAGGGCGAATCTCTATACGACACCGCCCGCGTGTTATCGACCTACTCAGATGTGATTGCAATGCGCCATCCCGATGCTTACTCGGTCAGAGAGTTTGCCGAAGGCAGCCGTGTGCCCGTCATCAACGGTGGTGACGGCCCAAATGAACATCCAACCCAAGCTTTGCTCGATTTGTTCACCATCCAAAAGGAACTGGGTCACGCGGGTCGTGGCATCGATGGCATGCATATCGCGATGGTTGGCGATTTGAAGTTTGGCCGTACAGTGCATTCGCTTTCTCGCTTGTTGTGCATGTACAAAAACATTAGCTTCACGCTGATTTCACCAAGTGAATTAGCAATGCCTGACTATGTGATCTCTGCCATTGAAAATGCTGGCCATAGCATCAAAATAACAGACCAACTTGAAGGCAATTTAGATAAAGCCGATATTCTGTATCTGACCCGCATTCAAGAAGAACGCTTCCCCTCACAGGAGGAAGCCAATAAATACCGCGGCAAATTCCGTTTAAACCAAAGTATTTATACTCAACACTGCAAATCTAACACTGTGATCATGCATCCACTTCCAAGGGATTCACGTGCGCAAGCCAATGAGTTAGATAATGATTTGAACAGTCACCCTAATCTCGCTATCTTCAGACAGGCGGACAATGGACTGCTAATTCGTATGGCACTGTTTGCATTGACACTCGGCGTAGAATCGCAACTCGAAAAATACGAGTGTCCCGTTAACTGGTATTCACGTAAAGCCGATCGCTAATCGGCGACAAACTTTAAGGACTCAACATGACCCGTTCCGAAGCGCTATTTGAACAGGCTAAAAAAACCATTCCCGGCGGTGTTAACTCACCCGTACGAGCCTTTAATGGTGTCGGTGGCTCTCCCCTGTTTATTGAAAAAGCCGATGGCGCTTATATTTACGATGCAGATGGCAAAGCCTATATCGACTATGTCGGTTCTTGGGGCCCGATGATCTTAGGTCACAATCATCCTAAGATCCGCGAAGCGGTTCTTGCTGCGGTAGAAAACGGTTTGTCTTTCGGAGCCCCCACTGAACTCGAAGTACAAATGGCCGAGAAAGTGATTTCTATGGTGCCTTCGATTGAGCAAGTTCGTATGGTGAGCTCAGGTACTGAAGCGACCATGAGTGCGATTCGTTTAGCGCGCGGTTTCACGAATCGTGACAAGATCTTAAAGTTTGAAGGTTGCTACCATGGTCACGCCGATTGCCTATTAGTTAAAGCGGGGTCTGGCGCATTAACATTGGGTCAACCAAGCTCTCCAGGGATCCCTGAAGACTTCGCAAAACACACCTTAACCGCTGTGTATAACGATTTAGATTCTGTACGTACCCTGTTTGAGCAGTATCCAACTGACATCTCTTGCATCATCATCGAGCCTGTTGCCGGCAACATGAACTGCATTCCTCCTATCCCAGGCTTCCTTGAAGGCCTGCGTGACATCTGTGATGAGTTCGGTGCGCTACTGATCATCGATGAAGTCATGACAGGTTTCCGTGTATCTAAAAGTGGTGCACAAGGCTACTACGGGGTCACACCAGACCTAACCACCCTAGGTAAAGTGATCGGTGGTGGTATGCCAGTAGGAGCTTTTGGTGGTCGTAAAGAAGTGATGCAGTTTATCGCACCTAGCGGCCCAGTTTACCAAGCGGGCACACTGTCGGGTAACCCGATTGCGATGTCAGCGGGTCTAGCACAAATGGAAGCCCTGTGTGAAGAAGGACTTTACGAAGCGCTAAGTGCAAAAACCAAACGTATCGCCGAAGGCTTTAAAGCGGCAGCTGATAAGCACGGTATTCCAATGGCCATTAACTATGTTGGCGGGATGTTCGGTTTCTTCTTTACCGAGCAAGCGGAAATTACCCGTTTTGACCAAGTGACTCAGTGCAATATCGAGCACTTCCGTACCTTCTACCACGGCATGTTAGACGAAGGCGTTTACTTAGCACCGAGCGCCTATGAGGCAGGCTTCCTGTCGATGGCTCACGGTGAAGATGAGTTACGCTTAACCTTAGAAGCGGCTGATCGTGTTCTGGCGCGTATGGCAAGCTAAGGCTTTTGATAACCCATTAAAAAGGGACGCTCATGCGTCCCTTTTTGTTATCACTGGCCGAGTAGTCACGCTTGTCGTCAAAAAGGAGAAAAGTGCCCCTTTCGATTGTTTTTAAAAATGAACAGCATCGCTATCTGCAATGACAAATCTAGCCTTCAAAAATCGAGCAAATTGCATTTTCTCGCAAAATTTCATTTATAAAGAAAATTTAATTGCAGGATCTTCAGTTAGGCCCAAGTGTATTTCATCGTAGATTTAACTTTACACTCGATAATTTACTTATAGATAACCACATATATCACCACAAAATGACACCAACTTAGCACGCATGACTACAAAACAACCTATTTTTTCGTGGTAAGCATCACAAACCTACCCAAAACTGAGTCACGGCTAACAGTTGCGTTATTTACCCCATTATGTTCTGATCCGCACGCGTTCATAGGGCTGGCCTAAATAGGTCACTATAGAGACGCCAACCCATCGCTCAGCTACGAGCGGCCACACAATAAAACAGCAGTTGGAATTGCAGTTATGTTACATACCTTTCTTATCATACTGGCGGTGCTTGCATTGCTGAGTATTATTTTCGAAGAAGTGACCCACCTTAATAAAGCCAAGACGACTCTGTTCTTTGGTTGTATTTCTTGGATTGCACTATTTATGGCCGCCGGTGACCCCAGCCATGAGAAATTAGTGGCACACCAACTCAATGAAAACCTGCTGGAAATTGCTACTCTGTGGCTATTTTTGATGTCAACTATGACTTTTGTAGCCTATCTCAACGCCAAAGGCATGATCCAGATTATGGTGCAGAAGCTGTTCCCTCAAAAAGTTTCTGTACGTATGTTGATGATCCAAGTTGCTTTATTTGCCCTCGTCTTATCAGCATTCTGCGATAACGTAACCGCGACGCTGGTGTCTCTTGGCCTGTTAACCACCTTTAAACTCGAGAAACAAATGCGCCGTAGAATGGCGGTGTTAATTATCTTCGCAGTTAACTCAGGCGGTGTGGCACTAATCACTGGTGACGTAACTACTCTGATGATTTTCCTCGGTGGCCATGTTCATATTTCTGAACTTCTCGTGCTGTTCGTGCCAGCCGCACTGAGTGTTATCCTGCTAGCGACGCTGTTCTCATTAAAAGCCGAAGGTGTGGTTAGCACGACTCCGCTCAAGCAAAGCTACCAAACCGTCGATTTGCTGATCGCACTGGTCTTCTTCATTACCATTATCATGACCATGGTAATGAACATTCTCTTTGGTATACCACCAGTACTGACCTTCTTAAGCGGCCTGTCGATCATGTTCCTGATTGGCCATATCTTTCGTAGCGATTCAGAGGAAGTCAAAATTCTTGAATACATTCGCCAAGTGGAATACGACACCCTGTTGTTCTTCTTAGGTATTCTGCTGCTAGTTGGTATGCTTAAAGAAATCGGTACTTTAGATATGCTGACTGAAGCCTATGCAATGTTTAACCCTAACATTTCTAACTTCGTTACAGGTATGGGTTCAGCACTGATCGATAACGTGCCGTTAACTGCTGCATTGCTTAAAGCTAACCCAGTTCTAAACACCCCAGAATGGTTAGGCTTAACCTACAGTGTTGGCGTAGGTGGCTCTCTGCTGGTGATTGGTTCTGCGGCCGGTATCGTGGCTATGAGCAAAGTTAAGGAACTGACTTTCGTGAGCTACCTTAAATACGTTCCTGCCCTTCTCCTGTGCTACAGCGTTGGTTATGCGTTAACCCTGTTTATCGCCTATAACTTCTTTGCTTAACCTTGACTGCAAACGAAAAGGCGCCAATTGGCGCCTTTTGTTTTTTGGTGCTTTTTTAACGGTATCGAATCGATTAAATCGCTGGCACCTTAAATTGGGTTCCTTCTATTTCGAGCACTACATCCCTTGGACGAATGGAAACAATCGTTAACTTACCACGAATCTTATCGCCTTCCTGTAATTCAGCGCCATCGACATTAAGCCAGCGCTGGCGGGCATTAGTAGAATAGACATGGGCAACAATATTAAATTCTGGCACCTGTAACTGCACTGCCGCCGGTAGCTGACCATATTTAGGAATGTTATCTCCTTGGGGCTTTGGAATAGGATCTAGTTTTGGCTCTGTTACTGGCGTGGTTGCCGACTTAACATATTCAACTTCTTTCAATGCCTCTTGAAAGGTCTCAGCTAATTGCTGTTCATTACGGCGAGGAGGTACTTTATCTAGCCCAACATCGGCGGCAGCGGCGCTCACCTGCAGTCGTAGCGCCTCCAGCTGAGCTTGATTATAGCGTTCGGCATTAGCGCCCAGGGCGATTTCCTGTGGCTCTGAAGGCAATGTTTCGCCATAAGGGTCGTCGCGAGTCTCAGCAATATTATTTGGATAAGCAATATCATCATTTGCGTTCTGGTTAAGTGATTCATCTAACGCAGATGAGGTTTCAAGATAGTCATCATAACTTGGATCGTTTCGCCCGCTGGGTGCCATTTGCATCGTTTGGGCTGTCGCATTTCCTACTGGTATTGAATCTATCCGATTGGGTTCAGAAAACACCTGTGCCCGAGGTAGCGCGACTTTGCCTGCGAGACGGATACCCGATGTATCAGTGGATGATCCCGCGCTTCCCAGCTCAAGACGTTGCTCTTGTTGAACAGGCGAACTTTGGCCAGATACAAATTGTTCCATTAATGCTTGGCTATTAGTTAGTGCTTGGCCTTTAACAGTGGCATTCTCCGTTTGTACAGACAAGGTTGACTGTATTTGAGGCTGCCATACAGAAAGCCCCCACGCAGCACCAACGCCGACACTCATCGCCAGGGCGAGTAATGATAGTTTTGCCACTGGAATGCGCGATTCACGCGGCGCAGGGTAATTCACCCTAGGGGTAAAAACCGCATCAGGTAAAGGAGATGTCTGTTGCTGCTTATTGCGGGTTACCGCATCGAGTAAAATAGACATTAACTCTGCGCTCCGTTATCAGTTAGGCGCGGCCCCTGCTCACTTAAATACAAATTCAATCTCACTAAAGTTTGATTTCCTGCAATACCATCGGCTTTGAGGCCATGTTGGCTTTGGAAGGTTTTAAGGTCGATTTCTAATTGCACGTCGAATTGCGAAATATTTCTCGGGCTGCGATTGGCGACCTGAGCCAGCGCGTTTTCGAGCCACTGCACTTGAACCTGATTGGATTTTTGACCGATTTCCAGCATGGGATAGCTAGGCGCCTGCCAGAGAATTTCAAAGGTGCCGCTAAAGTGTTGATTAAACCAAGCGCGATCCACCCAAAGGCGTTGCTCACCTAACTGCATAAGTAGCTGCTCACCATCAACAGCAACCACAGCGCCATAAAAATCCTGTTGATTGTCATCCACAAGATACACCACAGCAGGATAATTCAACCGAGTTAACGACATCCAATTGCCCTGCTGCTGATAACAGGAAAGTCCTTGCTCAAAGGCTGACTGACATGCCGTTAAGCCCTTATAGGGCACTTTGCCCCAGACGCTGAAAAGTCCTGCGAAAGCGGTATCGATATTCCGGCTCTGCTGAATCGCATCCTGCAATATACGCAGACTTGATGAAGCGGTTACATCAGTTTGAACCTGCTTGGCGGCTGGCTGTATCGACGCCTGATTGGCGTTTAAAGACAATTGCGATTCGCTAGGCGAATGCGGTTGCGATTCAATTTTTACCGACTCTGTAGCGACAGCTTTAAGATCAGTAAATAGCCAATAAGAGACACCAAAGGCAATAAGTAAGGCCGCAGCACTGGCACTCGGCCACAATAATTTATTAGGTTTTTGTTCTTCTTCCCCCAACACCTCTGCAGCGGCTTGCCTCACCATGCGGTGATCTATTGGCACTTTAGATTGGGCATAACCTGCCATCAGGGCACGTTCACATAATAAGTTGATTAAACGGGGGATCCCACCACTGTAATGGTGAAGAACTTTAATGGCTTTGCGGGTAAACAAAGGTTCAAAACGGCCTGCCACCTGCAAACGGTGTAACACGTAAAGCGCAATTTCATCTTCGTTGAGTGGCAATAAATGATAACGGGCAGTAATGCGTTGAGCTAACTGTCTCAACTCCTGACGCCTTAACAGTTGCTGTAACTCAGGCTGGCCAATAAGGATCACCTGCAGCAGTTTTTTGGTATCGGTTTCGAGGTTAGTTAACAACCTCAATTGCTCTAATACCTCAGCACGTAAATGCTGCGCTTCATCAATAATCAGTACCGTATTGCGGCCTTTTTCATGGTTTGCTAGTAAGAAGCGACTCAAATGATCGGTAAGTTGCTTAAGCGTTGGATTTTCTCCATAGCTGATTTTTAGTTCATCACAAAGTGTTGCAAGTAACTCTAACTCTGTCAGCGAGGGATTAAGAATAAATGCAGTATCGGTATGATCGGGTAATTGTCCTAGTAAACAGCGAGAAACCGTGGTCTTGCCTGTTCCCACTTCCCCCGTTAACAACACAAAGCCGCCGGTTTCACCTAGGCCATAAGTTAAATGGGCTAAGGCCTCCCTATGCCTATCACTTAAAAATAAATAATGGGGGTTTGGTGCAATTGAAAAAGGGTTATCACTGAGTCCGTAAAAGGCCTTGTACATACCACCAATCATCCTAAGCTAATAAAGTCGCCCCACGTTAAAACGTCCTAAAGACATTGTCAAAGCCTCTGCGGCCGTGGGGAACACTCAATACATGTTTGCGCTCAAATTATCATGTTAAGCTATCGTAAGAACACATTAGCAATCGCATAACAGTGAAAATATATTTAGTCGGCGGGGCTGTACGTGACAGCCTACTCAATCTTCCTATCAAAGATAAAGACTTTATGGTCGTTGGCGCGACGCCCGAGCAGATGCTGCAATTGGGTTATCGTCAGGTCGGGAAGGACTTTCCCGTGTTCCTTCACCCCACCACCCAACAGGAATATGCCCTCGCACGTACTGAGCGTAAAGTGGGCTTAGGTTATGGTGGCTTTAGCTGTTATGCCAGCCCCGATGTCACTCTCGAGCAGGACTTACTTCGCCGAGATTTGACCATTAATGCCATCGCAAAGGACGACGAAGGCAATCTCTATGATCCCTATAATGGGATAAAAGATATTGAAGCTAGGCAGCTGCGCCATGTGTCAGCAGCCTTCGCGGAAGATCCTTTAAGGGTGCTTCGCGTCGCTCGATTTGCCGCCCGCTTTTACGAGTTAGGCTTTAAAGTCGCTTCCGAAACCATGGCGTTGATGCAGCAAATGAGCCATAGCGATGAGCTTAATGCTATCACGCCAGAGCGTGTCTGGCAGGAAGTCGATAGAAGTTTAAAGGGGCCAAATCCAGAAATCTTCTTTGAAGTGCTGCGCCAATGCGGCGCCTTAAAGGTGTTATTTCCTGAAATCGATGCCCTATTTGGTATACCTCAGCCTGAAAAATGGCACCCAGAAATCGATACAGGGGTTCACACTCTAATGGTGTTGTCGCAGGCAACACGCCTCAGCCAAGCTAGCGCAGTTCGATTTGCCGCCTTAGTACACGACCTTGGCAAGGCATTAAGCCCCAAGGCGCATTTACCTAAGCATCACGGACATGGACAAAAGGGGCTTCCGCTGATTAATGCCCTGTGTACTCGCCTTCGAATTCAAAATGAATACCGGGATCTTGCCCTGTTAGTGAGCGATAAGCATCAGAATGTACATCAAGCCTTCGAGCTAAGAGCTGAAACCATCGTCAAACTGTTCGATAAAGCCGATTTTTGGCGAAAACCTGAACGTCTTGAGCAGCTACTGCTTGTTTGCATCGCCGATATGCGTGGCAGAACTGGATTTGAGGAGCATGATTATCCTCAAGCCAATTACTTGAGGGCATGTTTTTCAACGGCAAGTAAGGTCAATGTCGGTGCAATTATTGAGGCGGGATTTAAGGGTGCTGAGATTAAACAACAGCTCCATTTACAGCGTATCGAAGCTGTCCAGCAACTAAAGGCACTAACAGATTGTTAGGCTGAATAAAAAGCGCCACGAATATGTAGCAAAAATGTAAAAATAGCCACACTTTCTGGTAAATTTGGTCCTTTTTTTCGATGAAAAATGATGGAATAAAGGGGAAAAAACGCTTTTTAAAAAAATTTATATGTTTATAGTGGTTAAACCCATTAATATTCGTAGCAAATTAAAATAGCTATGTCATAATTAGGGAAGTTTCGATTCTAAAGTGGCGAAACTTTCAAATCCAACCTATTTTAAGGGATTTTTTACAATGAACAAAAAAGTACTGATGATTGCTGGTTTAGCAATGACTGCCCTGCTAGGTGGTTGTGCAAACACTACTGCTCTAGAAGAAAGCGTTGCTACTCTGGGCAACAAAGTTGATCAATTATCAGCTGATGTTAGCTCTCTGAAATCAGAGCAAAGCAAACTGTCTGCAGACGTTAAAGATGCTAAAGCAGCAGCTATGGACGCACAAGCAGAAGCTAAGCGCGCTAACGACCGTTTAGACAACGTTGCTTCTCGTTACAAGAAGTAATGATAAGTAAATAACCTGTATTTCAACAGGTTAACCTGAAAGGCTTGAATGAGATGCTAGCGATGAGCACATCCAATCAAGCCTTTTTTTATTGCCTTTTTTATTTCTCTTTTCAAAGCTATCCTAATTGTTCAATATAAAACACTGAATTCTTTAACAGCATTTTAGCAAGTTTCATCACAGTCTCTTTAAGCCTTTCATCTTTATATACCGCGACCATTTACTGCTGAATAAATTAAAACCAACAGTTAACCGCACGGCGACTTTTTTATTTACAGAATTAAAAATCCCTATCCAATAGTTAATTTAAACATTTGCTCTTTTCGTTAAGCTTATATTCAGGAATTTTATTTTTAGTAACGTTTTTTCTCCCCAATATAAAGAAAATAAAACTGCTCTAGCATTCACAATTAAAGTGCTAGAGGACAATCAGGTAAGGCTATTATTGGGGACTAAAAAAGTATCAAGGCAAGTATTTGCTATATGACAATTACTATTTACATATAAACAACAAAAAAGGTCGATTACTATCATGTACTTGCGTAATTGACCTAATGAAACCCTCCAAAAACGCATCGGTTAAGCTACTGAAAAAATTACCTAACTCCAAATTTAAACGCTATTTTCAGACAATTTAGCTCAGTTCGGCTATTTCTGCGCCAATATCAATAAAAAGTCGATTTCCAGATCATCGAATTGTTGTGAGCGAATGCTTTGTTTAGTCTTATCCGATACACGCCATGCGAATGGTGCCATCTCCAATAGAATTAACGCCTGCTCCCCAGTGACACTTAGCCTAAACTTCGAGGATTGCTGTTCGATGAGCGTTAGCTCAGAAGGAAGGTTGATATTAGGTTCTTTCTCTTCGAGTTCGGTGTAAATCATTTCTTTGAGTTGCCACAAGTGACGTGCCCCAGGCATCACCAACAACATCAGCCCTTGCGGCTTCAGCACCCTTACACATTCCTTACCCTTTAGTGGTTTATCGATCACTGTTACCACATCGATACTGTTATCAGCAAAAGGCAGCACTTTAGAAGTGGATAGGCATAGCATGCCTGGTGTTTGCGCTTTAGCTGCGGCAAAGATGGCATTTTCTGCGTCCGCAGCGCCACTGTAATGGACGTTAACGCCATTTGCAGCACTAGATAAGCAAGATGCAAGAGAACGTAAATAGAAGCCATCAGCGCACTCGTAGTCCAATAAGCAACTTTCATCGGCTATCTTAGGACTAAGCATGGAGGCCATTTGCACAATTAAAGGGGCAAAAATGCCAGATTCGAGTAAAAACCGCTTAGCGCGTAATTGCTGACGACTATCCCCTGTTGGCTTTTGCCGTTGCGGCTTAGTAAAAATCCAGTATCCCTGCTCGCTCTTGTCAAAATGGTGCTTATTAGCGCAATAAAAACCCAGAGATGCCTGATGCTGCAACAGTGCAAGACCACAGGTTGGGCATTGAAATTGTAGACCCATGTATTTCTCCGAATAAAAAATGGGTGCCTATAAACGTAAAAATCGGGTACTAGACCCGATTTTTATTAGTGATGCTTGGCTATTATAGGAAGATAAATCCGCATAGCACAGCACCGAGGATAAGCCGGTAAATCACAAATGGGGTCATCCCAATCCGGCTGATGATCTTTAAGAAATAATGAATACAAGCGTAAGCCGAGACAAAGGAAATCACAGTACCTAATAGCAGGGAATGATAATCAATCGGTAACGGACTTTCGGCTAAATCTTTACCCACCAATATCGCCGCGCCAAGACTGACAGGAACTGACATTAAAAAGGAGAATCGTGCAGCCGCATCACGACTTAAACCTAACATTAAGGCAGCTGTCATGGTCGCGCCCGAACGAGATGTGCCTGGGATAAGAGCAAGCGCTTGAGCAAAACCAATAAGCAACGCCTTGCGCCAGCCTGTTTGGTACACAGTTAACTCCCGTCGTGACATCTTATCAGCCCACCAGAGCAATAGGCCAAATACGATGGTGGTTACTGCAATTACGCCTGCGCTACGCAGGTGGGTCTCGATAAAACCCTTAGCGGCAAAACCAAAAAATACCGCAGGTAAGGTCGCTAAAATAATCCACCAAGCGAGTTTACTGTCATCGCTCCGTTGCCCCTTAACAATACTCGCCACCCAAGCATTGAACATTGCCCATAACTCGTGTCTGAAATAAATCACGACCGCTAACAGGGAGCCAGTATTAACGGCAACATCGAAGGATAACCCTTGATCTTCCCAACCTAAAAGCTGCGCAGGCAGAATTAAATGGGCCGAACTCGAAATGGGGAGAAACTCAGTCAATCCTTGAATTAACGCGAGAATAATTACCTGAAACGTATCCATGACAATCCTATCAATTAATTAAATCGTAAGCCCTTGTGGCCATTCAAATGCCACTGGCCAGAGCTTTTGGGAAGCTTTATCGTAATCCCGCCACATTGCCCCATAACTCATACATGTTATTGGGTGAATCAAGTCAGGCGCAATTTCCGCCAGCGGCCAGAGCACAAAGGCATTAGTGGTAATTTCAGCTCTGGGCAAGACCACAGGCGTTTGACAAACCACCTCATCAAACAGCAATAAATCGATATCGAGCGTGCGTGGGGTATACTTTTTAGCGCCTATCAAACGGTCGTGATTCTGCTCGATCTGCTTAAATAGCGCAATGACCTCTGCAATGTCTAAATGCGTCTTCGCACTCACCACCATATTGAGAAAATTAGTGCCATCAAAGCCGACCGCTTCACTCTCATACATAGAAGAAAGCGTAAGGGGCCCTAACTGTTCCCTTAGGGAGGTAAGACCCGATTTAAGGTAACGCTCAGGTTCAATATTGCTACCTAAGCTAATATAGATAACTGCCATGTGACCTCTAAACCATCTCTCAATTACACCAAGAGCAACAACACTGGAGCTCAAACCTTAACGCGAACGTTCAATCTCAACGCCAACACTTGCTGCTGTAGGCACAGCACCGGGCTTCATCACTACTACTTTTACCCACGTCACCTTAAATTCGGTTAACAGGCATTCAGCTACCCGCTCAGCAACAGTTTCAATCAGCTCGATAGGATGCTCAGTGACAAGTTGGGTCAATCGGTTTGAAACCGTTTCATAGCAAAGCGCAAACTTATAATCATCGGTAGCTGCCGCTTGCTTAATATCCCAAGCCATGTCAAGATCTAAAAACAGGCTCTGCTGAATTTTCTTTTCCCAATCATAGACACCAATCACAGTATCTATACGTAATTGTCGAATAAGCACTTTATCCATAGGTTTTCCTACTAACTCATTGGCATGAGGTCTGATAAGCTAATCGCGATTAGCACGGTATAATCCGCACGTTCCACTAAATGACTAATTTACTTTCTACGCGAACCAATCCGAAGTAGGATATCTGCCAACAGGAATAAGTGCGTGTACAAATTAACGTGACTATCACAGGTTACGTTATCGCAAAAGCTTATGACATTAAGCTTGCCAATTAGGCGTTGTAAATTGTGGCGCGATAATACCTTAAGACGTGTAAGGAAACCAATGTGAGTCAATTAACACTGACACTTTTGATGATTGGGGCCGCCTATTTGGCAGGTTCGGTCTCGAGTGCTGTGCTGGTTTGTCGGATGCGGGGACTTCCTGATCCAAGATCACAGGGCTCCGGTAATCCGGGAGCGACAAACGTACTGCGCATCGGCGGGGCAAGTTCGGCTGCCATGGTGTTATTTTTCGATATGCTTAAAGGCGCACTGCCAGCCTATCTCGCCTATTTAATGGGGATTGATGCGGTGTCACTCGGCCTTATCGCTATCGCCGCCTGTCTTGGACACATTTATCCCATCTTCTTCGGCTTTAAGGGCGGGAAAGGCGTCGCAACTGCCTTTGGTGCCATGGCACCTATCGGTGATGATTTAGCGCTATGTTTAATCGGTACTTGGATTGTATTAGTGCTTATTAGCCGTTATTCATCCCTTGCGGCCATTCTTACAGCGTTACTTGCACCACTTTATACTTGGTGGCTCGACGACAGATTTACCGTCCCCGTCGCCATGCTATCGACCCTTATCATTGTGCGTCATCGTGAAAACATCCATCGCTTGCTTAAGGGCGAGGAGACTAAGGTATCGCGTAAAAGACGCCCTAAAACACCTTAAGATTTGCTACGCCTAAGCACCATGCTCCTAAGCGCTATCAGGTTTTACGAACACAAATAAAAACAACGCCATGCTTTACTCTATCAAGCATGGCGCTGTTTTTATGTTGATAATGGATTATGCCACTGGCGGCAATGTATCGAGTGGCCAACGTGGTTGACCTTTTACCGCTAAATCTTCCTGTTGCCCTGCCTGTAAACGCTGTAAACCTGCAAAGGCGATCATCGCACCATTATCGGTACAAAACTCCCCCCTTGGGTAATACACTCTGCCACCGATAGATGACATCATTTCAGCCAGCGATTCACGTAAACGGGTATTGGCACTCACGCCACCTGCAATCACTAATCGGTTGTATCCCGTTTGCTTAAGTGCGCGGCGGCATTTAATTGCCAGCGTATCGACTACCGCCTCTTCAAAGGCGCGAGCGATATTCGCACGGGTCTGCTCATCGTCAGGCTGTGAGGCAATAGTATTCGCGGCGAAGGTTTTAAGGCCAGAGAAGCTGAAATCAAGGCCCGGTCTGTCGGTCATCGGACGGGGGAATTTATAATCCGCAGGTTCACCTTTGGCGGCAAGCTTGGCAAGCCGTGGGCCTCCAGGATAATCCAGTCCCATTAATTTAGCGGTTTTATCGAAGGCCTCACCGGCAGCATCATCTACCGATTCACCTAAAACTTCATAGAGGCCGATACCATCGACTTTTACCAGCATGGAGTGACCACCAGAAACCAGCAAGGCAACAAAGGGGAACTCCGGGGCATCATCTTCAAGCATAGGCGCGAGTAAATGCCCTTCCATATGGTGCACACCAATTGCGGGTTTATTCCAAGCAAAGGCGAGTGAGCGCCCCACACAAGCACCCACTAATAATGCACCAATAAGACCAGGACCTTTGGTGTAGGCAATGCCATCTAAGTCGGCTATGTCAGTATTGGCGTCTTTTAATGCTTGACGGATAAGAGGGATAATTTTGCGCACATGGTCACGTGATGCCAACTCTGGCACGACTCCGCCATAATCGGCGTGCAACTTCACCTGACTATATAAAGCATGGGAAAGTAATCCCAACTCATCGTCATAGATAGCAATACCTGTCTCGTCGCACGACGTCTCAATACCTAGAACCCGCATGGTGCCTCGTAGTAATATGGTCAAAGGTCGCTAATTCTACCTGTAAGGCGACAATTACTCCAGCCGAGAGTCTGCTTTATCCCGCGCTTAAAATCACCGCAACGGATTAGGGCTTTACAAGCCTACTTGTCTCGGTATAAAATTCCGCACCATTTTAAATACACTTGGTTCAAGCAATTGAACCACACAACCTACACCTAAGGGGTGATGGCGTATGCCAATTATTAAAGTACGTGAAAACGAACCATTCGACGTAGCTCTGCGTCGTTTCAAGCGCTCTTGTGAAAAAGCTGGTATTTTAGCCGACGTGCGTGCTCGTGAATTCTACGAGAAGCCAACTACTGCACGTAAGCGCGCAAAAGCAGCTGCAGTTAAACGTTTAGCTAAAAAGCTTTCTCGCGAAAACGCACGTCGCGTACGTTTATACTAATCTCTTATGAGCCTAATTGATCAGCTGAAAGACCATATGAAGCAGGCCATGATCGCCAAAGAGAAGGTGAGATTGGGAACCATTCGTATGGCACTTGCAGCCATCAAACAGATTGAAGTGGATACCCGCGAAACGCTGAATGATGAGCAGGTTATAGCTGTCTTAACCAAAATGGTGAAACAACGTCGCGATTCGATTGCTCAATATGAAGCAGCGGGTCGCAACGAGTTGGCCGCAGCAGAAGCAGAAGAGATTCAAGTTATTGAAACTTTCCTGCCAACACCCCTCACTGAGGCGGAAATTGCAGCGTTCATCGATGCAGCTATTGTTGAAATGGGTGCATCCTCCATGGCGGATATGGGCAAAGTAATGGGAGCATTGAAGCCTAAGGTGCAAGGACGTGCAGATATGGGCGCCATCGGCGCTATGATCCGTGCTAAATTGCAGTAATTAGTGATTCAATGTATGAACAAGCCGTGCCTATGCGCGGCTTGTTTGTTTAAATTCGCGTAAAAGGCGAGATTTAAAACACTCAATGGCAATTCCTCGTGACTTTATCAATGAGCTAATCGCTCGCACCGACATAGTCGAATTAATCGATCGCAAGGTGCCCCTGAAAAAGGCGGGTAAAAACTACTCGGCCTGTTGTCCTTTTCATAGCGAAAAGTCCCCTTCGTTTACCGTCAGCCGCGATAAACAGTTTTATCATTGCTTTGGCTGCGGCGCCCACGGCAACGCCATCGACTTTGTGATGGAATATGATCGTCTGGATTTTGTGGATGCAATTGAAGATCTGGCCGGACAACTGGGGTTAGAAGTTCCACGAGAGCAGGGCAAAGGTAAACGCCACGATGATGGCCTAAGCCGTGACCTGTACCAATTAATGGAAGAAGCGAGTCGCTTTTTTCAAGCGCAACTTAGACAACACCAAGATAAACAAAAAGTTATCGACTACTTAGCCTATCGCGGTCTTTCCGATGATATTGTCGAACATTTTGGAATTGGTTTTGCTCCTGATGGCTGGGACGGCCTATTAAGCCGTTATCGCCAGAGCCAAGATGCACAGGATAAATTACTGACCGCCGGCATGCTAATAAGCAATGACAGCGGTAAACGTTACGACAGATTCCGCGACCGCTTAATGTTCCCCATTCGGGACCGCCGTGGTCGTGTGATTGGTTTCGGCGGCAGAGTTTTAGGCGAAGGTACACCCAAGTACTTGAATTCGCCAGAAACGCCCATATTTCATAAGGGCAATGAACTTTACGGTCTGTATGAGTTAAAACAGCGTCATCGCGATCCCGATAAAGTCTTGATTGTCGAAGGCTATATGGATGTGGTTGCCCTCGCCCAATACGGCGTGGATTACGCGGTTGCTTCATTAGGGACTTCAACCACGGCAGAGCAGTTTCAACTACTGCTGCGCAGTGCCAAAGAAGTGATTTGTTGCTATGACGGAGACCGCGCAGGAACAGAGGCCGCTTGGCGTGCATTAGAGACCGCCCTGCCGCTGTTAAAACCGGGCGACATTGTACGTTTTATGTTTTTACCACAATCTGAAGATCCTGATTCAATGGTTCGCAAAGTGGGTAAGGACGCGTTCGAGCAACTGATGGTCAGTGCTATCACACTGCCCGAATTTTTATTCGACACCTTGGCAACGAAATACGGTACAGATAAAGGTAACCTTGCCAAACAAGCACTTATCCTAATTGAAAAAATTCAGGACACTGTGCTACAAAATATCCTGCTAGAGAATCTCGCCCATAAGCTTGGGATGAACAGCGCAGATGATATGAAGAAAAAACTGGGTTTTAGTGTCAAACAAACTAAACCCAATGCAACAACAGGATTAAAAGGACGCGGCACTCCACTGCGACTCGCCATCGCATTACTGGTGCAGCATCCTGAGCTAGGATTGGGGTTGCCTCCCCAACCAGCATTAAACCATCTGCAAATGTCAGGCATCGACCTGCTGCCATTGCTGTTGGATTTAACTCGAGAGCATAGGTTAAACAGCGCACAACTACTTGAGCAATTCAGAGACAGTCCACATAGCGGCACTCTGCACAAATTAGCCCAATGGGAACATCAAGTGGCGGATGAAAACCTGCTCGAAAAGTTTAAACAAACCCTGGTTTGGCTGAACAATCAATATATTGAGCAGAGATATCAGGAATTGAGTCTAAAACAGACCCATACTAAAGAAGAGAGAATACAGCTTCAAAAGCTTATCTCTATCATGAAGGGACTAAACTGAGGCAAAAATGTCCTCATTCAGCACCCCATGACTAGCACAGGCAAGTGCACAAGGCTATAATTGACGATTTGCGCGGCACTTAGCAGCAGCTAACTGTCCGTCGTTGTAACAGTTTCCCAAACTTGGATGATATCTATGGATCATACTCCGCAGTCGCAACTCAAGCTGTTGCTTGCCAAAGGTAAAGAGCAAGGTTACTTAACCTATGCAGAAGTGAACGATCACTTACCTGCAGACATGGTCGATTCAGACCAGATCGAAGATATTATCCAGATGATAAATGACATGGGTATCCGCGTATTTGAAGAAGCGCCGGACGCCGATGACATGATGATGTCGGAAGACAACACAGACGAAGATGCAGCGGAAGAAGCAGCGGCAGCCCTTGCGACAGTTGAAAGTGAGCTTGGCCGTACAACCGACCCAGTACGTATGTACATGCGTGAAATGGGTACTGTTGAGCTACTGACCCGCGAAGGCGAAATCGTTATCGCTAAGCGCATCGAAGAAGGCATTAACACTGTTCAAAGCTCTGTTGCCGAATATCCACAAGCGATCGCCATGATCCTTGAGCAGTACGAGCAATACGAAGCCGACGAACTGCGCCTGTCTGATATTATCTCTGGATTTGTAAACCCGGATGAAGAAGATTTAGGTCCAACTGCTACCCATATCGGTTCTGAATTATCGGAAGAAGATCTTGAAGATGAAGACGACGATGAAGATGATGACGAAGATGGTGACGGTGATGGTGACGGCGATGACGACGGCAATAAAGGCCCAGATCCTGAAGAAGCCCGTGAGCGTTTCAGCCAACTGCGCACCGCCTATGAAAGCGCCCTCAAAATCATTGAGATCAAAGGTCGCGAGCACCCAGAATCAGTTAAAGCACTGTTTGAAATCGGTGAGATTTTCAAAGAGTTCCGCTTAGTTCCCAAGCAATTTGACCGCCTAGTGAAAGGCATGCGTTCAATGATGGATCGCGTGCGTATTCAAGAGCGTCTGCTGATGAAGCTTTGCGTTGAACAGGCCAAAATGCCGAAGAAAAACTTTGTTAAGTTCTTCACTGGTAACGAGACCAATTTAGATTGGTTCGATGCAGAAAAAGCCTCAAACAAACCTTACGCTGAAGGCCTAAGAATGGTTGAGGAAGACGTACAGCGTTGCCGTAGCAAGCTGGCTGCCATCGAAGAAGAAACTGGCTTAGTGATTGCCGCCATCAAAGACATCAACCGCCGTATGTCAATCGGTGAAGCAAAAGCTCGCCGTGCGAAGAAAGAAATGGTGGAGGCAAACTTACGTCTGGTAATTTCTATCGCGAAGAAATACACCAACCGTGGTCTGCAATTCTTAGATCTTATCCAAGAAGGTAACATCGGTCTGATGAAAGCAGTAGATAAGTTCGAATACCGTCGTGGTTACAAGTTCTCGACCTATGCGACTTGGTGGATCCGTCAGGCGATCACCCGCTCTATCGCGGACCAAGCCCGTACAATTCGTATTCCAGTACACATGATCGAAACCATCAACAAGCTGAACCGTATCTCTCGCCAAATGCTGCAGGAAATGGGCCGTGAGCCCTCACCTGAAGAACTTGCAGAGCGTATGATGATGCCAGAAGATAAGATCCGTAAGGTACTCAAAATCGCTAAAGAGCCAATCTCCATGGAAACCCCAATCGGTGACGATGAAGATTCGCATTTAGGGGACTTTATCGAGGATACCACCCTCGAATTACCACTGGACAGCGCTACCAGCGAGAGCCTGAAGAGCGCGACCCATGAGGTATTAGCAGGTCTGACAGCCCGTGAAGCGAAAGTACTTCGCATGCGTTTCGGTATTGATATGAACACCGACCACACGCTCGAAGAAGTGGGTAAACAATTTGACGTGACACGTGAGCGTATCCGTCAGATTGAAGCGAAGGCACTGCGTAAACTACGCCACCCTTCACGCTCAGAAATCCTCAAGTCATTCCTAGATGAATAGTCTTAAGACTTAATGAGTCGATTCTTACGTTTTAAAAAACCCGCAATGCGGGTTTTTTTGTGCCTGTAATTCAGTCACTCAATGTTAAATTCTAAAGCCATTAGCAGTCTGTCTGAACTTATCACGTCCGTTAGAAGTAAATATCCAGTTTAAAAGCTTATGAAATTTTACAAACTACAGGCAGTTGATTAACAGATAACCAATTGAATCAATTCGGTGAATTTCGCATCAAATCACGGGTGACAAGCGAAAGTAAGCTTAGTATACTGCCACTCGCTTTAGGTGATGACGATTACCTTTAGTCGGCCCCTTAGCTCAGTTGGTTAGAGCACACGACTCATAATCGTTAGGTCCACGGTTCAAGTCCGTGAGGGGCCACCATATTCTTCAAAGGCTTAGTTCATTCAATTGACTAAGCCTTTGTGCTTTCTGAAGCTTGCGGATAGGCAGGGGGATTGCCTTCTAATGATTATCCCTTCATTCTAGAGTATCACCTTATCCGAGCCTTTCTTGCCCCGCAGTATCATGTGTTAAGGAGACGGGGAACAAATGAGGAACATTTGTAGACACCACTCCCCTGATAAAATTTGCACCTATTCTCTACGCTATATGGTAAATCCAATCCCTCTTACTCAGCACTATTTAAACCTATAGACTACCCCGACACTCAACACGTTTGTGGTGTCATTATCAAATTCAAACTGCTCCCATTTGGCATCCACCGCCCAATCCTTGGATAAATCGTATTGCAGACCAAGGCCATAGAACCAAGTATTGCCCTTCATTTTATCATGGCCGACGGGGTCACCCACATCGGTAGTCACGTATTTACCTTCCCAATCGAAGTACCCCAATTTCCCATACACGGCTATCTCATTGGTGAAGTAATAATGGTAATTCCCCGCGATAAAATACCCCTCTCCCGATTCGGGATGCACATGCTCAACTGCATCGAAAAACGCATCTGCGTCTTGATATCTTCCGGTAAATCGCACTAACACTTCACCTAAATCCTTATAACCCACCTCCAAACTCCAATGGCGGTCAAAGGCATAGCCAATCCTTACATCATAGGCGGTATCTTTATCATCAACTTCTGTCGCGACTGCATTCATCCCTGTGGCAGTAAAGCGTCGATTCATGTCACCTAAACTGGCGGAGCTATCCGCCCAGCCAATGGAACCGCCAACATACCAAGGTTTACCCTGTTTTTGTTGGTCTGCACGAGTCGAATACTCACTGGCCTGTGCGGAAAACATCACCGACATTAGCGATAACAAGAGGATTTTATCTTTGATGTTCATAGTCTGCCCCTACGTGTAATCCCTAATCCCATTATCAATAACAGTAACCAGTAAAGGGTTAATGCCCCGCCGCCCTTAGTCACTAACTCATCGTTTATGACGAGGTTGGTTTCAACCGTTACCGTCACGCTGGCCGTCGCGGTGCCGCCATTACCATCGGCAATACTGTAGGTGATGATTACCGTGCCGACAAAGCCCACCGGCGGTGTGAAGGTCAAGGTGTTATCCGCATTGACCACCACAGTGCCAAAATTAGCCGAGGCAGACAGTACCCGCACTACATCACCATCGGGGTCTGTGTCATTACCGAGCACATTGATGTCGATATGCGAGTCCTGCTTCATGCTCACGGTGTCATCCATTGCCACGGGCGATTGATTATTGCTAAGAAGCACTGCAACCCCACCCGGGTCGACAATGGTGCCATTGGCTAAACCATCATCATCGTTCGGACCGCCATCGGAGATCGTTAACTGGACGCACCAATAACCCGGTACTAAGCCAGGTTGCCATACATCCCCACCCGGAGGCGGACAGAAACCAGACTCACCTTGGGCACTGTGCACCGCGTTCGTATCATCTTCAACAAAGTTGAACCAGCCTTTTTCTGCACTGAATTTACGATATACAGCGTTATCTGGAATAACCGTACGTTGAGGCAACGTGATTTGGTAGCTTTGACCAAACTCAGGCAAGCCGCGGGCGATAAAGTCGAAGATACCGCCAACATGGTCCGCATCGGGGTCAGGGATCAGTTCATCGTCCGGCTTATCGATATCGGCGTCACTTAACTGGGCACCCGAGTATTCACCACTGTAAGTGTATAAACCGATGCGTAAGCACACCCCAGGATCCCCTTCTACCATAAATGCATCCTGCTCAAGTCCCTGCTCTGGTAGCACGTTACACTCATCACGGGAGTCCAGATAATTAGGAATACCATCCTGATCACTGTCGGCAAAGCCCTCAATGACATCGGGTATTAAGTCACCATCCGTGTCACTCAAGCCTAGTTCAGGAAGCGAACTCACCACTTCAAAGTAAATATCCACCACTTGAGATAACGCTGGCACGCCGTCATCGGTCACCGTCATCTGCACCACATATAGCCCTTCCGCCATACTGCTAGGATCAACCGTAAAGCTAGTCTCATCGGCATCGACATCACTAAAGCTGCCACGGGTAACCTGCCAGTGATAACTATGGCTATCGCCTTCATTAGGGTCGAAAATCTGACTGCTAATTAGCGCAAGACCTTGGTCTTTCGCTATCGTCAACCTTTCATGATCATTTTGAACCATATTCAGGCTAACTTGAGGCGCGATATTACCTTCGGTGATGGTAATGGTATGCACCCGCTTATTGCCCATATTGATATCACCGGACAAGGATACAATCAGAGTTTCATCGCTCTCGGCGGTATTGTCCTTGAGGAGAGCAACATTGATGACCCCTTCCGTGCCCTTAGTTATCGTTAGCACGCCAGATACTAAGGTATGGTCGCTACTATCGCTGGTACCTGACACCGTATAGGGGATCGCCAACGGATAGGTGGGCGACACGCCGTTTAAGTGCACACCAATAGTGGCGTTTTGCCCTTCAATCACTTTCTGATCCTTACTTAGGGAAATCAGCGGCCGCACATAGACTAACTGCTGGGCGGTCGAGCGATTACCATCGGCATCCGTTGCTTGCCAAAGGGCGCGGTTTACCCCAGGTTCAAAGAATGGCACGCCCGACACTAAAGACACTGGCAAAGGATTACCAAAGCGGTCAACGGCTGTTGCAACACCTAAATCCACCTTCGTGTAAAGCGCGTTAGCGTCTACAAATACCGCTGCAGGTGCCGTTACGACGGGGGCATTGGCATCGCCTATCACCTTGATAGTCGCCGTTGCGGTATCGAAAGTGCCGTCATCGTTTCTCACCAGATAATGGATAATGACATCACCGCTGAACCCTTCTGGCGGCGTAAATAACAGCTTGCCATCCACGACCTCAACCAAACCAAGGGAGGTCTTAGCCGAGATCAAGGCTAATAGGCCTTGGGGGCCAATATCATTGAGCAACACATCCAATAAGGTACTGGTATTCGCTGGCACCTCGAAGGTGTCATCCACCGCATCGAAGGCCACCGCAGCCACAGTGACGTTTATGTTCACCGTTACAGCAACAGAATCAAGGCGACCATCATTAACCAGATAGGTAAAGCTATCCGCCCCGACGTAATCTGCATCTGGGGTGTAAATCACATTAGGTCCTGTCCCTGTGAGCGTGCCATGCAGTGGCGCGGTGACTATCACATAGCTAAGGGTATCCCCATCCTCATCACTGCCATCAAGCACAATCGGTAAGGTCTGATTAGCCGCCGTGCTCAGTTCAAGTGGCATCGCCACCGGGGCATCATTACCCGCTGCCACATAGAAGGTCACGGTGGCCTCATTGGAGTCCAGCTCACCATCGGATACCTTAAATACCAGCGTATCTTCTCCAGAGAATCCCGCATTAGGGGTGTAAACCAAGGTAGGCGCATCCCCAGACAGGGTGCCGTGTGCAGGGAGCTGAATGATAGTGAAGCTCAGCGCACTGCCCTCGATGTCATAACCCGTTAATATCACACTGGCACTGCTGTCCTCATCGAGGTTAATCGATTGCTCATCGGCAACGGGGGCATCGTTCACCGCCACAATACTCAACAGCACTTTAGCAATATTACTGATGGCGCCTTGGTCATCCTTCACTTGGTACGTGAACTCATCGTAACCGTTGTAATTCAAACTTGGGGTGTATTCCACTAAGCCTGTCACGGGGTTTACGGCGACCGTGCCGAGCTGTGGCTGGGCGACGATTGTCACGCTAGAACCCAATATTGTGCCATCCACATCCAAATCATTACCGAGGATGTTGATCACCACGGGTAAGTCGGTTTCCTCCAGAATGATGTCATCATCCTTAGCCACTGGCGCATCGTTTACGGGGTTCACAGTGATAGTGACCGTCGCAGGGTTAGAGTGCACGGGCGGCTCTTCGGGTGAAGCATTACCGCTATCATCGACCAGATAGACGAAGCTATCAGGGCCAAAGTAATCCTTATCTGGGGTGTAAGTGACCACACCAGTGATGGGGTCGACACTCACTCGGCCATGTTGTGGTGATTGAATAATCAATACCGTTGCGGGATCGGGTTTACCGTCCTCGATATCAGTATCGTTCGCCAGTATATCAATCTCGACCGAAGCATCTTCATCCACTGTCGCGGTATCGTCTTCGGCAACGGGCGCATCATTCACATCAAGCACGGTAAAGTACACTGTTGCCACATTACTCATTAGCCCATGTTCATCGGCGACTTTATATTGCAGTGCATCATTACCAACAAAGTCAGTATCCGGAGTGAATGTCAGCACGCCATTTTGCTCACTCACTTGACCATGTGCCGGTTGCTGCACAATCACGATGCTGCTGACATCCAAGTCATCCCCATCGATATCGATATCGTTTTGCAGAATATCAATATCAACTGGCAGGTCTTCATCGGTGCTCACCGCATCGCTGATGGCTTGTGGCGCATCATTGACCTCAATCACGTTAATCGTCACACTCGCCACATTGGAGCTGACTTTCAAATTATCACTCACTTGATAGCTGAAACTGTCCACACCGTTGAAGTTCAGCGCTGGGGTATAGGTCACCCTACCGTTGGTGGGACTCACAGAAACAACACCATGCAACGGCATTTGAGTGATGATAACGCTCGATGGAATGAGGCGGTTATCATCATCGCTGTCATTGGCCAAGACATCGATAGTCACTGGGGTTTCTTCTAGGGTGGAAGTGACATCGTCAATGGCCACAGGTGCATCATTGACCGAGGTCACCGTGATGGTCACGGTGGCGGTGGCGGTGCCGCCCTTACCATCGGAGATGGTATAGGTGATAGTGACGGTGCCATTAAAATCCGCATCGGGCGTAAAGCTTAAGCTACCATCGGGATTGATGCTCACTTGCCCAGAGGTGGCGATTGCTGAAGTCACTGTCAGGGTATCGCCATCGGCGTCGGTATCATTACCCAGTACATTAACAGTAACGGGGCCGCCATCCTCTTCCATGGTCAACACATCATCAACTGCCACCGGTACGTCATTCACGCTTACCACGTTAATCGCAATCGTGGCCACCGTTGAAACGCCACCATCGTCATCGGTCACCCTGAAGGTAAAGCTGTCAGTGCCGAAGTAATTGGCCGCAGGTGTGTATACCCTATTCGCGCCAGTGCCCGACAGTTGACCATGGCTGGGTTGACTAACAAGTGTGTAACTGGCAATCGTGCCATCCACATCGGTGCCCGACAGCGTGATATTCAGCGGCACATCCTCATTGGTGGTCAGGCTTTGGGCGTTAGCGACAGGCAGGTCATTCACATCACTGACGTTAATCACTATGGTGGCAGGTGCAGACACTCCGCCGTCATCATCGGTGACTCTGAAGGTGAAACTGTCGGAGCCAAAGTAATTGCTCGAAGGAGTATAAACGAGGTTCGCGCCACTGCCCGACAGTTGACCATGGCTGGGTTGACTGACAAGTGTGTAACTGGCGATAGTGCCGTCCACATCGGTGCCCGTCAGGGTAATATTGAGTGGCACATCCTCATTGGTGGTCAGACTTTGGGCATTGGCGACAGGCAAGTCATTCACGTCCGCAACCGTAATGACAACGGTTGCTAACGCCGACACACCGCTGTCATCATCGGTGACGGTGAAGGTAAAGCTGTCTGTCCCAAAATAATTCGCCGCTGGCGTGTAGACTCGACTTGCCCCCGTGCCGGAAAGCTGGCCGTGGCTTGGTTGGCCAACCAAAGTGTAGCCGACAATGCTGCCGTCGATATCAAGGCCCGTTAAGGTGATATTGAGTGGCACATCCTCATTGGTGCTCAGACTTTGGGCATTGGCGATAGGTAAGTCATTGATGTCATTTATTGTGATGCTCACCGTCGCAATGTTGGAGGTTAAGGAACCGTCAGAAACACTAAAGGTGAAGCTGTCAGTGCCGTTGAAGTTTGCCGTCGGCGTGTAAACCAGATTAGGTGCATTCCCCGTTACACTGCCACGGGTTGGCGAGCTCAGTAAGGTGTAACTTAAGCTGTTACCGTCAACATCGCTGCCGGTTAAGGTGATGCTTAACGGCACATCCTCATTGGTACTCAGACTTTGCGAGTTCGCCACCGGCGCTTCATTCACATTGGTGACATTAATGGTAACGATGGCCGAACCCGTTAAGCTGCCATCACTGACCTGTACTGTCAGGCTATAGCTGTTAACGGTCTCATAATCGAGTGTTCCAATCAGGGTGATTTCACCCGTGGTCGGATTAATGCTGAACTTACCCGCGCTATTTCCGGCCGTGATGCTGTAGGTCACGCTATCACCATTGTTATCGCCACTGACCACGGTCACCAGTGAGAGTGGCGTTGCGGTGTTTTCGGCAACCTCAATGGTTTCAGGGCGTGCCCAGGGCGCTTCATTGATAAACTTACCAAAGCGCACCGGCGCAGTTTCGCCCGCTTCAGCGTACAGCACCACACTCGTTGGAGTGGTATCGGTGTACCCGCCAAACGCAGACACCGTCGCCGTATTTACCCCAGGGGTAATGCCCGTTAAGCGCACTAAGCCATTGGCATCGCTCACCCCAGTTTCACCCGAAGTCATGGTGACCGTCACCCCAGCTAAGGGCAGTTCTTCACCATCCTGCACCCCATTGTTATTCGCATCACTGAACACATACACCAACACAGTGGCATCGGGCTGCAGACCGAAATTGCTGCTGCCATCATAGGAGGTCATATTAATGGTTTCAGGGTTGTTATTGGTGGTCACCTCATAGCCCTGGGGCACCGTCAGGCTCAACGACAGTCCACTGCCCGATACCCGCATGAACTCAAAAGTACCACTGCTTGATGTCACGGTATCGGTAAAGCCCGTTAGGCTGAGGGTCAGACCAGGTAGCGACTGTTCCTGCGCATCTTGCACACTGTTAGCGTCGATATCCTCAAACACCGTCCCTGCCACAATGCCCGAAAATTGGTCACCAAATACCGCTGGGATATCGGCCTTACCATTGCTGTCTAGGGTAACCGACACACTGTTGGCTGTGGTACTGACATAGTTCGTTGGGTCAGTTTCCTCCACCGTATAGGTTTGACTGGCGGTCACGCCCGTAAAGCTGTACTGGCCATTGACTAAGGTTTGGGTCGTTGCGCCACCATTTAAGCTAATCGTTACCCCACCAATGCCGTTTTCACCCGCATCCCGGCGCAGGTTACCGTTAATGTCGTGATACACCTCACCATCGATGGTGCCTGAGACTTTTATGCCAAACTGCAGACCGGCATTAACGTTAATGTCGCTCACAATCACCGTTTTAGTTTCGGCTGTGGTCGCCACAAAGCCCGTTGGCACGGTGATGCTCAAGCTATAGGTTGCATCGGCAAGATTACCGAAATAGAAGCTGCCATCGGATTGAGTCGTGTCCGTTACAGGGCCTGCGGTAATGGTCATCACCACGCCATTAACGCCGGGCTCGCCATCGTCATAGACACCGTTGGCATTGAGGTCATTAAACACTAGCCCCGTCACCACGCCCCGCTTCATATCAGCAAAGTTGGCCACCGTCTGTGAACTTGGCAGGGTGATATTTTTAGAATTGCTGGTCACACTGACATAGCCTAATGGGTCTTGCTCTTCGACGCGGTAACGCCCCTCTGGCAAGGTCACATTGTAATAGCCATCGGCATCGGTCAGCACAGCAGTGACGATATCCCCAGGTTGGTAGGTTACGCCATCGATTAATACCGCACTGCTGCCTTGGTTGTAAATGGTGATAACCACATATTGCAGGCCTTGCTCACCATCATCGGAGCGGCCGTTGCCGTTATCATCACTGAACACAAACCCTGAAAGACTCCCTGCTCCGAGGTCACCAAAATTCACTATCGCGCTACCACCTGAGGCGAAGGAGGCGGGCAACATATCGCTGGTGCTACTGACATAGCCCGCAGGGTTGGTTTCGGTCACATAGTAACGGGTGTTGGCGACAAGACCGGTAACACTGTAACTGCCATCACTTGCCGTAGTGGTACTTCCCACCACGGCACTGGACTCGTCGGTCACCGTCACGGTTACACCGGATAAACCCGACTCGGAGCCATCTTTAGCGCCGTCACCATCCTTGTCGTAGTAGACCACTCCGCGTATTTCACCTTCGGCAACCAAACCAAAACTCACCGAGAGATTACTGCCACTGGTGTAATTGACAGTGACATTGACCGCTGAGCTGGGAATATAGCCCGAGGGGTAACCCACATTAGAGATAGTGTAAACACCGCTGCTACTCGATGTGAAATCAAGGGACAACAAACCACCGCCACTGGTCGTGCCCGCACTGCCGCCATCAAGATTAATGGCCACACCATCAAGGCTGGGTTCACCCGTATCGAAAACCCCATCGCCGTCGAGGTCATCGAAGGTAAAGACGGTGATGTGAGAAACCACTCGTACTGGAATATCAATGGCAGCGGTCGATGCACCAATCACAGTGACATTTTTAGTGGTTTGCGTATAACCCGAGGCCAACGCATTGCGGATGCGATAGTTCCCCGCGGCAAGTCCCGTCACACTGTAACTGTCGCCGTTATCAACAAAGGTGTAATCCACGCCAGAAGTCAGCAGCACACCGGCTTCGGTGAAGATCTCAACCGATTGAGAACTGAAAGCCGATTCAGTGCCGACTTGATAGGTATCATCGCCATTATCATCGACAAATACGGTGCCCGCGATAGACCCTACAGGGGCTGCAAAGCCACCATTCACCGCCTCAAAGGTATCGGGCGGCACATCACGGAAACCCTGCCAGTCTTTTTGCAGTGGGTCTGTGTTAGACGCAGAAGAGGAATAGAACACCCCAATGCCAACATTGGCATCGTAGTTGGCGAAGGAGTCTGGGAAGTCATCCACAGGGATGCGTACATCGAGGTAAAAATCGTGACTCTTACCGCAAATCACTGAGGTATCTTCGGTCACGGTAACAGCGGATAGCGCCTTATCGGCAGCAGTCGCATTAGAGCCCGCGGCAATATAATCTTTCACCGCCGCACCATCATCAATCAGATAATTGCTGTTGGTGTCTTGGTAGAGCCAGACCCTATCGAGCTTACTGGACGCATAGGTGCCGTCGATATCGATAATGTAGTCATTAGTACCGTCGTTATCGATATCAATCAAGAAATCCCAGTGGGCACTTTGTAGGCCAGGACCATTACGACCACTCTCCGATGGGTTAGCATCGAGACGCATCCTCAGCACGAGATACGCATCATTGGTGGTAGCAAGATTGGTATCGGTATCCTCGTACTTAATCCAAGTACTGGGCATAGCACCGGGGCTTGCACCATCGGCTGAGCAAGAAGCAATATCGATAGCCGATGGCTGCACCGCCGCGCCGCCATTGGTGGGATCGCTTGAGCTTTCATGGTCGTACACCACCTGACCGCCCACGGTGTAGGGAATAAAATTATTGATAGCACTTGAGCCGCCGGCATTCGGATCGCCCGCTTCTGGCTGAGCATTAACAATGACTTTAATTAACAGGTAATCGGTTTCGATGCCGTCAGTGACTTTAATCTTGAAGTAATCAACACCATAAAAGTCAGCATCTGGTGTATAGGTCAACACGCTTGGGCTCGATCCCGTGCCACTTACCGTAGCAGTACCATGCAGGCCATCGGTTTCCAGACTCCAAGTAAGGGTGTCACCACTGTTTAAATCAACGGCGGTAACACTCGGGGCAACCCAAGCAATAGGCGACTCATCCTCATCAATCGTCACGGTGAGCGGCGCAGATTGCGCAATCACTGGCGGAGCATTGAGGGGATCGCTACCATTGGCGATTTCATCGCCATCGGAAATACCATCGCCGTCAGTATCCGTCAGCAGTGGATTAGTGCCATAGGTGACTTCGTCGGTATCACTTAAGCCGTCGTTGTCGTCATCGGGGTCGATAACATCGGGCACGCCATCGCCATCGGTATCTATGCTATCAAGCGCTGCAGTCCAAGTTGAAAAACTATTGATGCCTGACAAGGTTAAGGTATTAAGACTGGTGTTAAGGGCCGCGCTTTGCTTAGCCCAAGACGTACCGTTATCCGATGACTTATAAAGCAATAGGTCCGCTTCTGTGAGCCCATTAAGTTCACTGTCATCATAATGGAACACTAAAGTACCATTCAGGCCAGTGTCGTTGGTGGGGGTAATATCGTAGACCCGCTTAATCCCTATACCCGCAAACCCCACACCATGACTGCGGCTCACTGTGGTTGAGCCCATATCGGCGGCGGTGGTCAAAATCGCGCCTAAACCTGCGACGTTTTGAGCACTGATATTACTCAGCAAGCGTGTGGTCGTTATTTCGCCAGTGCCAAGGGAGTCGGAAATAATCCCTGCCTGCTCAAAGAGGTAACCCGTCGAGCCTAAATCAATCGTCTGACCATTTAAGTCAAGATTCGGGGTTAAGAAGAAGTTGCCCGTCACCCCCATCGCCGTTGACAAGGTTGGAGATGAAGTGCTGCTAATCCCGAAATGATTCACCGTCGGATTACCCACAATATCTGGCATCACCGCCATTTTGCTGGTAATCCCCACGTTATCAGTGGCAACAGGTACAGATTGAAGAGACCAGTTATTGGCGTCTGTCCAATCCGAGGTATAACCTAGCCAAGTATTAAAGGCTGAAGATTTAACCCATTCTGTCCCTGTCATATTGGTGAGCGTGCCATCATGACCATTACCACTCACATCCGCGAGGGTTGTTCCACTGGCTGAATCAAATTGATAATAAGTCACTAACCCTGACTGAGCTGTCGGCGTTGGCAAAGTACGCAACATATTGTCACGTATTTCTTGCTCGGTACGAACGATATTCCACACTCTTATTTCATCAAGCTGACCTTTAAAGTAGTTCGTGTTGTTGTAATATTTCCCAATCATGATGTTGGGGCCGGTATTGCCTATGGTGAGAGCGAGACCTGTGCCGATAGAAAAACACATTGTCGCAGTATCAATGACCTCAGCAACGCCGTCGATGTAAATGGTAATCCCAACATTTCTCTCATAGACCCCTGCTAAATGGTGCCATTGACCATCGGCAGCAGGATCGGTATCAGGCTCACAGCGATAGGAGTTGGTGCCATCGGACACGTGCAACACCACTTTATTATTTCGGTAACGCAGCCCCCACATGACATCTCGGGTAGCGGTTGAACTGTTGTGACGGGTGATAATTTCACTATTTACATTTGAGTCAAACTTAACCCATGCCTCAAGAGTGACTGCACTGCTAATCACATTCGTCGTGTTCCAACCCGTGCCACCTAATGGAATATAATCATTGATACCATCAAAAGTGAGTGCGTTTGTAATAGGTAATGTCGCATCCCGATAAACGGCATTGATATTCGCGATCAGAGTTAAATTTGTGCCATCGGAGTTGTAATAGGAAGCACCATTATCGCCGCTGGCTAAATCGCTTACACCAGTAGAATCAGCAACCGTGCCGGTGTAAATATTAATGTTGCCGCCACTGCCTGTGGTGTAAACCCCCGACTGAAGCAGCACATCGCCACCTGTACCAGTCCCCGCGACCGCAGTATCCCCTGCATTTAAGGTAATCGCCGTTGCTGAAGTGGAGCTTGTGGTGAGATTTGCGCCAACCACAATATCGCCCGTCTGGCTGGTGATGCTGATATCACCGCTACCGCCATCGACAGCGGCAGACACGGTAATGGCATCTTGGGCATCATAGGTAAGATTCGTGCTGTTGTAAGTAACACCATCTCCTGCTGTCACTGATGCCGTTTGACTAATGGTGTCGCCGGTTGCACTAAAAGCTCCTGCGGTATTGATGGTATTGCCGATTGTCAGGGCGGTGTTGGTATCTAAAGATAACAGTCCAGTTGTCGTCGTTGCGATTGCTGGGTCAAAGTGAATATCACCGTTAACCGCGGTAAGCAACACATCACCGCTAGTGGTGGTCAGTTGCCCCTTAGGACTAGTACTATTGTTCATCTGCAGGCCAATCCAAATCCCCTGCTTATTAGTGACAGTCCCCACTGACGTTAATGAACCTGTGATATCAATCGTACCACTGGTGGTCGTGATAGTGCTGCCAAGGTCAATCCCCAACCCTGCAACGTAACCTAAATTACTGGCCGAGTTAATATCACCAATGAGTATGGCATCACCAGCTCCAGTATTTATCTGAGATCCTGAACGAACCCAAATACCGTGGTCTAAACTGTGATTTGCTGTGGCGGCATTTCGTCCTGCAGCATAATAATCACCGCCCCCCGTATCATGGGTTACAGCCCCGCCACCACCGAAAATAATCGCCGCATTATTGGTTTTTGACACGGCGTAGCCATCGCCCACGGTAAGGCCATTCCAAGTGGTAGAGCCAGCCCCACCACCCAACCAGATATGACCACCAGCGGTGCTGATATTCCCGACACTAATTAGCCCATCGTCATCACCATTTGAATCGGCCCAAAACACCACGTCACCGCCACTGGTGGAAATAGTGCCATTAACATTGCTTATATCTCGGGTTGACTTCAGCAAAATATCGCCATTAATCCCCCCCGCGGTGGTATTTACTGCGGCATTGAGATTAATCCCGCCCGAATAAATCGACACAGGGCCCGCAAGACTTGTAGCTCCCGCCACAGTGATACCGCTGGTATTGGTACTCTTACCGAGCACTAGGCCGCCAAGACTGGCGATATTTTTAATGACGACGTTGTTTAAAGTATCGGTTAAGATGAAATCAGCCGAGCTAGTACCAGTGCCTAGGCTGCCGCTCCAAGTAAACAGGTTCGTTGGGGAGAAATCGAAGGAGTCGTGAGTAGGCTCAACAATAAAGGCACCTGTGGTCGTGATAGCTGTACTGGTATTGTTACTCACGCTGAAACGATCGGCCCTAAAGGTAATATTGCCATTATTGGCAGTAACGACGTTTGTCGCTTGAATAGCAAAAACATCCCCCCCTTCGACGCCTTCGGCGATAAAGGTGATATTACCGTTTGTACTGGTAACCGTACTATCGGAAAGGTTGATATCAAAGACGCCACTAAGACCAGATGAACCATCGAATAAAATATCACCAACTGCCGTATAGCTAGAGGTCAAAAGATTTAAACCTCGGCTCCCCCCAGTCGCTGAACGCGCATTTGATACCGTGAGCGTACCAGCTGAATTGACTGAGGCTCCAGCAAAGCTCATGGCATTAAGGTTTACATTGCTTGGTGTTCGAGAAACAAGCGTAATATTGCCCGAAGTATTAGTGGTAATAGCGCCATTGATTGTCATGACCACAGCACCCATCGCCAAATCAGCACCTGTATCGGAATCCAAAATAATATCGCCATTAGTGGCGGTAATAGGTGCCGTTGAAAGTTGATCGACACGGCCCCCATATACCGAAATAGGGCCATTAGCTGAAATACTGTCATTCAGCGTGACTACACCTTGATAACCCAGAGTCACCCCGGACATACCGGTGTAATCCCCAAGAGTAACGCCAGTTAAGGTTCGAAAATCTGAAGCAAATTTAACATAGCTGTATTGGGCGCTGTTAAATTGAATCGTACCGCTGCCATTCTCATCATGTTGCCATGCAATGTCTTTTGTTGGTGTATTCGGAACTAGGGTAAAATGCCCAGTTGATGTCAGTACCAGTGGTGTGGTGCCAAGGTCATAGCGAGTAATGTTATCGGCGATAAGGGTAATATCACCGGTGCCTGTATTAATCTCATTGGTGTTGGCAGCAAAAACCGCGATACCACTGATACCACCTCCAGTGGTATAGCCAACGCCCGCCCAAAGGAGCACATCCCCGCCGGCGGTATTAATAATGGTATTAACAAAATCAATCGCGTTGTAGTTATTCGTTAGGCTCCCAACCGATGGACCATTACCAACCGTTAGGCCGTTCCAAGTACTCGTTCCACCATTAGAATTAGAGCCCCCAACCCAAAGGTGTCCCCCTTGGGTAGTTAAGGTCGTTTGAGCGAGATCGCCTAATGAAACCCCACCATCATTGGTATTGTCAGTATCACTCCACAGGATAATATTTAATGGATTACCCGCATTTGAAGTAATAGCGCCATTGACTCTCACCCGATTAGCCGCTTTTAGCGTGAGAGTGGCAGTCCCCCCTCCAACTTTATCAATACTGCCATCAAGTAGAATGCTACCGACTACCGCCCCACCGTTGCCCACACTGGTCACTGTGACACTGGTACCATTACTCAAATCGGCAGCAATATCACTAGATAAAATGACACAGTTCAGACCATCATCGGTGTAACTGCCCGCAGCAACAGTACAAGTAGTCGCAAGACTATCTTGAATAGTCACTTCGGCATTGGCACCCATGGAGAGTAATAACAAGCCTGCCGCTGTTAATCCCTTTTTCGAGAGAAAGCCCCTAATAGTAAAAGCTCGGGATACGCTTTTGGAGGATGTAATAAATCGAGAAAAAACTTTATTTACAGCAACATGGTGAAATATAGAGATGAGTGTATTGACGAGATAATTCTTTTTCATATCTTAGTATCCCAAGGGTACGCCCAAGCCAAGAACAACTTGAAAGACATCAAAAACGCTACCTAAAACGCCTTTCATCGCTCCTAAAAGCTGCTTTCTGCTAGAAATCAGTATAGACGCCCGAATAAAAAAACCAGCAAAATGTAATTACATTGTTTCTAAAAATGACAAGTCAATTGTTGACCATCCATTGGTGCCCTAATCAATCTCAAAGTATGAAATTGAACCACTTGTCAACCTTAGTAACCCTTTATAGGTATAGATAAAAGTAATTGTGAGTTATCGAGTCGAAGGAGTTGGAAGAGTGAACTTGAAGGAATGAATTTACGACTTATAGAAACAGTCAAAAAAAACCGCCAAAAAACCGACATTGCTGTTTTTATTTGACTTCGGTTAATAACCGGCTGTTTCTGTTTTTAAAAGCAGTTTAGCCCTACGACTAACTGGTAAATGGATGAAAAACAGTCAAAAAACAATCTGGTATAACCAGTACATTTTTTAATCAAAATAAAGTCTTTCATTTCAACGCAATGAGCTAAAACCCGCATATTTACTGGCTTTTTAACTATATACATTCATTTCCCCCTCCCCTAGAATCCCCTCGCCAAGCAGATAAAAGTCTCTAGGCAAGGTTAAATGTGACCTGGGTCATGAAATGGCGAAATGGACCTACTCCAGACATACCAGATTTACGCTTTTTGAACGCCAACACTTAAGGTGGTTTTGCGGTACAGCAACCAGCAAGTTAGGCCTCAATGTGAAGAGATAGACAATGAAACATTCCGCCCTTGTCCTGCTAAGCAGTTTGTTCCTCACAACGCCATTACTAGCCGCTGGATCCAGCCCAGAAAAGCTTCACACTGTTGAAGGTGAATTAAGGCTGGATGTCGAAGATTTTCAACAAAACGCCACAGAACAGTTCAAACTGCATGATAACCAAGGTCAGGTACATGAGCTGAGTTTCAAAAGTCTGCCAACGTGGGCGAAACCAGGTCAAAGCGTACGAGTGTTTGGCAAAGCCTATGGCAAGCAATTACAGGTTGAGGACAGCAATATCAGCCTGCTGCAAACCAGTGGGCAAACCACTGCAGTCCAAACGGCAAATAGCATCATTACTCCCATCAGCGGCAACCGTACCCTCTTAGTGGCAGAGGTAAACTTTGCCATTAACCCAATTGTCCGTATGACTGAAACTGCCATCGAAGATCTGCTATTCAATCAATCTGCTGCATTTTTTGCAGAGAACTCCTATGGCGCGATGTCCCTCTCGGGTGATACCACCAGCCCAATTACAGTCGATGTTGATGTTTCAGTGTGTGACACCGACGCTATTGCAGCCGCAGCCGATGCCGAACTTAACGCTCGAGGCTTTAATCTCGATAATTACGCTCACCTGATGTACCTCATCCCAACACACCCCAAATGCACTTGGTCAGGTAAAGCCAATGTGGCTGGTAAACGCAGCTGGATCAAAAGAGTCCAGCTCTCAACCATCAACCACGAGTTAGGCCATAACTTGGGCTTATACCACGCGAACAAAAAAGACTGTGGCAATGTAACAACTGCCGAAACTAGCCAATGTGTGGTTTCTGAGTATGGCGATTATCTTAGCGCCATGAGCGGCACTAATACGCCTAAGCACTTTAATGCCTTCCATAAGGAGCAATTAGGTTGGATTGCGGGCGATCAAATCAACACCCTAGGAACCGATAGCCGTGTTGTTTTGTCGGCGTTAGAAGCTGAGGGGAATTTTCCACACCTGCTAAAGATCCCTAACGGCAAAGATGCCCAAGGTAACGCGCAGTTTTATTACATCGAATATCGTCAAGCCCTTGGATTTGATAGCTCATTAGCGACCGAAGCAACGGCGATGCTCGGCGGTGTTCGTCTGCGTGAAGGCGCCACTAACAATGCTGCGAGTAGCTATCTGTTAGACCCGACGCCAAACAGCACAAGCTACGATTGGGACGATATCAGCTTAGCCCCTGGTCAAGTGTTCGAGCAGCAGGGTGTACGTTTAGAAGTTATTTCATCCGATGCAAGCTCTGTAACACTGGACGTCAGCCTAACGGGCAATACCTGCGTGAGCGCAAACAGCAGCTTAAGCATCCAAACGGCGATCACTGAGTTACAGCAAGGCCAGCAATCTAACGTCGATCTACTGCTAACCAATAACGACAGCAGTGGCTGTGCCGATGCGGTATATGATTTTACTGCGCAATCAGGTACTGGGTTATCGGTCAACTTAAGCCAAAATAGCCTGAGTCTTGCACCACAAACGAGTACTCACCTGACGTTATCACTCGAAGGGATAGCAAGTAATGGTAGTGACACTTGGCAAGTGGTTGGCACTCGCTCAACCACCAATCAGCAATTATCGGTTGCGGGCAATGTGGCACTTAAATCCACCAGCAACAATACTGCACCGATTGCCATAAATGATAGTTTTGCGGGCATTAGCCTAGCGACTGTGCTCAATGTGCTGGCTAATGACACAGACCCTGACGGTGACCAGCTTTTGATCAGCGGAGCGACCCAAGGCCAATATGGCAAAGTTACAGTCAATGCCGATAACACTTTGACCTACACGCCAGCAAAACGCTTTAAGGGAAGCGATAGCTTTAGCTACAGCATCACCGATGGTTCAATGACTTCAACCGCAACTGTCACCATTAGCCCTGATGCAGGTTCTGGAAGTAGTTCAGGTTCTACCGACACCAGTACTAACACGGGTGGTAAAGGCAAGAATAGATAGTTAAATGACTCGATAAATAAATAGATAAGAAGAGCCGTTACTCAAACTTCAGTAACGGCTCTTTTTTGTTTGTCACTCGTCAGCTTTTGATAGCTGGGAGTCACCATTACCCATCATTATTCACTCGGTGGAACGGGTAGAGGGCAAAGATCGCAATTGGCGGTTGCGGAGTTACCCACAGTTGCCAAATCCCCCGTATCGACGACTGGCGATGTCGCCTTAGCCGTTGCGGTATTGGTTAAGGTACCCGCAGTGCCGCTAGGTAATGCGCTAGGATAGAAACTGCTTTGCGTCACTACGCAGACATCACCACCGAATTTGCCTTCAATATCCCCATCATTGTTTTTACACATTAAAGAAACATTGTCACAGCTATAACCGTCACCACAGTCATCATCGGTTAGACATTGTTTTGGAATATCCAAGTCAAAGGATGCCGCCAATGCGGTATCGGCCGTGTCGGTCAAGTTAACATCGAGCGGGGCTTCACCGGTATTACACACGGTAATATCGTAGTCTTTTTTCAGCACCACGAGCCCACCGGATTCCTCCAAGGAAACACTACAGTTTTTCGCAATGCTCAGCATCGGACTCAAGGCCAATGAATCACAGGCGATGGTGTAAGGATCGGCGCTGATGCTGGATGATCCAAAGCTCACACTGGCCTCAACTGTATTCGCCCCCCCATTCACGCTGGATGTATAGCTACCAGAGTAAGTCAGCATTTCGTTAGGCGCCCAACCATCGGCACCGTTCGCAAAGGAACTCACCGCCTGAGTAATGTCAAATTCAGTGGCATTACTTGGGGTATCCTTGATGCTGATTGACTCAGAGGAATCGATGCTACCGACACCGGTATTGGTCAAATTCAAGGTGTAATCGACTTTAAAGGCGTTCTGCGCTGTCAGCTCGGTTACCGAACAGGTTTTCGTGATGGCAATGCTACAGAGTGGGAATTCGCCAGACACAAAGTCCTTCAGCTGCGCGGTTTCTGAGCGGGACGAGCGGGTTTCAATCATAAAGCTACTGAAACAGGGTATTTCAGTAATACCTGCATCTTCAAAGGCTTTAGACACATTGAGTCGACCTTCGAAAAAGGACTCATGGGGATACACATTTGGAATACCGTCTTTATTCTCATAGGGCCAGAGTCCATTGGCTGGGCCTGCGGGAATTTCTTCCTCATTAGTGATTGCACAGGCAATCCTATTCAAGTCCCCAATAGAGCCACATTTTGCGCCAAATAGCTCAGTAGATTGGTAGAGTATTTCCAGATTATTAGAAACATCGCCCCCCGAATTAACCCAACGCATCACCTGCACAAAGGGCAACGAGTTGGAGTCTTGAGGGTATTCCATAATGATAAAGAGGTCGTTCTCTTTATGCTCGCCGGTAAAACGGTTATTTCCATCAGTCCCCACTTTGTCTTGGAAAAACCAGAAACCCATAATGGCATCACCATTATTGGCATAACGCTCGGCACCAAAGTAAAACACTAAATCTTTACTGGTTGGCGTATCACCATTTTCAATAAAATAGGCCGCAGCATACCCATTACGTATATCATCCTTATCGGGTACAGAACCATCCCTATACCACCACTCAGTTACATCCGAGGTATCCTTTGAGCCCCCTTTCCAAAAGATGGTTTTTGGCGGTAAATCATCATATACACCAGTGACAACACTCGCCCCACTGATACCCAAGTTAATGTTGCTCCAATCATCAAGTTGTGGATTCTGATCCTGTACAACATTCCCATCCAGTTCGACCTTATCTTGCGTCACAGCCTGCACGCTAAACACAGATAATGCGCAGGCCAAGAGCAGAGCGGTTCGAAACAATAGATTGCGTTTCATAACATGCTCCTCATCTCAGCAAAAAAAGAAAGCTCCTCTGCCCGAACCACTTGGCAATTGAACCTTCGTTTATATCAAAGGAGGCAAAGCAAGTTACAAGCCACAAGTTAACCCACTGATTTATTAACCATTGTTAATTAATCTTTCATTAACATGTGTCTCAAAAGTGAAGCGATGTGTTGCACATCTCCGTTAGAAACGCGTAAAGAAAGCCCCCAAAATAGGGCTTAGCGGTAATCCAAAAAAACGATAAAAAATACAGGGAGGTGATTGTAGGAAAGATGCAAATATTCCAAAGACAAATGAATAAGTTAACCCTAAAAGCAGAAGCCAGTTTTGCCTTAGGTTGCAAAGGACTTTGTCGGCATTAAAAAACCCGTCGCCATTACAGGGGACGGGTTGAACCTAGCATAAAGCGACAGGTGAATCAGTTTCTGCGACACATTGCTGCACGCTCAACTGCAATCATCACCAATATGATGTTAGTCATCACTTGCGATTGCTGATGCTTGTCCACTTTCCCTATGGTTATTCGGTAACATCGTTAACGACACTTAAGCCAAATAGTGTAATTGAATCTCACACATCAACACGGACATCTGGATTATCACATAGCGGGCAACAACTCAGATTGTATTGCTTGGTTTTTGCTAATTCGCTGGTTTCTCCCTTCCAGCTGCATTCGTCACAATAAAATTGGACGCCAAACGCATTGATATAAAATCCAGGATGATTCTGTTTAGTGTTTACTTCATAGGTCTTAAACATAATTTACCCCTTCTGACTACGGTGTCTATCACGTCGAACGTGATGGCAACTGCCTTCATAGAATTAGGAGCAACATTTAGGCCAACTATTTTTTGACGCACACCATTCCAAGCCAGTCAGGCTGTGGATCTTAGGAATATAGACTGTTTGAAATCGATTTTCAAATTGCCACTAAAAACAAAAAAGCCCAAGGGCATACTTGGGCTTTTTATTGAGATTTTATTAGCTTAACTTAAGATGTTAGAAACTAAGATTCTCCATAATTGTGGCATTTTCACGCTATCTTATAGATTCATTTGGGCGGTAAAATTTTCTTCCGTTATTTTCAAATTCTGCCATCAAACATCCTGACGAACAGGTCAAACTTAGGTTTTTAGTTTATTTAGTTGCGTTTCCTGTTGCTTCACTAAATCCGCCAATACTTCACTACTTTGCTGCGCTTCTCCCGCAAGACGAGCAAGCTCAGAAGCTGAATCAGAAATCCCGGTAATGTTACGATTTACCTCTTCGGTCACCGCACTTTGCTCTTCGGCTGCGGCTGCAATATGGGTGATTTGACTCGATATTTCCTCAATTTGACTCACCATGGCATTTAACGATGTGAGTGCTTGTTCAGTTTGCGTCACGGCCATTTGCGCCCGCTCTGCTCCTTTATCAATGATGTCCGAGGCGCTATCGACCTCCTTCTGCAACGCATCAATGAGTACGCTAATATCGTCGGTCGAACTTTGGGTTTTAGAGGCAAGCGCCCTCACCTCATCGGCCACAACGGCAAAACCCCGCCCCTGCTCACCGGCGCGAGCCGCCTCAATTGCCGCATTAAGTGCCAGTAGATTGGTTTGCGCAGCGATAGAACTAATAACTTCTAAAATACGGCTGATATTAGTGCTACTCTCCGCCACCTTGCCCACGGCCACTTTTGCCTGCATAGACTCCTCAGACATGGTAGTCACATAGTCCATAGCCTTAGTGAGGCTTTCTTCACTTAAGTGAACATTTCGGGAAATTGCCTCGGTTTCAGACGCCGTCTGCTCCGATGCCTTGGCCACTTCAAGGGCTGTTGCACTCATCTGATTAACTGCGGTTACTACGCTTTCAATCTCACCATATTGGCGATGCACACTGTCACGGGTCAGCTCGGCAATGTGCGCCGAAGACACACTCTCAGTCTGAGTGCGTCCAGCGAGGGACTTAAGCTCAGAAATCAGATCCTTTAGCTTATAAATAAAAGAGTTAAAGCCATGGCCTAGGGCAATTAGCTCTGCATGGGATTCCACTTCGATGGATTGGGTTAAATCGCCCTCGGCACTGGCTAAGTGCTCTACTCTGCCTTGGATCATTCTTAAGGGTTTAATAATACTACGAATAACAAGGCTTATCGTAACCACTGCCACTACGGCAACCACTAGACCCACAATCAGCAATAGGCTGCCAAGGGAGCTGGCCATTTGGTGCATTTTATTATCAAGCTCTATTGAGCTCTTAAAAGCTTCAGTCTTGGGCACTTGGATAACCAAGGACCACTGCGCATTAGCAAGGGGAATATTAATGGGGTATGCCACAATGATCTCGCTATCATTAACAAGATACTGGGCATTTTTATGCAATGAAATCAACTGTGTTGCTAAGTTGCCATCGATTGACTCTGATAAGGGTCTTGCCTTTTTCGCGTAGTGGCTCGCCGCAACCACTAAGCCCTTAGCACTCAGCAAGGTGACCTTAGCTTGACCGCCATAGAGGCTCTTAGAGAGTTTATCAATCATGGTTTGAAATACGGGCAAATTCACATCGACCCCTACCACACCGACAAACTGCTTGTTTTTAAGCACAGGTACTGTCAGTGAGGTCATTAACGCGGTATTGCCAGGACTGATTTCATAGAGATAAGGCTCCATCAAACAGGGCTTTTTGGTGTCTTTTGCGCAGAGGTACCACTCGGCTTCACGGAGGCCAAATTCATTTAAGGTCGCAACATATTTTTCTGCAGAATCATCAACTTGATGATGTTCAACAGAGCCATCATCGTTACGAGTGTAATACACTTCCAACGTGCCTGAGCTATTAACGCTGTGGGTAGTCGACTGACCAACAAACTCATTGTCTAAACCATCGTAACCATTTGCTTCAAATTGCGCGTACATAGAGGAGGTCTGGGCGTTTTTCTTTAGTACTGCTGCTACAGCAATTTCAACACGCTCACGGGTTAATGGGGATTCTTCGGCGGTGGTTTCGAGCATGCCCGCAAAGGAGTATGGGATGCGATAGGCCTCATTAATAAAGCCCGCCACCATCTCACCATATTCCCCCGCACGGGCCTCGAGTTTAGCGCGAGTTTCTTCCTGCAAGGTATCTTGAACCTGAGAAGATAATTGTACATTTTGATCCGACAACGCCCACCAAAGGCTTACCGACAAAATAGCAACGATAGAAAGGAATAAGGCGGAGGTAATCCACAACAACTTTGTACTGATGGACAAATGCTTCATCAAGTCGGCTCCCGAAAGTAGGACAAACGTCCAATGATTTTGATCTCATTCATTTTTGTAGCAACAACCGTAACTTATAAAGTAGCATCCTGCCCTTGGTTTGCTAACAAACAGGATAAAGAATTGTTACAACCAAGTAAAACCTTTGCCCGACATTTGCTCAAATAAACCATTAAAGGGGCGAAGATTCCTAGGAGGTACCGAGTGAGATCTGTGGAATGCCGCAGAGACCAAATCCATAAAGATTAACTTGAGATTAATTCAACCAATTAATTTGTAACAAAGTCCTTTCCAACCCTTCATCTCGTTGGTTTGTTTTTTTTACTCGTCATATACTCATCGCCTTAAATCTACAATAACAATCTGGAAGCAAGCTCTATGACTCTTACCAAACAGGTAAGCAAGACACATTCCTTTATGACAGTGTCGCTTATCGAATTGTGGGAACGCTTTGGTTATTACGGCATGCAGGCGCTGATCGTCTACTTTATGGTGCAGCGCTTAGGCTTTGATGACTCCCGTGCCAACCTCGTCTGGAGTGCCTGTTCGGCGCTTATTTATGTCTCCCCAGCCATCGGCGGTTGGGTCGGCGATAAAATCCTCGGCACTAAGCGCACTATGCTTTTGGGCGCAGGCATTTTATCCGTGGGCTACGCCCTAATGACGGTGCCGACCGAGAACACCTGGTTTATGTTCTCAGCCCTTGGGGTGATTGTTGTCGGTAACGGCCTGTTTAAACCCAATGCAGGTAACTTAGTCCGTAAAATCTACGAGGGTGATGACTCGAAAATCGACAGTGCCTTCACCATTTACTACATGGCGGTAAACGTCGGTTCGACCTTCTCGATGCTGTTAACCCCTTGGATTAAGGACTATGTTAACGAGCAATACGGCAATGAATTTGGCTGGCACGCGGCCTTTGCGGTCTGCTGTGTGGGTCTAATCGTCGGTCTGGCTAACTATGCCTTAATGTGCAAAAGCCTAAGCCAATACGGCTCAGAGCCAGATACCCGTCCAGTGAATAAAAAGAATCTGGCGATTGTGCTGTTTTTAGCGCTACTTTCGGTTGCTGCATCCGCCATTATCCTTGAATATGAAGATGTTGCCCGCGTATTCGTTTACGCAGCCGGTATTGCAGTACTAGGGATTTTTGCCCACCTTATCCGCACCAGCGAGACCAGCGAACGTGCCGGATTAATTGCCGCATTAGTGCTAACGGTACAAACCGTTTTCTTTTTTATCTTCTACCAACAAATGTCGACCTCGCTGGCGCTGTTTGCCCTGCGTAACGTCGATTGGGATTTCCAAGTCTTTGGCACCCATTTATGGACTTGGTCTCCGGCGCAGTTCCAAGCCCTTAACCCGCTGTGGATCATGGTATTAAGCCCCGTTCTGGCATGGAGTTATGCTTGGGCGGGTCGCCATAATAAGGACTTCTCGATTGCGGCAAAATTTGCCCTAGGCTTTGCGGTTGTTGCCATCGGCTTCTTTATTTATGGCTTTGCAGGGCAATTTGCCGTTGAAGGTAAAACCTCTTCTTGGGTGATGATTTGGGGTTACGCCTCCTATTCACTTGGGGAGCTGTTAGTGAGTGGCTTGGGCCTTGCGATGATCGCCCGCTACGTGCCTGCGCGCATGGGCGGCTTTATGATGGGCGCGTACTTTGTGGCCTCGGGTATTTCCCAATATTTAGGCGGCGTGGTGGCAAACTTTGCCAGTGTGCCAGAGGATATCGTCGACCCACTGCAAACCCTGCCAATTTATACCTCGCTGTTTAATAACCTAGGTATCGCGGCTGTGGTCTGTACTGTGATTGCCCTTGCGGTATTGCCGCTGATGAGCCGTTTAACCGAGACTCACCACGCGCACAACAATAGCGATGATAAGGCATTAGCGGGCGCCTAATACATTTGGCCGTTAAATAGCTATAACCTTCTAAGATTGCCGCGGGGAAACCTGCGGCAATTTTTTATCTGTCTGTTTCAACTGTCCTTGTTCCCCTGAAAAACTGAATCGATTTAAAACAGGATTGTCAGTTCCACTCCCTAAAACCACATAGATAACACTTAAGCTTGTAACTCGGATATTTGCCGCCATATCCTAGGTCTATAACTGCATTTGTGTATTAGAGGTCAACATGCCCCATTCCAGCGCCCACGATTCATCAAGTCCATCCGTGCTCGCCAATATTCCCTTTTCGCTATTAGAACTTGCGCCGATGCGCCTTGGCGCCAGTGTCGGCGAAACCCTGCGCAGCAGTCTGCAATATGCCAAAGTGGCCGACCAACTGGGATTTAATCGTTTCTGGTTTGCCGAGCACCACAATATGCCGGGCATTGCTAGCGCGGCGACCTCGGTACTTATTGGTTATGTTGCTGAAAACACAAACAACATTCGTGTTGGCGCAGGTGGCATTATGCTGCCCAATCATCCGCCCTTAGTGGTGGCCGAGCAGTTTGGCACACTTGAGAGTCTCTATCCTGGCCGTATCGATTTAGGACTTGGCCGCGCGCCGGGGAGTGACCAAATCACCAGCCGAGCACTGAACCGCGATCCGCAGCGCGCCGAACAGTTCCCCGAAGAAGTGAGTGAGTTACAAGCGCTGTTAGGTGAATATGATGGCCACCGCCCTATTCGTGCCATTCCGGGCGAAAACTCCCATGTGCCGATTTGGCTGTTAGGCTCAAGCCTTTTTAGCGCCCAACTTGCCGCCGAGCGCGGCCTACCCTATGTGTTCGCCGGCCACTTTGCGCCGCGCTTTTTATTTCAAGCTATCGAGATTTACCGCAAGAACTTTAAGCCATCCAAGGTACTCGATAAGCCTTATGTGATGCTCGGTCTACCGCTAATAGCAGCCGATACCGATGAGGAAGCACTGTTCCTAAGCACAAGCTCTAAGCAGCGGGTGCTCGCACTTATTCGTGGTCAGGCGCTATGGCTTAAGCCGCCGGTCGAATCCATGGATGGTCTGTGTAGTCCGCAGGAAGAAGCCTATGTGAACGATTTCCTTGGGCTCTCTGTAATGGGTGGCCCAACGACCATTAAGCATCGCTTAGAGATGATTGTCAGCGAGCTTGGCGTGGATGAATTTATCTTTACTAACGATTTATACGATCAACAAAAGCGTGAACACGCACTTAAGATTTTAATGGATATCAAAGGCTAACTTTCTTACAAAGAATTGGCTGACTCAGTTCGTTTAAGGCTGAATTCGAGAAATAAAAAATCCCGCCTAAGCATCACTTAAGGCGGGATTTTATGTTTTTCAGAAAGACAGAGAAGGAATTATTGCTCTTGGTTAACCAAGCGTTAGCCTTTTAATACCGCATCGAAGCTGGCTTTTAGAATACCAAGGCCCGCATCTAACTGCGCATCTGGCACAGTTAACGGTACAAGAATACGCAGCACGTTACCGTAGGTACCGCAGGATAACAGGATCAATCCACGGTTTCGGGCTTCAGCCAAAATCTGCGCGCAGTACTGCGGCGCTGGCTTTCCGTCTTCCATCAGCTCGATAGCGATCATCGCACCTAAACCGCGCACATCGGCGATTTGCGAATGCTCTACCTGCATGGTATTTAGCGCAACCTTAATACGCTCGCCAATGGCGTTAGCGCGATTTAGCAGTTGTTCTTCTTCAAACACTTCGAGTACCGCAAGTGCTGCAGCGCAGGCGAGTGGATTACCGCCGTAGGTGCCACCTAAACCGCCAGGACCAATGGCATCCATCACTTGTGCTTTACCCGTAATACCCGATAGCGGGAAACCACCGGCGATCGATTTAGCGAAAGTGGTGATATCCGCGCTCACACCCATTTGCTCCATGGCGAAGAAGGTGCCGGTACGGCCAGCGCCGGTTTGCACTTCATCGGCGATAAGTATAATGCCTTCACGATCGCAAAGTTCACGCAGGCGTTTCATAAAGGCAGGAGATGCCGCGTAGAAACCGCCCTCGCCCTGCACTGGTTCAAGAATGATAGCGGCGATATCGCTTGGCTCGGCATCATTCTTAAAAATACGTTCAATCGATGCCATCGCATCATCATCGCTCACGCCGTGGATTTCACAGGGGAACTCGGCGCGGTAGACGTTTGCCGACATCAGCCCCATGCCTTTGCTGTAGGGCGCGACTTTACCCGTCAGGGCAAGTGCCGCCATCGTGCGGCCATGGTAACCCGAGGTAAAGGCAATAACACCCGCACGTTTGGTATAGGCACGCGCCACTTTAACTGCGTTTTCAACCGCTTCTGAACCACTGGTAAACAGCGCCGTCTTCTTAGCGAAATCACCGGGCACCAGTTGGTTAAGCTTTTCACACACTTGGATATAGCTCTCATAACCCAACACCATAAAACAGGTATGGGAGAAATCCTCAAGCTGCGCCGCAACCGCAGCCTTTACCTTGGCGTGCAGATGCCCCGTGTTAAGCACCGCAATACCGCCGGCAAAATCGATAAATTCACGGCCTTCAACATCCCACACCGTCGAGTTTTCAGCTTTAGCGGTAAAAATAGGGTGAATCTGCCCTACACCGTTAGCCACTGCAGCCTGGCGGCGCGCCATTAATGAATCATTAGTCGTTGTCATTTTGTCATCCTTACTTCGCCTTTGGGGCCTATTAAACAGACATGCAGATATATTTGAGTTCGAGGTATTCTTCGATACCAAATTTTGAGCCTTCGCGGCCAAGTCCCGAGGACTTCATGCCGCCAAAGGGCGCGACTTCGGTCGAGATAAGTCCAGTGTTGACGCCGACCATACCGTATTCCAAGGCTTCGGCGACTTTCCACACGAGGGAAATATCACGGCCATAGAAATAGGCCGCCAGACCAAATTCAGTGTCGTTAGCTTGGCGGATCACATCATCCACATCGGTGAATTTGAAGAGTGGCGCCAGCGGACCAAAGGTTTCTTCGCGGGCAACACGCATGCTGCTATCCACATTGGTCAGCACCGTTGGCTCAAAGAAGTTACCGCCAAGGGCATGGGGATTACCGCCGGCAATCACGGTCGCGCCCTTCTCGATGGCATCGCTTAAATGACTTTGCACCTTAGCAACCGCCGCGGCATTGATAAGAGGTCCTGTCGTTACGCCCTCATCAATCCCCTTACCAACCTTAAGTTTGGCGACGGCGGCGCTCAGCTTAGTCGCAAACTCATCGTAAACCCCCGCTTGCACATAGATGCGGTTGGCGCACACACAGGTTTGGCCCGCGTTGCGATATTTGGCAATCATGGCACCTTCAACCGCTGCATCAATATTGGCATCATCGAAGACGATAAAGGGCGCGTTACCACCTAATTCCAGTGACAGTTTTTTCAGTGTTGGCGCGCATTGCTCCATCAACTTGATGCCGACCTGAGTCGAGCCCGTGAAAGATAATTTACGCACCACAGGGCTTGCGCACATTTCATTACCGATAGCGATAGCATCGCCGGTAATCACGCTAAATACGCCCGCTGGAATGCCCGCACGTTCGGCAAGTACCGCTAATGCTAATGCCGTGAATGGCGTTTGCGGCGCAGGTTTTACCACCATAGTACAGCCAGCAGCCAGTGCTGGCGCAGCCTTACGGGTGATCATCGCCGCAGGGAAGTTCCACGGCGTAATTGCCGCCGTCACACCCACAGGCTGTTTAATCACCACAATACGTTTATCGCCCTGATGGCCTGGAATCGTGTCGCCGTAAACCCGTTTCGCCTCTTCGGCAAACCATTCAATAAAGGAGGCCGCATAAGTCACTTCGCCTTTCGCCTCGGCAAAAGGTTTGCCCTGCTCAGTGGTCATCATCAGTGCGAGATCGTCGCTATGCTCGTTAAGCAGTTCAAACCAACGCTTTAATTTTGCGCCACGCTCTTTTGCGGTCAGTGCGCGCCAAGCGGGTAATGCCGCTTCAGCCGCTTTAATGGCCGCTTGGGTTTCAGCTGCGCCCATAACAGGGACACTGGCAATGATTTCACCCGTCGCAGGGTTGGCAATGGCTACCGTTTCTTGGTTTTGGGCATCACACCACTGACCATTGATATAACACTGCTGACGTAACAGACTCGGATCTTTAAGTAACACAAGGAATTCCTCGCATCTAAGGGGCGCTTTGGCCCCAAAAACGTTAACCAACTAATACGTGAATAAACTAGAGTCGACTAGACCCCGAGTTTGTCCCGTAAACTGTAATACCAAGCACCGATGGCGCTGAAAGGTACGCGCAGCGCATGACCACCCGGGAACGGATAGTGCGGCAAGGATGCAAAGGCATCAAAACGTGTGGCTTGACCATTAAGCATCTCGGCAATCAACTTGCCAGCAAGGTGGGTATAGGTCACGCCATGACCACTACAACCCTGTGAGTAATAGATATTTTTACCAATACGGCCAACCTGCGGCAGACGAGATAGCGTCAGCAAGAAGTTACCCGTCCAGGCATAGTCCACCTTCACGCCTTTGAGTTGCGGGAAGGTCTTAAGCATGTTCGGGATAATCAGCGATTCGATGTCCGCTGGATCGCGGGCGCCATAGACCACACCGCCACCGTAAATCAGACGCTTGTCACCGGATAATCGGAAGTAATCGAGTAGATAGTTGCAGTCTTCGACACAGTAATCCTGTGGTAATAGACTCGCGGCGAGGTCTTCACTTAATGGTTCAGTGGTAATAACTTGGGTGCCGCATGGCATCGATTTGGCCTGCAGCTCTGGCATCAGTTTGCCTAAATAGGCATTACCTGCAACGACCACAAACTTGGCTTTAACGCTGCCTTGGGCGGTGTGTACCACAGGGCTTTCGCCTTCATCGACGCGCAGCACGGCTGAGTCTTCAAAAATCTTACCGCCGAGGGATTCAACGGCACGAGCCTCACCTAACGCTAAATTGAGCGGGTGAATATGGCCACCACTTTTATCCAACATACCACCGACGTAACGCTCAGTATTTACCACAGAGCGAATGCCCTTAGCATCGAGCATTTCGAGCTTACCGACATGACCGTGGCTTTCCCACAGTTGTTTTTGATGGCGCAGATGCCCCATCTGTTTTTCGTTCATTGCGGCAAATACGCCGCCGTCTTTGAGATCGCAATCGATATTGTATTTTGCAATACGATCGCGGATGATTTGACCGCCTTCGAAGGCCATTTGACCAAAGAGTTTACCTTGGTCTTTACCCACGGTTTTCTCAATAACATCAATGTCTCGGCTGTAGCTATTAACAATTTGACCACCGTTACGGCCTGATGCGCCCCAACCAATGCGAGCCGCTTCTAATACCACCACACGAAAACCCGATTCGAGTAAATGCAGCGCCGCAGATAGACCGGTATAACCCGCGCCAATAACACACACATCGGTTTCTATCGATTCCTGTAAACGTGGACGTTCAACCTTATCGTTGGCCGATGCAGCATAATATGATCCAGTGTGAGGTATAGCTGACATGATGTTCCTTTGAATTCTTATGTTCATTATTTTAAACAACTGTCCCATCCTACACTGTCATAAATCGAAACACTAGCCATAAAAGCACAATATTTTACACAATGTTTGATATTTCAAACAAAGCTTAAGTAATTGTTAAATTCGGTTTTAAAGGCAAAGCACAGAGATAAACTAAGGTGGGGATTGATTAGTAAAAAATTACTAAAAATATGGCCTTAGCGGGTTGATACCACAAAGAGTATTTCCACTAAGGCCATATTTAGATGGAGCTTGAATGCTAAACTAGTTCAACGGCATACGCTCACGTTTCTCGGCGCGTCTTGCCATATACCATGACAGGAAGGCAATTAACGATACGCACAGAATGATAAGTGTTGCGAGGGCGTTGATCTTAGGTGATACACCTAAACGCACCGAGGAGAACACCACCATGGGCAAGGTTGTCGCACCAGGGCCCGAAGCAAAACTCGCAATAACTAAGTCATCCAGTGACAAGCTAAAGGACAGTAACCAACCCGCCACCAGTGCCGGAGAAATCATAGGAACTGTGATAAGGAAGAAGGTTTTAAGCGGCGTTGCGCCTAAGTCTAAAGCCGCCTCTTCAATCGACATATCCAACTCACGCAGTCTTGATGACACCACTACCGCCACATAGGCCGCACAGAAGGTCGAGTGGGCAATCCACACGGTCAACATGCCGCGCTCTTTTGGCCAGCCTAACAGATCCGCCATATGCACAAACAGCAGCAGCAGTGACAGACCCGTGATAACTTCGGGCATCACCAGCGGTGCAGTAATCATGTTCGATAGCGTCAGCTTTGCCCATGAACGCTTAAAACGTGTCATCACAAAGGCCGCCATAGTGCCGATAATCACCGCCATGGTTGAGCTATAAAACGCAATCCGCAAACTGGTCCAGACCGCATCCAGAATTTGCTGATCGGCAAATAGCTCACCGTACCACTTAGGCGAGAAGCCGCCCCACACTGTAACCAGTTTCGATTCGTTGAACGAATAAATCACAAGGATTAGCATAGGTGCGTACAGAAAAATCAGGCCGAACCACAGCATACAAGAAGAAAAACTCAGCTTTTTCATAGGTCTTTCTCCAAACTACGCGCTTGATAGCGATGGAATAAGGTAATAGGAATAATCAAGAGTGCCAGCATCACAATCGCCAGTGACGACGCCACAGGCCAATCGCGGTTGTTGAAGAACTCCTGCCATAGCACTTTACCGATCATGAGGGAGTCTGGACCACCGAGTAATTCTGGGATAACAAACTCACCCACCGCCGGAATAAACACCAACATAGAACCTGCGATCACGCCACTTTTCGATAGCGGGAAGGTGATTTTCCAGAAGGTATTTAAACGGGATGAACCTAAATCTGATGCCGCTTCTACCAAGCTCATATCAAACTTCACCAAAGTCGCATACAGTGGCAGGATCATAAATGGCAAATAGGCATAGATAATTCCAATATAAACCGCAATGTTGGTGTTAAGGATCTGGAGAGGCTCAGAAATAACTCCCAACCACATCAAGGTGTTATTGATAATACCCGTGTTACTTAGTAGACCCATCCAAGCATAAACCCTAATTAAAAATGAGGTCCATGAAGGTAACATCACCAGCAATAGCAGTACGGTTTGCAATCGCGCAGGCGCTCTGGCAATGGCATAGGCCATGGGGTAACCGATGATTAAACAACCTAAGGTAGACACCACCGCCATCTTCAACGAGCTAAGATAGGCGGTGTAATACATAGGGTCGTCAAGCAACATAAAATAGTTGCCAAGGTGCAAGAAGATGTTTAGTACATCATCTGCGTACTGGAAAGTCGCCTCATAGGGCGGAATCGCAATCGCCGCCGTAGAAAAACTGATTTTCAGTACAATTGCAAAGGGTAAGGCAAAGAACAGCAGTAGCCACGCATAGGGAACACCTATGGTCAAGAACCGCCCTTTAAGCCATTTGAATATAGGCAACTTCATCATGATCTTAACACCACGCCACTGGTGTCCTCCCAGCTGATGAACACTTCATCGTCCCAAGTCGCATGATCGGCACGGCGCTCGCGGTTAGTCATACTGCATTGCACGATTTGACCGTTTTCGAGGCGGATGTAATAGACAGAAATGCCACCTAAATAAGCGATGTCGTGCACAATACCCCTAGCCCAGTTATATTCGCCCTCAGGCTGTTCGCGGCTGATAATGGTCTTTTCGGGGCGAACCGCTAACCACACGTGTTTTTCTTCCACGTTAGTGGTTACACCGTAACCCACATAGAATGGCTGAGTTAAATCGTTTGGCTTGATAACCAAATGATCAGCCTCATCGACGTCAATCTCACCAGCAAACAGATTCACCGAACCGATAAATTCGGCGATCATACGGCTATTGGGGCTTTCGTAGATATCCATGGGTGAACCGGTTTGGGCAATCCAACCGTCACTCATAATCGAAATGCGGCCCGCCATGGTCATTGCCTCTTCCTGATCGTGGGTAACCATCACACAGGTCACCCCAACACGTTCAAGAATTTCAACCACTTCTAACTGCATCTGGGTACGCAGTTTTTTGTCGAGTGCCCCCATTGGCTCATCGAGCAACAGTAATTTAGGACGTTTTGCCAGAGAACGAGCCAGTGCCACACGTTGACGTTGACCACCGGATAATTGGTGTGGCTTACGGCGGGCATATTGTTCCATATGCACCAACTTGAGCATCTCTTGTACCCGCTGCTCAATCTCGGCTTTGGGTAATTTGTCCTGCTTAAGTCCGAAGGCAATGTTCTGCGCCACAGTCATATGGGGAAACAGCGCATAGGATTGGAACATCATATTAATCGGACGCTCGTAGGGTGGTAGATCAGTAATATCGACCCCATCGAGAAAGATTCGACCAGAGGTCGGTTTCTCAAATCCCGCTAACATGCGCAGTAGCGTCGACTTACCCGAACCTGAGCCCCCAAGTAATGCAAAAATCTCACCTTTATTAATTGTCAATGATACGTCGTCTACCGCACGTACATCGTCAAACAACTTACTGACCCGATCAATCTTGAGCAGGACTTGTTCTTGCGTCTTTGTTGTGGGTTTATTGGTGACGCCCGAGGTGCTTGCCATAGTACTTCTCCACCCAGCATTTATGCGTCAGTACGCGCAATACTTGGGATTTACACAATAAATTAATGAATAGAGGTTAAATATGTTGACTGAATGCCATATAAATCAGTGTCTTTCCAACCATCCCTGGGATGGAAAGGGGCAGGCTTAACCTGCCCCTAAGCACATTATTGGCCAGACTTCACTTTGGTCCATACGCGGGTTAATACGCGTTGAATTTTGAGTGGACGTACTTCACCAATGTAGAGGTTATCCAGCACTTCCTTAGGTGGATAAATGCCTTCATCCGTACGAACTGCTTCATCAACCATTGGCTGTGCAGGATCGTTAGGGTTTGCGTAGGAAACATAGTTAGAAATGTTCGCAATCACATCTGGGCGAAGTAAATAATTGATAAACTTGTGTGCGTTATCAACGTTAGCGGCATCGGCTGGAATAGCTAACATATCGAACCACAGGTTTGCACCTTCTTTAGGAATGGCGTAACCAATCTTGTTACCGTTACCCGCTTCTTCGGCGCGGCTACGTGCCTGTAAAATGTCTCCAGAGAATCCGAAGCCAACACAAATATCACCATTCGCTAAGTCAGAGATATAACGAGATGAGTGGAAATAAGTCACGTATGGACGAATTTTTTCCAGTAATTCACCTGCTTTTTCATAATCTTCTGCTTTAGTGCTGTTAGGATCTAATCCTAAGTAGATCATCGCCTGTGGCACCATGTCGTCGGCTGAGTCTAACAGTGAAAAACCGCATTTAGAGATTTTTTCAGCGTATTTTGGATTGAAGATCAGCTCCATAGAATTAACCGGCGCATCTTCACCTAACACAGCTTTCACTTTATCGATGTTATAACCAATACCGTTGGTACCCCACAGGTATGGCACAGCGTATTGGTTACCTGGATCCGCGGTTTCTAATTGCTTCATTAGATCCACATTCAGGTTTTTATAATTTGTTAACTTAGCGCGATCTAATGGCTTAAACGCACCCGCTTTAATTTGTTTAGCAAGGAAATGGTTTGAAGGAACAACAACATCATAACCGCTGCGACCAGACAATAACTTAGCTTCTAACACTTCGTTACTGTCAAACACATCGTAAACAACACGAATACCGGTTTCTTTTTTGAAGTTTTCTAGCGTATCTTCAGCGATATAATCCGACCAGTTATAAACACGCACGACTTCCTCAGCTTGAGCAGCTAAGCTTGCGAGAGCGCCCGCTGTCACTAAAGCCAAAGTCGTCATCTTAGTAAATAGCTTCATGCTTTCTCCTTTTCGGGTAGCAGAATTGTTATTAACAATTCTGAAATTGTGTCACCGACCATCCGCTCGGTTCTTGTTGTTATTTTCGACCAATGCTACACCACTAAAACCGCATCGGCAGTCTTTACAGCACCTCAATGCCTTCATATCTAGGTCGCTGCAATTTGATAGATATCAGATTTCATGCCACTTTTGCCTATTTGCGCCTTGCATTAACACGCAAAAAAACAGACTAGATATGAAAAAGGCTCTACATCTTGCAACATTAAGACAAATGCCTCAAGTCCTTAGAAAAAACCGCTGAAACCATCTCAGAAAAATAAATTTTTAACTTAACTAACAGTTAGTTATAAAAACCGCATTTATTTCAGATTTATGCACTCTCAGGCCTTGGCAAGAATCATCTACATTTTTGCCCCTTTAGGGGGGAGTTAAGAAGCAAAATGTTGATAATTTTAGTAAAAGAAAGTACCCAAATCTGAAATTGCTTTGCACCAAATTAGAACGAACACGTCATTTTGGTGCAAAACATTATTCCATTTGCTCAAGAAAGGTCGTTAACCGAATGTTATCCACTCAATTACAGACATCCTTGAGCAAAAAGGGTGCACTACACGCTCAATAACAGGAATTCACGTTCCCAAGAGCTGACCACTCGACGGAAATTTTCAAGCTCAGCCTGTTTTACCGCGACAAAACCTGTAGTAAATGCTTCACCTAAATATTCCTTACAGGCATCACTCTCCTGCATTGCTACTAACGCCTCTTCTAGGGTTAGCGGCAGGCAGTGTGGGTTGTTACTGCGGCTTTCATTGGCCTTGCCTTGCACTGGCGTCGAAGGTTTGAGCCCTTCGACCATACCGATGTAACCACATAGCAGACTCGCAGCAATCGCGAGGTAACAGTTCGCGTCAGCACCTGGAATACGGTTTTCGATGCGACGGTTTTGCGGAGAAGACTCAGGAATACGCAGACCACAGGTACGGTTCTCAACGCCCCACTCCAAGTTTACCGGTGCAGACGTACCCGGCAAGAAACGGCGGAAGGAGTTAGCATTAGGCGCCATCAGCGGCAACAACTCAGGGATAAACTTCTGTAAGCCCGCGATATAACTCAAAAATAGCGCACTTTGAGTACCATCTTCATTGGTGAAGATATTCTTACCGGTTTCTTTATTGATCACGCTTTGGTGAATATGCATCGCGCTGCCGGGTTCGTCGGTCACAGGCTTAGCCATAAAGGTTGCGCACACATTATGTTTTAAAGCCGCTTCGCGCAGGGTACGTTTAAACACAAATACCTGATCAGCAAGAGATAAAGGATTGCCGTGACTGAAGTTAATCTCCATTTGCGCAGGGCCGTCTTCATGGATCAAGGTATCAATATCCAAGCCTTGAGCCTCACACCAATCATACATGTCTTCGAACAGGGGATCGTATTCGTTCGCCGCATCGATAGAGAAGGATTGGCGACCCGCCTCTGGGCGACCCGAACGGCCGATAGGCGGCTTCAACGGTAAGTCATGGTCATCGCTACGGCTGGTAAGGTAGAACTCCATTTCAGGGGCAATAACAGGTTCCCAGCCCTTATCTTCATATAAAGAAAGCACTTTTTTAAGGACGTTACGGGGCGATAATTCGATAGGATTGCCCATTCGGTCATAACAATCATGGATAACCTGTGCCGTCGCTTCGACCGTCCAAGGCAGCATGAATACAGCGTTTTCATCTGGCACACAGACGAAATCAATATCAGCATCGTTTAACAGGCTGTAATAAATATCATCCCCCACGAAATCGCCTGTTACGGTTTGCAGCAGCACGCTTTCAGGTAAACGCATGCCCTTTTCATCTAAAAATTTATCAACGGGTGCGATCTTGCCACGGGCAATCCCAGTCATATCGCTGATAACACATTCGACTTCGGTTATTTTTCGTTCTTTTAAAAAATCGATTAGCTTGTTCATAGTTATTTCACTCGCTTTGTAGCCCTACGTCTGCAGGCATCGCCGAAGGCATTGAAAATGGAAAGGTAAAATGGGTTTTCAGATACCTTCCACTCAGGATGCCACTGCACACCAAGGGCAAATTCTTTCGCACCGCTAACGGAGAAAGCTTCCACTAGACCATCTGGAGCATAAGCTTCTGGCCGCAACCCAATCCCAAGACGCTCCACGCCTTGGGTATGAACAGAGTTCACCTCTGCAGAGTTACGGCCCCATGCCTCGTAAATGACCCCCCCAGGCTCCACAGTGATACTGTGGGATGGCCCATACTGCACCTCTAACGAGGCCTCTTTATCTTCTCTGTGTTCAATAAAACTACCCACCTCATGTAACTTCTGGTGCAGACTGCCACCAAAAGCCACATTCATCTCCTGAAAACCACGACAGATCCCAAGCACTGGCACGCCCGCAGCAATGGCTGCATGAATAAGGGGTAAAGTGGTCGCATCACGTTTAGGATCGTGGTGCGTACCAACTTCACTCGGGGCGCCAGCATAATGATGGGGCTCGACGTTCGAAGGTGAACCGGTAAACACTATGCCATCGAGTCTTGCCAAAATGGCCTCAATCGGTTGGTTAGCACCCAAAGATGGGATCACTAAAGGCCAACCCTTTGCACCATTTACAACACCCATAAGGTATTTTTCACCCACAATGTTAAAAGGATGGGCTCCTAATTGCTGATTACATGCAATCACACCAATAAGGGGCAACTCGAATGACATATCTCACCTTCAGTATAATTTTACTAGCATAACGAACACTTTAAGTTTTAATGTTCATTTTTTCACACACTACACCTTATTAAGAACCTAAGCAAGAGGTTAAACGCTTGTTAAAATTTATTTTATAAAATGGTTGCTTTTTATCGAAAAGGTCAATGTATTTGGGGCTTTTAGGCCATCCTTTGTTTAAAATGGCGGCTTTAAAATGCAAAATGAAGGGAGAAAACACAACTAATTGGATCCAACGCCAGTATTCAAACACGGCATATTTGACCAATATTATTTACACTTTGCTAATAATAGGTAGAAAGCACCAGCTACCCCAGTACGAAATAGCTGGCAAACACAGAAAGGAAATCAGAAGTCCGCAGGGGTGGTTGCGCTGACAAGCCTGCAAGGTTCATCGAAGGGGTTGCGGAATCGATGGGGCAGTTCGCTATTAAAGTAATAACTGTCTCCCGCCTGTAAAATATACACTTCTTCCCCCACGGTCAGCTCGACTTTACCTTCGATGACCATGGCGGCTTCTTCGCCTTCGTGCTTTAACATCTCTTCGCCGGTATCAGAACCTGGTGGATACACTTCATCCATCACAGACATGGCTCGATTCGGGTAATCACGGCCAATGAGCTTAAATTCCAATGGTCCAGTACCAATATCGAGTAACTCACCCGAGCGATAAACCACTTTTTGCTCACTCTCAACTTCAGCTTCAGCTTCAATGGAGAAAAACTCCACGAGAGACATTGGGATGCCCGACAATACTTTCTTTAAAGAACTGACTGATGGACTAACACTGTTCTTCTCGATCATAGAAATAGTGCTATTTGTTACGCCCGCACGTTTGGCTAACTCACGCTGAGACAAGCCTTTCATTTTTCGAACAGTTTTGAGACTGGCTCCAATATCCAAATTTCACATCTCCCCAAAGGATCGGGTATCCCGATAGATGATGAATAAATTGTTCAGGATAAACACCATCCAGAACGCATTTTTGCCGCAAAAGCGTGGTTTTTAAGGCCTGCGTTGTATTCTACATAAAAAGTGTGTTAAATAAAACGAACACTTTAATGCAATCTGTTAAAAATGTGTTGAGTATACTAAGACAAACCTAATTTACAATAAAAACAGATTATTGGAGAGCGCATGGCAGCTAAAGCCCCAGTGCACAGTGAGCAGTATCCCCAGTCCTATTACGTCGATACCGCCAAGGAAATTTACAGCCATCCCCAATTGGAGGGGGAAGTCAGTGTCGATGTTTGTATTGTGGGCGGTGGCTTTAGTGGCATTAATACTGCGATTGAACTGAGAGAACGTGGTTTAAGCGTGGTGCTGCTCGAAAGCAAACGTATTGGATGGGGGGCATCGGGACGTAATGGTGGCGAACTTATTCGCGGTATTGGCCATGATCCAGCTCAGTTTATCAATGAAATAGGCTCTGAAGGCGTGGCCGCGATAGAGCAAATGGGCTTTGAAGCGGTAGACATTGTCCGCAATCGCATCCAAACCCATAGCATCGATTGCGATCTGCAAATGGGCTATTGCGATCTCGCAGTAAAAGCACGCCATTTGGATGAACTCAGCGTTGAATATGAACACCTAAAGAAACTAGGGTATAAACACGACGTCAAACTGCTAGCAAAATCTAAGATAGGTGAAGTTATTGCATCGGACTGTTACCAAGGCGCGCTGATGGACATGGGGAGCGGTCATTTGCATCCCCTCAATTTAGTGCTTGGTGAAGCTAGAGTTGCCCGCGAACTTGGGGTTCAAATCTTTGAATACAGCGGTGCGGATAAAATCATTAAAGGCGCGAAACCAAAGGTCATCACAGCAAAGGGTGAAGTGAGCTGCCAATATTTAGTGCTTACAGGTAATGCCTACATAGGCCATAAACTCAATCCCTATCTTGGCGGCAAAGTACTCCCAGCAGGCAGTTATCTGCTCGCAACCGAGCCATTAACACCTGAGCAGTGCGCCGAGATTATTCCAAAGAATATGGCCTTTGCGGATATGCGAATCGCCTTAGATTACTTCCACTTATCGGCCGATAGACGATTGCTGTTTGGCGGTTTATGCACCTACTCGGGTAAAGATCCAAAGGATATCGAAGCGGCGCTAAGACCAAATCTTGAAAAGGTGTTCCCGCAACTAAAGGGAATTAAAATTGATTACCAATGGGGGGGAATGATAGGCATAGGTGCTAACCGTATGCCGCAGATTGGTCGCCTGCCCGATGCGGATAATATCTTTTTTGCCCAAGCCTACGCGGGGCATGGTGTGAACGCGACCCATATGGCGGCCAAATTACTTGCTGAAGCGATATGCAAACAGGCAGGACACTTCGATGTATTCGCCAAAATCAAGCATATGACCTTCCCCGGCGGCCCCACCTTCCGCTCACCTATGCTGGCAGCAGGCATGCTGTACCATAGATTTAAAGACTTGTTTTAACCGCAAACCATAAAACAAAAATGCCCATCACCAATACAATAAAGATGAACTTACTCTAGCTATGATGGGCATTTCTATAAAGCCAATAAAACTGCGAAATCAACACTCAATCGGCAGATCTGCTCGACTGCCCCAATCCGCCCAGGAACCATCGTAAAGCACTGCATTGCTATGGCCCGCAGCAACCGAAGCCAAGATCAAAATACAGGCGGTTATGCCTGAGCCGCAGCTAAAAACTCGCTGCGTTTTATCACCAGCAAGGCCTTGAAAAATCTTCTGAAGCTCTATAGGCGATTTGATGCTATAGCCCTTTAATACCTCACCAAAAGGGAGATTGACTGAGTTTGGAATATGACCGCTACGAATGCCAGATCGGGGCTCTGCAACCTGGCCTAAAAAGCGGCTTCTGCCACGGGCATCGATAATGGCTGTTTCTTTATCGTCAATTTTACTGAGCACCGTCTTTGCATCGCAAACCAGCTCATCTTGATAGCTCAGCACCTCGGCCAGTGCATCAATATCACTTAGGCCAAAGTCGATACCCTCTTCCTGATAGCGGGATGAAATCACTCTGTCCTCTTCCATCCACAGTGGCAGACCGCCATCGAGCACATATACCCGGTGAAACCCCATGACCTTAAACAGCCACCAAGCTCGAGGCGCGCTATAAATCCCTTGATTATCATAGATAACGACAAGGCTTTCAGGCGTAATCCCAAGCTGTGCAATCCCAGCAATAAACTGGGCTAACGTCGGCATAGCATGAATTTGGCTGGAACTTAGATCGCAAAAATCCTGCTCTAAGTCGAAGCGTCTGGAGCGAGGAATACACACGCTTTCATCGTAAACAATAGGCTCCTTGCCAATCACAGTCTTCATGCTGGCATCGAGTAACACTAAATTGCTATCGTTTAAATGATCTTCGAGCCATTGGGTACTAACCAGTGGATATTCCATATTTATCAATCCCTTTCTTGAGTATCTGTTCTTAATATCGATATGGGAACGGCTGATGGATTTAGCAAGTCCTTCCCTTTCGACTCCCTCACGTTATCAGCCTATCGCGATGAGAGTATTACAACAGAAACCGAACCTGTTACAGGACGCTAAAACCACTGCCACTAGTCTCTTAATGGCACCTTAATGACTTCAATTTTCACATCGAGTAACCCTTCAGATGTCTTGCCAATGCTTTTAAACGCCGATTTAGAGAGGTCAATAATACGGCCACGTATAAAAGGCCCTCTGTCGTTAATCCTCACCACCACAGCCTTTCCATTTTCAAGGTTAGTAACTTTTACTTCTGAGCCAAAGGGGATTTCCCGATGGGCTGCTGTCTTTAATTGGTGCTGATAACGCTCACCACTCGCCGTCTTACGATTTTGATGCTTATTGGCGTAATAGGACGCTTGACCTTTATCGGTATATCCCTGCCATTTATCGCCAGGTGTAGAAGAACAGCCCGATAAAATACCAATCATTGTGGCAAAGGCGAGATGAATAATAACGGATTTCATTATGCGCTCGAAAATGACCTCTATTTCAGCATGTAAAATTCTTAACAGCGAAAGGAAAGTCGAATGTTTTTCTGAATGTTACTTGAATCTTGCATCGTCAGAAACTGTATGCCAAAGCATTTATGTATTTGGTTCAGGCTTCATTAAACCAAGGTATAGATTAGCGCTTATTTTTTTAATAAAACTAGCCACTTAATCACTAAGGCAGAACAATCAAGTTAGAATTGTTTGAATAGATAAGTTGAATCTTCCATTAAAAGACCGCTTTTATCTTGGATAAAAGCGGCCTAATGAGCACAACGGCATACTTAAAAAGCGCCAGTTACAACGCAATCCAAGTCGCTTTAACTTCGGTATATTTATCAAACGAATGCAGGGACTTATCGCGACCATTTCCCGACTGCTTATAGCCACCAAATGGCGCGGTCATATCGCCGCCATCGTAATGGTTAATCCACACCATCCCCGTTCTGAGCGCCTTAGCGGTTTTATGTGCCTTACTGATATCAGACGTCCACACTCCTGCAGCAAGACCATAAATTGTGTCGTTAGCAATCTTTATCGCCTCATCCATGCCATCAAATTCAATCACGGACAGCACTGGGCCAAAGATCTCTTCGCTGGCGATTTTCATCTTGTTATGCACATTACTAAAAACAGTCGGTTGAACATATACACCGCCAGACTCGGCAAGTACTTGACTGCCACCATGGACAAGATTTGCGCCCTCATCATGGCCTGCTTTGATATAGCTTAAAATCGTATCGAGCTGCTGCTTATCAACCACGGCGCCACTGACGGTTTGAGGATCGAGTGGATGACCCGGCTGCCAAGAGGCAAGCTCCTCGGCGATTAAGGCAATCAGCTCATCTTTAACGCCCGATTCCACCAGCAGGCGCGAACCAGCAGTACACACTTCGCCTTGGTTAAAGGCAATGGCTTCTGCCGCAGCAACTGCGGCCGCTTTAAGATCCGGCGCATCATTAAAGACGATGTTAGGGCTCTTACCGCCAGCCTCTAGCCACACCCGCTTCATGTTAGACTCACCAGCATAAATCATTAATTGCTTAGCGATTTTGGTTGAACCTGTAAATACCAAGGTATCCACATCCATATGCAGCGCCAACGCTTTACCGACTGTGTGACCAAAACCTGGTAATACGTTAAGCACGCCCTTAGGAATGCCCGCTTCAATTGCCAGCTCGGCAATACGAATGGCAGTTAATGGCGATTTTTCGGAGGGTTTGAGTACAACGCTGTTACCCGTTGCTAACGCAGGGCCGAGTTTCCAACAGGCCATTAGCAGTGGGAAATTCCACGGTACAATTGCCGCGACCACACCAACGGCTTCGCGGGTAATCATGCCAATTTCGTTGTGGGCGGTTGGCGCTAATTCATCGTAGAGTTTATCGATGGCTTCACCCGACCAGCGAATTGCGCGGGCAGCGCCAGCAATATCCACCGCCTTTGAAAAACGAATCGGTTTACCCATGTCGAGGGTTTCTAACAGCGCTAATTCGTTGGCGTTTTCTTCGAGTAATTCGGCAAAACGGATCATGACTTGTTTGCGTTTAACTGGCGCAGCCTTTGACCACACACCCGACTCAAATACCTCACGGGCATTGGCCACCGCAATGTTGGCATCGGCTACATCACAGCTAGCAATTTGCGCTAACACACGGCCATCAATCGGACTCACGCAGTCAAAGGTTGCGCCAGATTCGGCATCTTTATAGCTGCCATTAATAAAGGCCTTACCATTGATAGACAGGCTCGCTTGCATCGCTTCCCAGTCGCTACGCGTTTTAGGTGTACTCATGATGACCTCTTAATTGTTTGTATTTGTTGGGTAAAGATTTCAACAATATTGGGGAACTGACCTTGCAGTAGGCTAACTTGCGCATCAACTGATTTACCATTCAAACGCACAACCAGCACAAGGCTGAAATTGGCAATCAGATTACGCTGTTTGAACACTAATATTCAATATTTTTTACAAAAATAGCATTTTTGCCACAAATAACTGCACACACCTCTTCCATGTTCATTATTTCTAACATAGCATAGAAAATATTCGCCACCCATAACGAAGACCTGACCTCATTGAACAAGGCAAAGGACAAGGTAAACATCATGGCAGATTCAACCTATTCTTCTAAAGAGCCAACGACGCTCGAACATTACTGGATGCCCTTCACTGCTAATCGCCAGTTTAAGGCCAGTCCGCGACTACTCGCCAAAGCTGAAGGCATGTATTACACCGATGTTGATGGCAATCAGGTCCTAGATTCCACCGCAGGTTTATGGTGCTGTAACGCTGGCCATGGTCGCAGAGAAATCAGTGAAGCGGTGAGCAAACAAATTCGTGAAATGGATTACGCCCCGTCGTTCCAAATGGGTCATCCCTTAGCGTTCGAACTCGCCTCGCGCTTAACCGAATTAAGCCCAGAGGGGATGAATAAGGTCTTCTTTACCAACTCAGGCTCAGAATCCGTCGATACCGCTCTCAAAATGGCGCTGTGTTACCACAGAGCCAATGGTCAGGCATCGCGTACTCGTTTTATTGGCCGAGAACTCGGTTACCACGGTGTCGGCTTTGGTGGGATTTCAGTGGGTGGCCTGAGTAATAACCGCAAGGCCTTTAGTGGACAATTACTCCAAGGTGTCGATCATCTTCCCCACACCTTAGATATTCAAAATGCCGCCTTCACCCGCGGTCTACCTGAATTTGGCGCAGAGAAGGCCGAGGTATTAGAACAATTAGTGACCCTGCATGGCGCCGAAAATATCGCGGCGGTGATTGTAGAACCTATGTCTGGTTCAGCTGGTGTGATTCTGCCGCCACAGGGCTATTTAAAACGCCTACGTGAAATTACCCAAAAATACGGCATCCTGTTGATTTTTGATGAAGTCATCACAGGCTTTGGCCGTGTTGGCGCCGCCTTTGCCAGCCAGCGCTGGGGCGTCACGCCGGACATTATCACCACAGCCAAGGCCATCAATAATGGCGCTATCCCCATGGGCGCGGTGTTTGTGCAGGACTATATCCACGATACCTGCATGCAGGGGCCGACCGAATTAATCGAGTTCTTCCACGGTTATACCTATTCAGGGCACCCAGTAGCCGCTGCAGCAGCGCTCGCCACCTTATCCATTTATGAAAATGAACAGCTATTTGAGCGCAGCATGTCGCTGGAACGTTATTTCGAAGAGGCGGTTCACAGCTTGAAGGGCTTGCCAAACGTGATTGATATCCGCAACACGGGATTGGTCGCTGGCATCCAGCTGGCACCATCAAGCCAAGGCGCGGGTAAACGTGGCTACAGCGTGTTCGAGCATTGTTTTCGCCACGGCACACTTGTGCGGGCAACGGGTGACATCATTGCCATGTCTCCGCCACTGATTGTAGAAAAACACCATATAGACCAGATGATTAACAGCTTAAGCGATGCTATCACCGCCGTTGGATGATACGGCTTGTATTTACTCACCCGCATAAGGGATTAAAGGTTACCTATGTTAAAGATCACCCATTTTGTTAACGGCCAACATACGCCAGCTAGCAGCAGAACCCAGGATATTTTTGAGCCCGCCACGGGCGAGCGTCGGGGCGAAGTCTCCCTCGCAAGTTGCGATGAAGTCTCACAGGCCATCGCAGCGGCAAAAACGGCCTTCGATTCTTGGTCACAGGTAACCCCCTTAAATCGCGCCCGAGTCCTGTTTAAATTTAAAGCGCTGGTTGAAGCGCATATGGATGAACTGGCAGAGCTTATTACCCGCGAGCATGGCAAAGTACTCGACGATGCCAGAGGCGAGCTTATCCGCGGCCTTGAAGTCGTCGAATTTGCCTGTGGTATCCCGCATCTACTCAAGGGTGAACATACCCAGCAGGTCGGTGGCGGAGTGGATGCCTGGTCAGTCAATCAAGCTTTAGGTGTTGTCGCAGGGATTGCCCCCTTTAACTTCCCCGTGATGGTTCCCATGTGGATGTTCCCAATCGCCATTGCCTGCGGTAACACCTTTATTATGAAACCCTCGGAAAAAGACCCAAGTTCGGTCATGCGTATCGCCGAACTGCTTAAAGAAGCAGGCTTACCCGATGGGGTCTTTAACGTAGTAAATGGCGATAAAGAAGCCGTCGATACCCTGCTAAGCCATCCCGATATTCAGGCGGTAAGCTTTGTGGGTTCAACGCCCATTGCCGAATACATCTATTCCACAGCATCGAAGCACGGTAAACGCGTTCAAGCCCTCGGCGGCGCCAAAAACCATATGCTGTTGATGCCAGATGCGGATCTCGACCAAGCCGTGAGCGCCTTAATGGGCGCGGCCTACGGCAGTGCCGGTGAGCGTTGTATGGCCATCTCCGTTGTATTAGCGGTCGGCGATGTGGGCGATAAATTAGTCGAGAAACTCCTTCCACAAATTAAAAGCCTAAAAGTCGGTAACGGCCTCACTCCTGAAATGGAAATGGGGCCGCTGATTTCACAGCAGCATCTTGCCAAAGTGACTCAGTTTGTCGAAGCAGGCCTTAATGAAGGTGCAACTCTGTTAGTCGATGGCCGCAACTTAAGCGTTGAAGACCACCAGCAGGGCTACTTCCTTGGCGCCTGCCTTTTCGACCATGTCACTGCTGATATGAGCATTTACCGTGAAGAGATTTTTGGCCCTGTGCTCGCCATTGTGCGCGTAAAGGATTATCCAACGGCACTTGAGCTTATCAATCAACACGAATTTGGTAACGGCACCGCCATATTTACCCAAAGCGGTGAGGCGGCGAGACATTTTTGTCACCATGTGCAGGTCGGTATGGTCGGCGTTAACGTGCCGATTCCTGTGCCAATGGCCTTCCACAGCTTTGGCGGATGGAAGCGCTCATTATTTGGTCCGCTGCATATGCACGGCCCAGATGGCGTGCGTTTTTACACTAAGCGCAAGGCGATTACCGCGCGTTGGCCCGTGGGCAAAAGCACCCAAGCCGAATTTGTTATGCCCACCATGAAATAACGGCCGAGGGTTAAATAATGACAGTTAGTGTTAACGCCATTGTAAGATTCGCTGCGACCCATTCTCCAGTTGAAACCTATCAACTGCCGGCAGAAAAGTTGGTTACTGGGAATCCAACCCAAACACTGGAAAATCACTATTCAAGCCCGTGCAATCAGTTTCACAGTGGAATTTGGCAAAGTGAATCAGGTACTTGGAATGTGAACTATACCGAATACGAGTATTGCGAAATCCTCGAAGGCAGCAGTATTATCACAGATACGCAAGGGCAATCTCAGTCCTTTAGCAAGGGCGATCGTTTTATCATTCCCGCGGGCTTTCAGGGGACGTGGGAAGTCTGCGAGCCCTGCCGCAAGGTGTACGTCATTTTCGAGCAAAAGTAAGGCGCTTTTGCACCTTACCTCGATTATCTGGCTAACTTGGTTAGCCTTATTCGCCAAAGATGTCGCAGCAACGGAATTTCCTAGGCTGATGTTTGGCAAAACAACGGATATAATACACTGTTATTTAAACAAAAAATAATCAGTGATACATCCGTGTCAACCAAAAATGGGAGAAATACCGTGTATAACAATCTGAATAAAAAACGGCTAGTACCACTGGTCGCGCTGGCGCTAAGCGCGACATTATTCACTGACATTGCTGCGGCTGAAGTCTCTGGTGAAATTGCTGTTACCAATGATTATCGCTTCCGCGGCATTTCGCAAACCGCGGGCGATCCCGCTGTGCAAGCAGGGGTTGATTGGAGCTTCGAGTCAGGTTTCTCTGTGGGCGCTTGGGCCAGTAACGTTGACTTTGATGAGCCAGGCTACAACGGCCCAGACATTGAATACGATTTCTATGTCGCCTACGGCGGTGAAATCAATGAAGATATCAGCTACGACGTGACCTTAAACCGTTACAACTACTCTGGCGACAGCGATCTTGGCTATTTCGAAGTCACTGCCGGCGTTGAATACAGCGGTTTCCGTTTAGCTTACTGGTTCACAGACGATTACAGTGGCACTGATTTAGATTATCACTACACCGAACTTAACTATTCCTATGAATTCGTTGAGAACTGGAGCGTCGATTTTCACTACGGCTACAACGCTGGCGATGCATTAGACGATGGCGAAGGCTTCGATAGCTATTCAGACTATTCAATTGGCGTTTCAACTGAGTTAGCTGGTTTTGGCCTGTCGCTGGCTTGGTTAGGCTCTGATTTAGATGGCGCGCAAAAGGTATCTAAGGGCGCAGGGCGCAACGACGATACAATCCTTGCAACCGTTAGCTACGCGTTCTAATTGCTAGTTTAGGCTCAGTCTCAACATTCACTAAAAAGCCCTCATTCGAGGGCTTTTTATTTTCTGTTCATCTATTACCAGTGGCGCATTTTATGCCCCTTAACGGCATAGAACAGGATAAATAAATAACAAGGTAACATCACCATATAGCCGCCCTGCTGACCCATATCAGTGGCTGAACTCATCAGGCCCCAGAACAGTGGTCCAAAGGCGCCGCCCGCGATCCCCATGATAAGGAGCGCAGAGCCCGTACTCGTGAACTTACCTAAACCTGACAACGCTAAAGGCCAAACCGCTGGCCACACGATGGCATTGGCTAAACCAAGGAAAGCAATCAGCAATAATGTATCTGGCAGCGCAACACCGCCAAATGGTACTAATAGCGTATTTGCAATGACGTAGGAATTGTTATCTCCAAACAGAATACCCAAGGTTAATAGCAAACCGAGAATCGCCGAAATCATCAGTGCGGTAGGCTGGGAGATAAATCGCGGGATAAGCAAAATGCCTAGGGTGTAACCCAGCACCATACACACCATGGTATAGGAGGTCATCACCCCGTAGTGCTCTACGCCAAGTGAGAGCGCAAAGGTGCCAATGGTATCACCGGCAATCACCTCGACCGCAACATATACGAATAGCGCAATCACACCAAGGGCAAGGTTTGGGTGGGAAAGCGTCGCCTTGATTTGGCCTTTGTCAGCAGCCTCTGCCACCTCTTCGCTATTGCTCAGTTCTGGCAATGGCGACTTTTTAACCGCTATTGCTAACACCCCGATAAAAATTGCCATACCAAGGTAAGGTAATACTAAGCCATTGGCCATCTCATCGATTTGCGCTTGAGATAAGGTTGTGCCGATACGGTCCTTAAAGCTATCTAAAATCAGCGCCGAGAAAACTAACGGGGCAATCACGCCTGCGCCCTTATTTAAAATCCCCATGACGCTAACCCTTGCTGCGGCAGACTCTTCAGGGCCTAAGCGAACGACATAGGGGTTTACTGCAGTTTGCAGTAGGGTTTGCCCTGCCCCCATCACTAATTGGGCACACAAAAACAGTGCAAAAACTTGGGTCTTAGCCGCAGGGATAAATAACAAGCCAGCCAGCATCATAATGCCCATGCCAAGCGCCATACCATTTTTATAGCCAACCTTACGGATAACCCAGGCCGATGGCAGCGCGGTAAAGGTCACCGCAATATAAAAAGAAAATAGAATTAACGAAGCTTGAAAGGGATTGAGCTGCAATATCTGCTTTAGATAGGGCATTAAGGAGCCATTTAACCAAGTGGCAAATCCGAGGATAAAAAAAAGTGCCGCCACTATCGCCATGGGAATAAAGCTGCTTTTCTGCTGGCTTTTATCGAGTGTCATTTCCATAAACCTGCTTCTTATAGTAATTAATTTAATAGGTTGGGACTCAAAACCGCGAGTTAGCCCGAATTGTAACCCGTCTTCAAGGCCAGATGTTAGCATCCAACTGCGCCATTGTTTCATCGATGTTAAAACAAACAACACAAAAAGACAACGCTGTCATTTGTTATTTATATCTTCAATCGAAAGCACTGCAGAAGCATTTACTCTCTTAATGTGATGTGCACATTCACAAATCATAAAAAGCCGCAGTAAAAACTGCGGCTTAATTGAAATAAAACCTCACCACTGTGAACCAATTAAGCGGAACAACCTTTAAATTCGCACAAAAATCTTTTTGCGATACATCCAATACAGCAGAAGCCACTGAACCGCGAGTAAAGCAATCACAGCGCCAAGTGGCTGCGCAGTTTCAGGTAAGGCCCCAATAATCCCACCAAACAGACTTTGAGATAGGTACTTCCAATCCACTAGGCTGGACGCAAGGTAAATAATGATGGCATTGCTTCCTATCACGACAAATACAAAGGCGAGTCTATGCCAGTGAAGCACATCAATAACGCCATAGAAAAATGCCAACAGCAACATGCTCCAGCCGCAGGTCACCAGTACAAAGGAGCTCGTCCAAAGATCCTTATTCACAGGAATAATGCCATCTAACAGCCATCCCAGCGCGAGGCTCAAAGCGCCCACAAACGCTAATAATGCAACCTTGGTCCACTCCCCTTGGGGATGGGGTTTGACAATAAAATGCCCAACGAATACCCCGACTAGCGCGTTAACGATCGCAGGTAGCGTTGATAATATGCCCTCGGGATCTGGCGTTCTGGCTTGATAACTGATACCAGGAAGTAAAAGACTGTCCACATAAGCATTAAGTGAATCTGCCTGAGAAAAACTGCCCGCTTGCCCCGTAGGATAAGGCAGCCATAGCTGCATCACGCCATAGGTCACTAAGATCCCTAAAGCCACTGCGATTTGCGCTCTCAAACTGGTGTGCCAAACCAAGATTGCTGCGAAAAACCACGCGAAGGCAATGCGGCCTAACACGCTGGCATAGCGAATTTTATCGGGATCGGCCGGTATTCCTGTCCCCCAACCGTGGTTATAAACAACGCCAAGTAACAGTAATAAACCTAAGCGTTTAACACCGTGGCGATAAACAGGCAGGCGCTCAACCATAGGTAATTTGTCTAAACGTTTAGGAGAAAGACCCAGCGCAACACCGGACAGAAAAATAAACAGCGGAAAGATCAAATCGTAGAAACGGAAGCCATGCCACTGGCTATGGTGCATTTGCTCATCGCCCCACTGCCATCCCGCCCAGCCAGTAAGCAGCAATAATGCAGCAAATAGTCCTTCAGCGCCTAATATCCAAAACATATCGAAGCCCCTAAGGGCATCGAGGGACTTAAGCCTTTGCTTCGACTTCGCTAAATTTGTAGGCTGATCGCTTTGCCCCCCACGTTCGGATAACGCTCCCATTCCCTTTCCTTTATTATTGTTATTTTGAGTGTTTTTCATTCATTTGTACAAAATCGCAACTGTATATTTAAAAATCGTAGCCCCGGTTATCAAAATAATCTGTGGATGAATTTTAAACAATCAATAATATCAATGAATTAGCTTAATAATCATCCACTACTGATAGCGATTACAGACTTAGCAGAGTACAAAATAAATTAGCCACGATGATAAACTTGCTGCCCGGCAATATAGTTCGCCAAGACTTGGTTTTTCCCATTTAGCAACAGTAAATCGGCTCGGTATCCTGATGCGATTGTTCCGTATTGCTTATCAATGCCTAAAAACTGCGCAGGATAAAGGGATGCCATACGAAGCGCCTCATCGAGCCCTAACCCTAACATACTCACGGTATTATCAACGGCGCTCGCCATATCCAGCACACAACCCGCCAGTTCCCCAGTGACCGCATTGAGCCTGTCTCCAACACGCTGCACTTGAGTGCCAAACAGCTCAAAGCTGGTCTCATCGTCCATGCCAACGGGCGGCATCGCATCGGTGACTAGCATCATCTTACCGCGCGGTTTGGCTCTAAGAGCAACTTTGGCTGATGCAGGGTGAACATGGTGGCCATCAACAATGAGACCGCACCATGAATATGGGTCTTCAATCGCAGCGCCCACCATACCAGGCTCACGTGAACCTAGGGCCGACATAGCATTAAAGAGGTGAGTAAAGCCCGTCGCACCGGCTTCTAATGCCGCAACCACGGTTTGGTAGTCCGCATTCGAGTGGCCTAAGCAGACCTTAACCCCAGCGTCGACTAATTTTCGGATAACCGCGGAAGATACATTCTCAGGCGCCAAAGTCACTACCCTAAGCCCGAGATCCTGACGGCAGAAAATCTCAATCTCCGCTTCAGAGATTTCGCGAATAAAACCTTGGGGATGAACGCCCTTCTTTGGCACCGATAAGTGCGGTCCCTCAAAATGCACCCCGAGAACGCCTTTACTGTGATTGGCAACGGCTTTAGCCACCGCATCGGCAGCCTTGGCCATCACGCTCACATCGTCGGTAATCAAGGTAGGTAAAAACCCCGTAGTGCCAAATTGCGCATGCGCCCGACCGATGGTTTCGATACAAGCAACGCTTGGCGTGGCATTAAATAATGCGCCACCGCCGCCATTGACCTGCACATCAATAAAACCAGGCACAAGTGTCCCTGCGACGCGGATTTCCTTCGCGCCAGCAACCGTATCCAAACTGATAATATGGCCATCTTCAATGGATACAGGCAGATGTTGATGGAACTCATGGCCATCAAATACACGCTCGGCAATCAGGGTAAACGTCATCTCAAACCTCTTTAAAATACAGCGCTATAGCCTTACAAGCTTACAGGGTTTGGGTCACTTTTTTGAGACCTGCAGGCTGATCAGGGTCGATACCACGGGCAATCGCAACGGCGGCAACATCGATATAGAATCGTTGCAGTAGCGCCAGTGGTGCAACACGTGGGTGGATCTCGAACGCGGTTTGATTTAAATGAACAAGAATGGCACCGCGCTCCTTCACATTGGCAATCTGCTCGATATGACTGGCGTAGGACTCATCACCAATACATACATCGACGATAGTAAGTTTTTTCTCAACTAGCGTCACCGGACCGTGCAGGAACTCAGCACTGCTAAAGGCCTCGGCATGAATAGAGCACACCTCTTTTAATTTCAGGGCAATTTCCTTAGACACCGCATAACCTAAACCGCGACCTAGTACCACGAGGTTTTTCACATCCTCAACCGACTCAGCAGTGAGTTGCGGCTCGGCATCCACTGCGCTCTGTAGCGCTTGGGGTAAAGAATTGACCGCATCCTTTAAAGACTCATTCTGTGTCCAAGCCGCAGCTAACTGCAGGATGGCAGATAAGGTCGCAAGGTAACTCTTCGTTGCAGCAACCGCGTGCTCAACACCCGCACGCAGTGGCACTACCATATCGACAATGTCCTTAATCGGCGCGCTTTCATCATTAACAAGCGCGACACAATAAGCACCCGCGTTTTTCGCCATACGGGCCTGTGCCAAAATATCTGGGCTGCGACCCGATTGCGAAATCACAATCACGAGGCCACCTTCAAGTTGTAAGCTCTTTCCATAGACGCTGGCAACTGAAGGGGCTGCGGCAAAAGTAGGAACACCCGCTTCAATCTCAAATAAATACTTAGCAAACACGCCGGCGTGATCCGATGAACCACGGCCAACAATCATCACAAATCGAGGAGCATATGCACGTAGCTGCTCACCGAGGGATTGCATAATGCCTTGGTTGGCCGTAATTTGCGCGGCGATTTTTTGCGGGGCGGTGCGAGCTTCTTGCTCCATAATAGTGTTAGTCATGTTCTTACCTTAAGAGTCATCGTTATTCTGCTGCATGGATTATTTGAGGTTGTTAACACTCAAGCCATTACCTACAGCAGCTTATTTCGTAAATTCTTGCTGGGCGAAATACATGGCGCCAAGTTCTGGCGGCGCTAGGGTTTCGGAAATTTTTGCAACCACATCGGTGCCAAGCCAAGGCCTTAAAGGCTCTGCAAGGCCACCTATCATGGAGAAGCGCACAGGATTGAGACTAAAGAGTTTTCGCGCCATCTCGCTAATATAGCCAGCGCCTTCCTGCACGATAGCCGCAGCGACCTTATCCCCTGAAACAGCACAATCCAGTACGCCTTTGGCAAGTTCCGCATAACAGCTTGATGATTTACCTGCCAAATGCTCAACAATCCCAAGGGCATCTTTTACATCAAAATGTTGCAGCAACATTGGCGTCAGCTTTGTCGGCTCAGCAAAACCATCAAGAGTTAGCAGCACATGTTCAGCGGCCTTTAACCCGAGCCAGGCACCACTCCCTTTGTCACCTAAAGCAAAACCGTGGCCGCCAATACTGAGACTTGCCTCTCCCACATGGGCATAACCGCAGGAACCGGTGCCAGTGATGATCACCGCGCCATCTGCACCGCGATGGGCACCAATGCAGGCGGTATGTAGATCGGTAGTGACATACATGGCCGCAAAGGGATGTTGCCAGTTGATCACATCTTGATATAACCGCGGTACGTTCACACCAGCCAAACCCAGCCCTGCCACCAGCAGTTTGATATCGGTTTGTGCCATTCCTGCATCCCGTAAAGCTAAACGAGTCGATGCCTCAATGGATTCAAAGGTCTGCGCGAGTCCATGCAGCGGATTAGCGCGGCCTGCGACCCCCGTCCCTAAAACTTGACCGTCTGCGGTATAGATAGTGGCGCGGCATTTACTGCCGCCACCATCAACACCGACATATAGTGGTCTCTCTTTTGTCAGGACTCCCCCCATGACACCCCTCTTTCATCTCTAATCTGCTAGACCATCAATTGGCGAAATTCAGCATTTGGCTTGAGTTAAATCTATGTTACAACCAAAATGACAGCGTTGTCATTTTATTTTTGAAAGCAAATGCGAATTAATTTAAAAATGGCTTTCCACACTACATTGGAAGATTTAAAAGGCCGTATTTTCCTAGGAAAATACGGCCTGATATTAATTACTTTTCAATAAAGAGGCTGCGGCCGCGGCGATTTCCATCTGCAGCAATAGCGCGAATGTCGAGCGGCGTTTTAACGGCAACACCCTCTTGATAGGTCTGCCAATCACCATTTTGCTCTCGATACTCAATCTTAAGGCCTGGGTAGGCAATATTGGCAAACAGCTTTCCATCCTTAATGCTTGCCCCCACCGTTGGCACTCGGTAATCGATACCCGCCTTATCAAGCTTAATTAACTCCTTATGCCCTAAGGTATTGGCTAATCGCTGCCAATCTTCAGCCTGCCGCGCTCGCATTTCTGGAGTAAAAAAACCGCTGCTTTGATTGTAAACAGCGCCTTGATATTGATAGGGAACCTCCCACTCGGCCTGATGCCAAGCTCGCTCTGCAAGCATCAATAGCCTAGGGAAAATCATATATTCGGCGGTATCATCGCTGCGAATCGTCTCACTCCAAAGCTGTCCTTGAATCCCTCGGAAGGCCTTACCTTGCTTCCTTGGACTCGCGGTAACGTTACCGTCAGCATCTTTTTTCACAGTATCATCCGCCTCAAAGGGCAGATTTTGTAAATCAGTCCACTGCTCGGCATTAGCCGCTAAGTTATCCGGCATGAAGCTAAACACTTTGTGACTATTGGTTGCCCTGCTTGCCCAGTAATAGCCATGCTCCTTTGGATCCGCTTCGTAGGGAAAATCGAAGTACAGCACTTCGGGATTGGACAATACGACATCCCAGCCGTTGTTTAACTGCTTATGGGCCCGCTCATGCCCTTTGTAGGCAATCACATCCCAAATATTAGACTGCACTTTAGCGGGCATTTTTTCGGGGCGAACATGACCCATGCCATCGCTCCAACCTGCAGCCTCAATGCCTTTGCTCGCCAATTGATTGGAAATGCGTTCGATAAAATAGGCGCCCAGATCATCAATGGAAGCTACCCCCTTATCGTTATTAGCGATAAAAGCTAAACATTCAGGGGATTGTTTCCAGGCACCCGCGGTTTCATCGGCGCCAATATGGTAACGAGAAAGCGGCACGCCTGCGGCTTGATGTAATTTGGCAATTTCATCAATCACTTTATCGACAAATTGATAGGTCGACTCCATGCACACATTCAAAGTGTTATCGTCGTAATATTGCACTGAAGAATAGACAGTCTTGTCATTGGCATCGGACAGCAAGTAACGATTCGCCTCACCTTTTTCCCCCTGCGCCATCAGCTTACGGTAACGAGCCTCCATCGATTTGATTGCTGCGCGGCTATGCCCTGGCATATCCATAGATGGGATCACCTGAATTTGGCGAGCATCGGCATACTGTAAAATGTCGATATAATCCTGCTTGCTGTAAAAGCCATTGACGCTAGTATCGGCAAAGGGGCCGCTGCCCAGTTGCGGCAATAAACACTTATCCTCATCTAAATCGTGACACCGTTTACTACCAATATCGGTAAGCTCCGGCAGATCAGCAATTTCTAAGCGCCAGCCCTCATCGTCGGCCATATGCAGATGTAATTTGTTGAGCTTATAAGCCGCCATTTGATCGAGCAGCTTAAAGATCATTTCCTTCCCGTGGAAATTACGTGCCACATCGATGTGCATGCCCCTGAAGGGATAACGGGGGCTGTCGGTAATCGTCATAGGATTTACACGCAGATCCTTCACATCGACTAGGCTAGCAAGGGTAGATAGGCCATAGGAAAATCCAGATGCGTCATTTGCGGCGATACGTATTTCAGTTGACGTAATATCAAGCAGATAACTGCCCTCAATACCTTCTCGCTTTTCAAGGTTAACCTTAAGCCCCTGCTCGCTTTGCATCACACCTAATCTTGCAAGGCGTGTTAGCGCTGCGGCGATTTGTTCAGGTTTTAGCAGTTCTTGAATAGCGCCCTGATAAACAATCTTTACCCCCTTACTGAGCAAGACTGATTTATCGTGAGCTTTAATATCAATATGTTGTGGCGTAGGAACAATACTATTGACGGCAAGCGCGGCATTATCACTTACGGCAGCATTGTTGATATATAACTGTGCTGCAGTGGCGGGAGGCAATTTATCGGCCTCGGTGCGGCGGTATTGCTTTACCATGTCATGGTAAGCCTCGACATAGGGTCTAAGCTCCAGCCCTGTCTCACTGTCTTTTTGAAGCACAGTGCTTGCAATCACCACAGGCGCTAAACCGGGAGACACTAAATAATAATTTGGCATGGCATCGGTTTCAGAAAGCTGCCATAGCTCACCCCGAAACCGTAACGTCTTTTTAATGCCTTGCTGAAAACCCACAAATGCGGCCGTAGGCTCGATACGGTAGAGATCGCCCTTTACGTGGGTAAGTGTGAATTCATCACCTTCAACCGAATGCACTGGACGCATTTGGCTGAAATAAATAGCCCAATCTTTATGGTTAAAATCGATATTCGACTGAAGGTCGATTTCAGCAACAAAACAGCGCCCATCAGCCTGTGCTTTATCGCAATGTTCATCGGGGATATTAGTCACTACGCGATAGCGCACCGCAAGATTATCACCAAATTGTTGTAGCTGAGTTTGGCGGTCAGTTGTTGGCACAGAGGATGTTGATGCCTCAAACAGGGTTGATGGCGTCACCTTTTCATTAACGGTGACTTCGGAGCAAGCACTTAATCCCAGTGTCAATAAAATCGATGTAGCGATTTGTTTTTTCATTCTTTTCCCTTCAATAACTGCAGGCTCTTAACGGCATTTGCGTCCGAGATGACAATGCTCGTACAGTTAAATACTTCTTCAATTCAGTGCGCTTTCTAGAATCTTTGAGCCTGTATCTAAAATCTATACATGGATTATTCGAACACTGAATCTTTAGTATTTCGATAAATCCTACCCGTAACATTCTCAAATTTCTTTAGGCTTCTACTCAGTGAAAATCCCCAAATCATCCACTAAAAAAATGGCTGAGTACTGCAATCAGTACCCAGCCCACACCAGTTTCTGGGGAGAGAAAATCAAAGACAAGCGTATGACTACCCGACTAGCAATACCTTGCCAAACATGAGTAAGGAGACCTCATCCTTCCCATGCGGACCTTTCGACGAAGCGAAGCAATTGACTTACGAAGCCTTGATTAAGTGTTCCAATAATCAATGACAACGCTGTCATTGATTAAGTTACACAAGTATCAACCTAATTTCTACATTTTTCTGACATTTAAAATAAGGAATTTGTTCTGTTATATCTTTTTTCATTTATTTCAGATTGTTATAGAGATTAGAGTCGCAATTCAATCTATCTATACAAGAAGGGAAGCGTGAACTGAGGGCGAATTCTGTTAATGGGTAAGATTAAAATCCCTAAAAGCGAACGTTGAGAGAGTTAAAAGCCAGAACAATAGGAAACTCCCCATGTTCTGGCTTAGAGAACTAAATATGATATAGCAATCGTATGCTGAACCACTTATTAGTCGATAACAACATCCATCATACTTAGCGAGCAAAGATGTGCATAGATTGGGCCGTAGAATCCGCGTTTCGCGAAATCCAGCATAGTTGCTTCATCGAGTTGAGCTAATTTCTGCTCATCAACAGTGTAAATACCGTCGATATTGGTCTTAGCACCATTAAGCGCAGTGACCGTTAGGGTGCGAGGTTGCAGTAATTCTTTCTCTACTAACGTTTTGATGAAAAAATGGCTCACATCACGGTATTTTGCCTGCGCGCTAGCAAGTTCTAAACGCTTGTTCAGGTAATCGGTTTTATCGCCATCTTCGTTGAATAAACGATTTGGACCATCCTCATTAACCGCTGCATTATTGATATCAATCCCAAGGATAATACGGTCTTCCGACACATTACTCATACCGAAAGGATAAAGCTGCACTTGCATCGGCAGATAACGAGACTGCCATTTTCCTTCTTTTAATAACTTATTAGTGTTCGGTTTTAAGGCGGTTAAGGCTACGGCAATAAACTCACCGGTTTGGGCATTTTTGGTAAAAATGATCGGAAAGCTGGTCGCGGCAGTGACAAATTCTTGCACGAATAAAGGCAACATGTGCACAGTTTCAAAGTAGCTATAATCAACCTTGTCATTGACCGTTAGGTTTTTATGCGCCGCATCATTCAACGGTACAAATTGTGTTTTCATTCTATTTTTCCTTTTAACACAGACTATTTACTTGCTTAAATCGGTTGTAATCCATGGACATGGATTTTATCAATAAGTTCTCTGTGGCCCGGTAAGCCATTCAATAATTGCTGCTTAGTTTGCATCATTCGACGCAGATATTCCGTGGCCGCATTGGCTGTCGCTACCCTACCATGTGCAGGCATGGTTGGATACCTCATGCCATAGAGAACGTACAAATAGTTATCCATGTTAAACACCTCGAACTTGGATGCAAAATCCTCTTGGATTGGGGGAAACTGTTGCCAAAGTTTAAGGCGTGTTTTTAATCCCTCGGGGATAGTTTCATCGAGACGGTTATCACACCAAAATGCCGAATCTGCCCTATCGGATAGGCAATAATGCAACTTAGCAAATTCAACCACTCGCTCCCAAGCATGACTTACCGTTGCGTTAAATCGCTGGGCTAAGTAATCACAATCTTCGTGATTCACAGGGAAACGGCTCGCAAGGAACTGCGCAGAAAAGTCTGTCAATAGAATCGACGTTGCTTCAATCGGTTCTAAAAAACCTTGAGCAAGCCCTAAAGCGACGCAGTTTTTCTCCCAAAATCGCTGACGATAACCTACCTTCATGGGGATTTTACGATGGGGAATGTCGGCTAACTTCCCGCCAAGGTAACTATCGAATTTATCTTCAGCCGTCCCCTGCTCCATATGGGCAGAAGAATATACAAAACCAGTCCCGCGTCGTTCGGTTAATGCGATATCCCAAATCCATCCCGCTTGATGTGCTGTTGCCAAGGTATAGGGCGGGATCTCCTCGGCTTTATCCGTAGGGATTTGTGCCACCAGCGCGGTGTCGATAAATAGCTGTTTCGATTTATCGATAAAGGGCACCTTCAAGGATTTGGCCAACAGAATAGAATCAAAACCACTGCAATCGACATAAAAATCGAAGGCTAAGTTGCCCTGCTCAGTTTGCAGCGATTGGATTGAACCATCTGCAGCAAAATTAACCCCATGGACAGTGGCAAAACGATGCTCGACGTTAAATTTCTCGATGGCATTCTTAGCAAGTAACTTGGCAAACTTAGCGGCATTAAGATGATAGGCATAACCTAACACCCCAGTATATTCAGGCGTGGTGATAAGTTTTGGCGCCTTTTTCGCCTCACAAACACTGTGCTGCACCGAACCAAAATCAGCAAAGTGCCCTTCCCCAGCCTTGAGCCACCACTCGTTTAAATCGCCTACAGCAGATTGCGGCATATCGAAGAGATGATGATAAAAATTCCCTGCACCATGGCGAGTTTTATCTAGCCAATTTACAAACTTGATGGATTGCTTAAAGGTCACATCACAGCATCGAATAAACTCGGTTTCGCTTATGCCAAAACTTTGCAGAGAGCGGCGTATTGAAGGTACCGTGCCTTCCCCTACCCCGATGATTGGAATGTTGGGTGATTCAATTAATGTAATGCAGATGTCGGGATTGGACTTTAACGCGCGGCCTAAGTGGTTAGCAGCCAACCAGCCAGAGGTTCCACCACCTATAATGGCTATTGTTTTAATTGTCATAGTTTTTCCATAAGCACTGCCAATTATCAATCAATGATGTAAACAACTAACGTAATCCATCAGATAACAAAAAGCCTAGCGAATGCTAGGCTTTTTCATTGCATATCAGCTTAGAAGCGTAACGCTACGCCCAGCTTGTAACGGGCTTCACCATCAAAGCTCCATACAGGGTAGTTATCTTTAAACTCACTGATAACCCCTTCAGCATCGAGTGCTGCCACACCTTTTTGCACACTATCTTCTTCAAGTAAGTTAACTACTTCAAAGGTAACGGATAGGTAATCGGTTACATCATAGTTAGCACTTAAATCAACTGTGCCATAGGCTTGATGCTCACGGTTACCATAGAAACCGGGTAATTCGCGCATCATATACTCCGAACGCCAGTTATAAGCGACACGGGCAGAGAAATCATCCATCTCGTAGTAACCCACTAAGTTAACAGTGTGTTTAGACGAGTCAGAGAATACGCCAACACGGTCAGGATAGTTTTCAGCAGGCGAGGTTGCATCGGCAAAGGTGTAGTTAGCTGAATAGCCGAAACCATTGTCGAATGAGTCCTGCAGCTGCAACTCAATACCGTCGATTGAACCGCCAGTCGCATTGTAGTAATTGGTCAATGACCAACAATCGTACTCTCCATCCCCACAAGCGCTTCCACCGTCTTCGATTAAATTTGGATCTTCAATGCCGATTTGTTGGTTTAGTTTTTCGCGGGTTGAGATAAAAGAGCTAACGTCCTTAATAAAGTAAGTCGCCGCAAATAAACCTTCACCGCTAAAATACCACTCTAAGCTGAGATCCGCCTGTGATGCCTTAAACGGTTTAAGACCAACGTTACCTCTAACCATTTTCTCATTACGCGGAGTACCGTCATTGAATCCAGGTAATCGTGAAGTTGCAAAAAGATCGGCGTAGTTAGGACGAGAAATCACTTGCGCCGCAGACGCCCTTAAAATTAACTCACTGCTTAAGTCAAAGGCGATGTTTACACTTGGTAAAACATCATCGTAACTCGCTTTATCCGTGCTTAATGCATTCGCATAACTACCATCGCTTCCTAAATCGTAATAATCCGATTCGATATCGGTAGAGATATAGCGTAAGCCGAAGTTACCGCGAACACCTTCACCTGCAAAAGTGGCCATACCGTACAGGGCGAAGTTTTTCTCCTGCAGCGTGCCATAACCCGATTTATCTAGGGTAAAACCATCAATAACCGCGTAGGAATCTTTGATCATGTTGTCGAAGATTGGCTCAGGCAGAGTAAAGCCCGCACCTGAAGACATAGTACCGGAGTAATAAGCTGAGGCATCTTTAGCGACGATATTTGAAGAGTTTGCCGCTTCAGTCGTTTGGGTTACTTCATGGTCTGCATAGCTTAAACCCGTTTTGAACGAGGTAATCACCCCAAGTTCTACCGGCACTGTGATATCGAAAGTCGCAAACGCCTCTTCATCGGTGTTAGGTTGCTTTTTCAGCGCCCAACCCGCAGTTTCTAACTGACCATTGAAATCGTCCGCATCGAATGATTTGTTGGCGATATCAATATCAATTACATCACCCGTTGCATCGTAGGTACCGGCAAAATCCGCTGGAACACCAATTGATTGACCATAGTTGGCCGTTAAATCGGTACCGCCTTCAGCTTTAGTCTTTCCGATACGGCCTTCTAGCTTGTAGCTTTCTGCCTGATAGGCAAAATCAAAATCTACTGTGTCAGAAGACATGCTGGCCTTACGTGCCCAAGTCTGTGCCCAAGCGAATCCACCTTGATCGGTATGTTCAATTAAGGTACATACGCCAGCTGCGTTTTGTTTAAGACAGGTATTCTCACCCTGTTGAGTCGGGAAGAGGAAAATCGAGGTATTGGCGTTGTTCGCATCGAGCTGAAGGCTCATTAGGTTTAGGCCAAACTCTAAATTGTCTGTTGGTCTATATTGCAGCGCTGCGTTAATTGCAGTGCGCTCACGATCCTGTTGGAATGTCGTGGGAACAATTTCCCCCCAACCTAAAAGCGTTTCAATACCATTACGTTGGTATTCTGTTTGATCTAAAGAACCCGCGACTAGGAAGCCGAATTTCTCGTCATCGGTTTTCCAGCTATAAAGGCCTGAGGTTTGTGGATCGATTTCTTCAGAAACCGTGCCGTAGTCGCCTTTGGCACTCAAAAATACTGAGTTAGCTTCTAAATCTAATGGTTTACGGGTTTTTACAATCACAGTACCACCAATACCGCCTTCGGCAATATCGGCTTGGGATGATTTGTACACTTGAATACCGCCAACCATTTCGGGCGGCAGTAAGCTGTAGTTAAAGCTGCGGTCAATGGCCTGTTGATCGAACCAGCCCGTAGAGGCAACGGAATGACCATTGAGTAAGGTACTGGTTAATTGGCTCGACGCGCCACGGATAGAAACCTGCTGACCCTGACCAAACTGGCGGTTAACAGCAACACCAGGGATCCGACCAAGAGATTCACCCACGTCACCGTCAGGGAACTTACCAATATCTTCTGCGGTTACTGCATCAACAACAGCATCAGAAAAACGTTTATCGTTTACCGATGCCTTCATTGATGCGCGCATACCACGCACTTCAATTTTTTCAATATTTTCAGGAGCCGCATTGGCTGCAGCTTCCTCGGCGGCAACGGCACTGATAGAAACCGCGCTGCCAAGCAAAAGAGCAATGTTTGTCGCGAGGACACTTTTCTTAAAGGTTGATGGTCGCATCTCGTTTCCCTTCCATAACTTTATTATCGTTTTAGTATTCATAACCATTCCATCGGAATGACAACGCTGTCATGTCTGTGCAAACATTACACAATTATTAACAGCCTTGCCACAACAAAATAACGGGAAAGGAAAAAAAATATCGAAATACAAATTGCTACCGACTAAATTAAGATTATTTTCCAACAAATACAGTGACTTGAATATTAGGGTGTAAAGTTACAACTAATCACTGACTGTCAATAGCTTAAAAAATACTGAAAATTGTAACAATTGAGCATTGCTAAGCAGCGTAAATACTCGCACTATAGCCCTGAAAATAATAAAAATGCAGACCGAAGAGTCTGCCAGTAGACGCGATAAAAGCGTTTTACACTTCTTTAAAAGCCAGCTTTTCGCAAATTTGATTAAGAGTTTTTACATCAATGAAAGTCACTATCAACGACGTAGCTAAATATGCGGGCGTTTCGATAAAAACGGTATCCCGCGTTACCAATAATGAACCCTCGGTGAAACAAGCCACTGTTGATAAAGTTAATGAAGCCATTAAAGCGTTAAATTATCAGCCTAACCTTGCCGCACGAAACCTTGCGGGCACAAAGTCCTATGCTATTGGTTTTATTTACGATAACCCCAATGCCTATTATATTATCGACATGCAAAACGGTATTCTTTCGGCCTGTAAAGATAAAGGTTATGAACTAGTAATTCATCCCTGCAATGCGAAATCGGAGAACATCTGTGATGAACTCTGTAACCTGGTTAAGCATTCCAGACTCGCGGGCTTAGTATTAACTCCACCGCTCTCTGAAGATCCCAAGGTGCTCAAAGCGCTTAGCGAAATTGACGCTAACTATGTACGTATTATTGCCGGGGAAGAAACTAAAGTCGGTGATGGACTCACTATTTTGGTCAATGACAAGTCTGGTGCAGTAGAAATTACCCAGCATCTGATTGATTTAGGCCATAAAGAGATTGGTTTTTTAAGTGGTGATTTACACCATGAATCCACCAAAGAGCGTTTACAAGGCTTTAAACATGCCTTAACAAAGAACAAGCTCAAGCTGAATAAAGATTACATAATTGAAGGAAAGTATTCTTTTGAATCAGGGGTGGCTGGTGCCAATCAATTGATCACACTTGAGAATCGCCCTACAGCTATTGTTGCTTGTAACGACGAAATTGCCGCTGGGGCATTATTTGCGGCCAGACTAGCTGGATTGGATATTCCAAATGATCTTTCAATCGTCGGCTTCGAAGACAGTCCATTTTCGAGACAAACTTGGCCTAAACTCACTACTGTCCATCAACCCAATACCGAAATAGCCAAGGTGGCGACAGAGTTGTTAATTGCCAATCGCCGTGAACAACATACGACCCTCTCAAAAACCTTTACGCCAGAACCGGTACTTCGCGACTCTTCTGCATCACCCCATAAGCAGTAATAATTTTGCGGCGAGTGCTTAAAACAAAACAGAGAGCTTATGCTCTCTGTTTTACTAACTATATGTTTTTAATGCAGCTTTAATTTAGGCCGATGCCATTTCAGCAGCTTCTGCGCAACTCGATACACTATGGCAGAGAACCAACCGTACAGACTCGCTAAATGTCGTTGATATAAGGATATATACATCATTCTTGCAATATGTCCTTCAACGAAGAAACTCCCCGAACGAAGATTTCCCATTAAATTACCGACTGCGGAAAAACGGCTTAATGACACTAATGAACCATAGTCTTTATAGATGAATGGCTTCTCATCCTTTCCTTGTAAGCGATTAACAATATTATCAAATAACGTATCCGCCATTTGCGAAGCAGCCTGTGCGCGGGGAGGAATCACTTTTCCTGAATCCAAAGTAAGCAATGCACAATCGCCAAGCGCATAAATGTCTGTTTGGCCTTTGACTCGCATACAAGTATCAACTTCAATCTGATTACGCGGGGTGATTGGCAGCTCGCTAAAGTATGCAAAAGCATCAGGGCCTTTGACTCCAGCAGCCCACACTTTTAAGTTTGCCGGAATGACATTGCCATCTTGAGTGATAAAACCTTCTTTAGTAACTTCTTTTACCTGCACGCCAATATGCAAACGAATCCCGATTTTATCCAGCACTGCTTGGGCGCGAGAGCTTACACGCTCAGGGAGTTGAGGTAGGATTTTGGGCGAGGCCTCAATTAAATGTACTTCTAAATGCTGCTTAGAAATATTGAGATAACCGTATTCCTTCACAGATTCAATTACATGGTGGAGCTCTGCCGCGAGCTCAACACCTGTTGCCCCAGCGCCAACGATGCCAATACTGACTTTTTCCTGGGTTTCATTGAGTTGCAATAACGCATCGAGTAGTTTTTGATGGAAAAGATTAGCCTTCTCAAGGCTATCGAGGAAGATACAATGCTGCTCTGCCCCCTTGGTATTAAAACTATTGGAGACACCACCTAGGGCGAAAACAAGATAATCAAATTGAATTTGGCGGGGTTCTAACAAGAGTTCACCCGAGTCATTGTTAACAGCAGCAAGTTGAATGGTTTTATTGGCGGGATCGCAGCTTTCTAATTCACCCCGAATATATCGATAGCCGTTTTTAAGCCCATGATCTCGGTAGAGTAATCCTTCTATCGATTGATCAATCACCCCCACGGCAACTTCATGCAGCTTAGGTTTCCAAATATGGATTGGACTTTTATCAATTAAACAAACATCGACTTTATCACCACTACCGTATTTACGACCTAGTTTTGAAGCTAACGCCAAACCCGCGGCGCCACCACCAACAATTACGATTCTTGTTGTAGCCAAAATGACAACTCCGAAACATATCAAGTGGCTAATTTATACCATGGATCAGTTTTCAAATAACTAGATAATCCTAATTAAGCGAAACAGATTTCATTAAAATTTATTTAAATACAGTAGATTCATCTACCTTGTAGATTAAAAGTAGGGGGGCAAACAAAAAGGGCCATAGGGCCCTTTATGATTCAGCGAATGAGGAAGAATTAAACCGCTTCTTCGTTTTCTTCACCGGTGCGAATGCGGATAACACGCTCGACGTCGGAAACAAAGATTTTGCCATCACCAATTTTACCAGTGCGCGCAGTATCCACAATTACATCAATCGCTTGTTCAACCAAATCATCTTGAATGACTAATTCAATTTTCACCTTAGGTAAAAAATCGACCATGTACTCAGCGCCACGATAAAGTTCAGTATGGCCCTTTTGACGACCAAAGCCCTTTACCTCAAGTACCGTCATCCCGGTAATACCGATTTCAGCAAGTGACTCGCGCACATCATCTAATTTAAAAGGTTTAATAATGGCTTCAACTTTCTTCATGAAAAAATTCCTCGGCACTTGCTTAAAATAAACGAAAACAATATCACTAGCTTACACGTGGTTAGCGCAATATTGAAGTCTAGATCTGCTTAGGTGATAAAACACAGTTTCTACGGACATTTTTAAGCCAAATTTCTAAAATCGTTCAAGCAAGCTAAGAATATGCTTATATACTTAGTTGCATAACTTAGAAAAAGCGTTTGCTGGATGCGGGCGCGGTGATAACTGACAGGGATATGTTATGAATCGCTTATCTTATGGCTTTACGCTTATCGAATTGCTCGTCACCATTACCGTTGCCGCGATATTGCTTGCAATCGGCATCCCCTCTCTGGTCGATTTTTATACCCGTTACCGCGCAGATAGCAATGTTAAACAAATTCAACAAACGCTAATGTTCGCTAGAAATCATGCAATATCGCTGGGGAGGAAAGTATCTGTATGCGCCCTAGTTGAGAGCAAATGCAGTTACAACTGGCAAGTCGGCGTTAGCGTCTTTATCGATGCCAATGAAAACAATCAATTCGATGGTGATGATAGCTTGCTAAATGTCATCAATGCCTTTAGTAGTCAGGACACTGTGAGCAGTAATCGCATTGTATTCCGCTTTAGAGCAGATGGCCTCGCCTCTGGCACCAACGGCACAATCAAATACTGTCCATCTGACGCTAAGAGTCCCTATTCAAAATCAGTCATAGTTAACCAAGCAGGAAGAGCAAGAATATCCACGGCGAATGATGTTACATGCAACTGATAATGATACGAAAAAGCGTAGAGTTATAATCCAATCTTAACAACCTAAAAAGGACATAACTTAAACAATTTCACTGTGATAGGAGAAAAATAGATACTGAAATCAAGAGCACTCTCGCTTATACTTAATTAAGTATCGGTGAGGATAAAGCATATGCAGAAGAAATTGCGCGGTTTTACGTTAGTAGAATTAATGGTCACCATTGCCGTGGCTGCTATCTTACTCGCTATCGGGGTACCTTCACTCACCAGCATCTATGAAAGCGTACGCGTCAACAATAACATCACCAAAATCCACGACATTATGGTGTTTGCGAGGAGCCAAGCGATCAGTTATGGAATACCTGTCACAGTATCTGCAACAAACGGTGCATGGAAAAATGGAATAAAAGTAGTTGCAGGAAGCAAAGAACTGCGTGTTATCGACGCTTTCAATAGCAGTGATTCACTTAAAGAAAAAAGCGACGTCACTAGCTTTAGCTTCACCAGTGAAGGAATACTACCTGTGGACAGTCCAATTAATATAATTTATTGTCCAGGCGGTGAGGCTTCAAACTCCAAAAGTGTGACTGTCAGTATTAGTGGATTAATTTCCTACGGAACAGATGGCAACAGCTGCTAATATTTTATTAGCAGCTATCTAAGAATATCCTATCTCAAAGTCTTCGCATCAAGTTGCTTACTTTCTTCAGAGCTAAAGTCTTGACTTAAAGGCACGCACTCTACAACATCTTTAATAAAGTACTTTTTACCGTCAGAGCTTTTACGTTGTTTACTAGGCAAACTTGCCGCATTCAAACTTGCTTCATCCATTTTCCAGTGGTAGAAAATAACTTTATCGCCTTTGGCGGAAGTAATATGGCACTTATAGTCCTGTGAAGTCTGCGACGAAGCTGCAGCTAAAGTCATCACAGGCATAACCACCGACATCAAACCAACAATTAATCTAATCATTTCCAACACTCCGCTGAAGGCCCTTTTGCTCCTGTAGATGTAAGGGTTATTGTTCCACAAGTTGTATCACGTACTTGGGAGCCAGCAGCATTTGCGGTAGCTGTAAATGAACTCCCCCCAGTAGTGGTTAAACTGTATTTTCCATGTTCAGTTACAAAAGGATCATCTAAACCTAAATCAGTTAAATCTTCAGCATAAGTTCGATTATCTAAATAATATTGTTCCTGTAGATTGGCTACTTTCATCAATGCTGCAACACCTTCAGAGCGACCACTACGAATGACGTAATCCACGTAAGAGGGATAAGCGATAGAGGCTAAAATTCCTATAATCACAACAGTGATCATCACCTCTATCAATGTAAATCCCTTTGTATTTATAAATTTCATTAATCTAATTACTCATCAATATGGTAGTAAATTTTATTAGTGTCTAAGCCGGAGTCTAAGTCGACTGTCCCAGTGCAATTCTGACCATCTTTATCGCAAGTTCCCTTACCAATGATTAATACAGGATCAGGAATGATATCCTGCTCACCTTCTTTCTCAGCAGGAATGATTGGAGGCGTAATAATGGTTGGCGGTTGTGGTATGCAATTATCGCAAACATTCATTTCGGAATATAAACCACCTTTATGCAAGTCAAAAGTATAAAGTTTTCCTTCGGTTAATACTGCGCAAGTATCAGCATCTTGAGCAGGGCCTGCTGGTGTAAATGATGTGAAATATACTTTGCCTTTAATGATAACTGCTGGTGATAGACTTTTTTCGCCAGAACCAGACAAGCTATAATACCAACCACGTTTTTCACCAAAGTTAATATTCTCAGTTTGTGTATCAGGAACACCTTGAGTAGCTACATCATAGAGATCCGTATATTTTATTGGACTTGGAACTGCCATCTGGCCATCACCATCTCCAAACTGCTGCGTAACAACATTTCGATCCTGTAAAACAAAAAACTTATCATCAACATTGGTACTAAGTGGATCTGCACGATTACCAGACCCCAATGTCACAGCATCGTAACTTACATTTTGAGAAGTTATGGCTGTAGTTACATTACCATCTGCGTCGGTCACACTTACCTTGCTAATGTTAGTAAAATAGGTTTGTGCTACTGCTGGCTCATAGAAAAAACGACGATCACTTGCTCCTGTACCGCCTAACTCTGCAAATTTGTATGCCCCCCATGCAGAGGGAGTAGTCGATGGCATATCCATACGCCAGACATTGCCACCTAAATCTGAAGCATATAAACGGTCGGTAATACCATCGCCATTACTATCTAAGGTTGCAATGGAACCTACTATCGAATCTGTAATGCCTGGTAATACAGTATTTAAGGGGCCATCCCCCACGCCAAAGGTGCGTAAAAGAGTACCAGTATCTGCATCAACAATATAAACCATCCTGCCATCAGAATCCTTACCACTGCCAGAATCATAAGCATTGTTATAGCCACCACCGAAAATCAACACAGGCTTGCCATCATTAGCGGGGATCTTCGTAATTACTGGCGTCGACCAAGTTTGACCTAATTCCTCAAAACCTGAATCTGTATTTGAAATTTCCCATTTTAATTTAGGTGTCGAAGTACTGACATCCATAGCGAAATAGGACTGACCACCACGGCCCATACCGAAATATAGCCACGCTTTAAATGTGTCACCTCGGTCAACATAGGCTATTGGCGTTCCATCTAAGCCATATACTGCATGGCCTAAAGCATAATTGTTACTACGAATGCGGCTCAAATTGGGAAGTAACTGGTATGGTAAAAATGCCCAACTCTCAGTAACTTTATCACCTTCATCTTTAAATGCATGCATCATCCCATGATTAGTGCCGACAAAAATCATATTATAATTGCCGTAATCTATCGCTAATGGCCTAGAGTGTAATGGATCGCCCATAATATCCGCTCGGATATCACCTTCACGAGCCCCATCTAATCCAACCCCAATAGAGGTATACTCCGCCACAGAACCGTCCGTGTTCTCCTTAGCAACATCAACGTTCCAACCGAAAATCCAGCGAAAAGCTTTCGTCAACTGGTTAGAAGCATCACTAATATCTAACCCCATATAGCGTGCTAATGCCACATACATATCAGATTCAGAAGGAGATGATATATCTTGAGCATATTTTGCAGCAGTATCTTTCACCAATGGTTGCAGCTCAGAATTAAAATCACTATAAATTGTCCGCGAAGCTGGATTTATCCTTCTAGCAGCACCACCTGCTGCTACAATATTAGCACCGTCTTCCTCATTACCATCATCACCGACATACCCAATATCTCCTTTAGCACTACAATAGCTCCATATTGTGCAAGATGTAGCAGCCAAACCACCTGAAGAATCGATTGCACCTTTCCCAGTAGCATCAACTAAAACCCCAGATGAGTTCACTTTCAATTTTTTTAAATTTCCAGTCCACTTTGGACTTTGTGAAGGCTCAAAAAGCGCATAATAAGCGGCATCGAGTGTTCGAGTGGGATCTGCACTGCTGAATGCCACCCCTGGGGCGGAAAAACGCTGTCCCGTTTGCTCAATTTCCGCAACTATTTTGGTAATCGCTTCGACTAACTCAACAGTATTGTCCGCGGCTGTATATGTACCGAAATCACCAGACCGTTTCGCCGTCTCTATCAATAATGGCTCAGCATGTTCCTCATCTTTTCCTAAGCTAAAACCAATAGTATGAGTAATAACACGCTGGAATCCATTGTCATCATTGTTGTCCAAATCATTATTAAACATATACTCAGCTAGAGCGGGTAAGTAACTTGTTTTTGCGGGAATATCACCCGAGGCTTCTGCATATGTATAGGGTTTTCCACCTAAGGATTGTATTAAAGTATCAGCACTGGTATCTAAAACAGGCGCACCGTCGGTGATATAAATAATATGACCAACTTTGTTACACTTAGATAATGGTGAAATATAACTCCCATTGGATTCAGCACTAGTGTCATACATTGGCTGATTTGCTGTATAATGAATCGCCCCACCATTATAATTTTTATCCGCATGCCCGTATTTTATTTCTCCACCGCTAAAATAACGAAATGCTTCATATAATGTCTCACATAAAGGAGTATTAGTATCTGCGGGTAAATTCGTAATAGTTTTAATCAGCGCGTCTTTTTCAGCAGGGGTACGGGGTTTAATCGCCGCAACAATCCTTCCACCATCACTATCTCCCTCTTTGGGATAATTTAGGTTATATACTGCTAATCCAAAATCAATGGAAAATACGGTACTCACTACGCTTGAAATAGCATCTTTTGCAATAGCCAATCTGGTTTGATCTGGATAAGTGCCAGGAGTTGTATTACCTTCCTCAAGTTTTTTTTGATACTCCCTATACCAACGTAAATAATTAGCGGTATAAAGTGTTACTAATTCTCCCGAATTAAAATTATTTACTGCAGCTTTAGGTCCCCATGGTTCCGCTTTACTATCTTGAGGATAACCAGTCATAAACCCCGTGCTTGGTGTTGTATCATTATTATTACTTTCATACCCAGCATCAACGTCTTCCCAGCAATCCACCGGATTATTTTCATCTTTACCTGAATTTTGTTTAATCGGCTGCCAAGTTCCTTTGCCATTACCATTCTGAATATATTCGCGGATATGACCAGAAAATCGACCGTATTTTTCTAATGACTTCCTTGCTACATAACAACCATTTAGTAGGTCATTAAATCGATTTGTTTCAGATGGGCTATCAGGTATCCCAAGACCAGATTCATCCAATCCGGTACCGATCGTAAAATAAATCATGCCATCATCATAGGAATGAGCGCTATCGATTGGCAGATAAGGTTTGTTTGGATCATTGATGTATCCGCCGGGCAAGCCTTCAACAAGGGTATCCATACTGGCAGAGTTATCAAAAATAATAAGCACTTGTGGCCTAACTTTATTCTGGGCAGGATTCAAATAAATATCAGTATCATCCGCATGCGTGTGTGCAGGGATAGCTAAGGCAGCCACAAAACCTGCGAATAACATTCTATTAAGTTTCATGATCCACTCCCATTTAACACTTCTTGCTCAATACCTGTAACCACAATTAGTCGCCCTAAATTTTCCCTGCCAAAGTTAACACTACTGGAGATTTCAAGCCTTCGACATTTAAATAGATCCGTTCCACTTGCTTTTGAACTTCTCTGACAAGACACATCTTTTGCATCTGGATTTCCATCACTATCAAGAGGTAGAGGCGTTAGTGTTTGGTTACCATCTAAAAAAGTTGAATCATCTCTCTCAGCTAATTTTGCCAGCTCTGCAGCAGAGTTATTCAGTAAAACTCTGTCAATAGCCCCATCAGCTAAAGCTTTCGCTTCAATTCTTTCTGAACTAGCCCCTGCCATTCTTAAGGACTGAGTGGAGTTAACAGCCAAAGCAACTCCGATTACAGTCATAATAAGTAGAACTATTAAGGCAAAAAATAACACTACACCCTTTTGCTTTTTCATCATTAACCTCATTAACTGCGTATTAATACTGGGTTTTCTAATACAACAGTTGTCGATAAAACTTTACGACGATAATGATCTTCAGGTGGACGAATTGTTTTATCACCTAGCTGATAAGTCGTTTCATTGGTATAACTGCGGTCTTCATTTATTGAACGAACTAATATAAATATCTTAATAGCAACTAAACGTTGAAATCCCACATTATCCCACATCGCAACATCAACATTTTCTGCTGAAACAAAGCTATCGGGGGTACTATCACCGTCATTATCAAAACCATAGAGATACCTGATATTGTCAATCCCCTCTACAAGCTGCTGTCCAGTCCCCATTCCATTTATCCCTAAAGTTTTTCGCTTTAAAACAGGGATATTTTGAGATTCATTTTCAATGTAATAAACATGATGCTGGTACTCCCATAATCGGGCATTTTCGATTGGTATATCGACTGGCTCTTTCCCAGTGAAAAATATCGCTTCAGAAGTGTTTGTAACTACATTAATTGTATTCGTCGGCCCTTCTGAAAGGCTAGGACCTATAAATCTTTTTAATTGAATGACATCTGTCTCAGATTTCACATTTTCAGATGTTAAACAGCTTAAAGTCTCTGAAGAGTCACCATTTTCATAGCCCCAGAGTCTTCTAAAATGTGCAGGTTGGTTATTAGGTAATGTCGCATTATTTAGGCCAGCTCCAATACAATCATTAGCAACAGCCGTTTTTAAAGTAGTATTCACACCAAGGATAAAGTCAGTACCTGTCATATCCCCCATAAAGGCAATCTGACTAATATCCCGCTCCAAGATCGCCAGTGCTATCCGACCATTTTCCTGTAACTGATTAAATTGACTAGTTGTTGTTACATTTGAGGAAGACATGCTAAACATGGTAAAAACGCCTGCAGTTAAAAATAAACCAATGACCATTGCAACCATTAATTCAACAAGAGATAAGCCATGTTGTACGTTTTTGCTATGAGAGGCCTTATGCCTTAATGTAACATTCATCTATATAATCACTGTATTAATGACGAATAAACGTCGATTGTCTATCGCTGCATCCGCAAAACAATTAGCTACAACACTCTTGTTTGCACTGATGTTACCATCTTCAGCATCAATAACTTCGTATGGTTTCACAGTTGTTTCACGGATACCCCGCCAAACTATCGCGACAACAACATAATTACCTTTAGCACCATCACTAACAATCTCATTCATTCCGATACATGCAGTTGCAGAATCTAACCCTCCCACATTTTCTGTACCAACAACCTCCAATGAACCAAATAAAGCTTTTCCCCAATCGTATTTGTCCCATGTAGCCATTTGTCCAGGAGAACATACCTGAGTTTCGCAATTCTCTGCCATAGAGGGAGGTTCTTTGTAATTATATGTTCCCACATAATTTGCCAGCTGAGTGCGATTCAACTTCATCCGATTAATAATATCAGTGGCATAGTAAGATGCTTGCGTCTGTTGAAATGACTCAAAGCTGCCCCGCTTGGCGACGATATGCAGATTAAATATGCCGATTAGGCCAATGACAAGGATCACTAGCGCGACGAGCACTTCGATTAACGAAATGCCCTTTTGGTATTTTGTGTGCGTCAAACGTTCATTTTTAGTCATATTTTTGACAAGCTTTTCAGCGTTTTACTCTTTTAAAATCTTAATCTTACGCAAAAAAATTTGCTAGTAGTTAATCATAGATGAGTAAAATGTAATAGGCCAGTAACAATAGCATATAAGACCTAATCTCATTATGCTTTAGCTGCATTTAGTGTATCGCATGCAATAAAAAAGAGGCCTAGGCCTCTTTTAAATACGTTCAGGTTATTAACCCATTTTTAGCTCAGCGCGGATTCAGGCATACGCCACTCGTTTCTAACGAAGCTCCGCGGGTACTGCAAAGACAGTATCTTCTTTACGACCTTCAACTTCAGTCACCACACTTGGGGCTAATTTAGCAATGGCCTGCACTACTTGCTGTACCAGTACCTCTGGTGCTGAAGCGCCTGCAGTTACCGCAACCTTAGTCACATTATCAAACCAACTGGCATCGATATCATCTGCCGTATCAACCAAATAAGATTGCGTTCCGGTTTTGAGTGCTAATTCACGTAGACGGTTCGAATTTGAACTATTTTTAGAACCCACAACAATAAGTAAATCCACATCGGCAGACAAGTTTCGCACAGCATCCTGACGGTTTTGCGTGGCGTAACATATGTCATCCTTACGTGGACCTTCGATGGATGGGAAACGCTTTTGCAGCGCGGTGATAATATCCATAGTGTCATCCACCGACAGTGTCGTTTGGGTGACAAAACACAGATTACTTGGATCGCGCACTTCTAAGGTTTCAACATCCGCAGGGGATTCAATCAGATAAACGCCACCATTGGGGTTATCGTATTGCCCCATGGTTCCTTCAACCTCAGGGTGTCCCGCATGGCCAATCAGAATACATTCGATACCTTTGCGACTCGCTCGGGTTACCTGTAAATGCACCTTAGTGACTAATGGACATGTTGCATCGAATACCCGTAGACCACGTTTTTTGGCTTCTGCGCGTACCGCTTGCGAAACACCATGGGCACTAAAGATAACAATATTGTTATCTGGTACTTGGTCTAACTCTTCGACAAATACCGCGCCGCGATCCTTAAGGTTTTGCACCACATAACGGTTATGTACCACTTCATGGCGAACATAAATCGGTGGCGAAAACAGTTCTAGGGCACGTTCTACAATACTAATGGCGCGATCCACACCAGCACAGAAGCCGCGTGGGTTAGCCAGCATAATATTCAAACCTGGGCTGGTTGGATCTAATTTCATCTTACAATACCTTCACTACGTCCAGCTCAAATGTCACTTTACGTCCAGCTAAAGGATGATTGAGATCCACAGTAATAGAATCGCCGGCAACTTCGCGCACAATGCCAGGGATTTCACTTCCTCCAGGTCCTGCGAAGCTTACGATAACCCCCGCTTCGAGTTCCATATCGGCAGGAAAACGTGTTCTATCCATATAATGAATCGCATCTGGATTGGACTCGCCAAAGGCATCAACGGCTTCGAGTGTAAAGCTGTGTTTATCACCTTCGTTTAGCGCTTCAAGCTGTGCTTCAAACGCAGGGCTTAAGGTGCCATCTCCAATATTTAAGCGCGCAGGTTTACCCGACGCTTTAGTACTGTCAGCGGTTGAACCATCCTCAAGCACAATATTCATATGGCACAACAAAGAACGTGTTACCGTCACTACTTCACCCCTTCGGTCGTATCTTGTTCCGAATTACTGTTAAAAAATGCATCCCAAATGATCAGCACTGCACCAATAAAGATTGCCGAATCTGCAATATTAAAGGCGGGATAATGGCTCTTTCCCCAATAAAAATCGATAAAATCCACCACAAATCCGTGCATTAATCGATCGATAAGGTTACCTAACGCACCACCAATCACTAAGGTATAGGCAAGGTTCAGCTTCCACAATGAAGCCGCTTGCTTACGTAACCATACAGTAAGCAGAGTGCTAAAACCGATAGCTACAATGGTGAATAACCAGCGTTGCCAGCCACCCGCTTCACTTAAAAAGCTGAACGCGGCGCCGTAGTTACGCACATAGGTGAAATTAAAAAAGGGTAATAATTGCACCGATTCAAACAGTTCAAATTTGGCTAACACCCATTGTTTGGATAGTTGATCGGCCAAAAACACCAATACAACTACCCAATACCAACGTAAGCCACTGTCTTTCCAAGTTAATGGCATACAGATCCTTTACGCAAACAGACGAACTTCGCCGTCACCTTCAATATTGGTTACGCAGCGATGACACAGCGTTGAATGGGCTTCAATAGTGCCAACCTCTTCCCTATGGTGCCAACAACGTTCACATTTTTGCGCTTCTGTCGCACTGACAATCAGTTTTAACGAAGCCAGTTCAGTCTCAACCGCATCGCTCGTCGCATCCGTTAATGGCAGTAATTTAGCTTCAGACGTTAACAGCACGAAACGCAGCTCATCACCGATATGAGTTAACTGCTCGGCTAACGCGGCGTCGGCAAATAAGGTTACTTCGGCTTCTAATGAGCCTCCGATACGTTTATCACGGCGAGCCTGCTCAATCACTTTGTTAACTTCGTTACGAACGGTCAGTAGATTTTCCCAGTAGGCATCGCTTAAGTCAGTGTCTAACGTGACGGCTTGTAAACCTTGATACCATTCTTGAGTAAAGACATAGGCATCGCGTTGACCTGGCAGTAATTGCCACACTTCATCGGCGGTAAAGCTTAGGATTGGCGCAATCCAACGCACCATAGCTTCGGCAATGTGGAACAATGCCGACTGACAGCTACGGCGAGCATGGCCTTCCTGCTTCGCGGTATACTGACGGTCTTTAATAATATCTAAGTAGAAGCTACCTAACTCTACCGAGCAGAACTGCATTAGCTTTTGAGTCACAATATGGAAGTTATATTGCTCATAAGCTTCAATAATTTCCTGCTGCAACGCCGCTGTGCGACGAACAGCCCAGCGATCCAGTGCAACCATATCTTCAACGGCCACTAAATCCTTTGCTGGGTCGAAACCATTTAAGTTAGCCAATAAGAAGCGGGCAGTGTTACGGATACGACGATAGGCATCGGCGCTACGGTTTAAGATTTCATCGGAAACCGTCATCTCACCGCTATAGTCCGTTGCTGCAACCCATAAACGCAGAATATCGGCGCCTAATTTATTAGTTACTTGCTGCGGCGCAATCACGTTACCAATAGATTTCGACATCTTGCGGCCTTTACCGTCAACGGTAAAACCGTGAGTAAGCACTTGCTTGTAAGGTGCTTTGCCGTTCATCGCAGTTGAAATCATCAGTGATGACATAAACCAGCCGCGGTGTTGATCGCTACCTTCAAGGTATAAATCGACACCATGACCGTGGAACTCTGGGCGAGCGGCAACAACTGACGCAAAGGTAGAACCAGAGTCGTACCATACGTCTAAGGTATCAGTCACTTTACGGTATTGGTCGGCTTCTTCACCTAACAGCTCAGTAGCGTCGAGATCCCACCATGCTTGAATACCCTCTTGTTCGATACGGCTTGCTACACGAGCCATTAACGACACACTATCAGGGTGCAGCTCTTCGGTTTCGCGATGCACAAACAGGGTGATTGGCACGCCCCAAGTACGTTGACGGGAGATACACCAATCTGGACGATTCTCAACCATCTTCTCGATACGGCTTTGGCCCCAATCAGGGATCCACTGCGTCTGCTCAATTTCACTTAATGCTTGCTTACGCAGACCATGGTTATCCATAGAGATAAACCACTGCGGCGTTGCACGGAAGATAATTGGCGTTTTGTGGCGCCAGCAATGTGGATAGCTGTGACGATAGGCAACATGATGTAATAGCACGCCTTTTTCTTTCAGCAGTGCAACCACATTATCGTTGGCTTTGAATACGTGCTGCCCTGCAAAGAACTCAGTATCTGGCTTATAAACACCGTTATCGCCAACTGGGTTTGCCACTTCTAAGCCGTATTTTTGACCTACTACGAAGTCGTCTTGACCGTGACCAGGTGCAGTGTGCACCACGCCGGTACCTGCGTCAGTGGTGACGTGGTCACCTAAAATTGCTGGTACATCAAAGCCTAAGAATGGATGATTAAAGCGAACCAGCTCAAGTGCAGCACCTTTAACTTTACCTACTACGTTATGACTCTCGGCGCCGTAACGTGTCATACAAGCTTCAACTAACACATCGGCTAAGATCACCGCGTGAGTCACGCCCTCTTTCACAAATTCAACCAAGCTGTAGTCAAGCTCAGGGCTGATAGATAAGGCGCGGTTGGCAGGCAGCGTCCAAGGTGTGGTTGTCCAAATCACCATAGACACAGGATGTGAGTAATCGCTTACCCCAAACTTGGCGGCAACAGCTTTGCTATCGGTAGCAGTAAAGGCCACATCGATTGCAGGAGACGTTTTATCTTCGTATTCAACCTCGGCTTCAGCCAGAGCAGAACCACAGTCAGTACACCAGTGAACAGGCTTAACACCCTTATGTAGGTGACCGTTTTCAATCACTTTTGATAGTGAACGAACGATGTTGGCTTCGGTCGCAAAGTCCATTGTCAGGTATGGCTTTTGCCAATCCCCCAATACACCTAAACGAATAAAGTCGGCGCGCTGACCATCGACTTGCTCGGCGGCATATTTACGGCATTCTTCACGGAATTCGGCCGCTGAAATCTTTTGACCTGGCTTACCGACTTTTTGCTCAACTTTCAGTTCAATTGGCAGACCGTGGCAATCCCAACCAGGCACATATGGCGCGTCAAAACCAGCCATGGTTTTTGACTTAACGATAATGTCCTTGAGAATTTTGTTTACTGAGTGACCAATATGAATACTGCCGTTCGCATACGGTGGGCCGTCGTGCAAAATAAAAGGCGTGCGGCCGATTCGGCTATCACGGATCTGCTGATACAGACCATCTTTCGTCCAGCGCTCTAACATCTCTGGCTCGCGATTTGCCAAATTACCACGCATCGGAAACTCAGTTTCCGGCAAATTCAAAGTAAATTTATAGTCGCTCATTGATCCTATACCGTTAATTAAACTGATAAAAATCAGCCTGCATCGTTACCAAATAAAGCTCTGGCTTCATTTGCATCATTCAAAATCTGTTGTTTTAGTGCTTCTAATGAATCAAAGGGTTGTTCATCACGAAGTTTGGCCACTAACTCAACCTCAACGTGTTTACCATAAATATCACCTTCAAAATCAAAAAGATGAACCTCAAGTTGGCAAACTTGACCGTTTACGGTCGGGCGGAACCCTACATTGGCTACGCCTTCATAAATATCACTGTCTTCCCAATAAAGTCGTACTGCAAAGACACCGCGTACGGGAACAACATTGCGCTTGAGGGCAATATTTGCGGTCGGAAATCCAATGGTGCGGCCAATTTTTTGCCCATGTGCCACTCGACCACTTAAGGTATAAGGATGCCCGAGTAGGCGCCTTGCCTGCTCTAAGTTTCCTTTTGCCAATTGCTCTCTTACTGCGGTTGAACTCACCCTTTGTGAGCCCACCATAAAACTTTGGGTGCTAACGACGGTAAAACCGAAACGGGCTCCGGCCTGCATCAGCATTTCGAAATTGCCTTTACGTCCCTGGCCAAAGCAAAAATCATCACCAACAACCAGGTACTTAACCCCTAACTTACGAACCAGCAATTCTTCAATGAAATGTTCCGCAGGTTGGTCGGCAAAGGCACGATTAAAGTTAACACACACTAACCGCTCAACACCCAACTCATCGAGTAGGATGATTTTATCACGCAACAAGCTCAAACGCGCAGGCGCATTCTCGCCGCGGAACAGTTCCTGAGGTTGAGGTTCAAAGGTCATCAAGGTTGACGGTAGTGATAACTGCTTGGCCTTTTGCACTAGGTTGGCAATCACCTGTGCATGACCGCGATGAACCCCATCAAAATTGCCAATAGTCAACACACACCCATGGTGAGATGACAAAATGTTATGTATACCGCGGATTAATTCCATAACCTTAGAAAACTGCCAAGCGCAAATCGGCTGATTATATAACAGCTAGCGATAAGAATCAGCAATCAAACTCCCCGTTTCATTGACCAAGGGCGAATTCCCTGTACTAACAGCCCAACAGAGTAAGCTATGGCACCCAATGCAATCAGCGCCATCAGGGCTTTAGCTCTCCCCCAAAATTGCCATTCTAGCCATTGGGATTGTGAGGGTAAGAAATAGTACAAGACTACCACCATCAAAGCCGCTGAGACCATGGCTTTAACACAAAATACCAATGTCGGTTTAGTCAGTGTGTACACACCCGCTTTGTGTAAGCCACGATATAACAAGGTCGCATTTAATAAAGCAGACATAGATGTCGCAATCGCTAAGCCGACGTAGCCAAATGGAATCGCAAAAATTAAGTTAAAGCCCATGTTAGTGATCATGGCAATAATGCCATAGCGAACAGGGGTTTTAGTATCTTGACGGGAATAGTAACCTGGTGCCAGCACTTTGATTAACATGAAACTTAATAAGCCACTGCCATAAGCCATCAAACTGTAAGATGCCATTTCCACGTCTTGAACAGAAAAGGCACCACGCATAAACAGCACCATTAGCATGGGCTTAGCAAGTACAATTAACCCCATCATGGCAGGAAGGCCGAGTAAAATAATTGCTTTAACTCCCCAATCCATGGTTTTACCAAAGCCATCACCTTCTGCATTCACGTGATTTTTGGATAAAGCGGGTAAAATAACAGTTCCAATCGCAATACCGAATAAACCTAACGGAAACTCCAATAATCGGTCGGAATAATAGAGCCAACTGATAGACCCCGTCATTAAGAAGCTGGCAATAAAAGTGTCAAATAACAGGTTAATCTGAGACACCGAAACCCCAAATAATGCCGGGATCATCAAGGTGCGTATTTTCACCACGCCAGGATGATGCCAACCCCATGATGGTTTAACTAACGCCTTTTCCCTGAGTAGAAACGGGATTTGAAATAAAAATTGGATTAACCCACCACAAAATACCCCCCATGCTAGGGTAATTTCGGGTTGTTCGGATGTTGGCGCAAAAAATACCGCAGCAGCGATAATTGCCACGTTTAAAAATACTGGGGTAAACGCGGATACCGCAAAGCGGCCACGGGTATTAAGAATGGATCCCGCAAGCGCAGTAAAGGTGATAAACCATAAATAGGGGAACGTGATTTTAAGCACCACGGTCGCCAACTCAAACTTGGCGCCTTCCGGCTCGTCATTTAGCCAAGCGACAAACCAGCCGCCCCCAAATAAAGCCGAAAGTACCGGAGACGCTATCACCCCAATTAGGGTCACAATAGTCACTAGCAAACCTAAAGTGCCCGAGACTTTTCGCAGTAATTCTCTGGTTTCTTCCGAGGTGTTTTTTTCTTGATATTCGGTCAGAACTGGGACAAAAGCTTGGGCAAACGCACCCTCTGCAAATAATCGACGTAAAAAGTTAGGAATTTTATTAGCAAAGAAAAAAACATCAGCGCTCGTCCCTGCCCCCATTAAATTAGCTACAACTACATCACGAACCAAACCTAACACGCGTGAAATCAAGGTCATAGCACTAACAATCATGCCAGATTTTAATAATTTTTTACTCAAACGTCCCCCAGACCTACATCGAATGGATTAGGTGATTCATCTCAAAAAATCGACTCAGGCTCTGTCACACTGCGGCAATAGCTGTTAGAATTGCGCCACATATTACACGAGTTGGGTTGAAGATAGCCAAGGCAGGTTGAATTAATTTATCTTTATGATGATTATTCAATCATAGTCATTGACAAAGTGACTAAATGCAGGCATATTCCTCGGCCTTTAAAAGTATCAAATCCAGTTTTTAGGAGTTGCACCTTGGCTAATAGCAAGTCTGCAAAGAAGCGCGCGCTTCAATCTGAAAAGCGTCGTCAGCATAACGCCAGCCGTCGCTCAATGTTACGTACATACGTTAAAAAAGTTATCGCTGCTATCAAAGCTGGCGATCACAAAACAGCGACTGAAGCTTTTGCTGCTGCGCAACCAATCGTTGACCGTATGGCGACTAAAGGTCTTATTCACAAGAATAAAGCTGCCCGCCATAAGGCTCGTTTGAACGCTAAAATTAAAGCACTTGCTGCTTAATCGTTTTAGCAATTAAAAAAAACCGGCAATTGCCGGTTTTTTTATATCTATAAAATGCCATTAATGACAATAAATATTGTTCAGTAAATGGATCATTTCACGTACTTCATCGCTCTTAAGTGAATAAAATACGGTTTGTGCCTCTTTGCGTGTAGTGACAAGATTGTCTTTACGTAGCCACGCCAGATGCTGCGATAATGCCGATTGACTTAAGCCTAATTTTTTATTCATTTCGCCAACACACATTTCTCCTTCATTCAAAAGATAACAAAGGATGAATAAACGGCGTTCATTTGCGAGTGCTTTCAATAGCACTACGGCATGGTCGGCTCGCTCCTGCATTAATTCGATATTCATTACGCACTTTTTCTCCTAATACTAACCCCAGCGCTAATATAGCGTTGCCTTACAGATATAGTCGGGACATAAAGCACACTTTTTGGTAGATTGTTTTCAAAAATGGGACATGCTTAATAAAAATAAAGGAAATCCATGAAATCCTACCAAACAGCCTTAGTTACCAGCCTCTTATTTGGCAGCTTAAGCGCTTGCCAAACAAAAATTGAAATACCTGCAAAAAATGATATTGCAGTGCAATTACAACAAACCGCGCTAGGCTCCACTTTAGGTTATGACATCGTCGAATCCCTTACTGTAGAAGTCGGCCCTAGGCTTGCTGGCAGTCCGAAGGATGCCATTGCCGTTGACTGGGCAATGAAAAAGCTCACCAGTTTAGGATTTGACAAGGTGTACAAAGAACCAGTCCAAGTGCCCATTTGGGAACGTGGTGAAGCTAAGGCTAAAATCGTCTCGCCTGTAGAACAACCACTCGTTATTACCGCCCTAGGTGGCAGTGTAGCCACTCCTGAAGGCGGTCTTAAGGCACAGATTGCCCGCTTTGATAGCTTAGCGGCACTACAATCTGCAAATCCTGTAGATGTAAAAGGTAAGATTGCCTTTATCGATCAAAAAACCGAGCGCCACATTACGGGCGAAGGTTATGGCAAAAGTGTTGGCGGACGCTCGAAAGGAGCCGTTGTTGCCGCACAAAAAGGCGCTGTAGCCGTAGTCATCCGCTCTATTGGCACAGACCACGACCGTATGGCGCACACTGGTGTGATGCGTTATCAGGAAGACACACCAAAAATCCCTGCCGCGGCCATGTCTAACCCAGATGCAGATTTAGTCTACGCCATGTTAAAGCGCGATCCTAACGCAGTGTTAGAGCTGCATTTAACGCCTAAGGATTTAGGCTTTAATACGTCTTACAATGTCATTGCCGAAGTGACGGGTAGCAGCAAGCCTAATGAAATTGTACTAATTGGTGCCCACTTAGACTCTTGGGATGAAGGTACTGGCGCAATTGATGATGGTGCAGGGGTTGCCATTGTGACCGCAGCAGCCAAACACATTCAAGATTTGCCCCAAAAACCAGCACGTACGGTACGTGTTGTGCTCTATGCTGCAGAGGAAGTCGGTCTAGTGGGGGGCAAAGCTTATGCAAAGGCTCACAAAGATGAATTAGCACTTCATTATATCGCTGCGGAGTCAGATTTTGGCGCAGGCCCTATCTATCAAATTGACACCCGAGTGAACGACGCTGTGTTTACGCAAGTGAAGGATGCGATTTCACCTATGCTCTTAAACGGTGTCGCACTTGGAAATAATCTGGCATCGGGTGGCCCTGATGTGTCTATGCTTCCCGCTTTAGGCGTACCTGTTGCTTCACTACGTCAAGATGGTCATGATTATTTCGACTACCACCACACTCCCAACGATACCTTAGATAAGATAGATCCTAAGGCATTAGCGCAAAACGTGGCAGCTTACGCGCAGTTTGCTTATATCATGGCCAACGCCAATGTGACACTAAGACCTATCGTAGTAGATTCAAAACACTAGTCATTTGCTTGCCACGAAACAACAAGAGCAGCTTAGGCTGCTCTTGTTGTTTCGTGGCTAAAATAAATAGCAGATTAAAGACCCGTACAAGCCACTCTACTGTTGTTCTTCCCTTAGGAAGGTCGGCTCGTTCGGCGTACTGTGCTCTTCACTATAGTAATAACCAGCCACGTTAAAGGCTTTCAATTGCTCAAGAGACGTCACTTGCTGATTGATAATATAGCGCGCCATCATGCCCCGAGCACGTTTGGCGAAGAAGCTGATCACCTTATACTGGCCATTTTTACAATCTTTGAAGACTGGTGTAATAAGACTACCTTCCAACTGTTTAGGCTTAATGGCTTTGAAGTATTCGTTGGAGGCTAAGTTGATAATAATGTCATCCCCCTGTTCAGCTAATGCTTCATTCACCGCTTGGGTCAGAATCGTCCCCCAAAATTCATAGAGATTTTTGCCTCGGTGATTTCCTAGCGCCGTCCCCATTTCTAAACGATAGGGCAGAATGATATCTAAGGGGCGTAACAGCCCATATAAACCGGATAGGATGCGTAATTGTTTCTGGATACGCTGTATTTCATCCTCGGATAAGGTATCAGCATCAAAACCAGTATACACATCACCTCGGAATGCAAAGATAGCCTGTTTTGCGTTTGCAATACTGTAATTTGGATGCCAATCTCCAAATCGAGCGACGTTTAAACCAGCAATATTGTCACTCACCTTCATTAATGTTGCTATGTCACTTGGCGTTAACCGCTGACAGATCTCGATCAACTCTTGGCTATGCTCAAGAAAATTCGGTCTTGTGTGTTCTTGAGTCAAAGGGGGGTGCTCAAAATCTAAGGTTTTCGCGGGTGAAACCAAAATCAACATTAAAACGCTCCAACAAAATAACAATACGCCGATATGATACTTAACAGACATAAAAAACCACGTCCAAATGCCGTGGTTTTTTCGATAGCCTTAATGCGCTGAATATAGAACCGCAGTTACTGAGCGTTTACCACACCCTTCACGGTTGTATCAGTTTGGGAACTCTGCCAAATATCGTCGTCCAGCTGCTCCATAAGCTCAGGAAACTTGCTGCGGTCGAATTCTGGTGTCAAGCCCTGCTTTAACTGCTCACGGTAATCATTGATAACTCTGATAGCCAAGCCTGATAACAGCAAAAGTGCGACAATATTAACCATCGCCATTAATCCCATCGATACATCAGCCAGATTCCAGACTAAGCTAATTTTGGCAACAGCGCCAAACATCACCATACCTAAAACACAAAATCTAAATAGAGGTAAGGCTTTTGTACTATTCCCCGTTAAAAACATCACATTCGTTTCTGCATAAGAATAATTAGCAATAATCGACGTGAAACAGAACAGGAAAATCGCGATCGCAATAAAGGCTCCGCCCCAGTCACCAACATGATTTGACATCGCGCTGATAGTCAAACGGATCCCATCGTCACTCGAGCCAATGTCACCCGAAAGCAAAATGATGGCAGCAGTGGCTGTGCAAATCACAATGGTATCGACAAACACACCTGTCATTTGCACAAAACCTTGGGATGCTGGGTGATTAGGATTTGGCGATGCGCTTGCAGCAACGTTAGCCGCGCTTCCCATTCCCGCTTCGTTAGAGAATAATCCCCGGGCAATCCCCGCCTGCATCGCTTGAGCTACGGTATAAGCAACGCCACCGACTGCAGCCTCTTGCCAACCAAATGCGCTTTTCACAATGAGACTAATAATCCCCGGTAACTGCTCAATATTAAACAGTACAATAATAAAGGCGATGCAGATGTAAACCAGCGCCATAATAGGCACAATGATCTCTGAAACCCGTGCGACTTTCCGCAGACCGCCCACAATCACAAAAGCACTGCCGATGACTAGAGCGATACCAACGTAGGTAGGATTAAAACCAAAAACTCGCTCCATCGCACCTGTTATGGTATTCGCTTGAACGGCATTGAACACTAGGCCAAAAGCAATAATCAGGAAGATTGCGAACAGCACTCCCATCCATCTTTGACCAAGCCCCTTCTCCATATAATAAGAAGGGCCACCGCGAAACTCTCCGTCGGTATCCCGCACTTTATAGACCTGTGCAAGTGTCGATTCCACCATTGCGGTGGCCATACCTAGGAGTGCGATTAACCACATCCAAAATACAGCACCTGGTCCTGCCGCTCCAATAGCCACGGCAACACCGGCCATGTTTCCTGCACCTACACGGGCGGCCATACTGGTACAAAACACTTGAAATGAAGAAAGACCGCTATCACAGCCTTTTCTGCTAAGGGTCATCACTTTGAGGGAGTGTTTGAAATGGGTGAGCTGGATAAATGCCAGTCTAATGGTGAAATAAAGACCCGCTGCGACTAATCCGTAAACAAGTAACTTACCCCAGAGCAGCGCATTCAAAAAATTAACGATGGTTTCTAACATATTACTTTACTTCTTTCCGATGCAAACGCGTTATTACTCTAACGATTGAGTCACCAACTGACGTTTACAGTGAATGAGTCCTTCCTTTGTAAGCGAAAATAATGGCCGATTTCTTCCTTTGATTATTATTTTGGCAAGTAATGAAAATTAACTGCTATCGAGCCCGTCGCAGCACGTTAGCACACTATTCGAAATTACTCATGCATTCAACCCACGATTAGAACATTTAATCAGCACAAATAAGGGTGGCAAAATGTTACACACGTAAAAATGTAAACATTTACACACAAATCAAACACCAAAAAAACATAACACACAAAATTGCAACAAAAATCTCATCAAGCACTACAGGTTGGAGTGAGAGTATAGATGAACAGGCTAGACTCATCATTTAATTGCGTGTAACAGGGCTCAGAGTGTGCATCACAGATTTTGAAAACATTTCATTTATCTGCTTCAAATCCCCAAGTATCGGTTTCCCTTCGATTGATTCAATACAGAGCTATAAATTACAACTCAATTGAACATTAAAACCTAGCACTTTAGTATTACACACCGCACTGGTTTAACTGCTTTAGGGATCAATAAATACTCCACAAAGAAAGTCAAAGAACAACGAACTGTCTATGTAGTGATTTATGGATTTTTTAGACATAACTTTAATACCAAATGATATATCGAAACGACGTATCGTATAAATAGGCCTCATTCATTAACGCCGTTTATCGGTTGGTAAAGTTAAAGCGCAAAGAATACGCCAAGTTTACAAACAACATTGAATGCATAAAGCATTTTTGATTGTTTAAATCAAACTTTAGCCACATTAACTAAACAATAAACTCTCAATTTCACACCAACACTGACCATCATAAACATAGTTAAAAAACTTGACTAAAAGGTTAACAAGCTAGAGGGAAAGAGACTGATCTTAAATAGTTTTTAATTAAGATTAAATATCAACACACAAATATGCCTTTATAAAGAACACCTAAAAACAGCCAGAAAAAATAATCCAAAAGACTTATTTTATCTATAGTTCATATCAAGAATGAGCATTTAGCCTTTTAATTCCACATAAAATTGCTCTAGTCTTAATATTGACTTAATAACGGTGATTATTTAATTCATTAAGCTGACAGCAGACAGTCATTTACACCTTCCCACAAAGGAATACACCGTCAAAAAACCTCCTAAACAATTCAATAACAAAAAAGTTTTACATTCGAACTTGCGTTACAACTGAAAAGGAGCTTAAATTTTTTGGTAAGATAAAAACATCTGATTTCATGCTGGAAAATCTCAACAAATCAAGTAATAATTAGTTGCTGGCTATAATACCTAAGGATCCCCACATTAAGTGCTAGCGATGTTTTGCATAAAAACTGCAAAGCATATTGGTGGAGAATCATTAACAATGGACTTAGAGAAAATGATGAAGAACACATTAAAAGTAGCTTTGCTAACATCAATGCTTCCACTTGCTGCCAGTGCATCCCAAGAACTTACGCCTTGGTATGTGGGTGCAGGTCTAGGCGTCAATAACTATGAACACGTTGCAACGATGAACGGTGATGATAATCCTTATGCATGGGATGTTTTCGCTGGTTATATGTTTAATGACTACTTTGGTGCTGAAATCGGCTATCGCGATCTAGGCAGTGCTGATTGGGACTTTGGTCCAATTCATAATGATATGGACGTTAAAGGAGCCACACTCGGTTTAGTGGGCGTATGGCCAATGGCTAACAACTGGAGCATTTCAGCTGAAGCCGGTGCAATGTACTACACCCTCGAAAACAATCAGCGTTCAACTTCAGGTGCCAAAAGCTCTTACAGTGCTGATGACTTTGCACCTTACTTTGGTGCAGGTGTTGGCTATAACTTCACTGAAAATCTGAAGTTACAAGCTAAATACCGTCGTTATGAGAATTTGGATGAAACAGATTTTAATACTATCGAAGCTGACAGTAACTACTGGGGCTTAGAACTGAGCTACCGCTTCGGTCATCCTGCTGCTGTTGCCGCAGTTGTCGCTGCAGCACCTGGCGATTCAGATAATGATGGTGTTTACGACGATACAGACCAATGCCCAGCAACTCCAGAAACTCACAAAGTGGATTCTGTAGGCTGTACCATCTACGAAAGCATTAAGAAACAAGAAGATGTAGGCTCTATCCAGTTTGCTAACAATTCTGCTGTAGTGAAACAAGAATACTACAAAGATATTGAAAGACTGGCTAACTACATGAATAAGAATCCTGAGCACACTGTTGAAATCGCAGGTCACGCCTCTAACGTAGGTAAACCTGATTACAACATGGAACTGTCTCAGAAACGTGCTGACGCTGTAGCTGACGTATTAGTATCTAAATACGGTATCAGTCAAAGCCGTGTAACCTCTGTAGGTTATGGTATTACTAAACCATTAGTTGAAGGTAACACTCGTGAAGCTCATGCAGCAAACCGCCGCATTGAAGCTATCGTTACCACTACAGAAAAACAACCAGTTCTGAAGTAATCTTACTTCTTGGTAAAAAGTCGCTGCTTGCAGCGACTTTTTGTTTTTTCAGTATTTATAAAAGCGAGAGCGATAACTTCCGCCAGCCTCACCGCGATGTACAAAGCTATTTTTTATCGCGAAAATAGACGAATGCCAGTCATTTTTGTAATTTTTTTACAAACTAGGTTGGAAAAGTTAGCAAAATCGCTTCTAATAGTCATCTGCAAACTCCAAGTTTAGTCAGCTATCTGAGAAGGATGTTTTTCATGGCAAACACATTAGAGCAACTCAAGTCGTATACTACCATTGTGGCGGATACCGGTGACATCGAGGCAATTAAACGTTACCAACCTGAAGACGCAACTACAAACCCCTCTCTTATTCTAAAAGCCGCTCAAATACCTGAATACAGTCCTCTTATTGATGATGCTATCGCATGGGCAAAAGTACAAAGCACCGATCTTGCTCAACAAATCGACGATGCCAGCGATAAGCTAGCGGTAAACATTGGCGTTGAAATACTTAAACTGGTTCCTGGCCGTATCTCAACTGAAGTAGATGCGCGTTTGTCCTTCGATAAAGAAAAATCGATAGCTAAGGCTCATAAACTGGTGCGTCTATACCAAGAAGCTGGCATTGATAAATCTCGCATCCTGATCAAACTTGCTTCCACCTGGGAAGGTATTTGTGCAGCTAAAGAATTAGAGCAAGAAGGCATTAACTGTAATTTAACGCTACTGTTCAGCTTCGCCCAAGCACGTGCCTGTGCTGAAGCCGGAGTGTATTTAATTTCGCCATTTGTTGGCCGCATTTTAGATTGGTACAAAAAAGATACAGGCAAAGATTATGATGCCGTAAATGACCCAGGTGTTGTTTCTGTGACTGAGATTTACAACTACTACAAACAACACGGCTACAACACCGTTGTAATGGGTGCAAGTTTCCGTAACATTGGTGAAATCATCGAATTGGCCGGCTGCGACCGCTTAACAATCGGCCCTTCATTATTAGAAGAATTAGCCAATTCACAAGTGGCAATTCAAGCTAAGCTGACACCAGCAACGACAACTGTTGCTCCAACAGCACCATTAACAGAAGCACAATTCCGTTGGGACTTTAACCAAGATGCAATGGCAGTAGACAAACTGGCAGAAGGGATTCGCAACTTTGCCATCGACCAAGGTAAACTTGAAGTCATGCTCCAAGCAAAATTGGCAAACTAAGCATCTGCGGAGACAGTTGGATGACACACTTGACCCAAAGTAAAACGTGGCAAGCATTATCTGCCCATAGCCACAAGATCCCGCATATGCGGGAGTTATTTGCGAGTGATCCGGCTCGCTTTAACACTATGTCGTTATCGGCTTGTGGATTGTTTTTAGATTATTCCAAAAATAGAGCCACGGCAGAAACCCTTGAGTTGCTCCAAACCTTAGCGAATGAGGTTTCACTCAAAGATAAAATTAAAGCGATGTTTACTGGTGAGATTATTAATACCACTGAAAAACGCGCTGTTTTGCATACCGCTTTACGCAGCACTACTGAGCAATCAATCGTCGCTGAGGGTCAAGATATTGTTCCAGAAGTTCATCAAACGCTGGAAAAAATGCAGCAGTTTGTTACAGCAGTTAGCTCAGGACAATGGAAAGGTTATACCGGTAAAGCTATTACCGATATCGTCAGTATTGGGATTGGCGGCTCTTTCCTCGGCCCTAAAATTGTTTCCCAGGCTTTGCGTCCTTACTGGAATACCGGCTTAAATTGTCATTTTGTGGCAAACGTTGATGGCACCTCCATTAGCGAAAAGTTAAAACCACTCGATCCTGAAACCACCTTATTTATTATGTCTTCCAAGTCATTTGGCACCCAAGAGACATTAACTAACACCCTTACAGCAAAGGCATGGTTTTTAGCCAAAGGTGGCAGCCAATCAGATGTTGCGAAACATTTTGTGGCAGTCACCTCAAACGTGGCGAAGGCCACTGAATTTGGCATAGATGCCAAAAACATTTTCCCAATGTGGGACTGGGTTGGCGGTCGTTATTCCCTGTGGTCAGCAATTGGTTTACCAATTGCGTTACTGATTGGCATGGATAACTTCAAGGCGCTACTCAAAGGTGCGCAACAAATGGATAAGCACTTTGCCGAGGCGCCTTTGACAGAAAATATGCCTGTCATCATGGGAATGCTGTCCCTTTGGTATGGTAATTTCTTTAATGCCCAATCCCATGTCGTGCTGACCTATGATCATTATCTACGTGGCTTACCCGCTTACTTCCAGCAACTCGATATGGAAAGTAACGGTAAATCAGTCACATTAAATGGTACTGATGTGGATTTCAGCACAGGTCCTGTTATTTGGGGTGGAGAAGGCACTAACGGCCAGCACGCCTACCACCAGCTGTTGCACCAAGGCACAGCACTTATTCCCGCCGATTTTATTATGCCATTACAAAGTCATAATCCTATTGGTGAACACCATGACCAGCTCGCATCAAATTGCTTTGGCCAAACACAGGCTTTAATGCAGGGCAGAACGCTCGATGAAGCAATGGCTGAACTGACCAAAAGTTCACTGAGCGACGATGAAAAGCTGCTTATCGCCAAACATAAAGTGATGCCAGGAAATAAGCCAAGCAACACGCTGTTAATGGACAAATTAACACCAGAGACCTTAGGTGCGTTGATTGCCCTTTATGAGCATAGAACCTTCGTTCAGGGCGCCATTTGGGATATCAACTCCTTCGACCAATGGGGCGTAGAACTCGGTAAGAGTTTAGGTAATGATATTTTGGCAAGGATCGGCGCTGCGCAAAATTCAGATGCGCTTGATGCTTCAAGTAATGGATTAATTAACCTGTATCGACAGGGCAAAATCTAACCACTTAAAAAGCCAGCGAAAGCTGGCTTTTTTATTTTTACTAAACTGATTTTATTGCGTAAAAACGCATACATCATCATCGGCAAGCCCCAAGCAATCATTCAAACTTCATCTTAAGTTAACAAGTTTGAAACATAATTCTTGCACCCTGTTTTGAAAATATGTTATTTAATCGCTGACAAAACATACAACAACAGGAGGTTGCCATGGATCGACTAGATTATGGTTGTGCGCTAGATGAAGTCGTAGAAAGACCCGATCGCTCGCGAGGCTCCAATAAAAAGCGTAAGTGGCGAGAGATTGAAGCGTTAAAGGATAAACATCGTTTGCTCAAAGAACTTCAAGAAATTGATAACAATTTTGAGTACGATATCGACGCAATCCAGTTGTAAGTCGCTGTTAAGATTAACAGCAAACAGAAAAAGCGCCCTAGGCGCTTTTTTCGCAATGACAGCAGAGCATAGGACGTTAACTCGGCTCTGCATTCCTTAAGTAAGAACGTAATTCATCAAAGGCCTGCTGTTCACGGTCCAAAAACAGGGGATCGTCGATTAATGAATCCTGACACTGCCGTTCAATAACCTGCCAGTCTTCTTCAGTTAGATTTTTCGCTAAGAGTGGAAAGATATCTCGCTCTTCCATCTGCATATGCTTTTCTTGTAATTCAACATACTCCGCAAAATCTGCAATTAATTTTTCACGTGCGACAACAATGTCATTAAGGATCAAATTAAGCGTATGCATTAAAGCGCTAGAGGCTGCGGTCACCACTTCATGCTCTTCACTCAGCTTATCGATGCTGTTATTGGCTTTATGGGCTAAATAATATGCATAGATGATATCTTCTACAGGATGATGGCTACGCTCAGCATATCCTTGCATATATTCAACAATATCTCGTACCACAACAAAATTGATTGCCTCACCTTCAGACAACCTCATTTGTTTGTTTTTCAAGACATTTAATAGCACCGCTATATGTTTATGATCATGCATGAGTCTCTTCAGCATAACACCTCCTGAAATAGGGCTTTGACTATTGATACTAGTCAAGTCAATTATCAAACTCCAATATAACAGGCGAATTGCCGTTCACTTTATGACGACGATCAATTAATTAACATTACATACCTTAAATAATGACAACCACTTTCAATAATGTGTTCGGCCGCACATTTGAGCCTCAAAAAGCAGGCATTACCTCATTGATTACTGCGGCTGCTGTTGCCGCTGCAACTGTAATAATTTGAACCTAGCGCGTTGCTCAGCAAACTCTCGAGTAACTTGCCCCCCTTGCGCAGCTAATGCGGGATAATGCTTTAACAATTTTTGTTCGAGAGCTAATGCCTGCTGAGATTGATGCTCATTAAGCAGTTTCTGCAACTGCGCCAATGATTCAGAAAGCGGTAATCTTTCTTCCGCTAACAACGGTCTAACTGCGTCTGTAAGTTCACCTTTTGCCAACTCAGCGGTCGAAGTCGCAGGGCTTATCGAATTCATGCGAGGCTCTGTATTACTGAGTTCCTGCTCTACCCGGACGGCATCTGCACGCTGAGCTGACTGAGCCAATTTGGGTTGCTCTGGACTGCCATTAATCCTCGCGGCTGAGGCTAATACCGGTACCACCTCATCCATGCTCTGAGTTGGTGTCATCACTAAAGCATCTTCAAATTGCCATGGATTTATCAACACTAAACCGAAGATAATTAACAATGATGCTGCACTTGATAGACCCCAGGATACTTTGCGCCAAGATTTTTTGGGCGGCAGTTTAAGCTCTGTGACATTAGAATCCGCCAGCTGAGTCTGGGATAGTTGCAATATATCTGCATCCAGCTTTTCGGTGGGTATTTCAAGCGCTTGGCTGCGATACCAAAGTGACACCTGCTGATACAGTGCGTCTTCATTTTCACTATTGGCATTATTCATGTCCCGCCTCCCGCCATTTAGCATCAACGCAGTTTTTTAAGCTTTGATAGGCGTAACGAATCCGACTCTTGGTTGCCTCTAGCGTAACGCCTGCGATGTCACTAATGATCAGTGCGGTAAAACCCATTTCAATATTCAAAATAAAGGCTTCTTTTTGTACATGGGGTAACAGGCTGATACAAGATTTTAGCAACATGCTTTTCTGGTTTTCTTCCCAAACAACATCAGGTTTATCAACCACCTCTGCAGCCAACGCATCCATTTCCACGTCGTCAAGACCCACAGCTTCAACGGGTTTTACCGCCCTGACATGGTCTATGAGCAAGTTATGGGCGATGCGATACACCCAAGTCGTAAATTTGGCACTAGGTTCGTAGTTGGCAGCAGCACGGATCACCCTACTCCACGTTTCCTGATATAAATCTTCAGCTAACTGTTTATCCGCTAGCTGACGAACAAAATACCGATACAGCGCGCCTTTATGTTTGAGATAGAGCATTTCAAAAGCCTTAGCATCACCTTTCGCATAAAGCTGCATTAGCTGCTCATCAGTTTGCTCTTGGGCTTTTAAGTGCGACATCGCTAGAGCCATAACATCTCCCAATCTGAAACACGATTCTTACGCTGGACGGATATCCAGTTTTAACCCTGTATATCGAATGTGGTACTCGCTGTATAAAACCAGCCATATTGACGTTGCGAGCTTTGAACATCCCCCGCTTGAAACTCCGATTCTAGCGCGTGCGAGTTAAAGCAACATAAATCCGCTAATTGCCTTAGCTTAGTATAATCAACCCAATGCAACAGGTAGACTCAAGTGAAACCTTTATCCCCATGAATCTGTGTCGTTCAGCTTGATCACCTAGATGAATCACAGTCCTTTGCCACTTGTATCACAACGATTGTTCAGATAACTGACTACAATCAATTTATCTATAGCAGGCAATGGATTAGCTTGTGTCACACTCACCTCATTTATTTTCATTACGAATTGCCCACGCCCTGAGCGATGCCTGCGCACAGGAACGCTACACCCTGACACGCTTAGGCCAAGATGTACTGGCAGGAATAACCGTAGGAATCATTGCGATTCCCCTTGCAATGGCGCTCGCTATCGCCAGCGGTGTGGCACCACAGCATGGATTATATACCGCAATAGTTGCAGGGTTTATTATCGCGATGACAGGCGGGTCACGCTATAGCGTATCAGGCCCAACCGCTGCCTTTGTCGTACTCCTGTACCCTATAGCGCAACAATTTGGTCTTGCAGGGCTACTACTCGCCACCATAATGTCGGGAATCATACTGGTTGCCATGGCGATGCTGCGCCTCGGCCGTTTGATTTTATATATCCCTGAATCTGTTACCTTAGGCTTTACGGCAGGGATTGGTGTCGTAATAGCCACGCTACAGTTAAAGGACTTCTTTGGCCTGAAGATAGAACACATGCCGGAGCAATACTTCAGTAAACTCATGGCACTCGCTCAAGCACTGCCTTCGTTATCTTTTCCTAGCCTACTGGTCGCTGCGATAACCTTGAGCGTTATGCTACTGTGGCCAAAATTAAAAATTCCAGTGCCCGCACACTTGCCAGCAATTGCTATCGGCAGTGTTTTAGCATTAATGCTCAATGCCGTGGGCGCTGACATAGAAACAATAGGGACTCGCTTTCACTACACCCTACTTGACGGTAGCATTGCCTCAGGAATTCCCTCCCAGTTTCCCCATTTCGACTGGCCTTGGTTGCAGACAGGTGCTAACAACCAGCCCTTTGTATTTAACCTTGTCACCTTCCAAGCCCTACTCCCCGCAGCCTTTGCCATTGCCATGCTTGGGGCTATCGAATCCCTGCTGTGTGCAGTCGTTCTCGATGGTATGACAGGTAAACGCCATAGCGCCAATAGCGAGCTTTTAGGTCAAGGTATTGGCAATATCATCACCCCCTTTTTTGGCGGTATTCCCGCTACCGCCGCCATTGCAAGGAGCGCTGCCAATGTCAAAGCCGGCGCACAAAGCCCTATCGCGGCGATGACCCACGCACTGGTGGTATTAATAGCCCTAGTTGCACTCGCTAACATACTAGCCTATCTCCCCATGTCAGCGATGGCTGCGCTATTACTGGTCGTGGCGTGGAACATGAGCGAAGCGCCTAAGGCGCTGCATTTAGTCAAAACCGCCCCCGTCAGCGATGTGTTAGTGTTTTTCAGCTGTTTTTCACTCACCGTCATTTTCGACATGGTGATTGCCATTAGTGCAGGCATCATTCTTTCTGCATTGTTATTTATGAAGGAAATTGCCGAGATGACCAAACTCTATGACATCAGCAGCAATAAACGCTATGTCGACCAAGTGTTACCTGAGGATTGGGTGGTTATCAAAATCAATGGCCCACTGTTTTTTGCCGCAGCCGAGCGAATTTTTGCCGAAATTGCGAGCATGACTCAAGATAAACAGGTAATAGTGCTTTACCTCGATGGGGTATCAATTTTGGATGCAGGAGGCCTTGCGGCACTTAACAAGCTGATTGACCGATGTAAAAAGAACCACACTAAGTTAATTGTAGCCGATCTGCAGTTCCAACCGATTCGCACCTTAGCAAGGGCAAAAATCCAACCTATTGAGGGTGTACTTAAGTTTTATCCCACATTAAGGGAGGCGCTTACCGAGGCGCCACCAGCAAACCCAGAAATACTCTCCGAGCATTAATCGCCAATACCTTAATAAAAAACACCTCAGAAGCCGGACAATCTGCATCATTTAGTCTTAAACCATGAACACTCTATCCGCCCTAAAGACGCATTTTGGCATGCAAAAAGCGTCAGAAATCCTCCTTTATCATGCTATTATTCTGCGCCATGATGCCAAGCCCCTAAAAGCTTATCCGAGCATCGACTGTACCCAGGCCAGATACATGGCCAATATATAACTAAAATTAGTGAGTTAAGGAGTTATCATGCAAGCCCTTGTTGCTGTTGTTATGGGTTCGAAGAGCGATTGGCCGACAATGGAAGCCGCTGCTGAGATCATGGATAAACTACAAGTGCCTTATCATGTTGAAGTGGTTTCAGCCCACAGAACACCAGATAAACTGATGGAGTTTGCAGCCTCTGCCGCTGACCGTGGTTTTAAAATTATTATTGGTGGTGCGGGTGGTGCAGCACATTTACCCGGCATGATTGCTTCAAAAACTCGCTTACCTGTTTTAGGTGTACCCGTTCAGAGCAAAGCGTTATCTGGCATGGACAGCTTGCTATCTATCGTTCAAATGCCAAAGGGCATTGCGGTTGGCACACTCGCCATTGGTACTGCAGGAGCCTTTAACGCGGGTCTTTTAGCCTGTCAAATTCTCGCCAATAACGACGCCGAATTAGCGACACGCCTTGAAGCCTTTAGGGAAGAACAAACCCGCGCCGTTCTGGAAAATCCGGACCCGAGGGAAGCCTAATGACTCCATCAAATACAAAACCTAAAGTTTGGGTATTAGGTAACGGCCAACTAGGAGCCATGCTCACCCATGCGGGTGAACCGCTCGCAATCGATGTTCGTACCGTAGATATTATGACACCAACCGATGATATTCTGCCCCTCGCACCGCATGACATCATCACCGCCGAACGTGAACAGTGGCCAGAATCGGCCTTAAGTTTACAACTCAGTACTCACCCGCACTTTGTTAATGGTCCAGTATTTGGCCGTCTGGCCGACCGCTACACCCAAAAAAGCTTACTCGACCAAATCCAAGTACCAACCGCACCTTGGACATTAGTTGACGACCAAACTCAGGTTGAAAAACTGTATCAAGATTTCGGTCCGCGCGTATTAATGAAGCGCCGCACCGGCGGCTACGATGGCAAAGGTCAACATTGGCTAAAACAAGCCGAAGCTGGCGAAATCCCAAGTGATTGGCGTAATCTAGCCATTGCTGAACAAGCTATTAATTTTGATGAAGAAGTGTCTCTTGTGGGCGTACGCACCCGTGAAGGCAAATGTGTGTTTTATCCATTAACACTGAATCTTCATCAAGACGGTATTTTGATGGCATCGATTTCACCGCTGTCCCGCTTGAGCCACTTGCAATCTCAGGCTGAAGGCATGCTCAGTGCCATTATGCATGAACTGGAATATGTTGGCGTAATGGCGATGGAGTGCTTCCGTGTTGGCGATAATCTACTGGTCAATGAGTTAGCACCGAGGGTTCACAACTCTGGTCATTGGACGCAAGCTGGCACCCACATGGATCAGTTCCAGCTGCACCTGCGTGCATTGTGTGATATCGTAATTCCGCAGCCTCAGGTTAACTTCCAATGCGTGATGGTGAATCTGATTGGTATCGAAAACGACCCACGCTGGTTAAGCCTGCCTAACGCCGAGCTTTATTGGTACAACAAAGAAGTGCGTCCAGGCCGTAAGGTTGGCCACTTGAACCTGTCTGTGCTCAATCGTGAAGTGTTAATCGAGAGTATTGAAGCGCTTAAAGAGTGGATGCCAAGCCAATATCAAGCGCCACTGGCTTGGATTCTGGCTGAGTTTGATAAAGCCTAATATAGCTACTCAATAATCTGCTCAATATCGGTTTCAAAGATGAAGCCAAACAATTAGGGGATCGCTAAGATCCCCTTTTATTTCTGCCTAAAATTTCCAAGGCACCGCGTCAGCCAAAAAACAGCCGCCATAACCAAGAGGAGTCTAAGTCCTTTTGACATGTCTTATATTGGGCGGCATAGCGTTTTGATCTGTCATCCACCTTAGCCGCAACTTTCACTAGCCATTTTTTAGACTTGTAACTGCCACGACGATAACCGCCCCAACCTTCATGGTAATTAAGGTACTGTGCTCTCGCATCCCACTTAGATACACCATTAATTTTGTTAGTTTTATAGATAAACCAGCCCATAAAATCCATGGCGTCATCAAAGTTACTGCGGGACGACCAGCTATTGCCCGTCTCTCGCACATAATCATCCCAAGTCATGGTTTTAGCTTGGGCATACCCATAGGCATCACTGGCGCGCCCAATGGGGATAAAGCCCAAAAAGTATTCCATAGGAGGAGCGGCATTATGCTTAAAAGAGCTCTCTTGATACATCATGGCTATAGGCACATGCACTGGCACCCCCCACTTATCGCGGGCATCCTTAGCGGCCGCATACCATGAGCGGTGTTCTTGAAAAATATCGCAAATATTTTCGGGGGATTTAGGCGGGGAAGTCGCACAACCATAGAGTAATCCTAAGGATGTACTTAGCAGTATCACCGAAAGCCATTTCATTAATTGCTTGTTCTCCCTAGTATAACGACCCAAATATCATCGCATACTCCAAGCAAGTGACAAAGAGTAAATCCTGTTTTGTGAGCGAGCCCGCTATCCGATGTTGAATTCAGTGAACTACATCCTCAAGTGCAAAATCGGCCTATTTGGTTTCGGGACTTAACTCAAACTGACATTCATGGGCTTCCTGTAACCATACGCCAGGTTCCCAGTAGTTAGTATCCTTGCCCATATAGCGTTTGTCGGTGTGGAACTGAGCGCCAATGTGATACCGCTCATGACCTTGTACCTGTAATTTGAAGGTTTTGGGAATGCGAGCGCTTAACGATACCCCAAGGGTGGGATCATCAATCAACTCGGCCACGGTAAACTCATATTCACCGGGGGTTAATTGATAGTTAGGTTTTGATACCACGGGCTTACCGTCCAAATGGGTTACCACGACACGATACCAGTGGGTACTGGCATCAGGCTGTAAATAACCCGATACCGTGCCGCAACTGATATCTTCCTCGGGGGAGGACGAGCAACCACTGAGTAGCACACCCATACCCAAAAGACTGACTGCAAAACTGAGTGCTTTCATTCCTCCCCCTCGGATTGTTAGGATTTTGCGGCGAAATACTCTTCAAGGAAATCATCAAAGGAAACTGAGCTTTGCTCGGCCTCCAATTTAGCCTGTTTATCGAGTGACTGTGTCGCCTCGCGTTGGTATTCAGCCAAAGTCTCTTCGCTCAGCGGATAGCCCATAAAGTATTGATAATACTCTTTAGATAACGACATCACCCAATTACCGTGGTCCTGACCATGAGCAATAATCTGTTGCAGCACTTGAGCCGATAGCGTCTTCTCAGGATTTTCGACTGCAGCAAACCAATGCGCTAAGGTTTGCTGATAATCGTTGTTACTGTTATCCAATAATACCGCTAGTTTGCTTAAGTCTTCGAAAAGGCTCGTTAACAAGGTTTTCAGTGGTACAGTGCCAGAAGCGGTTTGTAGCTCAAGTCCGGGTTTACGCCCTTCGAGCACCACGGATTTTAAATTAGCACTGAGTCGAGTCTCTTCCGTCACATCGGTTTTAGGCGATGGAGTAAATAAACAGTAAAGCAAGAACAAGTCTAAGAAACGCACTTGATCAGCGTTAATCCCAATGGGGCTGAATGGGTTAACATCTAACGCCCGCACTTCAATATATTCCACGCCAGCTCGCGCTAGGGCTTCCGATGGTTTTTCGCCACTTCGAGTCACACGTTTCGCACGGATGGGGGAATAGAATTCGTTTTCAATTTGCAGCACATTAGCGTTGAGCTGGCGATACTCACCATCAACTTTTACCCCAATATTGGCAAAGTTAGCCGATGGCATCTTAATCGCAGCCTTCACGCCGGTTAAATACTCAGGCAGAGAGTTGTAGCTGATGTTAAGACTCTCTTGTTCTTTATTGGTATAACCTAAATCACTCATTCGAAGTGAAGTTGCATAGGGCAGGAACAATGTACCATTGCCCGTTTTTTCAAAATGAAGATCGGTCTTTTGCCCTTTGATAAACGAACTACACAGCGCTGGCGACGCCCCAAACAGATAGGGCAGCACCCAGACTAAACGGCGATAGTTACGAATAAGTCCAAAGTAAGAGTCGGAGATAAAATCATTCAGGCTTAGGCTTTTATCACTCAGTTCGTACAACTTTTGCCAGAGTTCTTGTGATACTGAAAAATTAAAATGCACCCCTGAGATAATCTGCATTAGCGCGCCATATCTATGGGTTAACCCCTTACGATACAGGGTTTTCATCATCCCCGTATTAGAACTGCCATAACGGGCAACGGGAATATTTTGCTCATCTTTAACATAGCAGGGCATGCTGACTGGCCACAGACGCTGACCATTAAGGTGACGAATACTAAAGGCATGGGTTTCATTTAGCCCTTGTAGCAACGCATCAATCTTATTATTAACTGGCGTAATAAATTCAAGCAGAGCTTCACTGTAGTCGGTTGTGATACGTGAATGCATTAACGCTGATCCCAATTCAACTGGGTGTCCATCAAGGGCCAAATAACCTGACTCATCGATACGCAGCGCTTCGCGCTCAATTCCACGTAACATACCTAAAACGGCGGTACGCCCTTGAGCGTCCGAGAAATGTTGCACTAATTCATTGAATGACTTCAATTTACGCTTCTCTGATTGGTGATTCGCTATCGCGATAGGGTTAACAGTCGCCCCTTTATTTTGAAGCATATCCAAAAGAATAGGCCTCAAAATAAATCTACAACTGCTAATGGAGCAAGCACTATATACATTATGCTAGGATAAAACGCAGACGGTGACAGCTAATGCCGTCACCGTCTTACAATCTTAATTTTTCGTCCTACACCTTGCGATTAAGGCAAAGAACATGTCTGACATCTATATAGGGTCAAAAAGCTAATTTACAATACTAAGGTTTCAACTGGATAGCCTAAATTTACTAAATCAGTCTCAATTTTTGCTTTATCCCCAACCACTAAGATGATCATACGGTCAATATCCAGCACCGAAGATGCCAACGCATTGAGTTCATCCTTAGTGATAGTATTGATGATTTTATCCTGCTGCGCGGTAAAATCTTGGCTTAATTGATATCGCTGAATGATCCGCATAAAGCCCGCTTTCTGGTAAGGAGTTTCGTAATCTAACGCCTGACCTTGGGAAATGGAATTACGCATAAAATTGAGCTCCGCATCCGTCATCCCCTGCTGCTGATATTGCTTAATTTCCTTAATCAACTCGGCCAACGCTTTTGCGGTAACATCGGTTCTGACATCGCTCGATGCAGAAAAATCTCCAAGCTCTGCGCCCCCCGAAAATGAAGTGCGCGCACCATAGGTATAACCCTTGTCCTCGCGCAGGTTAAGATTTATTCGACTGTTGAACGCGCCACCTAAGGGATAGTTCATTAGGGTAGATTTAAAGTAATTCCCTGTGGCATCAAAAGGTAAAGCTCTAGCCGCAATATTAATCACCGACTGAGCCGCTCCGGGTTTATCGATAAGATAAATAGTGCCCCCTTTAATCGCAGGAAGTGATTGCAATGGCGGCAACTGCGTTGCTTCGCCTTTCCACTTGCTTAGGCCCGACAATTTGGGCAACAGTTTGGATTCAGGTAAATCCGCGACGCTAATGATTTTGGCATTACCGCTGCGATACTGCTGCGCATAAAAGGCTTTAACGTCATCAAGGGTTAATGCAGATACAGTGGCCATTGTCCCCATATCACTTACACCCGCTGAATTGTTACGGCCATAGAGCAAACTGGACAGGGCTGAATCGGCAATAAAGCCAGGATCTGACAACATATGCTGAATTTGCTGTAAATGCTGTTGTTTTACACGCAAAAAGTCGGCCTCATTAAAGGCAGGCTGGAAAAGTTTTTCCTCCAAAATTGCCAAGGTTTCATCGAGATGCTCTGTGAGCGCCGAAACTTTAATCCGACTTTGCGTATCCGAAGCACTGAAATCGATCGTGCTACCCAGCATTTCAAGCGCCTGAGATAATTGCTCAGTACTGCGCTGTTGAGTCGACTCGTTGAGCATTTCAGCCGTTAAACTGGCAAGCCCCGCTTTTTCTACAGGAACTAAACGGTGACCTCCGTTTAAATACACTACTAACTCAACAGTTGGGGTTTCTTTACTTTGCGTCCCCATCACCTCAATGCCATTGGCTAAGGTTTTAGTCCAGATATCAGGCACTTTAGGCAAAGGTGCTGCGGCAGAAACAGGCATCACATTACGGTCAAAGTTAGACACGAGTTTTGCATCAGACAATTCACCTTCAACCGCGGTTTGCGCAACGGGTAACATTTCTGGCGTGAAATTATCCTCATGGGCGATTAGGGATGACATCCCCCTTGGGACCACACTCATTACCACTCTGTGTTTGTCTTTGATGTATTTCTTAAATACCCGCATGACATCATCTTTAGTGACATTAGCATAGCGAGCAAGGTCGACAGCTATTCGGTTAGGCTCACCAAACATGGTTTGATTCAAAGCCAGTGTGGAGACTTTGCCTTTGACACTTTGCAAACTAAAAATAGTATCGGCCTCAAACTGCACCTTTACCTTTTGTAGGTCATCATCGGTTACGCCCCGTTGTTCAAACTCATTGATAGAATCCAAGATACGCTGCTCAAGTTCAGCTAGCGTCGCACCTTTTTCGGGATTCGCGAGGGCATAGATAGACATTTGACAAGCGAGCTCTTGGCAAGGCTGACTCACACTGGCTTGTACCGCATATCCATCTTTCACTAAATTTTTATAAAGTAGTGAGGTTTTACCGCCACCCAGAATATTGGCGAGTAAATCGAGTGCCGCTTCATCGGGGTGACTGGCATAAACCGTTGGAAACCCTATTCGAATAAGCGGTAAATGGACATTATCTTCCATCGATAAATAACGGGTTTGATCGAGAGTGACTAGATTTTTTGCTTCGGCTAAGACTTCTGGGCCCCTTGGAATTTCACCAAAGTATTTATTCACCCAAGCTAAGGTTTGCATTTCATCAAAATCGCCACCGATAGTGATAGTGGCATTGTTAGGCCCATACCAGCGTTGGAAAAAATGCTTAACATCATCAACAGTGGCGCGATTCAAATCCTCAGGCCAACCGATAACCGGCCACGAATAAGGATGCCCGACGGGATAAAATGCTTGGTTGAAACGTTCTCCCATTCGGCCATAGGGTTGATTATCGATGCGTTGTGCCCGTTCGTTTTTAACCGTCTCACGCTGTACTTCAAATTTCTGACTGGTCAAAGCAGGTAGGAAGAAGCCCATTCTGTCGGACTCTAACCACAAAATCTTCTCCAGTTGATTACTTGGGACTGTTTCGAAATAGTTGGTTCTATCGGTGTTGGTAGAGCCATTAAGGGTCCCACCTGCCTCGGTGACTACCTCGAAATGTTGCTCATCGGCGACATGCTCAGAACCTTGGAACATCATATGTTCGAATAAGTGGGCAAATCCTGAACGACCAGCAAGCTCACGGGCCGAGCCGACGTGATAAGTCACATCGACGTGCACTAAGGGATCGGAATTATCTTGATGCAAAATAACCGTCAGACCATTAGCAAGCTGGTATTTTTTATAGGGAATACCGACTTGAGAGTCCTTCAGTTGCACATTTTCAATTAACTTTACGCCCGCGGGTAATTGAGTTGAGGTTTGGCTGGCACAACCTGCAAGTGCGGCGGAAATCGCGACCGCTAATATCCATTTTTTCAAGGTATTCCCCTTATACATCAATAGGCTAAAAAATTAGCCCCTGTAGAATGCTCAGTATCAATAATGAGTTCTGACTCATTACTCCCTGCAAAGTTCCAAGTAATACAAGGACTTCCTTTGCAGCGTTATCATCCTTTAACCGAACAACACGTTTAAAAACTAACTAAACCAATGCAATGTCGCGGCCGCCACGATAAGGTAACGCAGAGTTTTACCGATCAAAATCATCACTAATGCGGGGAGTGCCCTAAGCTTTAACCATCCCGCCAATAAACATAATAGATCGCCAATCACTGGCGCCCACGACAACAATAACGACCAAACACCGTAACGCTCAATAAGGGCTAAAGCTTTGGCCTGTTTTTCCTCACTAAGGGTCTCGGGGGACTTTGCAAACCGGCCAATACGCCCTAAATAAAAACTCGTCATCGCCCCTAAGGTATTGCCCACACAGGCTACCGCCACTAATGCGACCCAAGCTTGCGGCGCTTTATTCAGCAACGCAATCAGTAAAACTTCTGATCCTCCCGGTAACAAAGTAGCGGCTAAAAAAGCACCCAAAAACATCGTACTTAATTCAGGCATAAAAGCTTACTCTATGAAATTACTACTCTTTCACTCTCTAGTTCAGAAAACCACTACCGCGTTAATAGGATGTAGCGACTAACCATTTCACAACAAACTCATTTATCACAATAAGTTATAAGAAAATCGGTTTGTTATAACCCTATCACAGCCGATACAATGCCTTTAATGGCAAAAAATGTCCTGTACCTGACTCGCCGCATGATATAAGTTCATTCACTTCAAGTGGATATTCATACTAGCATCACAGGTCCATGGGCTTGTAATGATATTTTTTTGGAAAACGCATGATCCTTCAAACCATTAGCCGCATTCCTTTTTGGCAAAAAGTCCTCGCAGGCTTTATTTTAGGTGCACTCGTTGGCGTACTTTTAGGCGAAACTGCTACAGTGCTTAAACCCCTTGGCGATTTGTTTATCAGCGCCATTAAGATGCTGGTTGCGCCACTGGTCTTCTGTGCGATTGTGGTCAGCATTACCTCGCTAGGCTCTCAAACAAATCTCAAACGCTTAAGTCTTAAGACCTTAAGCATGTTTATGCTGACAGGCACAGTCGCCTCTCTGATTGGTTTAGCTGTTGGCTCACTTATCGATATGGGCGGCACAATGCAACTGGCCACCACGGAAGTGCGTGAGCGCAATATTCCAGGTTTTGCGCAGGTGCTGCTAGATATGATCCCAGTGAATCCTTTTGCCGCCCTAGCGGATGGAAAAGTGCTGCAGATCATCGTATTTGCTGCATTAGTCGGGATAGCCATCAACAAGGTTGGCGAGAAAGCCGAGCCACTAAAACGAACAATAGAAGCGGGTGCAGAAGTCATGTTCCAACTGACACGCATGGTGCTTAAACTTACTCCAATCGGCGTATTTGGTTTAATGGCTTGGGTAGTGGGTGAATATGGTTTATCGACCCTATTACCTCTAGGTAAGTTTATCGCCGCTATCTATATTGCCGCCCTTATTCATATGATTTTTGTCTACGGCGGACTAGTTAAATTTGCCGCGGGTTTAAGCCCTGTGCAATTTTTCCGTAAGGCTATGCCTGCGCAATTAGTGGCTTTTAGTACCTCTTCAAGTTTCGGCACCCTGCCTGCCAGTACCAGAGCGGTTGAAACCATGGGTGTTTCAAAGCGTTATAGCGCCTTCGTTATGCCGCTCGGTGCAACCATGAACATGGATGGCTGTGGTGGTATCTACCCTGCAATTGCCGCGATTTTTATCGCACAAATTTACGGTATTCCACTCGATACCTTAGATTATGTGATGATTGCCGTTACAGCCACTGTGGCCTCCGTTGGTACTGCCGGCGTGCCTGGCAGCGCTATGGTGATGTTAACCGTCACTTTAGGCGTGATTGGTTTACCCCTTGAAGGTATCGCCTTTATTGCCGCCATCGACCGTATTATCGATATGATCCGCACCGCGACCAACGTCACAGGCGACATGATGACCGCCGTAGTGATTGGCAAATCTGAAAATGAGCTTGATGTTGAGCAGTTTTACAGCAACGAGACTCAAACAGCTGCGGTTGCCGATAATTAATCAATCAATAAAGAATTATCCAATAAAAAAGACCGCTTAGATGCGGTCTTTTTTATTATCCGTATTTCACTTATTGCGCATGAAACATCCATGACTTTCGGCTAAACAAGCTGTTAAACTCTTTACTTATTTACCAAAAGTAGAATGAATCATGACTAAACTGTTTTTATTACCACTTATCCTTTGCTTACTGTGGATACTGTTTTTAAAAGCCAATGGTTTATCACTGGCCCAAGGAAAACGTGGCTTTATCTACATCATAGCCATCAGCAGCACATTGATTTTGCTGCTTATGCTGCTCCTGTGGATAACGGCTTAAAAGCCTATTGGTTAACAATAGGCAGTACTTTCGCCTCCAAACTCGCAACTTAGCCAAGCACTGCCAGTAAAATCCCCGCAGCAACCGCTGAGCCTAATACCCCAGCGACATTTGGCCCCATGGCGTGCATCAGCAAAAAGTTATGGTGATTAGCCTCTAACCCAACTTTATTGACCACCCTTGCCGCCATTGGCACTGCAGATACGCCCGCCGCGCCAATTAATGGATTGACTTTACCGCCAGTTAATTTGCACATCAGTTTTGCCATCAGCACCCCTGCAGCGGTACCAATCCCAAACGCCAACGCGCCCAAAACCAAAATCCCTAAAGTTTCGACGCGCAAGAACTGCTCCGCAGAAAGTTTAGAACCAACGGCTAAGCCTAAGAAAATGGTAACGATATTAATCAGCTCGTTTTGCGCCGTTTTCGATAATCTATCGACCACACCCGACTCACGCATTAGGTTGCCAAGGCAAAACATGCCAACCAGAGGAGTCGCTGCGGGTAAAAATAAAATCGTTAAGCCCAATACCATCAACGGGAAAATAATCTTCTCCTTTTTACTCACCTCCCTGAGCTGCTCCATCTTTATCTCACGCTCAGCTTGGGTCGTGAGTAAACGCATGATGGGCGGCTGGATAATCGGCACTAGCGCCATATAGGAATAGGCCGCCACAGCAATCGCTCCCAACAACTCAGGCGCAAGCTTAGAGGCAAGGAAAATCGCCGTAGGTCCATCCGCGCCACCGATAATGGCAATGGCTGCGGCATCCTGCATGGTAAATTCAAAACCTGGCACCAGATTCAGCGCTATCGCCCCAATTAAGGTCGCAAAAATCCCAAACTGCGCCGCTGCACCGAGTAGCAAGGTCTTTGGATTGGCAATCAGCGCACTAAAATCTGTCAGCGCTCCGACCCCCATAAAGATCAGCAGCGGAAACACCCCAGTTTCAATCCCAACATGGTAGGCGTAATACAGCATGCCGCCCTCATCGGTAAAACCCGCGTTGGGAATATTCGCCAGCACGGCGCCAAAACCAATGGGTAGCAGCAGTAGGGGCTCGAAGCCACGCACTATCGCAAGGTATAACAACACGGCGCCTACAGCCATCATCAAGGCCTGCCCTGCAGTAAAATGGGCTATGCCCGTTTCGGCCCAGAAAGCCAGTAAACCATCCATAATGACTCCTAAGCTAAGGCCAGTAATTGAGAACCCACGGCTACCGAATCCCCCTCTTTCACAAAGAGATGGGTTATAATGCCATCCCCCTGTGCGCGGATTTCGGTCTCCATTTTCATGGCCTCTAGGATAATAACGACATCGCCGGCGCACACCTTGTCACCAATACCGACATGCACTTTGAAGATATTGCCCGATAGGGGCGCGCTCATCTTAAGTTTCAATTCACTGGTTTGAAGCACTGGCGCAGCGCTCGGCTGAGAAGGATTTGCTTGACCAAGCTGCTGTGCGGCTTGCCCTTGAGCTTGGATTTGACTGATTTCGCCACCCTCGGCAACTTCAACCACATAAGTTTGCCCCTCAACCGTGACGGTATAGGTTTCGGCCTCACGCGGCGTAGCAGACGACACTGATGCAAGTTCAGGTTTAGGCTCAAAGGCGGTTGGATCGTGACGGTGTTTTAAAAACTGTAAGCCAATCTGCGGGAAAAGCGCATAGATGAGTAAATCATCGTCCAGAGACTTTTCCTTACTCTCAGTGACGAGACTAATCCCTTGGTCCTGCGCCTTTGATAATAACTCCGCACGCAACTTCTCAAGCTCTGGTGAAAGTAAATCAGCAGGACGGCAGGTTATCGCCGCCGCGCCGTTAAGCACTCGAGCCTGCAACTTGGGATTAACCGGGGCTGGAGTGGCGCCATATTCGCCCCTTAACACCCCTTCAGTTTCTTTCGTCAACGATTGATATCTTTGCCCCATCAGTACATTGATAACCGCCTGTGAACCGACAATCTGCGAGGTTGGCGTAACCAAAGGCAGAAAACCTAAATCCTGACGTACCCGAGGGATCTCCTCCAGCACAGCATCGAGCTTGTCAGCCGCGCCTTGTTCTTTGAGCTGACTCTCCATATTGGTCAACATGCCACCGGGCACTTGAGCACGAAGAATGCGCGAATCGATACCTTTTAATGCCCCTTCAAACTTGGCGTACTTTTTACGCACCTTACGGAAATAAGCAGCAATATCTTCAAGTAAGGTAAGGTCATAGTGAGTTTCACGCTCAGTCTCCGCCACCATAGCAACCACAGTTTCAGTTGCAGTATGACCATAGGTTTGGCTCATGGAGGAAATGGCAGTATCGAGCACATCGATTCCCGCCTCAATCGCCTTTTGATAGGTAGCCGTACTTAGTCCAGTGGTGGCGTGGCAATGCAATGAGAGCATGAGTTGAGTTTGTGATTTTAAGCGACTGATAAGCTCAAAGGCTTCCATCGGCTTGAGTAGACCCGCCATATCTTTAATGCACAACGAATGGCAGCCCATGTCCTCAAGACGTTTTGCCATATCGACCCAAGTATCCACCGTATGAACAGGGCTCGTCGTATAAGAAATTGTGCCCTGCGCGTGCCCACCGACGTCACGCACCGCCTTTACCGCCATCTCGAGGTTACGCACATCATTCATCGCATCAAAGATACGGAACACATCGACACCATTGGTATGGGCACGCTCGACAAAACGCGTCACTAAATCATCGGCATAATGGCGATAACCCAATAGATTTTGTCCGCGGAGTAACATTTGTTGAGGCGTATTGGGCATCAACTTTTTCAGCTCTCGGATCCTATCCCAAGGATCCTCCCCCAAATAACGGATGCAGGCATCGAAGGTCGCTCCGCCCCAAGACTCGAGCGACCAAAAACCGACTTTATCAAGCAAAGGTGCAATCGGAAGCATGTCATCGATGCGTAAACGCGTCGCTAAAATAGACTGATGTGCATCCCTCAAGACGACATCGGTTAACTGTAATGGCTTAGACGCCACAATCGAATTTACTCGGTTCATATGGCGCTCCATTATTTAGCCTGAGAACGATACTGCTGGACGGCTAAGCTGATCGCAGCCACCAATTTAGGATCTAAAGTGTTTGCACGTCCGGTTGAGTTCGCATCCTTCGCCTTTAACGACTCAGCTGCTTTGGGCTCTTCGCGGCACCACTTAGCAACCAGATGTACACCTAATATCAATACACTTAAAAATAAATAGACCAGCCCCATACCCAATAACATGATGCCAACAGCATCTAAAAGCTGTTGTGTTATCTCCCCTTTCACGTCAGAACCTCCTTCACCTCTCAACTCATATCAAGTATTAATTTTACAACTACACAACATTTCTATTGATAACAAACTCAACCTACGAATGTAAATTGGTAAGACCAATTTACACAAAATCAGCAACAAGTACCTGATAGATCCTTAGTTAATGAGCGATAAAATGAATATTCGTTAATGAAACTCCAAAGTAGAGATATTTGTTGAGGATTGAGGACGGGATAAACATACAAACCAAGATGCAACCAAAAGCAAAAATGGACTAACAATAAGGTTCAAAATCTCCATTAAACGAGCACACAAAGAGAACAAACTTTATATTTAACGATTTATTCTATAGGAACAAAAATCAAAGAAGCCTCAATACAGTACGCTGCAGTATTTAGAGCAAGCAGCCATTTAGAGGAATGATGTTATAGGTGTTGAAGAATGAAGATAACGGAGGAATAAGTCGCTCTCTATTAACATTGCATAGGAAGCGATAATTAAAGAAAGCAGTACTTAGAGAAGTCTTTTAAAGAATAGACTGTTGAAATTGAAAACAAAAAAGCCAGCTTATTCAGCTGGCTTTTCGCTCTCTTTACGAGACGATTTGTCTTCACTTTTAAAAGTGAAATCAAATTCGGTACTTGGCATGGTCAACTTCGAACGTGTTCGTCGCGTTGAGCCACATGAATGTGGTGAATTCATAAAACGTCAGGAACGAATTTATACAGCCCTTGCCATAAACTTCGTTTGTTGAGCACAAGAACTTCACCCTACGACCACCATGGATGGCGGAAGTGTCGATATAGAAGGAACATTTATCGACCTATCACATGGTCGGAACCTCACTGCGTCCGGACTCTTTATATTCCCCATGGTCGAATGAGTATTACAAAGCGAATAAACGAAAAAATCCCCAACACACAGTGTTGGGGATTTCCGCTCTCTTTACGAGAAAATTAGGCGCTTGGCGATGACCTACTCTCACATGGGGAGACCCCACACTACCATCGGCGCGATTGCGTTTCACTTCTGAGTTCGGGATGGGATCAGGTGGGACCACAATGCTATTGTCACCAAGCAAAAAATTGTCTGGAACAATTTTTAACGCGCTTTAGCGCGGCCCGTTAGGGTCAACTACATGGATGTAATTGATAAATTTTTATTCCAGTTAATTCGGAAAGCTGGTTTGAGTCACTTCTTAAGTGTTTGTATTCTATCTAAGCACGCTTAGTAAAACCCATCTGGGTTGTATGGTTAAGCCTCTCGAGTCATTAGTATCAGTTAGCTCAACGCCTCACAACGCTTACACACCTGACCTATCAACGTCCTAGTCTCGAACGGCTCTTTAGTGGACTTAAAGTCCAAGGGATGACTCATCTTGGGGCTCGCTTCCCGCTTAGATGCTTTCAGCGGTTATCGATTCCGAACATAGCTACCGGGCAATGCCATTGGCATGACAACCCGAACACCAGCGGTTCGTTCACTCCGGTCCTCTCGTACTAGGAGCAACTCCCCTCAATCATCCAACGCCCACGGCAGATAGGGACCGAACTGTCTCACGACGTTCTGAACCCAGCTCGCGTACCACTTTAAATGGCGAACAGCCATACCCTTGGGACCGACTTCAGCCCCAGGATGTGATGAGCCGACATCGAGGTGCCAAACACCGCCGTCGATATGAACTCTTGGGCGGTATCAGCCTGTTATCCCCGGAGTACCTTTTATCCGTTGAGCGATGGCCCTTCCATTCAGAACCACCGGATCACTATGACCTACTTTCGTACCTGCTCGACGTGTCTGTCTCGCAGTTAAGCTGGCTTATGCCATTGCACTAACCGTACGATGTCCGACCGTACTTAGCCAACCTTCGTGCTCCTCCGTTACTCTTTGGGAGGAGACCGCCCCAGTCAAACTACCCACCAGGCACTGTCCTCAACCCCGATAAGGGGCCAGAGTTAGAACATCAACACTACAAGGGTGGTATTTCAAGGACGACTCCACGAGAACTAGCGTTCCCGCTTCAAAGTCTCCCACCTATCCTACACATGTAGGGTCAATGTTCAGTGCCAAGCTATAGTAAAGGTTCACGGGGTCTTTCCGTCTAGCCGCGGGTATACGGCATCTTCACCGCAATTTCAACTTCACTGAGTCTCGGCTGGAGACAGCGTGGCCATCATTACGCCATTCGTGCAGGTCGGAACTTACCCGACAAGGAATTTCGCTACCTTAGGACCGTTATAGTTACGGCCGCCGTTTACCGGGGCTTCGATCATGAGCTTCTCTTGCGATAACCCAATCAATTAACCTTCCGGCACCGGGCAGGCGTCACACCGTATACGTCATCTTGCGATTTTGCACAGTGCTGTGTTTTTGATAAACAGTTGCAGCCACCTGGTATCTGCGACTGCCGTCAGCTTAGGGAGCAAGTCCCATCACCAACAGCAGCGTACCTTCTCCCGAAGTTACGGTACCATTTTGCCTAGTTCCTTCAGCCGAGTTCTCTCAAGCGCCTTGGTATTCTCTACCCGACCACCTGTGTCGGTTTGGGGTACGATTCCCGCTAACCTGAAGCTTAGAAGATTTTCCTGGAAGCATGGCATCAACTACTTCAGTCCCGTAGGACCTCGTCATCAGCTCTCAGTGTATAGTGACCCGGATTTGCCTAAGTCACCCACCTACCACCTTAAACGCGGACTACCAACGCCGCGCTAGCCTAGCCTTCTCCGTCTCTCCATCGCAGTTAGCGGAAGTACAGAAATATTAATCTGTTTCCCATCGACTACGCCTTTCGGCCTCGCCTTAGGGGTCGACTCACCCTGCCCCGATTAACGTTGGACAGGAACCCTTGGTCTTTCGGCGAGGGGGTTTTTCACCCCCTTTATCGTTACTCATGTCAGCATTCGCACTTCTGATACCTCCAGCGTGGGTTACCCCTTCACCTTCAACGGCTTACAGAACGCTCCTCTACCGCGCAACCCTAATGGATTGCACCCGTAGCTTCGGTGGTATGTTTAGCCCCGTTACATCTTCCGCGCAGGCCGACTCGACTAGTGAGCTATTACGCTTTCTTTAAATGATGGCTGCTTCTAAGCCAACATCCTAGCTGTCTAAGCCTTCCCACATCGTTTCCCACTTAACATACACTTTGGGACCTTAGCTGACGGTCTGGGTTGTTTCCCTTTTGACGACGGACGTTAGCACCCGCCGTCTGTCTCCCGGATAGCACTCTTTGGTATTCGGAGTTTGCAAAGGGTTGGTAAGTCGGGATGACCCCCTAGCCTTAACAGTGCTCTACCCCCAAAGGTGTTCGTCCGAGGCGCTACCTAAATAGCTTTCGAGGAGAACCAGATATCTCCCGGTTTGATTGGCCTTTCACCCCCAGCCACAAGTCATCCGCTAATTTTTCAACATTAGTCGGTTCGGTCCTCCAGTTGATGTTACTCAACCTTCAACCTGCCCATGGCTAGATCACCGGGTTTCGGGTCTACGCCTTGCAACTAAACGCGCAGTTAACACTCGGTTTCCCTACGGCTCCGCTATTCGCTTAACCTCGCTACAAAACGTAAGTCGCTGACCCATTATACAAAAGGTACGCAGTCACGGTCTCAAGAACCGCTCCCACTGCTTGTACGTATACGGTTTCAGGTTCTATTTCACTCCCCTCACAGGGGTTCTTTTCGCCTTTCCCTCACGGTACTGGTTCACTATCGGTCAGTCAGGAGTATTTAGCCTTGGAGGATGGTCCCCCCATATTCAAACAGGATATCACGTGTCCCGCCTTACTCGATTTCATCAAAGGTTAGTTTTCGTGTACGGGGCTATCACCCTGTGCCGCTGGACTTTCCAGACCATTCCACTAACACCCCTCTGACTTAAGGGCTAATCCCCGTTCGCTCGCCGCTACTAGGGGAATCTCGGTTGATTTCTTTTCCTAAGGGTACTTAGATGTTTCAGTTCCCCTCGTTCGCCTCACTACACTATGTATTCATGTAGTGATAACAGCTTATGCTGCTGGGTTCCCCCATTCGGACATCGTTAGCTCAAATGCTTGTTACTAGCTCGCCAACGCTTTTCGCAAGTTACTACGTCCTTCATCGCCTCTGACTGCCAAGGCATCCACCGTATACGCTTAGTCGCTTAACCATACAACCCAAATGAGTTTCACTCACCTAGGTCGTTGCGACCAGCTGGTTTTACTTGTCTCATCTTCGACCAAGAAGATGGACTCGCCTTAGACTTGAATATTCAAGACACTTAAAAAGTGTTTTAAGAACTCAATTTTTTGTATTAACACAGCAACAGACTTTGCTGCATTAATTACTATCAGCTTTCCAAATTGTTAAAGAACAATGCTTACCGGCTCGCGGTGCATTTCGCTCTCCCTTCTCTTTCGAGAAGTTCAACAAGCCATCTGTGTGAACACTCAACAAACATCGAGTTAGTCGTATAGGTAAGGAGGTGATCCAGCCCCAGGTTCCCCTAGGGCTACCTTGTTACGACTTCACCCCAGTCATGAACCACAAAGTGGTGAGCGCCCTCCCGAAGGTTAAGCTACCCACTTCTTTTGCAGCCCACTCCCATGGTGTGACGGGCGGTGTGTACAAGGCCCGGGAACGTATTCACCGTGACATTCTGATTCACGATTACTAGCGATTCCGACTTCATGGAGTCGAGTTGCAGACTCCAATCCGGACTACGACGAGCTTTGTGAGATTAGCTCCACCTCGCGGCTTTGCAACCCTCTGTACTCGCCATTGTAGCACGTGTGTAGCCCTACTCGTAAGGGCCATGATGACTTGACGTCGTCCCCACCTTCCTCCGGTTTATCACCGGCAGTCTCCCTAGAGTTCCCGCCATTACGCGCTGGCAAATAAGGATAGGGGTTGCGCTCGTTGCGGGACTTAACCCAACATTTCACAACACGAGCTGACGACAGCCATGCAGCACCTGTCTCAGAGTTCCCGAAGGCACTAAGCTATCTCTAGCGAATTCTCTGGATGTCAAGAGTAGGTAAGGTTCTTCGCGTTGCATCGAATTAAACCACATGCTCCACCGCTTGTGCGGGCCCCCGTCAATTCATTTGAGTTTTAACCTTGCGGCCGTACTCCCCAGGCGGTCTACTTAATGCGTTAGCTTGAGAGCCCAGTGTTCAAGACACCAAACTCCGAGTAGACATCGTTTACGGCGTGGACTACCAGGGTATCTAATCCTGTTTGCTCCCCACGCTTTCGTGCCTGAGCGTCAGTCTTTGTCCAGGGGGCCGCCTTCGCCACCGGTATTCCTCCAGATCTCTACGCATTTCACCGCTACACCTGGAATTCTACCCCCCTCTACAAGACTCTAGTCGACCAGTTCGAAATGCAATTCCCAGGTTGAGCCCGGGGCTTTCACATCTCGCTTAATCAACCGCCTGCGCACGCTTTACGCCCAGTAATTCCGATTAACGCTTGGACCCTCCGTATTACCGCGGCTGCTGGCACGGAGTTAGCCGGTCCTTCTTCTGTAGGTAACGTCACAGCTGCAAGGTATTAACTTACAACCTTTCCTCCCTACTGAAAGTGCTTTACAACCCGAAGGCCTTCTTCACACACGCGGCATGGCTGCATCAGGGTTTCCCCCATTGTGCAATATTCCCCACTGCTGCCTCCCGTAGGAGTCTGGGCCGTGTCTCAGTCCCAGTGTGGCTGATCATCCTCTCAGAACAGCTAGGGATCGTCGCCTTGGTGAGCCATTACCTCACCAACTAGCTAATCCCACCTAGGTTCATCCAATCGCGGAAGGCCCGAAGGTCCCCTCCTTTCCCCCGTAGGGCGTATGCGGTATTAGCAGTCGTTTCCAACTGTTATCCCCCACGACTGGGCAGATCCCTAGGCATTACTCACCCGTCCGCCGCTCGCCACCTCAGGAACAAGTTCCCTTGTGCTGCCGCTCGACTTGCATGTGTTAGGCCTGCCGCCAGCGTTCAATCTGAGCCATGATCAAACTCTTCAATTAAAAGTTTTTTGTTTAACTCGCGTTAAACGACTCAATGAATTCTGATTTGCTGCTTCGACTCGAAAGTCAAAACAAACTGTACATATTGCTATGAACACTCATTCATTGATTTAATTCTTTGATTACTCGCCAAACGGCAGAGTAATTTCGATTAACTCAACACCTGTGAGTGTCCACACAGATTTCTTGTTTAGATTGTTAAAGAGCATTTGACCTTCAGCTTTCGCGTTACCGCTCAGCGGGTCAGGGCTGCGTATTCTACGCATTTCCCATTTCGCGTCAAGGAGTTTTTTTCAACTTCTTTTCGCACTTGAATCGTTCGCTCAAAAGCTGTTCGATTCAAGCTGAATCAGCGTTTGCTTTCGCGCTCTGCCGTGTCAGTGGATGCGCATTATAGGCAGCGAAAACTTTTGTGCAAGGGTATTTTTCACAAAACCGATTAAGCGAACAAATATCCATCAAAAACCATTAAAAAGGATATTAAATGTACAAATTCGGTCATCGCGGGTTGGTAAGCTTGGCACAGGTAATTTGAGTTTGCCCAGAATTCTATAGATTGAATAATCTTAAAAGCGAAACTTTTACTACTTTTCTATATAAAAGAAGAAGTATTTTGCGCACGCCGATTAGAGATAATGGTGATTAAAGATAGCCGCTGAGTTAATACTTATTTGCAAGTATCACAAAGGCCTTGAGCAGTTCATCATCCTATATATAGATAGCTATTGGTTCTTACTGTTCTCTTGTTGCGCTAGGCCATCAACTTTGTTTTGATTGGGCTCTTCATTTATTGCACTAGCTTCAACTTTTACTTCAACCTCTAATGCATTTTCCGAATCATCATTTACATCATGGTCACTAACAGATTCGTGGTCACCCACAATATGAGCCATCTTTAATTTTTTCACTTGGCGGATAGTAATAATGGGACCAGAAATAGCGTAAAGATAAAAACCGATGCACAGGATAAGTGCAGGTTGAACTGAAACAACCACGAAGATACCAACAACGAAAAGGATAGCCATGAAATTGACCTTACCGCGCCAGTCGATTTCTTTAAATGAGTGATAACGAAAATTGCTCACCATCAATAGACCGGTAATTGCAGTAATAAAACCAGCTATCCAGCTAATGTTCTTACCATCGAGGCTATATTGATTACCAAGCCAAATGCTACCCGCAATAATGGCTGCAGCAGCGGGACTGGCTAAACCTTGAAAATACCGCTTGTCGGCAACGCCTACTTGGGTATTAAAACGTGCAAGTCTAAGCGCTGCCCCCGCACAATAGATAAATGCAGCTAACCATCCTACTTTCCCCAGATCCGCGAGCGCCCAGTTATAGGCCAGTAATGCTGGCGCCATCCCAAAGGACACCATATCTGACATACTGTCGTACTCAGCGCCAAAATCACTTTGGGTATTTGTCAGCCTTGCGACCCTACCATCAAGACCATCGCAGATCATCGCGACAAAAATCGCAATGGCTGCTGCCTCAAAATTGCCATTCATCGAAGCAATTGCCGCATAGAAACCGGAAAACAGTCCCGCTGTGGTAAAAAGGTTTGGTAATAAATAGATACCTTTATTCTTTACTGTTTGATTCGATGAATTTTGCATACACTTATCAGTCTATAAGCTGGCACGAAAGTAGGCTTCAAGATAGCATATTTTACTATCATGTCGATGATGACCCTTAGGGATGATTCCAATGTTAAGAATGACAAAATTCAACTCAGTATTAGTTCGCTGCTTTTGGTTAGCGCTGCTCTCTCAGCCCGTTGTGGCAGGTACAATTTACACTTGGGTGGATGAAAATGGCGTAACACATTACAGTCAGCAGCCACCAGAGCAGGATTTGCAAAAATCCAAAACGCTTCAGAGTTCTGAACTTGAGCCAGTGAAAGTCGGTTCTGTTGCCCCACAAAAAGCGGCGGCACCCGAAATGACTGAATCCGAGAAAAACGCCGCATTAATAAAAGAAAAAGATGCCAAGCAAGCGCAAAGCATTTGTGAAAATGCAAAGCAAAATTTAGACGTATTGACTACCCATACCAAACTCACCCGTCAGGATGGTAAAGATAAAGAGCCCGTTGCGATGACGGAAGAAGAACGCCAGGCGGCCATCGCGGAGAATCAGCAAAGAATTAAACTTTTCTGTGATAGAAAATAACGAAGACGTTTAAGTCGTTAGCTTTAGATGTTTAAACATAAAAAAACCGAAGTCTTGAACTTCGGTTTTTTGTTTAGGCTTGAATACATTCAATCCGCAGTGATCAGTCTCGAGAGCATAGAATATTATTGCTCGAACACCAACTCACCACCCGCGGCGCTAACCTTGATAGCTTTACCCGGCAGTAAATCACCACGGAGTAATTTTTGTGCCAGTGGATTTTCCATCTCTTGCTGCAATGCGCGTTTCAGCGGTCTTGCTCCATAGACAGGATCAAAGCCAATCTCGGCAATCAGTGACAATGCCTCATCGGTGATCTCCAAAGTATAGTCTTTCTCAGCCAAACGTTTACGCAGTGAAGCGATTTGAATACTAGCAATATGCTTAATATTATCCGCATCCAAGGGATGGAACACAACTGACTCATCAATTCGGTTTAAAAACTCGGGTCTAAAGCTGTGGGTGACCACATTCATGACCGCCGATTTCATTTCCGCATAACTTAAGTGACCAAATCCCTCTTGGATAATGTCTGAGCCTAAGTTCGACGTCATGATGATGACTGTATTTCTAAAGTCGACGGTGCGACCTTGGCCATCGGTTAAGCGGCCATCGTCCAACACCTGCAATAGAATGTTAAACACATCCGGATGGGCTTTTTCCACCTCGTCGAGCAGGATAACTGAGTAAGGTTTACGGCGAACGGCTTCTGTTAAGTAACCGCCCTCTTCATAGCCCACGTATCCTGGAGGCGCGCCAACCAGACGAGATACGGCGTGTTTTTCCATAAACTCAGACATGTCGATACGCACTAGTGCCGATTCGGTATCGAACAGGAACTTCGCCAGTGATTTACACAGCTCGGTTTTACCGACACCGGTTGGCCCTAAGAATAGGAAGGATCCAATCGGACGATTAGGATCGGCAAGTCCAGCGCGGCTACGACGAATCGCGTTTGCTACAGCATCCACAGCCTCATTCTGACCAATCACTCGTTCATGCAGCGCCACTTCCATTTGCAGCAGTTTTTCACGCTCACCTTCGAGCATCTTCGATACCGGAATCCCCGTCGCCTTAGACAACACTTCGGCAATCTCTAAGTCGGTGACTTTATTGCGCAGCAGCGTCATGTCCTGCATTTCGGCTTGGGATGCTAAGTCGAGCTGTTTTTCAAGTTCAGGAATGCGGCCATATTGCAGCTCCGACATACGGGTCAGATCGCCAGCCCTGCGCGCAACTTCTAAATCCATTCGCGCCTGTTCAAGATCAGCCTTAATATGCTGAGTACCGGCAAGGGCTGCCTTTTCAGTGCGCCAGATTTCGTTAAGCTCAGCCGCTTTTGATTCCATCTCGCGAAGTTCAAGTTGCAGATGATCGAGTCTGCGACGACTCGCCTCATCGTTTTCCTTCGCTAATGCCTGTTCTTCCAATTTCAGTTGGATTACACGACGCTCGAGTCTGTCGAGGGATTCGGGTTTGGAATCCATTTGCATACGGATGCTCGATGCCGCTTCATCAATCAAATCGATGGCTTTATCGGGCAGCTTACGATCCGACACATAACGATGTGACATAGTTGCTGCCGCAACAATCGCAGGATCGGTAATTTCTACATGGTGATGCAGCTCATAACGCTCTTTGAGACCACGCAAAATCGCTATGGTGTCTTCAACGCTCGGCTCATCCACTAATACTTTTTGGAAACGACGTTCAAGCGCCGCATCCTTTTCAATGTATTGGCGATATTCATCGAGTGTTGTCGCGCCCACACAGTGGAGATCACCACGGGCAAGTGCTGGCTTTAACATGTTGCCCGCATCCATGGCACCATCGCCTTTACCCGCGCCCACCATAGTGTGCAGCTCATCGATAAAGAGGATGACTTGGCCTTCTTCCTGCGCGAGTTCATTAAGTACCGCTTTTAAACGCTCCTCAAACTCACCGCGATATTTCGCACCCGCAATTAACGCGCCCATATCGAGGGACAAAACACGTTTGTTTTTTATGCCCTCTGGCACTTCACCGTTCACAATCCGCTGAGCAAGCCCTTCAACAATCGCGGTTTTACCCACACCGGGTTCACCAATCAGTACAGGGTTGTTTTTACTGCGACGTTGTAATACTTGAATGGTGCGGCGGATTTCATCGTCACGACCAATCACAGGATCGAGTTTGCCCTGCTCGGCGCGCTCAGTCAGATCGATAGTGAATTTCTTCAATGCCTGACGTTGATCCTCCGCATTCGGATCATCGACATTCTGCCCGCCACGAACCTGCTCAATAGTTTGCTCGAGCAGTTCTTTAGTCGCACCGGATTTTTTTAGAATTTGAGCTAAAGCATCGCTGCCTTCTAAAGCGGCCAGTACAAATAACTCGCTGGAGATATATTTGTCTTTACGCTTTTGCGCCAGTTTGTCACACAGGTTTAATAAACGGATCAACCCCTGTGACAGCTGAACATCACCACCCGTCCCTTCAACCTGTGGTAAACGTTCTAACTCTTGGCTCAGTAACGAGCGCAGCGCACTCACACGAATGCCTGCTTGGGTTAATAATGGATGAATTGAACCAGAATCCTGGTTGAGCAGCGCCATCATCAAATGTAACGGTTCGATAAACTGATGATCACGGCCAAGTGCTAAAGACTGGGCGTCTGAGATGGCAAGCTGAAATTTATTGGTCATACGATCGAGTCGCATACAGCCTCCTAATACTCAAAAATGGGGTATCACATTTCGTTAATTAGAAGATGGGGACTATTTGACCAAATTCAAGCAGCTAGTCAGTAAAATATTACAAACTGTAGGGGAATTATGTTACGACTTTAGCCAGATAAGCGATGCCATGCGACCGGTGATTTTATCGCGGCGGTAGGAGAAATAATCGGGGCTAGTCACAGTGCAGATATTGGCACTATAAACTTGTGTAATGCCAAGTTTGGCTAAACGCAGTTTTGCTAACCCAATGATATCGGCGAGATATTTATCACTATTTTCAGGTTGAGCGGTAAAACACTTTTCAGCATTTTCATCTTTTGCCATAAAGGCGGCGCGCACTTCACTGCCCACTTCAAATTTTGTGGGGCCAATAGTAGGGCCAAGATAGGCAATGAGATCTGAAGGTTTCGATACAAAGCGCGAAGCAGCTGCCTCAATCACCCCATCACAAAGTCCGCGCCAGCCAGCATGGGCCGCAGCAACTTCGGTTCCTTGCAGATTACAGAGCAGTACAGGCAAACAATCAGCGGTCATCACCACACAGACTCTTCCAGCAAGATTGGTGTAGCTAGCATCGGCAATAGGAGCTGAAGTGGCGTTCAAAGCGTGATTTGCCGCTAAAGAAGCGTTTTGCTTTGCTGACTCAGTATGCACTAATGGAATAGCGGCAACACATGCAAGATCAATCACTTCTGTGCCATGCACTTGCTCTAACCATACTGGCTCGGTGGGCAATTGTAAGGCTTTGGCGAGCAGCCCACGATTGGTATAAACCTGCTCAGCATCTTCCCCCACGTGTAACCCAAGATTTAGGTTATCGTAGGGAGCGACACTAACACCACAATGGCCAGCACCAAGACCACCGCCATGACGGTCTGTCATAGCGATGCCAACATTAGCAGGAAGTGGCCAATCGTGGAGCAACATATTAATACTCGATGGGGTGCTCTAGGGTGTCTTGACGCAGTGCTTTGGTCAAAATAACCATATCTTCAGGAATAGGCGCCGACCAGCTCATGATTTCACAGGTCACTGGATGGGCTAATTCCAAACGTACCGCATGCAGCGCTTGGCGTTTGAAGTTTTTCAAAATCTCGAAAAACTCAGGACTGGCAGCTTTAGGTGGTTTTGGACGCCCGCCATAAACAGGGTCACCCACTAACACATGGCCGATATACGCCATGTGTACACGGATTTGGTGAGTACGACCGGATTCGAGACGCAATCTCAAACGAGTGTGATTACGGAATTTTTCTGCCACACGATAATGTGTCACCGCAGGTTTACCGGAATGATGCACCGCCATATGAGTACGTTTAGTTGGATGACGACCAATTGGTTCATCCACAGTTCCGCCTGCAGTCATAGTGCCGAGCACAATTGCTTCGTACTCACGGGTAATGTCACGGGCTTGTAGCGCCGCGACCAAATGGGTCTGCGCTTCAACGGTCTTAGCCACCACCATTAAACCCGTGGTGTCTTTATCAAGACGGTGCACAATACCCGCACGTGGCACATGCTCGATGTTCGGGCAATGGTGTAATAGTGCGTTCATCAGCGTGCCATCGGCATTGCCAGCACCTGGATGCACCACTAAACCGGCTTGCTTATTGATCACCAGAATATGTTCATCTTCATAAACAATATCCAGTTCAATCGCTTGCGCCGCTGCATGGACTTCTTCTTCCAAGGTGGCATTAATGACGATTTGCTGAAGCTCGTAAACCTTCTCGCGCGGCTTATTCACTAATGCGCCGTCAACATAGACTGCATCAGATAGGATCCATTCTTTGATGCGTGTGCGCGAGTAATCAGGGAACAACTCAGCTAATGCTTGATCCAATCTCAGGCCAGTTTGAGTTGCCGAAATCTCGCTTTTTAGATTAATCTCTTGTGTCATAGGAACCGTATCCCCTTTTAGGGGTCAAAAAATGTGTGCTATCTGTTACAATCGAATCGTTTCTATTTTATCGTGAAATGGAAAAATTCTTAACTACAACTTATAAAAGAATTGAATTCAAGTATGTATAAATTCTCTAAAGGCTTAACCTTAGTCCTATTTTCACTAGCGTTATCAGCCTGTAGTAGCAGTCCAGAAGATAACGACATTGCCGCAAAAACCTCACCTGATGTGCTTTACTCTCAGGCAAGAACCTCCATGGAACTTGGCAATTACTCCAAAGCAGTCCGTTCGCTTGAAGCATTAGATTCACGCTTCCCCTTCGGACCGCATAAAACCCAGGTACAGTTAGATCTGATTTATGCCTATTACAAGATGGACGATGCCGCCTCGGGAATTGCCAACATCGACAGATTTATCCGATTAAATCCAACTCATCCTAATATCGACTATGTCTACTATATGCGTGGACTGGTCAACATGCAGGCGGACAGCTATCTGTTCCACGATATGCTCAATATCGACCGAACCGACCGCGATCCTAAAAATGCCCAGGATGCATTTAAAGACTTTGACCGTCTAATCAAAACCTATCCCAACAGCAAATATGCTGCCGATGCGCAAAAACGCATGTACTCGCTGAAGAATCGTTTAGCACAATATTCTATTCAAGTAGCAGAATATTATATCAAAATGAACGCTTGGAGTGCTGCTGCTGTCCGTGCTCAATCTGTATTAGAGACTTATCCTGGCACCCCATCAACGGAGCGTGCACTGGAGATCATGGCAAAAGCGTATGGCGAATTAGGTCAGAACCAACTGAAGCAAAACGTGCTCATGGTAATGCAAGCTAACTTCCCGAACAACGAAATCCTAGCAAATTAATGAAAATGCCCCTGATTAGGGGCATTTTTTTATCCCCTCACATCACTCAGCCAAGCTTTATCTTTAATGGAATAAAACAGCCGGGTAACTGAATCCTGTCCTCTCTGACCCCATAAAAGCCAATAAACCACCGTTTCGAATAAAACTTATCCACTCGAATCGATTTTTAACGGATTTAGTAAAAATCAGTTGACTCAAAAGCCGAAAAGCCTTTAAATTGCGCCCGTCGCCCGAATAGCTCAGTCGGTAGAGCAGAGGATTGAAAATCCTCGTGTCCCTGGTTCGATTCCGGGTTCGGGCACCATCTTTAAATTGGTTGCCATCGCGACCAGTGTTAAAGAATTGCAATAGGTACAGTGCAGGTGTGGTGGAATTGGTAGACACGCCAGCTTCAGGTGCTGGTGCCCTTACGGGCGTGGAGGTTCAAGTCCTCTCACCTGTACCAAATTGCAATTCAAACTAGATTCGGCACAATGTCGGATACCAATGCAGATGTGGTGGAATTGGTAGACACGCTAGCTTCAGGTGCTAGTGCCCTTGCGGGCGTGGAGGTTCAAGTCCTCTCATCTGTACCAACATCTAAACCTCGCTTAGTCGAGGTTTTTTTGTATCTGATTTTCGCTTCCCGCTATTAAATTTTCTTTAGTAACAGAATACCCCTCCGATATTTGCTATACCTATTATTACATTTCCATCAAAGGGATAGCTTGAGCTCCCCCCTCGAGCACCCTAAATCGGGGAGTTTATCTACATGAATGGTTTGCAAATAAAACAAAAGATGTTTATTGGGATTTTGGTTCCACTTCTCATGCTACTCACGGTCGGTATTATCGCGATAAACATGATGGGGAAGATTGAATCTGGTGTAACCCGAATTTATAACGACAGAGTAGTACCGATAGACGATTTAAAAATCATCGCCGATAAATATGCCGTTGACGTGATTGATGCCATCAACAAATCCAATGCCGGAGGCTTGAGCAGTAGCCAAGCGGTTGCTGCACTAACGAGTGCCAAGTCGACCATTAATCAACATTGGCAAAAATATCTCTCAACCGAACTCACGAAAGAAGAATCCCAACTCGCCAAACAAGCTGAAACTTTATTCTCCCCCGCCAATCAGCAGATTGACCAACTCATATCCCGTCTTAATCTACTCAATGGCCCCACAGCTCAACAATTAAATAACAATATACTGCCACTGTATCAGGCCATTGATCCCATTAGCGGCAAAGTGGCCGAACTTATTTCCCTGCAAATTAAGGTCGCAGGTGAAGAAAAAGATAATGTTCACGGGATTTATCAATCTTCCATTTCAATCTTTATTATTTTTGCTGTGCTGGCGATGCTCATCAGTATTGCGATTGGACTATGGGTAAACCGCAGTGTGATGAATCCCATTAGCGACATAGTCAATAAACTTAAAACGGTGCGTCAGGATTCCGATCTCACCGTTAAATTTAAAACCTTCAATGACGATGAGCTTGGGCAAATATCCTCTAGCCTGACCCAAGTGATTGAACATTTGCGGGGTATTTTACACTCCATTGCCGAGGCCGCGAGCACCGTAAATCAATCGGCAAATGAGCTCAGCAGTTTCACCCAAGAAACCAATAAGCGCATGGAGCAGCAACAGGCAGAAACCGAGCAAACCGCTACCGCCATGAATGAAATGACGGCTACCGTTGCTGAAGTTGCCCAAAGCGCCGCCGCGGCCGCCGACTCGGCTAAGGATGCCGACAATTATGCAGCTAACGGCAATAACATTGTGATGCAATCCATTAACAGCATGTCCCAGCTATCGGCGCAAATTCAACAAACGGCGCAGGTCATTGGGGTTTTATCCAATGAAAGCCAAAACATCGGCCGGGTGCTCGATGTGATTAAAGGCATTGCCGAGCAAACCAACTTGCTCGCCTTGAATGCAGCCATCGAGGCCGCTCGCGCAGGTGAACAAGGCCGAGGTTTTGCCGTAGTAGCTGATGAGGTACGTACCCTCGCCCAACGTACCCAGCAATCCACTCAAGAAATAGAAACCATGATCGCCACCCTACAGCAAGGTGTGAAAGAAGCCGTCAATGCTATGGAAGAAGGCATCAAACAAGTCGAAGATGCCAATCAAAAGACAAATCAGGCAGGATTTGCACTAACTGAGATAGTGACTTCGGTGGATAAAATTACCGAGCTCAATACCCATATTGCGACCGCTGCAGAAGAACAAAGCAGTGTCGCCGAGAGTATCAACCGAAGCATTATTGCGATTAGCGATATTGCCGAGTTTTCTACTGCATCGGCGGTCGAATTAAGTGAGTCGGTTATCAATTTGACTAAACTGGCAAGCAGCATGCGAAATCAAGTAAGTGCTTTTAGGTTATAGAAATTCAGTGTAATGAATCTATGCCTAACACAATGAAATCGAGGCAACTTCCTTAGCCGTAAGAGGTCGACTTTCGCCAGGGGAAAGCTGGTTATCTAAAAAAATATCACCGATTGATAATCGATGTAAGCCGACGACGGGATTACGAAAACGACCAAACATCCGCTTGATTTGATGATATTTACCTTCTCTTAAGGTGACCTCTGCAACATGGGGGGCGAGGATCTTAAGTTTTGCAGGCTGGGTGGTGATATCTTCAAAACCGAAATACATGCCCTCGGCAAATGCCGCGATATAGTCCTCACTCAAGGGATTGGCTAGGGTGACCCGATACACCTTATCCACCTTTTGTGTAGGCGCCATCAGGGCTTCAGACCAGCGGCTGTCATTGGTCAACAATAATAAGCCTGAAGAATTTAAATCCAATCGTCCTGCAATATGCAGCTCATCGCGCGCTGCACAGTCTAAGAGCTCAATAACCGTTTTATGTTCATCATCCTTAGTGGCACTCACAACCCCAACGGGTTTATGCAGCATCCAATACTCTGGCGTATTAGCCTGCAATATCAATGAATCGAAAACGATATGCGAGAATTCATGTATTTGCATATCCATTTCCCTCGCCACAACGCCATCAACTAATACACGTTTTGCGAGCAATAGCTCCCGCACCGATTTACGATGAATTTGCAAAGTGGTTGCTAAGAATCGGTCGAGTCGACCACGTTTAGATTGCATAACTAACTCTTTGGCTCCAACTTAAGATAAAGGCGATATGCGATAAGCACAGCGACGAGCGCCATCGATGATATGCTCTTCACGACTGACGCTAGCAATATCAGTAAATAATTGCTGAAAGAGTTGGAGTTCAGATCGGCAAAAATTTTGGCATTTAGTCGCGGCGCTACAGATAGGGCAATGGTTTTCGAGTAACCAATATACGCCATCGATTTGCTCCTGCGTCGCCATATAGCCCTCTTGGGTTCTTAGCTCAACCAGCTTATCCAGCCGACTGGCAATATCCGGCATACCGAGCATCGCCGAGTTATACTGCTGCATCGCCGTTTGTTCTCTATGCTCAATTAGCCTATCTAAACCTTGATCGCCGAAAATCATTTTAACGGAATCAATCAGCTGCAAACTCAGCTCGCTATGTCGATCGGCAAAATGTGTTCTGCTCTGCTCAGTTAACCTCCAATATCGTGTCGGACGTCCACGGCCTTCCACTCTATCCTCAATATCCACATCCCCCGACTCTTCTAGGGCTTGTAGATGTTGGCGAACTCCCATCGTCGTCAATGCCAACTCATCCGCAAGGGTTTTCGCGGTCAATGGTCCCTGCAGCTTGAGTAATTGCACAATCTTATCAGTGGTTTTCATATTCGAACTCCGATCATCGCGAGTGATTATCCCTAAACCTCCCCTCTTTTAATAGAATAAATAAACTTTTTTATTTACTTTATCCTTTACATGATTAAATAAAGCAATTACCTTATAAATAATTTATAAATAAAAAAGTTTACATAATGAAGTCTCTCAGTGCCAGCAGCCAGCGAACTGGCTCGCAAAGCGCCAACGTGGCGCGTTAAATTGCCGAAAACAGTGAACTTTCTCCCAAGATAAACGGATATGAGACCATACATCCTGTAGAACTACGTGAGTTCAATCTGCCGTTTTGGGATGGGAGCGAAGCGAATAAGGGCGAGCATTGGCCAGAAATACAAGACCGCGTGTCGGATGCGGATGCGCTAATGTTGATTTCACCCCAAGCGACAGGAATACTGCTACGGTATGTTAATAGCTTGGATGTTAGCAACGCCGCCTAAAACATTACAAGGAACGCGTCATGATCCATTTAGAACATATCAATCTTGTCGTCGATGACATTCCCAAAGCATTAACCTTTTATCAAGCGGCTTTCCCTCACTGGCGCGTTCGGGGTGGTGATAAAGGTTCTTGGTATGGCAAACCCCGTAATTGGATCCACTTTGGCGATGATTATCAATATATTGCGTTTAGCGATAACGGTGTAGGTGAAAACCGAGATTTATCTGGCCATCAAATTGGCTTGGCCCATTTTGCTTTTGTCGTGAGTGATTTAGATGCGGTCATTCAACGATTGACCCAAGCGGGGTTTCCAATTGCAAAGGATGGCATGGAAGATCCGCACCGCCGAAATATCTATTTTTTTGATCCTCATGGCTTTGAAGTCGAATTTGTCGAATATCTTAGTGATATACCGGCAGAACGAAATCGTTACTAGTCACGACATGAAACTATTGTAGAGTGCGTAGGAACGGCATTCCCCCCTTTTCAACTTTACGTCATCCCCAAAAGGTTACTTTACCGTGTTAAGCGGCTAAACTAACGCACATTCAAGCTTTGCGTTAGTCAGAAACCATGAAATCACCCTTCAGTTATTCAACGACATACATCTTAGATAAAGCCCATTTTGAAGAATGTTACAACCAGTCTGTCAAACCCGATCCCACATTAAAGCCGTACTACAAGGCAATGGGATTTGGCTTTATCGGTATCGCCCTTATTTTTACCAATTTAAGTCTCTATCTTGCTTACTTTTTTGTAGGCCTAGGTGTTATTGATGCCTTGAATGTGAAATACCACAAATCCTGGTGGTTGATGCGCCAGATGATCAGTAAGGCCGCCAACAATGAAGTGACCTTGACGATTGATGAACAAGGCGTACATACCCATTCTCAGTATGTGAAAGGCACTATCCTCTGGAATTCCCTGTATCGGATAACCCCAACTGAGAGGGGATTTTTACTCACCCATCAGGGCGGAAACAGCTACTTATCGAACCAATGTTTATCTCAAGATTGTATCGATTTTATTCAGAGCAAAATCTGACTCTGAGGCTCGCCATTCATGACCTAAGCCAAGCCAAGATTTTTACGCTGTATTTGGTAAAAATGGCTTGCCATCAGAGGAAAAATTTATTTATATCTAAATCATATTAGCAGTGATAGATTGCTAATTGTTAACACTGAAGCTTATATATTTCGTCACTAAGCCAACTGTTAACCACTAATAACTAAAGGAAAATAAATGAAGACGTTATCTGCTGCAATCGTGTTATCTGCACTCGTAAGTTTTGCTTCTTTCGCTGATGAATCCACCCTTCCCCCCGCGACAGCAAACGACATCGCTCAACTGACTGAAGTTTGCCAACAAATGGCTTTTGAAGATCAGATTGAAAATGCTGAGCTTAAGCAATACGTGCTCGATTGTGTGAACGACCAACTTACAGAAATGGGTTACCAAACCGTAGAAAAACTCGACTAATTTACGTTACTTCCTTTAGCACTGCGGTATCTCAAGTTTGACTCTCTACCTAATGCCATCTACTCCAAGGATGGCATTATTGTTTAGCCAAAACGCTCTTAGAATTCGTGACTTTAACTCATAAGTCCTGCTACAAATCCTGCAATTAAATGATAAATGTATCATTTTGCATCACAAAGCCTTAAAGCTCTGTCGTATTCGGCATAAAATGCTACTCTGTTGACCACTCCTTACTCCTAATAGTCGTACCTTTTTACCATGTTTCGTATTGCTGTTTTTGTATCCGCTGCGCTTATCTTTCCGCTTAAGGCATTAGCCGAAGGCAGCTGTGTAGCGAAGGATGAATGTATCGATATCGGTAGTTGGGATTTAGGACTTGCGGTAGGCTGGGGGCAAAAAACTAACCCCCTTAGAGACTTTGATGATATTCCTGTCTATTTTATTCCCACTATTGCCTACTACGGTGAACGCTTTTTCTTCGATAATGGCAACTTCGGCTACACCTTAGTCGAACGGCCGCATTACAGCGTTAACTTAGTCACCAGCTACAGTCTGGATCGCGCCTATTTTTATCGTTGGGATCCCTCGAACATTTTTATAAGTCACAGCACTCAACAGCTTGCGACGACAACGCCGATAACTCACCTCATCACCACCCAGCCCGATTATCGGTTTAATGATTTAGAATCTAGGCATTTTACTATGCTGGGTGGCGCCGAAACCTTCTTTTATACCGCTGCGGGCACCCTAAGACTCGCCTATGCCCATGATATGTTTGATGTTCACCATGGTTCTGAAGGCCAAGTAAATTGGAGTTATGGCTGGCAAATTAATGACTTGTACTTAAACTTATCACTGGTATTTGACTGGAAGAGTCGCAATGTTATCGGTTACTACTATGGAGTCAGACCGAGTGAAAATGCCTATTGGAGCCAGCAGTATCATGCAAAATCGGGCTGGAACCGGGGTATTGAGCTCACTAGCCGCTATACCATCAACGCAAACTGGGATGTCTTAGTCGCCCTGCGTTATCGACAGTTGGCCGATGAGATTGCCGCAAGTCCCCTGTTAGATGAGGACTATAGTAGCACTTACTTTTTTGGCGCAGCTTACAGGTTCTAAGGCTCAAGATGCCCCCTCTTCGCAGAATTCTCTGTCTGTTATTGCTTTGCATTGGCTTTAGCGGGCTTAATGTTCCCTTAGCTCAAGCCGAGGTACCTGAGCAAGCGAGCTTGACGCTCACGCCTAGCATTTGCATCACCAGTGATGCGCAGAAAGCCTGCGAAATTGAGATTGAGTTACAATGGGAGCTGGTAAATAAGGAATTGATTTGCATTTTGTCCGATAATAGCGCCTATCCTAAATGGTGCAGCGAGTCGATTGGAGAACAAAACCTTAAGCTCAGCATCAGTACTCAAAGTGATATTCAATTTGTGATGGTAAGCAAATCCACAAACCAAACATTGGCCGGAGCCAAATTAAAAGTCGCCGCGACCGCCCAGTCACAGGTTCGTAGACGTTACCGCAACCCCTGGAGTTTATTTTAATGACGACCCCACAAGCCTCCCACAGAGTATTATTGGTTGAAGACGATGTACGTCTTGCAAATTTGATAGTGGATTATCTCAAGTCCCATGGGATGCATGTTGAAGTGGAACGCCGTGGCGACACAGTGTTGACCCGTCTTATCAATTACAAGCCAGATATCATTCTGTTGGACATTATGCTGCCAGGCATGGATGGCCTTAGTCTGTGTGAAAAACTCCCCGATTACTTCGCTGGCCCCATTTTGTTGATGAGTGCCCTAGGCTCGAGTGAGGATCAGATCCGCGGCCTTGAACTCGGTGCCGACGATTATGTGGTTAAACCCGTCGACCCTGCGCTGCTGGTTGCCCGTATCAATAACCTGCTGCGTCGCCAAAACCAGCCCGTTCAGGCCGAATCCCATTGTCTGACCTTCGGAAAACTCAGTATCGATCCTCATACCCATGCTATCCGTTTGGATAATAAGGAAATCGACCTGACCAGCCATGAGTTTGAACTCCTGTGGTTATTGGCATCACAGGCAGGACAAGTCCTTAGCCGCCAATATATTTACCAGCTGCTACTCAATATCGACTTCGACGGTAAAGACAGAAAAATCGATGTCCGGATATCTCGCTTAAGAAAGAAATTACACGACAATATCGAAACCCCATTTAGAATAAAAACCGTTTGGGGACAGGGCTACTTATTTGCGCCTGAAGCTTGGAATAACTAGCAAACATAGTCGTTAGGCATTTAGGTTCTTTTCCCTCAATAGTTAAGCGATAACGTGAAACGTCTTTTTATCAGTTTATATTTACTGCTCAGTCTGAGCTTTCTTGGCATAGGTTGGACACTGGACAACCTATGGCAAAAAAACGCAGATGATAATCATATCCTCGATGCGCCGCTTATCGCTGTGGCGCAGCTCTTAAGCGAACTGCCGACCTCCGAACGTAAAAGCTACCTCGAGCACCTACCGAGTAAAACCGAATATCCACTCAACCTAATAGAGGCTAACCAAATAGCCCTCGCGCCTGGGCAACAGTTGTCGGCTCAGAGCGTTGTAACCACACAAACTAAAGAGGGCGAACAGTTTCAGTTTATTCAGGTTGAACATCAGGTATTAATGGCGGGCCCAATTGTTATCGAGCCACGCGCAAATCTGCGTAATATTCTCACCCTGCTGTTTTATTTCTCGCTTGGACTTGTCGCCCTTATTTGGGTCGGACCACTGTCGCGGGATTTAAGTATTTTGCGCCGAGCGACACAGGATTTTGGTCAGGCAAAGTGGCAAACACGCATCGATTTGCCCCAACGCTCCCAAGTGAAGCCCCTTGCCAACACATTTAACGAAATGGCAAGGCAAATCAGCGTGTTGATTGAAAATCAGAAACACTTAGCGAATGCGGTATCCCACGAGATCCGCACGCCACTTGCGCGGCTTAAGTTTGCTCTAGCGCTGATCCCTATGTATTACCAACCCAATACCGATGAGCAAAAGCGCCAAGCATTTTTAAGTGAAATGCAGCAAGATATCAAAGAGATGGAAGATCTTCTGCAGGAACTTCTGACCTACGCCAGTCTCGAGTCTCACTCAACGAACAGAGCGCTCGATGAATATGACTTAATCGAACTGACACAGCAGTCGATTAAGCGACTAAGCAACCTAAGCCCTGTATCCATTACACTGCAGACTAAACTTGACAGACTCCCCCTTGAAGGGGAGCCCAATCTTATTGAGCGCTCACTGCAAAATTTGTTAACCAATGCCCAGCGCTTCGCCCGTGACCAAATTGTCGTGGAAGTGATTCAGGACAAACACAAAATCCAGCTTAGCGTCAGTAACGATGGTGAACCTATCCCAGAGGAAGATTTACCGATGATCTTCGAGCCGTTTTACCGCAGTCAGTCGTTGCAAAACGGGAATAAAGGGCATGGATTAGGCCTTGCGATTATCAAGCGTATTATGCAACGCCACCAAGGGGATGTATCGGTCACAAGCCATGCTACGCAAACTCGCTTTATGCTGACATGGCCGAATAAGGGATAGTGGTATGGGGAAGCCAGTGCTCCCCCATAATACGCCCATCAAACGTGCATAATCTCCCTGTGCATGCCGTACAGCACATACAGCACTTCTTCCTGCTCCCGTTGTTCGATATTGTTCTTGCATAGGGCGGCAAGTATATCGTCCAAGACTGCCATAAACTCGGTGGCGGAAATGTTCATACCTTTATGGGCACTCAGCATGTCTTTACCCTGATAGACATTCGCCCCACCCGTGCCAGTAATAAAAAAGTTGGCGGCGGATTGTTTCAACTTTGGTATATCGAGATCTACGAACCTAGCTCCAATCGTTGGATTATTTAAATGATTGTCGACGGTGTCATTGGCAATCGCGGTTATTCCTTCGTTTCCGCCCAACCGTTCAAACAGTGAATTAGCCATGGCTTATTACCTCGTACATTAACCCATGTGTAACCATCAAATTTGATAGTCACACTTCAAGTTTAGGGGAGATTGACGCCAATGCCTTTAACACATAGCGGAATTGGAACTTTCCTGAACGGCACAAAGTTAGCGATGGCAAGAAAACCGCAAAAATTTAATCTAAGTCAAACTCGCCAAAATCGAGGTCACTCGATGCTTGGGCATCGAAATCAAATTGAGGGTTAAGCGCCGCCCTTTCCTGCGCAAGTCGTTCTTGATGCGCCTTGTAGAGTGCTAATTGGCGGCGACGCTTACGTTGATTGCAAAGGCGGATAATGTCGTATTTTTGAGCGTCACTAAAATGTAACCAGTTAAAGCGCTCATCCCGACTTCGCATACACCCCTTACAATAACCGCGCGCATCCGTTTGGCAAACGCCAATACAGGGGCTAGGGACATCGAAGAAGGCTAACTGTTCCATGGTATTGAACGACTCTGCCATTTAGGTTGCGCAAAAATGCGGTCTGATATATCAATGGTAAAACAGCACATTGAATCATCACTTTAAACTAAATTACTTGCTGCGACGCCCTTTATCAAGGCGACTTTTTAATCAGCCGGTGAAGCAAGTATCAAAATAACCCCAGCCACAGAGGTACGACACTATGAGATTGACACGTTTTAGTATTTTACTGACTGCAGTGGGATTGCTCGCGGCCTGCAGTACAACACCGAAGAACGACTACGACCTCAACTACGATTTCAGCTCACTGAAAAGTTTCGACCTAAGGCTGCCACAAAGTGTAGACGATCCCCTGAGCGCTGAGCGAATTCAGAATGAGATCAAGCAGCAGCTCATCCAAAAGGGTTTTAATGAGTCAGCCTCCAGCCCAGATTTTCACGCTACCTTCAATCTGCAAACCCAAGATAAGCCACAAAATTCAGGACTTTCAATTGGCCTAGGCACAGGCAGTATTGGCCATGGAGGCGGTATCGGCATTGGCACCAGTGTCGGCGTGCCCCTAGGGAGTAAAACGGCAAAAATTCAAATGATTCAGATAGATATTCTTGATGTTCAATCTAATCGATTAATCTGGCGCGGCAGTGATAGCTTCGATTTTGACTCAGGTGGAGAGAATAAAGCGCAGGACACCCAAAAAGCTGTCGGCAATATTTTGACTCAATTTCCACCCAAGCGTTAAAAAGTCTCTAAAAGATCGTTAGCGGCTCTGAGCCGCTAATGGTAGGTTTTATTATTGATGGGCATTCACAGTGCGACCCGATGCCCATTGCCTTAGGGCATTTATCTTCTCCCCCATCACCACGGATAATGGCCGCGTCTTTGATAATTCTTCGAGCAATAAACCTTGATCTACAACACGGTCGATACTCCTCGCGGTATACATCGCAGAGATAACCACCTGCTCAATCTCGGCGCCCGAAAACCCTTGGCTAAATAGGGATAACTGCGCCAAATCTAAGTGAGTCACATCTAAACCACGGCGCCGGCAATGGATAAGGAAGATATCTTCACGCACCTCGGCATCGGGTAAATCCACAAAGAAGATTTCATCCATTCTGCCCTTACGCAGCAATTCCGGCGACAACGCCTGAATATCGTTCGCGGTTGCCACGACAAATACTTGGGATTTACGTTCTGCCATCCAAGTCAATAAAGTGCCGAGGATGCGAGTCGATGTGCCTTCGTCACTTTGACCACCACTCAAACCCTTTTCAATTTCATCAATCCACAACACACAGGGCGCCATAGTATCCGCCAGCTCAAGGGCATTACGCAGATTTTTCTCGGTTTCCCCTATGTACTTGTTAAAGAGTGCCGCCATATCGAGACGCAGCAAAGGTCGCTGCCACACGCCTGCAACCGCCTTGGCAGCCAAACTCTTACCACTCCCCTGCACCCCAAGCAGTAAAATCCCCTTTGGCGAATCCAACATCGGGGGTTGAGTCTCCCCATCGGCATTCTTTAGTTGCTGCGACGATACTGTGGCACGTTGTCTTAGCCAATTTTTAAGGTTATTGAGGCCTGCAACCTGGGAGAAGTCACTGGTGTCATATTCAAAATGCAGCACCCCATTTAAGTCGAGTAACTGAAACTTAGCCTTATTAACAATATCGATATCCGAGTGACTTATCGCACCATCATTAACAATAGCCTTATGGATTAAACGGCGTGCATCATCTACGGTCACACCGCGGAGGTTCTCAGCCAATTTGGCCACCGCCTTATCGTCCACCTGCAAGGGCAAACCACGTTGACGCAGTGTATCGACTTCGGCATAGATCAGGTTTTGTAATTGCACTGTGCTGGGTAGTGTTAGGTTAAAATAGGCACAATAGCGTTTTATTTCGGGTGGAATATCAAAGGCATGACTGATAAGCACGATAGTATGTTGCAAACTATCGTACTCCAGCGCAATCTCCTTGAGCAGGCGGACATTCTTAGGCGCATCTACCACAAAGGGATGAAAATCGCATAACACATAAATCCCCTGCTGGGTTGTTGCCTTTATTTGCCCCAGCAGTTCAGTCGGATCAGCATTAAATTTTTGCGCTGCCATGGCTTTATCAGCGCGGGAAAGGCCTTGGGTAATACTCCAAGTAAATAGCGGTTGATAGAGAACATTCGCCACCTGTTTAAGCAACGCTACGACGCGATGTTCCTCATAGGTTTCAATTACAACAATGGGGGTGTTCGAGCGTAGTATTGAGGTTAAATCGCGAATGTCTTGCATAGCTAATCCAATATTCCATTTCTAACCAGAAACTTAGCATAAAAAAGTCCAGCGAACTGGACTTTTTTACTTTCATCAAATGCCAATCTGTTCAAACCATTCCATTTGCCATGCGATAGCTTGGCCTCTGGCGCATTACAAATTTGACCAAGTGTATTGCATGCTAAAAAAGTACAAGGTGGGATCTTTAAAGCCCGCGATGGGATTGCCTGTTAAATTGGTTTGTGAAGATTCAACCAAAGTCGCTTCAAACGCGAAATTTAAGCGGCTCTTATCCGACCATTTAAAATCAACACCGGTACCAATTCGATAGGCATCTCCTGCTGAAATGGTAAGATCTGCACGATCTTGGTCTTTAAACATACTGCTATCAAAGGCAAAACCCATGTTCCAAGTCATGTCTGGACTCATCACATACTGGGCGCCGATAGCAATTTGATAGGTATCCTGTGTCTCGGCATTAAAGGTTGTCCGATATCGACTCCAATCCTGCCAGTTAAGATTGCCAAGCAAATGCCAATTTTCTGATATCTTGTGGAATGCGCTGAATGTCAGATATTGCGGCATGATGGCTTCTTGGCCCACATCGGTAAATTTGAGCTTAGTTTCACTCGAATAAGCGAATCCCAATCGCGTCACCGCACTGGGTTCATAGAGCACACCTACCTGACCCGTAATTTGTGTGTCGTTGTCTTTAACATTTTTTGAATACTCGGTGCCATTCAACTGACCTTCAACTTCAAAAACACCAAATTGGAAACCTAACGCCGCCCCAAGGGACCATTGATCGTTTAACCGGTAAGACATCGCCGGTTTCAGGGTTATTGCTTGGGTGGTCACTTTAGGAATATCGACTTTATTGAATAAATTATCGTAATCTAAACTCAAGCCATAATTTCCATAAACACCTATACCAACGGCGAATCTGTCATCCACTCTGTCACTATAAAAAGCGCTGCCCAAGGGCGTAAAACCGATGATATTTTCCGAACGGCCATTATTGTAATTATCTAAATCAGTATCACCATAGAGCCCAATTAAGCTGCCGGAAAAAGATTGCCCCGCAACATGGGACAACCCCGCAGGATTAGACCCTAGCACCGATGCATCATTTGCTAAAGCCGCCTCACCCGCTGAGGCTAACCCCACATTAGTACTGCTATTTTCATATAAGTAGAGCCCACCAGCCTGAACACCTGTTGCGCATAAAAATAATGAACTTACTAATAACGAATGACGAGGTTTCATATAATCCCTTCCGTAATATGATGATGGTAGGTTGCCCGCCTTTCCTAGCTTGCAACCTCCTAACACACTCAAGATGTCTTAACTTTAGGATGGGAAATCAATTCAGTCTTAAAATTTTTAGTAATCGCTGCATTTTGAGTACAAAGACTGAGGTTAATGGTCTGCCTAACCTTTTAATATGATGAATACGGTACCTAAGGCATCGCTACAGACTTAGCATGCGATATATCATTCCTCTGTCAGCGACTCGGCATAAAAAAGTCCAGCGAACTGGACTTTTTACTCCCGAAATAGGGTTATGATTAATGACCATCGAAGAAGAGATAATTCAGCCACCCCTTCATCCGCAAGAGCACCTTACGCATCACTGAGATATGATGAAAATGCTCTGAATACACTGCGACTTGTCCTTGAACACCGGCGGGGAATTGCTTACGAATGGCATCATCATCGATATCAATAATCACAATCACCCGTCCGCTTTGGTAAAGCTGCGTTGCCGATAACAACGTGCCATTTGTTTGTATTTCACCCTCAGCCATTGCAGGTAATATCTTAGCAACTTTGCCGCTAAAGACCTGTCCAGGCGCCGCATCGAGTACCACTTCGGCTTCATCGCCTACTTTTAAACGCAGTATGGAGTTTTGCCAAAATGCACCCGCAAAATAGCGCTCCTCATCGGGAATAAAGGTCATCACTGGGCGAAGCGGCATAGGCACTGCCATAGTGCCAGGACGAAGCGCCATTTGAGTGACCATTCCATCGGCGGGAGCCCGCACTATGGTATGCTCAAGGTCATACATGGCGCTGGCCAAATCCGCCTCGAGCGCTACCACCTGAGTGTTTACTCCATCCACATTTGACTCATAGGCAAGGCGCGCTTTTAACTCATCGGCCTGAGCCGCTGTCAGCTGCGCTTCAGAACTCAGGTACATTTGCCGTCTGTTATCGAGCTCTAAATCGGTAAAAGGTGAATTGGCACCACCCTTTCGATGCCCTTGTTCATAACGACTATAGGCCGATTTAGTGCGATCCCTATCGGCCGTTGCCCGAGCAACATTTGCCTTAGCGGCCTCCCAAGTCGCCCCAAGTTGAGGAACGTCCTGCTTAGCCGCTATCAGGGCAGCTTTCTTCCTGTCAACCACCGCTTGAAAAGGCGTGGGGTCGATGCGAAACAGCACATCTCCTTCCTTAACAGGCGTGTTAGGTAACACATCAACTGAAATTACCAATCCCCTGACCGCAGGCGTAATAGGAATAGTCACAAAGTATTCCCGCCCAAAGCGCGAATAGGGATGGTTGTAGTTCATGATTAACAATAGACTGGCAATTAACACGACACCGCCCAATACGGCAGTAGGCACAGTCCATTTATTCAGGGGGATTTTGAAGACTTTAAAGATAAAAACACAGAAAGCGCCATAGGTTAAAATCAGTAGCAGATCCATTTTACACCTCGCCGTTATTGTTTTTTGGGGTGTTAATAACAGGTATTGGATCTTGTTTAAGCTCAGGCGCTTCGGCAGATTTCAATTCAAGGGCCACAATTTTGCTCTGTAATTCCAAGACCGTTTGCCTTAGGGCTTTCACATCCTCCTCTAACGCTTCCTCTTTTTTCATTACCGTACTGAAGCCCCAGCCCCTATCTTCTCGATAAAGAGTGGCCCAGATCCACAAAAACGGCCAAAGGACATGTAAGGTGAATAAGCTAATCCAACCCGCAATGTGTAAAGCATCCTGCTGTGGATGATTACGCTTCTTCGCTATCTCATAGGGAATATCATGAATCGCGATACTCCCATAAAAAATAACGAGAACAACAAAAAACAAAATGCCTAAGGCAAAGTAATCCAAAAACATGTTTGACTCCCTACAGCAACCAAAAATCCATATAGGCCAATAGGTTCAACTCGGCCAAATTGCCTTGCGCCCACTCAAACACAAACAGACTATCTCTGTATATTTCTACACCACATTGGCAAAAGCGCAACAAATCCATACAAATAGCTTGATGTTCAACACACTTGATAATTTCCATCACAAAAACCGTTCGCAATCGGGTAAACTATGCCCCAAGAACGCCATAAGGCGTCAATAACCCTATAAAATAAAAGGTACCCACACATGATTGGCACTCCCTACACAGAGGGCGCACGTCGCGCCATGTTGCTCGGCTGCGGCGAACTTGGAAAAGAAGTTGCAATTGAACTGCAACGTTTAGGCGTTGAAGTCATTGGTGTAGACCGCTACCCTAATGCTCCTGCGATGCAAATTGCCCACCGTTCTCATGTGATCAACATGCTCGACGCCAAGGCACTGCGCGCGGTGATTGAGTTAGAAAAACCTCACTTAGTGATCCCTGAGATTGAAGCCATTGCGACCCAAACCTTAGTAGAAATGGAAGCGGAAGGTGTAAACGTTGTCCCTACAGCGCGTGCAACTCAGCTCACCATGGACAGGGAAGGCATTCGTCGCCTCGCTGCCGAAACCTTAGGTCTGCCAACCTCACCGTATTTCTTCTGCGACACAGAAACCGAATTCAATCAAGCCATCAGCGAAATCGGCATCCCTTGCGTCGTTAAACCAGTGATGAGTTCTTCAGGCAAAGGCCAGAGCGTTATCCGTGACGCAGCCCTAAGCCATAACGCATGGCAATATGCCCAAGAAGGTGGCCGCGCTGGCGGTGGTCGCGTGATTGTGGAAGGCTTTATTCCCTTCGATTACGAAATCACGCTGTTAACCATCAGCGCCGTAAACGGCATTCACTTCTGCGCGCCTATCGGCCACAGACAGGAAGACGGCGATTACCGTGAATCATGGCAGCCGCAGGCCATGTCGGCCGAAGTGCTGGCTAAATCCCAAGCTATTGCGAGCAAAGTTGTTGAAGCCTTAGGCGGTTACGGTTTATTTGGCGTTGAGCTATTCGTTAAAGGCAATGACGTCTACTTCTCCGAAGTATCCCCTCGCCCACACGATACTGGGCTTGTCACGCTTATCAGCCAAGACCTATCAGAGTTTGCGCTGCACGTTCGCGCGATCCTAGGATTACCTATTCCAAACATCCACCAGCACGGCCCAAGCGCCTCTGCGGTAGTGTTAGTTGAAGGTAAATCGCAAAACATTCGTTACCAAGGTCTATCTGAAGCATTAGCGGCACCTAACACCCAACTGCGTCTGTTTGCAAAACCCGAGATTGACGGCCGCCGCCGCTTAGGTGTGGCGCTTGCCCGCGATACCGATATCCAGAGCGCGGTGAATAAAGCACTCGACAGCGCAAGCAAGGTCAAAGTGATTTTCTAAGCCTTATCCATTGCCCGCCGATCTGCATCGGCGGGTGATTTTTCTTCACCTATTAGCCGCAAATATAATGACTCCATTATCCCAACTCACCGCGGCGCATCTTAAAAAGCACCTAAAGCAGATTTTATTTTCAAGCCTGCCACGTGTTACTGTACTGCTTGTTTTCGTCACTTTTGTCGTTATTGCCATTTTCACCACGCTGACAAACACGCCGTACGTCGAAGAAAAAAAGCTTGATACATCTCATCAGGTTTCGTTTTCAGACAGGCACTCAAACACGCCATCGAGCAAGGCTATTCAATCCGTCACCTTAGAGCATGAGGTCTATATCTGGCAGCGCCAATGGCGCAGCGAACATCAAACGGCACTCAAACAAAGTGAAGCGGCATTTAGCGGCTTACGTATCCTCGCCCTGCAGGCCCACCCCAAATCCGGCATTAACGACTCTTGGTTTGAAGTGGCTGTTAATCATCAGTACCTAAAGGCTGACCCGCGCCCTAAAATTGCCGTGATTAGGCTAGATGGTCAGCTCGCAAGGCTAGATGAAGCACAAATCATCAGCCATATTCAGCAAATGCTGCGCCACTGGCAAGAGCAAGGCACGGTTATCCAAGGGATTGAAATCGACCACGATAGTGCAAGCAGCAAGCTTGGCGCCTATCGCGGTTTGCTGCAAAAACTCAGGGCGCAGCTCCCTCCTACACTACAACTGAGCATCACCGCCCTACCCGCTTGGCTTAATAGCCCAGAATTCCCTTCACTCTTAAGTCATATCGATGAACTGGTACTGCAAATCCATAGTGTTAGCGATCCCCGTAAGGGATTATTCGATCCCATTAAAGGCGCTCAATGGGTTAAACAGGTTTCCAAAATAAGCACTGTCCCTTTTCTTATTGCGCTCCCAAGTTACGGCTCGGCGGTCTACAGCACAGACAAAGGCTTTGAGGTGGAAAGTGAGGTTGCGTTACACAGAAATAGGAATGGAACGGATAAGATGCAGGAGTTGATGGCTGATCCCAAAGCATTACAGTCGTTCATTCAACAATTGCAGCAAAGAAAGCTTCCAAAACTTAAGGGGATTATCTGGTTTCGATTACCACTAGAGGGCGATAGACGCATCTGGCCACTTTCGACCTTGATGGATGTCATTAACCAAAAGCCCCTTGTCGCCAACATTGAGCTTGAGATTGGGCTCATCGGCTCGTACTCGGCGCAAGCTGCAATTAACTCTAATGCGTCTCATCTTACGGCTAAGTTGTATCAATTGGCGCTATTCAATCGCGGTAACGTCGCAGGCATATTACCCAATAAAATTCAGCTCTTAGGCACAAACTGCATGACTAAAGATGGCCAAAACGGATACTTAGTTTCCACCAATAAAGATGAAATAGTATGGCAATTACCGGAGCGGAAGGATTCTGACAACACTTTAATGAATGTCACTCCGAGTAATGGGTTACCCACAGAGCAAGCAGCCACACTCGCCCCCAATAGCCGAAGAGTGATAGGCTGGGCATGCTGTGACTCATTAACTTTACAGGATATTTATGCGCCATAGGCTCAACAACAGCGTAGCTACGGCTTCAACTTGCAGGCTCAACAGACTCAAGAAAATCAGTCTTGTTTGCTTAAGTTTGTTTTCGCCCGCACTGCTCGCCTGTGGGCCTGACTTTCCGCTGCAGTTAACCTTAGATAGGCAAAACAGTTTAAGCTTTTTGCCACAAACCGCCTTTAGTCAACGGATAGCTCCCTTAGCAGCGCCGCTACCTTGGCGATATCAGGCCGAACCCGCCGCACTCGAATACCTCTGGGACGAGGTTAATAACCGTTATCTCTCCCAGACCAGAGCCTATGAAAACAGCGAATTGTCGGAAGCCGATTTTGCCCTAGTCAACGCCCTACGCGATGCAAAAGACTTAAGTGATGCCAAAAGACTGGCTGCCCAAATTAAAGATGCCCTGCCGCAGGCTATCGTCTTATATAGCTTGGGCGCCGTCGCCTTTGAGGCTAAGGACTACGCCAGCGCTAAGGAATACTTTACTCAGGTCATAAATTTACCCGATGAGGAGCGTGAGAGTCGCAGTCTCTGGGCACTCTATAGTCTGTCGCGCATTGAGCTTATTCAGAGCCACCAAAGCCAAGATAACGAGCACTTCACTCGTGCCAACGGCTATCTTACAAGGCTGCAAGACGAAGTAGTCAAAGGTCGAATCGACCCACTGCGCCTAAGCTTAGCGAGTTTAGGGGAGCAGGCCTATATTCTGCTCCATCAGGGACAAACGCCTATCGAAGTCACACAAGCAGAGTATGAACCGCCAAAGCTCGACGTCAGCCTAAATCCAGAGGTGATTAACCGCGTCATTACCCTTTATGCCACCCAATCGGTCGAGGGCGATAGTGGCGGCTATGACTCGCTGCTGATGTTAAGTCGCAGCTTGATGGCGAAGGACGTCAATGAGCTTAAGGTGTTACTCAAGAAGGAAAAAGTCCAGCAATTGTTGATCGCCTATTGGCAGAGCAGTAGCAGCGAATTTGCCTACGGTGGGCAATTGTCTGATTTCGGCTTAAAGGTCGCGCAAATCCTGAAGGTGTTTCCCACTGATGCGGCCAAACTCGATAAAGGCGACACGCTCGCCGCCATCTATTATCAGCTGGGGAATTATGCCAGTGCCGAGCGCATGCTAATTCATGCTAAGCCAAGCGGATTAACTTGGTGGCTCAGTGCTAAATTACACCTGCAGCGGGGCGATCAAGCGGGCGCCGCTCAGGCCTATGCCCAAGCAGCAAAACATTTCCCCACTCAGGATAACCTCTCAACAGAGACTCTCGATGCAACGGCGACTCAGCAACGCGCAATCCATCGGGATCTGGAACAAGCGGCATTGTGCCGCATTCGCGCCGAGCAGGGTGTGCTATCCCTCGAACGTGGTGAATATCTCGATGCCCTTACCCACCTACTCGAAAGCGGTGATGAATATTGGCAGGATATTGCCTATGTGGCCGAGCGGGTACTGACCACCGATGAGCTAAAGGCCTTTGTCGATGCAAAAGTGCCATTACAAGCCTACGATAACCCAGAGGACAGCGATTGGTACGATAACATCGAACCTATCAATAACCGTTTGCGCTATTTGTTAGGCCGCAGGTTACTGCGCGAAGGCACTGTTATTGAGGCTAAAGGCTATTTTAGTCATCCATCTCAACAGGTCATTGTCGCTGAATATGCAAAAGCCTTGACCCGCGCGACTCACACCTCGGGGATTGAACGAGCTAGCGCCTACTGGCGTGCGGCTCAAATTGCCCGTGAACATGGCATGGAAATCCTCGGATTTGAACTTGCACCGGATTATGCCGTTTATCAGGGCGTATTCGATTTAACGGATTGGTATAGTCAACAACCGTTAGCGGAAAAAGAGCGACTAAGGGTCGATGCAAGTAATGCCATACCAAATAAACGCTTCCATTACCGCTACCACGCCGCCCAATTAGCAGATAAAGCCAGCAACGATGTGCCCCATAACAGCCAAGCCTATGCAGCACTGCTGTGCCAAGCAACGGGCTGGGTGCTATATCGGGAACCTTCACTTGCCAAACAGTACTATCAAAAATACGTGGCTAACGGCCCCTTCGTCCCTTGGGCGCAGCACTTTGGTTTGCAATGTGAAACCCCAGATTTTGCCAGCGCATTACAACGGGAAAAGGCGAATCACATTGCTAAATGGCAAGCTCTGTACCATCAACTTAAAAAGCCTGTGGCCATAGGGCTTGTTGCAATGTCAGGATTAGCTGCGGGAGTCATTGCGCTCGGTTGGCGCAGGAAACATCGCTTGAGTAAAGAAGTGAACAACGCTTTATAACGCCAGTAATACCCCCTCATTTTTCTATCAATGAAACATAAGGGGTTAGGTTTAATCCTGCAATCAGGGATTGACCCAATTGCAGGGTTTATCCGCCAAGAAACATTTCACATTCGCCACGGCAATATCCAACAGGTTTTGCCGTGCTTCTTTGGTTGCCCAGGCATTGTGCGGAGTGATACTGATATTGGGCGCACTCAGCAGCGGATTATCAGGGCTTGGCGGCTCAGTTGAGAGTACATCGACCCCAGCAAAGAGCTTGCCTTGATGCAAGGCCTTGGCAAGGGCGGCTTCATCGACTAAACCGCCGCGGGCGGTATTTATCAGCAGCGCCTTGGGCTTTAACATTTCAAGGGTTGTGGCATTAATAAACTGGTCGGTTTCAGCACTGAGTGGACAATGAAGTGAGAGTATATCAGCCAACCTAAATACACTTTCCTGCTCGCACCAGCGTACACCCTCGGGTAAATCCGTTAATACCCTTCGCGTATTTACTAACACCGTCATGCCAAAGGCGAGGGCTAATTTTGCCACCTGCTGACCTATATCACCGTAACCGATTAGCCCTAGGGTTTTCCCCTTTAATGATTGCAAAGGCATTAGGGTGAAACAAAAATCACGGCATTTGCTCCACTCACCCGAGGCCACCGCATTATGGTGAACGGCTACCGCTTGGGTATGGTGCAGTATATGGGCAAACACCATCTGCGCCACTGCATCAGGGCCGTAGGCGGGCACATTGGTAACGACGATAGACTGCGCTTTTGCGGCCACTAAATCGACCACATTGGTGCCCGTGGCAAGCACACCTACATATTTAAGCTTAGGAAGCTTTGAAAGTGTGGCAGCATCGAGGGGCGTCTTGTTAGTCAGCACACATTCTGCATCGATTGCCCTTGGGATAATGTCATCCCTTTGGGTATGCTCGAAACACGTAAACTCGGCTAATTCCGCCAGCGGCGCCCAACTTAAATCACCAGGGTTTAAGGTGCCACCATCGAGAACCACTATTTTCATTGCCACATCATCCTTAAAGTGTTGCCCATCATCTCATGGGCTGGATTTAGAAACTCAGTTTTAGACCGAGATTGGCCTGAGCCTGCCACATCAAATCTGAAGTAATGTGCCACAGACAGGTATTAGCATTACAAAAGAGTGCCGAATCACTATTGATAAAGGTCGCATTACCACGAATATCACCAAACAGAGATAAATTCGAAGCCAAACGATACTCTGCGCCAACACCTAACCCCATAGAGAAACGAGTTTCAGTAGACCATCCCTGTGCCATCAAACGAGTCACGCCCGCCGTCGCAGTCACGTAGGGACGAAAATCCCCCCTTGGAAAATACAGCGTTCCGCCAAGGTGGATATAGTCGACATCTAAATTGGTAAGTAAATCGGGGGAATCGAGGCCACCACTTCTCAATTCTGAAGATTGGCGGCTAAACATCAAATAGATATTACCGGGATCGTTAGTGGATAAGCCGACCATTAAGCCATAGTGCTCCCCCTCTTCGATTGAGATGCCCTTTTTATTACCCGTTTCGACTTGGCTATCGTCAAGTTCATTCAAATCAAATGAGTTACCACCAAAGCTATAGCCGCCAAAAGGGGCAACAAACACTTCAGACTCCGCATGGCTAGAAAAAGCAAGCACTGCGGGTAACAGACTTACCAAGGCCAGTAATCGATTAGCGTTTTTCATCTTCATCCCTTTATCCTGTTATTATTCCTGCTCTTTAGCTGCCGTATGCAACCAAAGTCATATCCGCGTTAACGCATACCGCGCTCTGATTTCACCCTATCGTAGGCGGCTTGAATATCCTGTGCCTTCGTCTTGGCAATTTCCATCATCTCCGGCGGCAACCCCTTAGCCACTAACTTATCGGGATGATGCTCATTCATCAACTTGCGATAGGCCCTTTTTACCTCTTGGTCGCTCACATTTGAGTTAATCCCAAGCAAGTTATAGGCATCGGTGATGGATGTTTTATTGCCATTGGACGTTTGATGGAAGCGGTATTCCGCCTGCCAGCGTTTCAGCAATTCATCAAGCTGAGCTCTGCCATAACCTAACTCTTGGGCAACCGTCATCAAAATAGCGTGCTCAGCTGCATCCAACTCGCCGTCGGAAAGTGCGGTTTGAATTTGGATTTCAATAAACATCTGTAGTAATTCTTGCCGCCCCATTGTCACGGCACGAAAGGCCTGCAGACTAATGCGAAGATCAAAATCGGCATCCTTACCATCACGGAAAGCCTGCTGCGCCTCACGGCGAGCCTCACCCGACAAACGCATCTGATCCATTAACATTGTGGCAATTCGGATATCGGTTTCGGTCACCCTTCCCGATGCTTTAGCCACATGCCCCATCACGGCAAAGGTGGTATTGAAGAATATCCGTTGACGATTCTTGGCTTGCCCAATAACTTGACTGAAACCACCTCCTGCGCGTTTGTCATAAAGATGCCCAAGCCACAGGCCCAAGAGTGCACCAAAGAAGCGGCCAAACATATAGCCAATGACAAATCCAAAAAACTTACCCGAAAAGCGCATCTAATATCCTAATCTTGTGTACTCATTAAGACTCTTGAGAGCCATTAATCACTTAGCCATGGGCGAGACTGTTAAGCGCTGAGCTTATTTTCCAACACCTGCAACCGCTCAACAGTGCCGACATCACACCAGTAACCGCGATACATTGCCCCACTAATTCGATTTTGCGCCATTTGCGATCTTAATAATGGAGCGAGGGCGAAGGCTCCATCGGGGCAATCTTTAAAGAGCGATGGACGATAAAGCCCAATACCCGAAAAGGTAAATTTATCCTCATCCCCCTCAAACACCTTAGCATTGGCTAGGCAAAAATCCCCATTGGGGTGCTGCACAGGATTAGGTACCAACCAAAGATGCGCCAGCGCATCCTCATCTAGCAAATGTAATGCTGGTAATGAATCAATAAACACATCGCCATTGATCACCAAAAAGGGGGTATCGGTGTCACCTTCTGTCAACATTGGCAAGGCCTGTTTAATACCGCCACCGGTTTCAAGGGCGCTGGTCTCGGCGCTGTACTGGATCTTAACCCCGAAAGCGCTGCCATCGCCTAGGGCTTCTACTAACTTTTGCCCAAGCCAAGCATGATTGATCACTATATCGACTATGCCTACGGCGGCCAGTTTTTCAATATGATAAACAATCAAGGGTTTACCCAGAACTGGCACTAACGGTTTTGGCAGGGTATCGGTAAGTGGTCTTAAGCGCTCGCCACGTCCCGCGGCTAGGATCATAGCCTTCATGACTGAACTCCCGCTGAAGTGGATTGATTAACGACTGCACTGTTAAATGCGGGGACGACCTTGGACTCCATCCACAGCGCAAAAGCACTCAACTCTGGATAAGCCTTGGCAATGTCGACGATATAAGACAGGGTCAGCGGAATATCCTTCATGTAGGCTGGTTTATTGTCGCGATAATTAAGGCGGGCAAAAATACCTGCGGCTTTGATATGACGCTGCAGCCCCATTAAATCGAACCATCTTTGGAACTGCTCAAGGCGGGTTCCTTGCGAGATAAGGTTGCGCTCGAGGCACTGCTGATAATGCTCTGTCATCAATTCATTCACCATGTTTTGCGGCCAGCGAATATAACAGTCACGCAGCAGAGACACTGCATCATAGGTCACAGGACCTATCACAGCGTCCTGAAAATCAATCACACACAGTGCATCCTCTTTTAGCATCAGATTGCGGCTATGGTAATCGCGGTGCATACCCACCCTAGGCTGTTCAAGTGCATTATCAACTAAGGTATCGAAACTGCTATCGATTAAGGCATTATCATCCGCCGTCAGCGTAAGATTTAGGTGAGTACCTAACAGCCATTCAACAAAAATATGCAATTCGCGGCGCACAAATGCGTCATCATATGTCGGCAGTGGTAAAACCTGCTTCGTCTGAGGATCGACACTTTCAACTACAGTTGCGACCTTCGGTAATAGTGCAAGTGCACTGCGGTAATAATCAGCCACATTCTTCTGATTTAACACCGATAATAACTGCACATCACCAAGGTCGCTTAATAACATAAAGCCCTGCTCGGTATCATAGGCAATCACCTCAGGAACGGTTAGCCCTGCCCGTGTATAGGCATCAGCTAATGCAATAAATGGGCTGATTGGCACTAACTGCGGCGGAGAATCGGCAACGATAAAATGGCTTCCTTCAACTAGAACTCTAAAGTAGCGTCTAAAGCTGGCGTCACCGGAAATAAGCACTGGCTTCACATCGCAGGAAAAATAACGGTTCAGCCATTGATTAAGGGAAAGAAATCTCGGATCGGATAAGGTCATTTCATGGCTCTTAAAGAAAAATTGCTTTATTATAGCTGGCATACAATTTGGAAACAGCTAAGAAATTGATAGATTTAATTAGCGTTGTTGCACTCTATACATTGGTGGTTTCACCATGTACTTTGCAACTTTCCCCACCAATACTTGTCCAGACTAAGAATTCATTATTATTGACCTAAGATGCAGATCCGTTACCTTGTGGCCTTGAGCCTGTTACCGCAATTAGTCCAGGCAGAAGAATCTCCCACTACCGCATCACAATGCGTTATTGAGCCGCCAGTTCCCCGTATCGAATCACAACCTGGACTTAGCGCAGTAGAACGACAAAAAATTCGAATTGTTTCCGATAAATCTAATGCGGAGATGGGCAAGCAGGCCGTCTTCAGTGGTGATGTTGTTTTCAGTCAAGGCGATCGTCATATTGCCGCCGACGAAGCCATTCTCGACCAAGCAACTGAACAGTTTGATGCTAACGGCAACTTAATTTTCCAAGATACAGTATTTACCGTCACCGCCGATTCGCTGCAGGCTCAAATGCGCAGCAATCGCGCCACCTTGACGGGAGCTCAATATTGGTTGCATGGACAGCAGGTACACGGCGATGCCGAGAAACTGCAGATCACCATGAACAACAATTTGATCTTAACGAATACTAACTTCACCACCTGCCCTCCTGAGGATGTGTCTTGGCTGCTCGAAGCTGAGAAAATTAAGATCAACAGTGATGAAGAATGGGGCGAAATCTGGAACGCAAAACTCCGTGTGGCCGATATTCCGGTATTTTATATTCCCTATATGACGGTGCCAGTCTCGGACAAGCGTAAAACCGGTTTCCTATTTCCGAGTTTTAGTACCAGTACGACTAACGGCTTTGAAATTAATGCCCCCTATTACTGGAACATTGCCCCTGAATATGACCTTACCTTCACCCCCAGCTTTATGTCAGAACGGGGTCTATTTACTAAAACTGAGTTTCGTTACCTCGCTGGCGAAGCCCAAAGTGGTCGCCTGAATTTTGAGTATCTCGGCAATGATTCAATGCTCAGTGGCAGCCCAAACCGTTACCTCTATAACTGGCAACACCAAGGCGCAATCGATAAAAACTGGCGAGTACTCGCCAACTTTACAGAAGTATCGGACAACAATTATTTCAACGACCTCAAGTCCGATGTAAACCGTGCCACCGACAACCAGTTATCCCGTATCGGTGAAGTCAGTTATTTTGAACGAAACTGGGATTTCAGTACTCGGGTGCAAGACATCAAAGTTCTTGGGGAAGAAGAGAAACCCTATCAGGTAATGCCACAGTTAAACTTTAACTACCGCGCCGCCAGTTTCTGGCAAAACTTAGACTTTGGCTTTAACTCCGAGCTCACCAATTTTGCTCATCAGGATAGTGACATCAATACTGCGACACGCCTGCATATGGCGCCAAGCATCACACTGCCCATCCATGGTCCATCGGGCTCGCTCACCAGCCAACTCAAGTTGATGCAAACCAATTATTGGCAGCAAAATAACAATCCAGTTCAGGAACTTGATGAAACAGTTAGCCGTACAATTCCACAGGTGCGGATTAATGGTCAAATCAACTTTGAACGTTTCACCGACTATTTTGACAAGAATTATCGCCAAACCCTTGAGCCGCAATTCCAATATTTATATGTGGGTTATGAGGATCAACGTGGTATTGGTATTTACGATACCGCCCTACTGCAGGACGACTATTTCGGTCTTTTCCGTGATCGCCGCTTTTCCGGTCTAGATAGGATTTCCGATACCAACCAATTCACCCTCGGTGTTACAACGCGTTTGTTTGACGATCATAACCAAGAGGCGACGAAATTCAGCATTGGTCAAATCTTCTATCTAGAGGATTCGAAGGTTGGTTTTGAAGATAATTTATTCGAACAAAATCAATCGACATCCGTTTTAGCAGCGGAGCTCGATACCCGCTTAACTCAAGATTGGTACGTGGGCGCAGCAATCCAATATGATACCGACACCAGCGATAACAAAAAAACTGAAATGACTTTAGATTACCGTCCTGAAGTCAATAAGTTACTGCAATTTAGCTATCGCTACGTACCAGACCTGCTCAACTCTAATACCAATGACCTTGCGAACATTTCTCAAGCAGGTATGCGTACAGCTTGGCCGATTAGTGACAGTCTTTACCTAGTAGGTAACTGGTATTATGACCTGAACGAAAAACGTAGCATCGAAACCTATACAGGCTTTCAATATGAATCATGCTGTTACGCAATCCGTCTGAGTTACCATTACCGGATCAAAACCAATTATGATGACAATATTGGTTCAGCCATCGTCGATAACCGTGAACAGTTTGAGAGCGGCGTCTACCTTAACCTCGTCATTAAAGGTCTCGGTGGCTCAGGTCCATTGGGTGTCTCGGATATGCTCAATGATGGCCTCTTTAACTACAGAAAACCGCTTTATCTGAGGAATTAGCAAAGATTTATGTTAGATTGCTGAACCTCAGCTAGGACTTGGAGTCCAAACAGCTTAACAAGAGTCTCGTGGTGCCTATTTTGCAAAGGCCACGTCCAAATAGGAATAGCACCGCACTCTTTTGGGGTTGCCCACGTCTGCATGAGGTAACTCTTTGTAATTTCGTTATAAATGGTAAAGCTAACTTACAATAAGCCGTCGAACTAGACCTTAGAACGTGCCAAGGATTTGTGGATGAAACCCAGTAAACATCTGATTTTTGCTTTATTTGCCCTCGCTATGAGCCAAACAACAATGGCCGCCCCATCGCAGCTCGACCGAGTTGCCGTCCAAATCAACGACGGCATCGTTCTCGAAAGCGAAATCAGCAACATGATCGACACTGTGAAAGCCAACGCCAGAGCCGCTAACCAGTCGCTGCCATCGGATTCGGCATTGCGCACCCAAGTTATCGAACGTCTAATTTTAACCCGTTTACAACTGCAAATGGCTGACCGTATTGGTTTGCATATTGGTGACTTGCAACTTGACCAAGCCATTCAAAACATCGCGCAAGAACAGAAAATGACCGTTGCGCAAATGCAACGTAAAATTGAATCTGAAGGGTTAAGCTATAGCCAGTACCGTGAACAATTGCGTGAAGAAATTACCCTAGGTGAAATCCAACGCATTCAAGTTCAACGACGTATCCAAGTATCTCCTCAGGAAATCAATGGTCTAGTCAAACTCATTCAAGAACAAGGCATGAAGGATGTTGAATTCCAAATCGGTCACATCCTGATTGATGTGCCTGACAATGCAACTAGCGAGCAGTTAGAAGCCTCGAGCAAACGCGCTAATGCTGTGCTTGAACGCCTGAAAAAAGGCGAAGATTTCCGCCGCACCGCTATCGCCTCATCGTCGGGTCCAAAGGCCCTAGAAGGTGGTATTTGGGATTACATGAACATCAACGAAATGCCGACCCTGTTTGCCGAAGTGATTGGTGGTGCAAAAAAAGGCGATATCATTGGCCCGATTAAGAGTGGTGCAGGTTTCCATATCATCAAGATCATGGATGCCCGTGGCCTACAGACTAAAGAAGTTGAAGAAGTCAGAGCGCGTCATATTCTGCTAAAACCGTCACCTATTTTGTCAGAAGACCGTGCTAAGGCTATGCTTGAGCAATTCCTAAAGCAAATTCGTTCAGGCGAAGCGAAATTTGAAGATTTAGCCCGTCAGTATTCTGAGGATCCTGGTTCTGCGGCTAAGGGCGGCGAACTGGGCTGGGCAGATCCAAGTGTGTATGTTCCAGAATTTGCTCAAACGCTGAAGAGCTTGAATCAAGATCAGATCAGTGAGCCATTCCGTACTACCCACGGCTGGCACATCACTCAACTTGAAGAACGCAGAAAAACAGATGCAACGGATCAATTCAACACTAACCGTGCACACCAGCTCATCTTCCGTCGCAAATTTAACGAAGAACTGCAAAACTGGCTAGACGAAATGCGGGCCGAGGCATACATTGAAGTCTTTCAGCCAGAGTCAAACCGAGGTTAAGTAGAATTGACCACTAAACGCATCGCCATTACCCCGGGAGAACCCGCTGGTATTGGTCCCGATTTAGTCGTACAACTCGCTCAGCAGGCTTGGCCTGCTGAGTTAGTCGTTTGTGCTGACCCCGAATTATTAGCCAGTCGCGCTAAACGTCTTGGCTTACATGTGACCTTTCGCCCATATCTACCGAATCAACCGCCAAAGCCGCAAGAGGCAGGTACACTGACCATTATGCCCTTCAAGCTAATGACAGAAGCGCTGTGCGGCAAGCTCGATGAGCAAAACAGTGCCTATGTGGTTGATACTCTTCGCTACGCGGGTGAAAAAAACATGAGTGGTGAGTTTGATGCCGTTGTCACAGGGCCTGTACACAAGGGCATTATCAACCAAGCGGGCATTCCCTTTAGCGGCCATACTGAGTTTTTTGCCCATCAGGCGAACTGTAGCGATGTGGTGATGATGTTGGCAACGCCAGGGTTGCAGGTTGCATTAGTGACGACCCATATTCCACTTGCCTATGTCGCAAAGGCGATTACCCGCCAACGGCTGCACCATATCATTAAAATTTTACATGCAGATCTCATCAGTAAGTTTGCGATACCAGAGCCCAAGATTTATGTCTGTGGCTTAAATCCCCATGCAGGTGAAGATGGGCACTTAGGCCGGGAAGAGATTGATGTTATTATTCCCGCGCTAGATGAGCTTCGTGAAGAATTCAACATGAACATTATTGGCCCATTACCGGCCGATACCTTGTTCCAACCAAAATATTTACAGGACGCAGATGTCGTATTGGCCATGTACCATGACCAAGGTCTGCCCGTTCTGAAGTCACAGGGATTTGGCAAGTCGGTAAACATTACCTTAGGTTTACCCTATATCCGTACTTCGGTTGACCATGGTACGGCGCTCGACCTTGCGGGAACAGGCAAAGCCGATATTGGTAGTTTTGTCTGCGCCTTGAATAAAGCCATTGAGTTATCCTCAAAGAACTAAACGATTAGACATTAATGAGTAGCAAAGTACATTTGGGCCACACGGCCAGAAAGCGTTTCGGACAGAACTTCTTGACCGATGACAATGTGATTAACCGCATTGTGGGTGCCATCGCCCCGGATAATGACCACGTGATGGTCGAGATTGGTCCAGGTCTTGGCGCCCTGACCGAACCTGTAGCCCTATCAGTAGATAACCTGACCGTAGTTGAGTTAGACCGAGACTTGGTTGAACGCTTACAAAACCACCCTGTACTGAAAGACAAACTGACCATCCACCAAGGCGATGCGTTGCAGTTTGACTTTAGCCAACTCTCAGTCCCAGGCAAAAAACTCAAGGTTTTCGGTAACCTACCGTACAATATTTCTACACCACTCATGTTTCATCTGTTCGAGTTTGCCGAACTGATTGAGACAATGCACTTCATGCTGCAAAAAGAAGTGGTACTGCGTTTATCCGCAAGCCCAGGCAACAAAGCCTACGGCCGATTAACGGTGATGGCGCAGTATTTCTGCCAAGTGGTTCCAGTGCTCGAGGTGCCACCGCACAGTTTTGCTCCGCCACCAAAGGTTGACTCGGCGGTTGTGCGTCTGCTTCCGTATGCACAAAAGCCCTTCCCATGTAAGGATGTGAACGTTTTACGCCAACTGTGTACCACTGCATTTAACATGCGCCGCAAGACACTGCGTAACAACCTTAAACACATTTTGAGCGATGAAGAGTTCGAACAACTCGGTATCGATCAAAACCTACGTCCAGAGCAAATCAGCGTTGAACAATATGTTGCAATGGCGAACATGGTATGTGATAAGAAGGCGTAATAGGTCTTTATTTGCAGGGTGCTAAGGTGCCCTGCATCATTCTAAGGAACAGCATGACTACGTTGGACACGTCAATCAAAGTCGAAGTTAAAACCGAATATATCGAGCAACAGTCCTCACCCGAGGATCATAAATACCTCTTTAGCTACACCATCACTATCACCAATCTTGGCGATAAAGCCGCAAAACTCGAAACCCGTCATTGGATAATTACCGATGCTAACGGTAAAACCAGTGAAGTTCAGGGTTCAGGCGTAGTAGGCGAAACCCCCACCATCCAACCCAATGCGTCATATCAATATACCAGTGGCACTGTGCTGGATACGCCCCTTGGCTTTATGCACGGCACTTATGGTATGGTCAGTGAATCGGGTGAACATTTTAAGGCAATGATTAATACCTTTCGTTTAGCCACCCCAGGTTTATTACATTGATTTGATTCTACAAAGGTTATCGTGGCCCATTATTTTGTTGGTGATATCCAAGGCTGTTTTGCCGAATTACAAAAGTTACTGTTAAAGGTCGATTTTAACCCATCTAAGGATACCCTTTGGGCGGTTGGCGATTTGGTGGCGCGCGGACCAGACTCCCTCGCAACCTTACGTTTTTTCCAGTCACTAGGCGATACTGGCAAAGTGGTGCTCGGCAATCACGATATGCACCTCTTAGCCCTGCATGGAAAACTTAAACGTAACAAACCCAGTGATAACCTCACGCCTTTACTCAATGCGCCGGATATCGAAAGTCTTATCAGTTGGCTAAGGCTGCAGCCGTTAATGCGCGAACTGCCTGAACATAACGTCATCATGACCCACGCGGGCGTACCGCCACAGTGGTCGTTAGAGACTCTGCGTCAAGAATCACAACTCGTCAGCCAAGCGCTGCAACAAGCTGACTATTTAGATGCACTTATCAGCAAAATGTACTCGGATACCGCCGAACGCTGGGAGCCAAATGCAATCGGCATCAATCGCTTGCGGTTTTGCATTAATGCCCTGACCCGTATGCGCTATTTATTTGTCGATGGCCATTTAGATTTCGACTGCAAACAACCACCCGAAAACTGCACAAACCCACAACTTCGCCCTTGGTTTGATTTCGCCTCTCCCCTTAGGGAAAGCCACACACTGGTCTTTGGCCATTGGGCTGCATTGATGGGTAAAGTCAACTCGCCTAAGTTAAAGGCGCTCGACACCGGTTGTTGTTGGGGTGAATACCTGACGCTCTGGCATTTAGAATCTGACCAAAAAATTACCCAAAAGCGGTTAAAAAAAAGTTAAACTAATCCCGGCTCTGACCGATAACATTTGTCTAAGCATCGAATTTTTATACCCTTTTATTTCGGAAAAATAATAATAACCGGAGTCTCCTATGAAAGTTAATGTAGCCACCCGAGTCGTGGGTGGATTTGGCGTCGTCACGCTTTTACTGATGTTGTTGGGGCTCACCTCCTATCTAACCAATATCAATCTTAAAGAAAGCTCGGCGATGACACAGGAATTAAGTCTGCCAGCACTTAAAGCGACGAATCGCCTAACCGAAACATTAAGTGAACAACAGCGTCAGGTGTTAGTGGCGTATCATTCAACAAAATCGAGCAACATTCCTGAGCTTCGCGCGCAATTTAATACCCACGCCAATCAATTTAAAACCGAGATCACTCGCTTAACCCAATTGGTAACAAGTCAGCCGAAGCTCTCGGCGGAAATCAAACAGTTAAACGACAGCTTTGTGACCTTTGAACGCGATAGCACTGCAATGCTTCGTGAGCGTGAAGCAGCACTTAAAGTCCAAGAACAGCTTATTGGCATGAAAAAGCAACTCGAAAATGCCGCCGATGACGCCTCATCGATGCTGCTGGATATTACCGATCTGGAGAGCAGCACCAATACTGATGCTCAAAGCTTGGCAGCTTCAGCAAATGCTATCGATACAAGTTTAAGTAATATCATCACCACCATCGCTGATCTGGTCAGTAATGAAGAATTCAGTAAACATGAGCTGATTTCAAAGGAGCTTAGCTATATCCTCAGTGAAACCCGCGATAAGCTCGACTACATTAATCGCCACGGCCAGGGCTTAGTCGATGCCGAATTATTAACCTCACTCGGTGGTGATATTGCCAAAGTACTGAATATGTTCGAGGGTAGCGATGCCATAGAATCCCTCAAACTACGTCAACTCACCCACGTTAAAAACAGTGCCGAGCAACTAAGCACCATCGAAAATGACGTCAAACTGATTAACCGTAATATGGAATCGGTGAGCAATAATATCGAGCAGGTCGCGGCCAATATGAGCCAAGAGACCATTGCTCAAATTGATAATGCGAGCCTGTATACCGTTATCGTTGTCCTGATCGCAATAGCAGCAGCAATTGGGATAAGTTTTGCCGTCGTCACCCCACTTAAACGCTCATTAAACCAAGTGAATAACGCGCTCAATGTGTTGGCATCGGGTAATTTGACCCATAAGCTTGATGACTCTGGCCACGATGAATTTGCCGAACTTGCAAAAAACTGTAATCGTTTAGTCGACAGCCTACGTAGTTTAATCGTGGGCATCTTAGACCGCTCAAATCAATTAGCGGCCGCAGCAGAGCAAACATCTGCCATTACGGCCCAAACCACTTCGGGTATTCAAGAGCAAAAGAGTCAAGTGGATCAGGTAGCTACGGCAACTACTGAATTGAGCTCCAGTGCCCAGCAAGTGTCGATGAGTGCCGATGACGCCCTTGCGCAAATTCAGCAGGCTGATCAGGAGGCAAAACACATGCGTGTTATTGCCGAAGACAACAAACGCACTATTTTGGCACTGGCAGAGGAAGTCAGTAAAGCGGGACAAGTGATCAATAAAGTTCAAGCGGACAGTGCATCAATTGGCTCAATTTTAGATGTGATTCGGAGTATCGCCGAACAAACCAATCTACTGGCACTTAACGCTGCCATTGAAGCGGCCCGCGCCGGTGAACAGGGTCGTGGCTTTGCCGTGGTTGCAGATGAAGTCAGAAGCTTAGCCTCAAGAACCCAGGATTCGACCCGCGAGATCCAACAAATGATCGAAGTGCTGCAGCAGGGTGCTCAGCAAGCGGTAGCTGCGATGGAAATGGGTCGCGCCCAAGCCAATGCCTGTGTTGAAAAAACCGAGCAAGCCAATGTCGCGTTAGAGACTATCAGCCAATCTGTGCATAAGGCCTATGATGCCGGCACTCATATCGCACACGCCGCACAAGAACAGAACCTAGTCAGTCAACAAGTATCTGAAAAGCTTGAACACATTGCGGCGATCTCGGAAGAAACTGCGATTGGCGCCGACCAAACTGCGCAATCGAGCCACCAAGTGGCTAAATTGGCTGAAGAGCTGCAATCCTCTGTGGGTGAGTTTAGGGTCTAACTAATAATATAAATTGGGGTCTTTTCCAGCAGTTAAACTTTAATAAAATGCCAATAAAAATGCCGAGCTTAAGCTCGGCATTTTTGTGTAGATAGTGAAGCGTTGAGCGACTTAAGATTAATCCTCTTCGCCGCCAGCTGCGCCACCTAAACGTTCCTTCACCGCAGCGGTGATAGGGCTAGCACCGTGACCATTGGCTACGGCCCAAGCTTCAATCGTTAGACCATCTCTTTCAGAGATACCCAATTCATGGGCCGATAAACGCTTGGCAACAAATTCACCTGCATCATTGGCACTCGCGCCATAGGCGGTACGCAATAAACTTTGACCATCACAGCTAATGCCACTGTAGATTTGGCGCAGTTTTACGCGGTTTTCTTTGAGTTTCTTACGCAAACGGTTTTTATCATTGGCTTTGACATAATCACAGATACTGGCAACCAATGGATCCGCTTCACCCGCTTTAGCAGGGCTTGGCATCGCAACAACACTAAGACCCATAACAGCTGCCACGGCGATAGGCATCAAACGCATCCGATACTCCTTACTTTCTTATTGTTTTATTTAGTGTGTATGGACTGCCTGTATATCTCGCGATATAAGCCTCTGTTGTTAGTGTAAAGCCAGATGGATTAATAAATCCTAAAATCCGATCCTCGGCGAAAACCACCTGCTACGATTCAATACATAAGATATATTGACAATCCATACGTACAGGGTGTAACACAAGAGCAAGGGTTAATTTAACACTCTTTTATCAAGTTGATAAAGCGATATTCTAGCCCCTGAGCATTTATTTCCGCTTTAGATTCAGTTACCTGCCATTGTCCATCATTCCAATCGGGGAAATAGGTATCGCCCTCAACATCTAAATTAATTTCAGTGAGATACAGTTTATCGGCTAACGGCAAAAACTCTGCATAGAGTTGACCACCGCCGATAATGACTAACTCCTCACACTCTCCAGCAGCCGCTTTGGCGGCCTCGAATGATGTCACACAGGTCACGCCTTCAATTACTAAATCGGCTTGCCGAGAAATCACTATGTTATGGCGGCCAGGCAGTGGTCTTCCTATCGACTCAAAGGTTTTACGCCCCATCACTACGGGTTTACCTAGAGTCATCGCCTTAAAATGGCGTAAATCCTCGGGTAAATGCCAAGGCATTTGGTTATCTTTTCCGATGACTCGATTGTTTGCCATGGCGGCAATCATAGCGATGCGCATGTTCACTCCTGTGTTGTAGGGATAATTATTTTATGACTGGACGAGTTCTAAAATACAGCAGGCTGGGTAACGCTAAGCCCACTGACAGCGCCCCCAAAATGAAAACGGTTTTTAAACCATTACTGATGACCTGTCCCGTCAATTCTTGACTCACTTGGGACTGGGCCGTCAATTGCACTAGGGCAATCACGGTATTAAAGGCATAAGTTCCTGGGATCATAGGGATAATAGCGGCCACTGCGTACATCAGTGGCGGCGCTAAATGGCGTTTCGCAAAACCTATGGTGATAGTGCCGACGATAGCCGCAGCGACAAAGGTCGCCCATTCAATCGGCATTCCATATTGCAACATAAAGGTACGCGAGCTGTGGCCTAATGCGCCTGCGAGTGCGCAATAAGGTAAAAAGCGTCTAGGCACATTAAACACCATGGCAAATCCCACCGCTGGAATGGCGGAGAAAAAGGCATCATGCAGTAGCAGGATTATCAATTCCATCATAGGAAATTACCACCTAACTGCATGGCAATAGTAATGCCAATCACCGATGCGACAGTTAATAGGGTCGCATGTCCCCAACGGGAAATACCGACGTTCATATGTCCTTTCACCATATCGGAGATGGCATTGATCATCGGAAAGCCCGGTACCAGCATTAACACACTGGCGGCCATTGCCGCCTGCGGGGTGTCACTCAATTGAAACACGTACCCTGTCTGCGCTAGTAGGCTAGTAACAAAGGCTGTAATTGAAAAGTTAACTAGTAAATTAAAATGGCGCTTTGCAATGGCTAAACGTACCGACATGCCAACGGCCGAAGCAAAAAAGGTAATCACAGAGGCGGCAAGATCGCCATTAAATAGATGGCAAAAACTGGCGCAGGACAAACCTATCATCAGGATAACAAGATATGGCGGATAGGTTTTAGGCTCGATTCGAGCAAGGCGTTTTCGCACTTCATTAGGTCCGTAAAGGCCCTTTTCGGTGAGTAAACAGATACGTTGTAATTCGCAGACGATGGCCATATTGATGCCATGTTCACGGATCCTTCGGGTCGTGGTGATGCAACGACCATGGACCAAACTGGTTAATACGAGGGAATTTGAAGAGATGGAGAGCTCGACGCTCGCAAGCCCCAAGGCCTGACCTAGGCGCTGGCTGATTTCTTCAACCAAATCAGATTCAGCACCGTAGGCCAATAACAATTGTGCGACTCGCACAACCTGCCGAGTAATATCATTTTGAGTATCAGCGTACACAGAACTCTCAAATTAGATATAGGGATTATCTTTGGTAGATTACTTCTACGTCGTAGTCGTCATCATCAAAGTCGTCATCGAAATCATCATCATAGTCTTCATTAATTGAATCAATGTTGGCCTGATGATAGTTATCCCACTTAAACTCAACCTCTGCATCAGGATTCGCATCTTTATCTTCTGGAGGAAGACTTTGGATGAAATCGAGCAGTTTAGTCGCTAATTCTTTCGTGCCGTCACGGCCATAGGCAGAAATAGTGTATACATCACCTTCCCAACCTAATTCTTTAACCACGCGGTCAACTTTCTGTTTAAGCTCTTCTTCTAGCAGTAAATCTGACTTATTGAAGACTAACCAACGAGGCTTACTCGCCAATTTTGGAGAATACTTTTCGAGTTCACCCACAATCGCGCGAGCCGAATCGACTGGATCGGTACCATCAATCGGTTCGATATCAATGATGTGTAACAGGATACGGCAACGCTCTAAGTGTTTCAGGAAGCGAATACCCAGACCAGCCCCTTCGGCAGCGCCTTCGATCAAACCAGGAATGTCGGCGATCACAAAGCTTTGTCCAGGACGAGGGTTAACCACACCTAGGTTAGGCACTAAAGTCGTGAAAGGATAATCTGCTACCTTTGGCGTAGCACGGGATACCGCGCGAATGAAAGTCGATTTACCCGCGTTTGGCATACCAAGTAAGCCTACATCCGCCAGTAACAATAGCTCGAGCTTAAGGCTACGAACTTCACCAGGAGTGCCTAAGGTTTTTTGGCGTGGAGCACGGTTAGTACTGCTCTTAAAGCGAGTGTTACCTAAACCATGGAAGCCACCCTTAGCAACCAGTAATTTTTGACCATGGGTCGTTAAATCACCTAGTACTTCTTCAGTTTCATCATCAATGGCGCGAGTACCCACTGGTACTTTTAAGACCAGATCTTTACCGCTGTGGCCAGTACAGTCACGACCACGACCGTTCTCACCACGCTCGGCCATGTGAAAACGTTCGAAACGGTATTCAATCAGTGTGTTATAGTTTTCATCGGCCTCAAGATAAACGCTACCGCCGTCGCCACCATCACCACCATCAGGACCACCATCAGGGATATACTTTTCGCGTCTGAAACTCACACAACCGCTACCGCCGTCGCCCGCTTCGACCCTAATTACTGCCTCATCGACAAACTTCATACTTACTCCTGGCATCACTGAATGAAGGAATTATACCGTTTAACTTCATCGGTCGCCAAAAAACTCGAGATATTGCCCCCAATTTTACCAGTCAAGATCCTCAATTTGATAAAGATTTATCAAACTATCTTGCTCCGAGAAAAATAGAGACTCAAAAAACAGAAAGCCCCACCAAAGGCGGGGCTTTACAGTATAAGCTAGACTCGAAAATTAAGCTTCGATGCTAATAAACTTACGGTTATTAGGACCTTTAACTTCGAATTTTACTTTACCGTCAGTCAGAGCAAACAGAGTGTGGTCACGACCAATACCCACGTTTACTCCAGCGTGGAATTTAGTACCACGTTGACGAACGATAATGTTACCAGCTAGAACTGATTCACCGCCAAAGCGCTTAACACCAAGACGTTTACTTTCTGAATCACGGCCGTTACGAGTAGAACCGCCAGCTTTTTTATGTGCCATGAGTTAGACTCCTATTATGCGTTGATAGCAGTAATTTTAACTTCGGTGAACCACTGACGGTGGCCCAACTTCTTGTCGTGGTGCTTACGACGACGGAATTTAACAATAGTTACTTTCTCGCCACGACCATGACTTACTACTTCAGCAACGACTTTACCGCCAGCTACTAAAGGAGCACCAACGTGTACAGTTTCACCGTCAGCGATCAACAGAACTTGATCGAACTCAACAGTTGAACCAGTAGCAACTTCTAACTTTTCTAAACGAACTGTGTGGCCTGGGGCTACACGGTGTTGTTTACCACCACTTTGAAAAACAGCGTACATAGCTATTTTACTCCGATATTCCTAACACGCTGGCCCACACATTTGGGAGGCAGGGTGCTACAAAAACTTTATTGACAATGGGCGCGGAGTTTACGCGAAGAATCGCCATCTGGCAAGCCCTAATTAGGAAAGAATAAAAAAAGGCCGGAATAACTCGCACATTAGTAGTGCTAGTACTGTCATATGTCAGAATTTTAGGTAAAATTCTTCTTATATAATACATGAGCCTAAATAGAGGCCGGGTACGTAATGGCCCCACAACCAGAGTCTATTATGGATTTAAACGCTATTCGTCAACTGGCTGACACTGATATGCAAGCGATCAATCAGCTGATATATAAACAGCTCGAATCAGATGTCGCCCTAATCAACCAGCTGGGTTTCTATATCATTAATGGCGGTGGAAAACGTCTACGCCCATTACTCTCTGTGCTAGCCGCCAGAGCGGTCAATTACCAAGGTGAAGATCACTTGAAATTGGCAGCGATTATAGAGTTTATTCATACCGCTTCGCTACTCCATGATGATGTAGTCGATGAATCCACCCTACGCCGTGGCCGTGAAACCGCTAATGCCCTTTTTGGTAATAGTGCCAGCGTACTTGTGGGTGACTTCCTTTATACCCGTTCTTTCCAGATGATGACCGAGCTCGACAGCATGCGCGTATTACGCGTGCTTGCTGATACCACTAACGTCCTAGCCGAAGGTGAAGTGCTGCAGTTAATGAACTGCAAAGATCCTGACACCACAGAAGAAAGTTATATGCGGGTCATTTACTGTAAAACCGCCAAGCTATTTGAGGCCGCAACCTTACTTGCTGCCGTGCTTGCAGGTGCAACGCCCGAGCAGGAAACGGCATTAGGGGATTACGGTAAGTATTTAGGTACAGCGTTTCAGCTAACCGATGATTTGCTCGACTACACCGCTGACAGTGAAGAGCTTGGTAAGAACATTGGCGATGACTTAGCGGAAGGTAAGCCAACCCTGCCACTCATTTATGCCATTGCCCATGGCACCGATGAAGAAAAGCAGCTTATTCGTCAAGCAATTGAGCAGGGCGATGGTACCCACGCAATTGAACAGATTGTTGCAGCACTGCATCACTGCGGCGCTCTGACCTACACTCAACATAAGGCAGTAGAAGAATCAGACAAAGCGATTGCAGCATTGTCGATATTGCCAGACAGTGCATTTAAGACAGCCTTGATTTCATTGGCTAAGATTGCCGTTGACCGCAATCACTAATTGCTGAATCGAGTATCTAAAGTGATAAAAAAGCCTTACCAAGATAGACTCTGGTAAGGCTTTTTTATTTGTGAAGTGTAGATTTACACCTGCCACTCAATAGGTGCTTCTCCCCTAGCGCTCAACAGTTCATTGACCTTGGAAAAGTGCCCACAACCAAAAAAACCCCGATAGGCCGATAAAGGCGATGGATGCGGCCCAGAAAGAATTTGATGATGCTTGGCATTAATGACCGCACCTTTCTTAATGGCATGACTTCCCCACAGCACAAAAATAATGGGTCTTTCTTGGGCATTTAACAGCTTTAACGCTTCAGTAGTAAACGCTTCCCAACCGGCCTTAGCGTGGGAATGGGCCAGCCCCTGCTCTACGGTTAATACGGTATTGAGCATTAAAACGCCCTGCTCTGCCCAGCGACTTAAGTCACCATGTTCAGGAATCCTAAAACTAGGAATATCAGTGAGTAACTCTTTGTACATATTGGCTAATGAGGGTGGTGGTTTAATGCCACGCTTAACCGAGAAGCACAGGCCGTGGGCCTGATTTGGGCCATGGTAAGGATCTTGACCAATCAGCACGACCCGCACATTTTCTAAGGGTGTGGCCTTAAAGGCATTGAAGACCTCATCCTTAGGCGGATAAATCACCTTACCCGCTTCCCGCTCTTGATTCACAAACGCAATGAGCTTTTGATAATAAGGCTCGTTGCGTTGATGGTCGATAAATGCCTGCCAGGTCGTCAAAATCACTTTCTCTACTCAAAGTTACAATGCCGATAGCTTAAAAGTGATAGTACGCTCTGACAAGCTTGACTCGGTTTTAAATCCCCTGTGTTGACAACTCTTGCCAATAAGCAGCATTAATTAGCCACATTAACCAAACTGCTCAGTGTCATAATCGCCCGCTACTGCCACATTTCAAACCGACTAAATGAAGGTGTTACCGCAATAATCTAATCAGCCAACAGCAGAGTGTTAAAAAAACTACCTTTGCAGGGGCAATTTTCAAACGTATTCATTAATGACCATGGCCGTGCCCATGACCTCGACCACCATCGTCTCGGTCTTTACGGCGGTCATGCTTGTCATAATGTTTATCGTGGTGTTTGTGGTAATGTTTTTCGTGTTTATGGGAGCGGTAACGGGGTGCGTACTCGTCACGATACCAACCATCCTGAACAAAATAGACTGGACGACCACAAGCGCCATAGTTAGCACAATAGCGACGCCATTTTTTCGCATGGCCTGGCGGTACGCGTAGATAAATAGGCTCATACATAACCGGTGCCTGCTGGATAATCACGGGTTGCTCGTAAATCACAGGTGGACGTGGAAATTTACCGATATTGATTTGACCGTAAAAATTTGGGTCGCCGATATCAATCGACACCCCAACATCTGCCGCAACGGCCGAGTATGAAGCTACAGTGAGTAGCAAAGCTGACAGTGTGAGTTTAATGGCTTTCATGACAGTTCTCCTGTTAATTGGCGCCAGTATGCGAGCGGAAAACTGAACAGAAGATGAATCATCACCGAGCACAGTAAAATGTATGTGATCGACACTCAGATTTATATTTACGCTTTAATACGACCAGTCATATATCAAGCCTGATTTCCGCCATCGATGACGTACTCACAATGGAATTTTCGACCCTAGATTCAGATCCCAATAGTTAAGCTTGAACCATTCCTTCCAGCTAAATTTAGGATAGAATCGGCCAACACTTATTATTTTCAGAGCGTATGCAATGACCGAAACCAGCAACACCACTATTTTTGAACTTGCCGATCAATTTATTGCACTAGCAAACCAGCTTAGCCAGCAGGAAGAAGATGTGGGCAAAGTCGGAACGGCGCTACGTTTCGCAGCTGCACGTTTTAATGCCTTTGAAGCCGCAATTAAATCGGTAGACTTGGTGGCAGAAAAACAAGAAGCCCTAAATTGGTTTAGTGCAGAGTACCGTGAAATGCTTAATGAGAATTTGGACGATCATATCGCAAACCCACCCGCGATCGCTGAAGACTCAGCTCATGTTGACGAGTCGGTGCAAATTTTTAAGGTTTAATGCGAGCGACTTTTCCAATAAAAAACGCCATCCATCGATGGCGTTTTTTATTTAAGCGCTGTTTATTAAAGGCTATAGACCACCCTAAGCGCCAATAGGATTAACACTACACCAGAGAGTTTATCAATTAGACCGGCTTTTTCCCTCAACTTGGGCAATACGCTCGAATGAGAAAGAATAAGCGCAATTAAGGTATACCAAAGACCATCGACCACTAATGGCGTTATCACGATAATCACCTGTCCTGTCAGCGTCTGTGCCGCCATCACAAATTGACTAAATAACGCCAAGAAAAATAGCATAATTTTGGGATTAAAAAGCGATATAGCAATGCCATCACGAGCCGCTGTAAGCGCATCGGTAGGTTCACCTGCAGCAAGTTTGGTCTGCATCCCACCGTTTGAACGCAGCGCTTGAATACCCATCCAAGCAAGATATAGGGCGCCGATAATCGCAATGCCATTAAACACTAGCGGCGCTTTTTTTAGCACTAATGCTAAACCCAATAGCGTAACTAACGCATAAATACCAATACCAATAGAGTGCGCCCAGGCGCACACAATTCCCTTAGCACGACCGCCACCCAATGTATGACGCACAACCATAGCCAAGCTCGGTCCAGGTGACATAGCACCCAGACAACAAATAGCCAGTAACCCTAACCAAGTACTAAAACTCATGCCTAATGCCTTGAAGAATTAAAAGGCCCTACAAGGGCCTTAACAATGGTGGAATTCTATCACTCACAATCCAGAGGAGTAACTCCTCTTAGGCGCTTATTTAGGATGATAAAAATCGCGAATATCCTTAGCAAGCTGCGCCAGAGATTGTGGCTCAACATACATCATGTGCCCCGCTTTATAATAATGCATAGTCACTCGGCTATTATCTATGCCATTATCGGCAAAGGTATTTTCGGTGGCAAAAAACGGCGTTGCAAAATCAAAGTAACCATTGCCCACAAAGATACGTAAATCTTTATTCTCGCGCTGTGCTTGGCCAAGATAAGGTGCCACGTTTACATAGTGCATTTGTTTGCCGCTTACGCTCCAATTCCAGCCCCGGTTGACATCGGTGGATAATACATTGAAGGGGCGAGACAATTTAACCCCTAAATCCTCGTAAAGATATTGGTGCATCGCAGCAGTATAGGCACCATCGATACCATAGCCAGAGGGATCATTATCGGTTGAGTCACCACCACTATCGTAATCTTTGCCTGTGTAACGACTGTCTAATCGCCCGACCGTTAAATCTTGATCACGAAGTAGTTCCTTCGTATAACGGCTGGCACTCACTCGCAGATTGACCCTATCAAGATAGTGCTCGCTCAGCCCCGTGAAACGGGCTAATTCCGTTCTCACTGTTTGATATTCTGCTTCAGCTAATCGACTACCCTGCAATAGCGCGAGCGCATAGTCTTTAATTGCAAATTGTCGCGCTTGTTCAACAAATTGTTCTAACCCTAACGCCCTATCGGCATCACTGACTCTATTATGGTAAAAAGCTGTCGCCGCCATTGTGGGTAAAAAGCCGATATAGGGCTGATGATTACCCGGTTGATAACGGGCATGACTGAAATCCAAAATAGATGAAATCAGCATAACACCGTTGACGGAAATATCAGTCCAGCCACCTTGCAACTCATCCACTAAGGCCGCAGCACGTGTCGTGCCGTAACTCTCCCCAGCAAGGTATTTAGGTGAATTCCAGCGCTTATGTTCAATCAGCCAACGGCGGATGAATTCGGCTATCGACTGCGCATCCTCATTAACGCCCCAATAATCAGCTGCCTTTTTCTCACCCAGTGCGCGACTAAAACCTGTGCCAACGGGGTCGATAAATACTAGGTCCGATTCATCTAACATCGAAAACTCATTGGCTTCCATCCGATAAGGTGCTGCGCCATCATCTTGACCATCACCAGGGACAACAACCCGTTTTGGACCAAAGAGCCCCATGTGTAACCATAATGAAGCTGAACCTGGCCCGCCATTAAAAATAAAAGTCACAGGGCGTTTAGTGGCGTCTTTAATATCGTCACGCAGATAGGTGATGGAAAAAATACTCGCCTGTTGCTCGCCCTTGTCATCCTCAAGCAGAGTCTCACCTGCGATTGCTTGGTAACTGATTTTTTGATTTCGGATTGAAAAGCGATGGCTGGTTTTCACCACTTCCGGCACAATTTTTTCTACTCTTACCTCGGGCTTTTTGCTGGGCTCTGCCTGCGATGCCATGGTAATGAGCAATAATAGGGGCAAAAAGATTGCACTTAATCGGGTCAAAAAGTGAGGCTTAATTAATCTGTTGCTTGCCATAAAAGTCCTTTGTTTATTTGTATTTATTTTGTGGCAAGCTTACAAATTCTCTGCGATGGGTGCAAAAGTGCAATTGCAACTGAATGCGTCAAATATTGTCCTTAAAACTCTTATTCGAACTGTGTTATTGAATGTTATCGCAGGGATATTCGCCAAGAAAAAGGGCTGCATTGCAGCCCTTTTGGATACTTCAAATAGGTAAAGGCAAATTTCTGGAAAGGTGGGCAGAAATTGCTTTATTTGTTCAACAGCTGTCAAACCCATTAGACCAAGAAAAGATCTAAAGTAAGCATTACTTAAATATTTTGATTCTGATTACGAACGCCCTCAACTGTGGCTGTTATTTTCTCGCACCAAAACAAAACATTTACAAAACATTTTTATAACAAATAGAGTAAATGATCCAGCAATTAATGCCTATGATTAGGGTTATTCATGTTCCTGCTGAAATGATATCCGTTGAGGCCAAGAGCGGATCAATGACATTCAAACCAAAATGAAAAGAAACTCAATCGTTCAAAAAACAAGCATGATTTATAAGTCGCAATTGAAGGCGAACAAAAAACGACCAAAAGAAAGGGGGTTCAGCATTTGCTGATACACTAGGTTGCGAAGCGATAAAATGTGACCTATATCAAAATATTACTTAGGATTATTCAAATCTAACTGCTGATTTTTAATCTAAAAATTTCTTCGCATCTTTATCTCATCGGACGTGTTCCACCTTTAACATTTAGAGTAAAAATTCTATTTTTACAAGTAGATAATCTACACAACAACCACAATAAATTAACGATAAACATTGACCTGCTAGGTCTGTCCCTCTAATCTAAACACCCGTTTGATTTTAAAATAATAACAACGAATAAACCTATTTTGAGGTAATTAGGCATGGCATACGATCAATATCCTCAACTCGATCTTGGCAAATACTCTTCTCTTATTGACTTAATCGAACAAACCAGCCAACGCTTCGGTGACAAAGATGCATATGTTTGTTTGGGGAAAACAAGCAGCTTTAATGAAATAGAACGCGACTCACGCTATTTTGCCGCCTATTTGCAAAACAACACCACGTTGCAACCAGGCGATCGCATTGCGATTCAATTACCCAATATTACCCAGTTTGTGATCGCAGCGTATGGTGCACTCAGAGCAGGTCTTATCTTAGTTAACACAAACCCTCTGTATACTGAACGTGAGCTAATTCATCAATTTAATGATTCTGGTGCTAAGGCACTGGTTGTATTATCAGATCTGTTACCTACTCTAGCCAAGGTTGTCGCTAATACGCCGCTGGAATTGGTCATTTCTACCCATCCATTAGATCTCATCGATCCACAGGTACAGCCTAAAACCGGCCTTAAAAATGTCGAGTTCTGTGACGTACTTAAAAAAGGGGCTGAACTACCTTTTACCCGCTTCACACCCAATCAAGGTGATTTAGCCGCACTACAATATACTGGTGGCACTACGGGTTTATCTAAGGGTGCCATGCTGTCCCATACCAACATGCTAGCTAACGCCGCTCAGGTTAAATCCCGTATTGGTAGCACCATAGTTGAAGGTGAAGAGATATTTGTTGCTCCACTGCCCATCTACCACATTTATGCCTTTATGGTGAATTTAGTGCTGTACTTCGAGTGCGGTGCTTGCTCAGTGTTGATCCCTAACCCACGTGATATCAATGGGTTAATCAAAACTATGTCACAGTTTAAGTTCACAGGATTTGCAGGACTAAATACGCTGTTCGTCGGACTCTGCCACCAACCCGAGTTTAAAGCGTTGGATTTCAGCCACCTTAAAATCACTATCTCAGGTGGGACAGCACTGACAGCCGCCGCCGCTAATATTTGGCAACAAACGACAGGCGTGATGATCAGTGAAGGTTACGGATTATCTGAAACCTCACCGGTGATTTCGCTCAACGCTCCTGGGCATCAAAGACTGGGAACCATTGGTAAGCCAGTACTCAGCACTGAGGTGAAACTGCTGGATGAGAACGGTGAAGAAGTTGCTCTAGGTGAAGCTGGCGAACTCGCCGCCCGTGGACCACAAGTCATGCTAGGTTACTGGAATAATCCCCAAGAAACGGCCAATGTGATGACTGCCGATGGCTTCTTCAAGACAGGCGATATCGCAGTGCAAATTGAAGATGGCTTTCACCAAATCGTTGATCGTAAAAAAGATATGATCATCGTATCCGGTTTTAACGTGTATCCAAACGAAGTGGAAAACGTGTTAGCTAGCCACCCGAATATTATCGAGTGTGCAGTGATTGGCGTGAAAGATGAGCATTCTGGTGAAGCGGTGAAAGCCTTTATCGTATTAAAAGACGACAGCGTTGATCCAACCGAAATGAAGAGTGCCATTCTAAGCTATTGCCGTGAACAGCTAACAGCCTATAAATTGCCTAAAGCTATCGAGTTTATGAAACAACTTCCGAAGAGCACAGTCGGTAAGATCCTGCGCCGCGAGCTGAAAACTCAGGCCTAATCAGCTCAAGGCAGTGTATGAATAAGAAACCCCAGTGCTTCAAGTACTGGGGTTTTATTTTAGGATTATCACACTGGCGCATCTTCAGTAAGCAGCTGAAGGCTTGCAAACTCGCGGTATAACTCACTCGTTTGCATCAACATCTGATGCTTGCCACTCGCGACGATTTCGCCCTTATCAAAGACAAAGATTCGGTCGGCATTGATCACTGTCGCTAAACGATGGGCGATAATCAGGGTCGTTTTACCAGCCATCAACACATCCAGCGCCTGCTTAACCTTTTGCTCACTGACCGCATCCAACGCACTCGTCGCCTCATCGAGTAACAAAATAGGCCTATCGGCCAAGATGGCCCTGGCAATCGCAATACGCTGCTTTTGACCGCCCGATAAACGTACTCCACGCTCCCCAAGGTAAGTTTGATACCCTTCGCTAAACTCACTAATAAATTCATGGGCACGGGCGGCAATACAGGCATCAATCACCTCTTGCTCGGTCGCATCCACTCGCCCATAACGCACATTCTCAAGCACGCTGGTTGCAAAGATAACCGAGTCTTGGGGCACCAATGCAAATTGTGCCCGTAAATCCGTCGGTGAAAGCATTGCGATATCCACGCCATCGAGGGTAATTTTCCCCTCTGATGGTACATAAAACCGCTGCAGTAATTGGAACAAAGTACTCTTACCTGCCCCACTAGGCCCCACAAGGGCCACACGCTCACCTTGCTTGATCGCCAGATCGATTTGTTTAAGTACTAGGCCCGATTGCTCAGGGTAATGGAAACTCAATTTAGCGATTTGAAGTTCACCCTTTACCGGCATAGGTAAAGGGTGTGGCTCTATGGGGGCGGGAATATCTACCTCGGTTTCAGCCAACTCAATCAGGCGCTCCGCCGCCCCCGATGCGCGCTGAATTTCCCCCACGACCTCACTGATAGTGGCAACGGCACCTGCAACCATCACCGCGTAAAACATAAAGGCCGAGAGCTCTCCCCCCGTCATCTTGCCAGCCATCACATCGTGGGCGCCAACCCAAGTCACTAAAGCAATAGCGGCAATACTTAAAAACATTACCGAAGAAATGAGTAGCGCCCGATAGCGTATCCGTCCATTGGCAGCGCTCATCACATCCTCAACTCTGTCATTAAACAGGGTGCGATCCTTATCCTCATGACCATAGGCTTGCACCGTATGAATTTCATGTAAGGTTTCATCGACGTAGGCGCCAAGATCGGCAACTCTATCCTGGCTGTCTCGCGCCAATGCCCGCACTTTGCGACCAAAAAAGCCAACGGGACCTAGCACTAATGGCACCGCGAGTAATACTAACAGCGTCATCTTTACACTCGTTAGCGCCATCATTCCAAGGCCACCAATCACGGTGACACTCGAACGCAGCGCCATTGACAAACTCGACCCTACCACGGTTTGCAGCAGAGTGGAGTCGGCGGTAAAACGGGAGATCACTTCACCGGTTCTGATCTTGGCATAAAAAGCTGGAGACAATTTAAGCAGTTGATTGTAAACAGTAAGACGAATATCAGCGCTCACCCGTTCCCCAAGCCAGCTCATTAAATAGAAACGACAAAACACCGCTGTGCCACTCAAGGCGGTAATCCCAAGAACCAGCAGGATAATTTCATTCAGCCTTGCCGCATTATCTTTAATAAAGCCCTCGTCCACCATCAAGCGCACTCCCTGCCCCATGGATAACCAAGCGAGGGAGCCAATCATAAGAAACACTAAGGCGGCCATCACTTGCAGACGATAGGGTTTAAGAAACTTCCAAATCCAAGGCAATACGGCGCGTTGACGAATATTCATTTTCGCCGACGAATTTACGATATTGTCATCTTCAGATGTAACTAGCGCGGATTTGTTGCTCGATAAATTCACAGTTATTCCTTCCCATAACACAACTGACTAGGACATCTTCGGTGTAAAAACATCAATAACCTAGTTAAATAAATTTGAAGAAAAGTTTGATGTAAAAGATTTAGGTATAATAGGCGCTTAACCTTCGTAATGGTGCAAAAATGAAACCCACAATTTCAGCAGAAACTCAGCAAGATGCCCTTGCTGTCGCAAAGTCCATCCAAAAACCGGGGCAGACCAAGGAGCAAACTAAGCTTATCGCCCAAGGGATTGAAAAGGGTATCGCCGAATATAAAAAACAGCAAAAAGCAAAGGCCCGTGAGCGGGATAAATTTCGCAAGCAACAATTAAAATCTAAGGCCCAAGCCAGCATCGCATTTGAAGATGAGCCAAGTGATGAGTACGAAAGCGCACTCTCTCAATTTACGACCGCCACTTGGATTTGCCTCACTCTACTGCTAGTTAGCTGGTTAGGTTTCGGCCTATATCTGCTGCGCTAATGGCAGCGTTGACTGCATGTTTTAGTAAGGCGCTATGACATCATGCCCTCGAGTCTGTCGGCTAATCCTTTGGCCAGTTTCCTTTGCCAAGTTGAGCTTTCTCCCCTGCTGTAGAGTCTATCTTCCCAGGCAAAGACACGGTTCATGCTATGGTAGCCAAGATAGCGAAACGGTTCGCTTTCCCAGGGCTTGAGCACTTTTTTTACATCGGTCTTAAATGCCCAAGGCATGGTACTAAGCAGCGTCTTACGCTCAAGGATTAAATCGACTAAGGTGCGGGCGAACAGGTTTGCCGCCCCTACGCCTTCACCACCATAACCACCAATAAAGCCTAAACCTGAATGGGGATCAAACACCGCATGGGGAGCAAAATCGCGGGCAATGGCCAGCGTTCCTCCCCAGCCATGGGTAATATTCACGCCCTCAAGTTGCGGAAATAACGCCAGTAATAATCGATGGCGGAAACGAAAGTCGGCTTGGCTCTGTGATGGATGCTTTACATTAAATTCAGTTGCATTAAAACCAAATTCGGTACGGATTTTTCCGCCAAACTGATAGCCACCACGGGCACCAAAGATTAAACGGTTATCAGGAGTGCGTTGGCCATAGGTCACTATGCGACTAGCATCGCTGAAGGTTGGGCGATTATCGAGGCCAATTGATTGCCACTGGGCATAGGTTAATGGCTCAGTGGCGATTAAAAGGCTTTGAACAGGCAAAGAATAACGCGCAAGTTCCCCGAATTCACGCTGATACCCTTCGAGCGCAGGGATATAAATACGGCTAGTGATACGCCCCTTAGCAGTCCGTAGTTGGGTACTACCTGCACTATTATGCCTGATACCGACGACGGCCGAGTTCTCATAAATCTTCACCCCGAGGCGCTTCACCGTATCGGCTAATCCACACACTAGTTTTGCAGGGTGTATGCGGGCACAGTGCGGCGTAAACAAGGCTGCTTGCCCTTTGGCCATCTTCACTTGATTATCTAATTCGGCTTTATCGAGCCAGCGTATATCTGCCTCGGTAAATCCCTGCTCACGCCAATAGCTAAGCTCATGTTTGATCGTTTGATGTTGCTCGGGATATCGAGCTGCAACCCTCAAATTTCCCCCATGGTGTAAATCACAATCGATACCCTGTGCTTGGCAGACTCGGGATACTTCATGAATGGTATCTTGAATAATGGCCTTGGCGAGCTGGCGCGGCTCACCGTCGAGCTTATTTAAATAATTCACATCACCGCTAAAGCTTCCCATCAACCAGCCGCCATTGCGCCCAGAAGCACCTTGACCAACAGTGTTTGCTTCGAGGATAGCCACGGATAGCTGGGGTCGATATTGCTTCAAGTAATAGGCTGTCCACAATCCAGAATAGCCAGCGCCAATGATGGCAACATCAACATCAATTTCTTGCTCTATCGGCGCCGATACACTTCTTGCCTGTAACTCAGGCTCAGTATCAAACCAGAAGCCGCGCTCCGTCATTCGCCGCCATCACTTGGGGTAACACCAATCACCTTGGCTATATCATTCACGTGGGTATCGACCCAAGCACTGCTGATGGGACCCCAAGTCACTACTCGATAGTAACCCGCATTATTACGGCTGCCATCCTGCACAAACTCAGCGTGAATCCCGATATCCACGAAGGAGGCGATAGCATCCTGCAGTGTGCGCCTTGGCATTCCCGTTAACTTGTTTAATGACAACAGATTATGACGTTCATCATCCATTAAATGCGCCAAATACAACTTGCGTAAAAAGGCCTTATGTTGTTTTGAAATCGGCTGCATCGCTGACAAAGTAAGGGTCATAATTCTTCTGTCCAAATATCGAGGAAGTTAAGCCAAAATTACTTGATATTCAGTGAATAAGAAATAGGAAACCGAGAATAATTCCCCAGTGCCTCATGCAGCCCAACAACGTAAATAAGGTGGAACTATCGCTTGAACCTAACCCCAGAACATTGCTATTGATAGATTCAATAGCAATGGGGAGCAAAATTACAATGCCCTCAGTTTCTGTATCAGCAGCTGAAAAACCAATTATGGAGTGCTTAGATGATGACAGTGGCTAGTGAGGCACGCTAAATAAGCTGAAACATAAATGTGAAGATTCAATGTCAGCCCTCAACTGAACGCGGTAGAAACAATATAGCCTTTATACCATTGCGGAGTTTAAGCGTACGCTGGCAGGAAATCACGGGATTGATTCACTACACTAAAGAAACAAGCTATACGTTAGTCATTCACCCATAATCGTTTTATCCAACCCTTCCGATGGCGCTCTAACAGTAAGCAAACAAAGGTGAATGATGACCCAATCGAAGAAGCCACTTAATCGCCCCACAGGCACACCGTTTGGATGCTCATTGATGGGCCTTATCGGTTTGATGGGGTCTCAGGGCTATTGTGAAGAACTGCAAATTGGTGTCAGTCAATCCATACCACCCTATGTGATCCAAGAAAATGACAGCGGCCTTGAACTCGAACTCCTTTTTCAGGCATTGGCCGTTAAGGGGCATAGCGCCAAAATTCATTATCTCCCATTAGCTAGAACCTTCCATGAACTCAGCGAAGGTAAACTCGATGGGGTTATCAATATAAAGCAGGGAATGCTCGATAAGGTGTTTTACACCGATATTGCCTTAAGTTTTCAGAATTGTGCCATCAGCCTGCAACAGAATCACCTTGATATTAAAGGTATTAGTGATTTAGCGGATAAAAAAGTGGTCGCCTTTCAACGAGCCTCGGTTGTGCTAGGTGACGAATTTTCGCAAATGGCTAAGGCGAATAGCAGCTACCAAGAACAAGCAAAACAAATCCAACAGGTGTACATGCTCTTTAAGCACAGGGCGGATGTGGTTGTGATGGATAGAAATATCTTTAAATATTATACTAAACAAGCCTTTATCGAAGGAAAGCTCACCGAGTCTGAAGTAAAGCAAGTGGCGATTTGTCATCAGCTTTTTCCGCCAACCGATTATCGTTTTGCCTTCTCAAATGAAAAAATCCGCGATGATTTTAATTTGGGATTAAAACAGATTACCCAAGATGGCACCCTAAGTGAACTGCAGGAAAAATATCAACATTTACTTAGATTACAGAAAGATACAGAAGTCACTAGCATCTTACTCGATAGCCCAGTTAAGCCCCAGTAGCTCTGCCTATTGTCCTTTTAAAGCATTCATCGGCAATTTGTTAAGAATCGCTTAACGCTTAGGGCTGTTTGACGACCAATACAGGGCATTTAGCGAATCGTACTACTTCCTGACTGACATGGTGCCTTAAAAAGTCACTTAAGCCACGACTTCCATGGCTGGCAATCACCACCATGCCAACCTCCTCGGACTCCGCAAGAATTTCAGCGCCTGCCTCACCGTGACGAACGACAGTGTTAATTGAAAGTCCTTTAGCTAAATCCTGTTGCATCTCGGCTTTAATCGCTTGCATTTTTTGCTCAACAAAGTGAGATAACTCTTGCTCTACCGAGGCCGGAGTATCGACACTAATCCCGTAAAAATGCGCGCTTTTTACTGGGCTGGTCACATGGAGTAAGCGAATATCGACATGGTAAAGATTTGCCATTTCAATGGCATACTTAAGTGCATGGGAAGCTGTTGCAGAGAAGTCGGTTGGACAAAGCACATCACGTGTACGCATATGAATTTCCATTGATATTGGCCTTTAAACCTGAAAATAATTGAACGAGATAAAGCTTACTTACTGGCTCCAAAACACAAAATAAAGGACGCGGCTGCGCCCTTTAGACTTGGCTACTTGACCACCAACACCGGGCAGTTAGCGCCATTGGCGACGGCTTCGGCAACATTGGTATGAAGAAAATGCGAAATCCCAGTTCTGCCGTGACTGGCAATGACGACCATGCCCACGTCCGAGTTGTTGGCCTCTTCCAAGATTTGATCTATGGGATCGCCGCGGCGAATTAAGGTAGTAATGGGTAACTCAGTTTTCAGTCCTTCGAGCAGCGCCTGCATCTTGGTTGCCGCAGCCTCCTCCATACTTTTCGCCAACTCCTCAGGCGTGATGGCCAAAATCATAAAATTTTCATCGCCCATCGGCTGCTCAACCACGTTTAAAATCTTAAGGCCAACATGGTAAAGGTTTGCCATTTCAATGGCATAACGTAGCGCGTGGGCGGCGGTCTCAGAAAAATCTGTCGGCCAGAGTATTTGACCTGTACGCATAATCAGTCCTCCTTTATGTTGAGTCCTGGGAAAGCTCAGCTTTAAGCCAGGTAATGGCATCAACCCTATCGACAAAAAACTTCACTTTTGCGGGAGTAAACCAGTTTGCCAATCTCGCCATCACATCATGTAGTGTGGTTTTACCGACAATCGCAATACGCTCAAATTGACGCATATGCTTAACCCCTAGCTTTAGATCATCCCAAGCGGCTTGGAGTTCCCAGCCATCGAATTCGGTGACATCAATAAGGGCAAAGATTTCAGGATCGTTAACCCCCTCTAAAGCGGATTCCAGTAACGGAACCATCACTTCATAGTCCTGATGGGTAAGCGTGCCTACAGCTTTAAAGGTGACAAAAAAGTCATCATCGTCATAACGCTCAATCCCAATCGAAATACCGTGTTTAATCAGAGTCATATATCCTCCACATTTAACACTCCACCCCTTAAGTTTAGAAGCTCAGCGGTGTTAGGGACGTGATCTTGCTCATATTTACACCAGTTAAGTTGCATCCTTAAATAAAGCGAAGTAGGATAAACCGACTAATCAGTCGGTTTGAAAAATTCAGTCCTAACAGATCTTAGGACTTTTCATGAACACGCCGACGCTAACGACTTAAATAATGAACTTGTACCGAGGAATCACGATGAACATGGCCACCTCCCCCGATAAAATCTCGCCACTTACCGAGTTGCTTCACCGCCAACGTGCAAGTTATTTGGCCTCCCCCAATCCGGATTACGCTATCCGCAAAGAACGCTTGCTGCAGCTCAAAGCCACGCTGTTGAAATACCAACAGCCACTACTAAAGGCACTCAGCCAGGACTATGGCCACAGATCGGAGGATGACAGCTTGATTTCCGACATCATGCCGGTCATCAACAATATCAATTACAGTCTTAAGCATTTGAAAAGCTGGCTTAAACCCAGCGGCCGCCATGCGGGCATGTTACTCGCCCCTGCTAAGGTAAAAGTACATTATCAACCCTTAGGGGTCGTTGGGATTATCGTGCCATGGAACTTCCCAGTGATGTTGTCAATCGGCCCGCTGGTCACCGCCATCGCTGCCGGTAACCACGCCATGCTTAAACTGTCGGAATTTACGCCTGCGACCAATAAGGTGATAAAACAACTCCTTGGAGATATTTTCGAGGAATCCCATGTTGCAGTGGTAGAAGGTGAAGCCGAGGTCGCGGCGCAGTTTTCAGCCCTGCCATTCGACCATCTACTCTTTACCGGCTCCACCACGGTTGGCCGCCATGTGATGCGTGCTGCCGCGAATAACTTAACACCAGTCACACTGGAACTTGGTGGCAAATCCCCCGTTATCGTTGCCGATGATATGCCACTCGATATTGCGGTTGAGCGAATGATTTACGGCAAGTGTTTAAATGCAGGGCAAATCTGTGTTGCGCCCGACTATGTACTTTGCCCCAAAAACAAGGTCGAGGCCTTCATCTGTGCCTATCAAGCTAAGTTTCAGGCCATGTATGGCACCATCAATAGCAACAAAGACTATGGCAGCATCATCAACGATCGCCAATTCGCGCGTTTGATGACGGTCCTTGAAGACGCCAAAGCCAAGGGTGCAACTGTCATTTCCGCCACCAATGAGCCAATTGATACCAAAAACCGCAAACTGGCAACTCAGCTTATTAGCAACACCACTGAAGATATGCTGTTGTTACAGGAGGAGATTTTTGGCCCACTGCTGCCTATTATCGGTTACGACTCACTCGATGAAGCGATTAGCTACGTTAATCAACGCGCCCGCCCACTCGCCCTGTATGTGATGAGCTTTGATAGTGGCACGCAGCAAAAAATCCTCACTCACACTCACTCGGGTGGTGTCTGTATCAACGAAACCGTCTTCCACGTTGCCGCCGATGATGCGCCATTTGGTGGTGTCGGCCCATCGGGTATGGGGCACTACCACGGCAAGGAAGGTTTCTTAACCTTCAGCCATGCGAAAACCGTGCTGAGCCGTGGCCGCTTAAATACCGGCAAATTGGTACACCCACCCTATGGTACTTTTATGCAACGTATGTTGATGAAGCTGTTTTTACGTTAATTGCAGTAGGAATACAGTCAGCCAATGTCCAATAACCGAGCGCTAAAACCAGGGCCCAAAAGCATGACAGACAAACGCCAAGCGATACTCGATACCGCCTTGGTGTTATTCGTCAGTCAGGGCTTTCATGGCACCTCAACAGCATCGATAGCCAAACAGGCGGGCGTAGCAACAGGCACCCTATTCCATCACTTCCCAACGAAAGAAGCCTTGATGGAAAGCCTGTTCCTCACCATCAAACAGGAATTTGCCGACAGTTTATTGTCTATGGTGACTGAAGGTGGGGATCTTAAGCAAAATGCCGAGCAACTGTGGCAGAGCGCTATCGACTGGTCGATTGCTCATCCCGATAAGCAGCTGTTTTTTCAGCAGTACTCTATGTCCCCCATGCTATCCTTAAGCGTGCGCGAACAGGCGATGAATGGGATTTTAGGCTTTATCAGCCAACTGATTGAAAAAGGGCAAACATCGGGGCTAATTGCTCAATATCCGATTGAGTTAATGCTAGAAAATTGCCACGGTCAATATTTGGCAGCGACGCGATTTTTTATCGACAATCCACAATTGGGTAAGGATAAAAACTACCGAGAGGCCAGTTTTGCGCTGTTTTGGAAGGCGATGAAACCTGACTGATGTCTTTATTGATTGAGTCCATCCTGATACTCAAGGCACGAGTTTATACACTCGTGCCTTTGTTTTAGTTAGCCTGTTGATAAAGTGGCAACCACAGCTGCACCGATAAGCCACCCTCGCTGCGATTATGCAAATTGATGCTACCGTCGTGGGCTTCAATAATTTCGCGGCACAGGGGTAAACCTAAACCTGTGCCCGATTGTTTTGTCGAGTAAAACGGGAGCAAAGCTTGCTCTAACACTTCACCCGACATACCTGAACCCCTGTCTTCAATCCGTAAATTAAATCCTGCGCTTTCGGCTAATACTTGATAGCGGATCGAGAGGGTTACATCATCAGGATTCGACCCCGACTCATGGGCGTTTTTCAACAGATTCAATAACACTTGTTCGAGCTGGCCTTGGTCAAAACAGCCATCAATGTCGGGTAAGGACGACGTTAACTTAAAGGGATAATGCTGGGTAAGCTGATTAATAAACTCATCCCATTTCACTGTGCGGCGCTGCGGCAGCGGTAGTTTGGCAAATCGGGCATAGTTATAAATAAACTGACTCAAATGATGAGTGCGGCTCTCGATGGTATCAAAGATGAGTGTTAATTTAGGGTCATCCAGTTCCTTAGTGAGATAACGCCCCGAATTAACCATCGACGCTATTGGCGCGACCGAGTTATTCAGTTCATGGCTTATAATCCGAATCACCTTCTTCCACACCGCCACTTCCTGACGATTCAGCTCCCGCGTCATTTGCTTGAGTAAAATCAAATGATGCTGCTGATTATTCAGTAAAAAGTGACCTCGATTCAAATACCAAGTATCGGCATCCTCATCCCCCATAGTAAAGAGCCCGCTCTTTTCCTGCTTAAGGGCATGGCTCCAAACCTCAGGAAGACTCGCAAGTAAATCATCAAGATGCAGCCCCTCCATCTTGCCCTTTATTTGGAATAAATGGCGAGCCGCATCATTAGCATACATCAGCTTTTGCTGGTCATTGAGCAGTAACATCACATTGGGCGAGCTTTGAATAACCTTATCGAGCAGCAATTCGCGCTGGTAAATATATTGGCGCTCCTGACGAAGCTTACCCGCGGATTCATTAAAAAGATGGGCTAATGCTTTAAGCTGCCCTTCACCCACCTCGGGAATGCTGACGCTAAAGTCGTTATCGTTAAAATTGAGCAGCCCTACCTCAAGTGCATTAAGACTGCGGCCTAAATGGCGCGTTAAAAACGCAACACCTATGCCGCACACACCACAGGCCAACAGCAATAACAACAACCCATCGACCCAGGACGGGGGATTGATTGTCTCAGCGACCTGATTAATCGTCGGTAATTTAACGGGGGGAAGTTCAGGCATCGGCGGTATAGGTACTGCGGAATACGGCGCACTACCATAAAGCCCTTCTTTGAGCTGCTCGAGGCGCATCATACTGCGTTGTAATTGCTCCTCCTTAAGCTTCTCAAGTTGCTGCAGTTCAATCTTAATTTGCTCAGCCCTGATTTTTTCCTGCATCGAGAGCGCTATTTGCACTTGCTCAGTCATATCGATGGCAGTATCGATAGCTGTTAAGGTTTCCTTGAGGTGTTCTAAATCAATCTCTGGCACTTCGATGTCAGATAAATCGGGGAGTTCGGGAGCTTCTAGTAAGTTCGAAGGCTGGCTCATTAACTGTGGCTGACTGGGTGCAAAATAATGCATCAGACTCAAGGAGATAATCACCCCAAGTGCGCAACATGCCATCGAATAAATGATAAGTTTGGTTCGAAGCTGCAATTTTAATTACCCGCCAACAGGTTTTTGCAAGTCATTGAGTTCACCATACAGCCTTTGATACGTGCCAAGGCATCACCTTATTTCTCTAACCCAAATTTATCCATCCGCCGATACAGTGCCTGACGACTCAGGCCTAATGCCTTAGCGACCCGAGCAATCACTCCATTATGGAGTTTAAGCGCCGCTTCAATCTCCTCGCGGCTCACATCCATGCTCTCAGCATGATTTTCATCAGCACCATTCATACCGCTCTTTGCAAGCATCGCACTTGCAGGGAGCACCACAGATTCAGGCTGAAACACTGGCATATCTGGGGCTGACTTCACCCTTACCAAACCAAAATCGGCCTCGGTTAACAGCGGACTTTGGGCAAGTAGTACGGCCCGTTTACAGGCATTCTCTAACTCACGCACATTGCCTGGCCAGCGATGCTGCAGCAGCGCCTGCTGCGCAGGTTTAGTTAAACTAAAGCCGTTACCGACAAAGTGTTTCACTAAGGGCAGAATATCATCGGTGCGCTGATTAAGTGGCGCTAACGCCAGTTCAATCACATTCAAGCGATAGAATAAATCCTCACGGAATCGGCCTTCGGCAATGTCCTGCGCTAAATCTGCGTTTGTCGCACTGATAACCCGCACCTTAACCTTTATCGTTTTATGGCTTCCTAAACGTTCAAACTCACCCGTCTGCAATACCCGCAGTAATTTCACTTGGCCCGAGAGTGGCAGATTACCTATTTCATCTAAAAACAGCGTGCCACCATCGGCAGCTTCGAAACGGCCAATACGCGCCTTAGTCGCACCCGTAAAGGCACCTGCTTCTGCGCCAAACAACTCGGCCTCAAGCAGCTCCACGGGCAGAGCGCCTACGTTAACCTTAATAAAGGGTTTGTTTTTTAAGGGAGAATTAGCGTGAATGATATCGGCGAGCTTATCTTTACCCGCGCCATTAGGGCCTGTAATCAGTACAGAAACATCGGAACGCGCCAGTTGCAGCGCAAGATCGATACAACGCTGCATGGCGCCACTGCCAAAAACAATGCCGCATAAATCGGCATCGGCAATCGCCATTTGGCGCTGCTGATTGACCCGCTCAAGCTTGTGGTTTGTACGGGATAATTTATGCAGTGAAATCAGATTTGCTATGGTATTTAAAAGCTTAGCATCATCCCACGGTTTACCCATATAGTCGGCGGCACCGGCTTTCACTAATTCAACTGCGGTTTCTAACTGAGTCCAAGCCGTCATCAAGATAATGGGTAAATCCGCCTGACGTTCACGCAGATCGTAAAAAAGCTGCCTGCCCTCTTCACCGGATGTGGTATCGCGGCTGAAGTTCATATCTTGGATCACCAACTCAATCTCTTGGGCCGAGACAAGCTCGAGGGCATCTTCTGGCGTATGGCAAGTCAACACTCGATAACCATTGATCTCCAGCATTAGGGCTAATGCCTGACAGATGGCGTGGTTGTCGTCGACAATCAGGATGGTATCCATATTGGCTTGTGTTTCCTTAAGTATAACGATTCGCTTTAAAGTAACAAAAAGTGCAATAACCCTCTAATGTTATTGCACTCTTATAGTTCAGTCTGTCCAATTAAACGCTACGTGTTGCCGTTGCAGGGGAGATTTTAGCCGCTTTGCGCGCTGGCATATACACGGCCAGCGTAGTGACCATAAACAAGCCTACGACAGTGAGCAGCGGATAACTCAGTTCCAGCATAGGTAAACTGTAGAAGTTCATCAGCTGTTTCCCTAATTGAATGGCCAGCAGCACACCGATGGTTCCTCCCACTAGACACAACAGATAATTCTCAACCAGGAAGTAACTGATAATGTCGCGCTTTTTAGCACCAAGGGCGCGGCGAGTTCCAATTTGTTTAGTACGGCGCTGAATATTAAACATCACCATCCCCGTTACGCCTAGGGAGGTGATAAGCAGCAACAATATCACCATCATAGTCAATACTGTTGCCATCAGTTCGTGGTCTCGATAAGCCTCAATCCGGCGCTCGGCGATGGTTTTAAAGCCTTCAATCACGCGGCTCTGGTTATCTTTATGCAAAACCTCAGGGATTTTTACCTTAAGATGTTCTATATCACTGGCCTTAGCACGTACCAGGTAATGCTTAAACTCCGAGGTTAAATCGACTGACATCACGGTACTAAACTCGAGGTTATCGTTATCTACCCAAGCATGTTGCAGACGTTCAATCACCCCAATAATCTCAAACTGCTGAGTCCCCATGTAGAGGCGCTTGCCCAGCGGCGATTCATCGGGCCAAATTTTTTCCGCTAAGGCCTTAGAAACAAGCATTTTACCACCGGACTCAGTAAATTCGTTGGTGATCTCCTGCGGGTAGAAGTTGCGTCCTTCGATAAGTTTAACGCCTAAGGTATTGATAAAGTGCTCATCGCCTAAATACATGGCCGAGTTTGGACTCGACTTAGAGTCCTTCTCTGGCGATAACTTAAAGTTACTCGACCAGCCACCACCACTGAGCGGCACCATGGAAGTCGGCGATGCATCGATTACCCCTGGCAGAGTGCGCAGAATATCTAAATCACGGATATTTTGTGCAACGAGATCCGTCGATTTGTCAAAGTGATAAATCGTAAAGTCGAAGACTTGTGCCTCTTCAACCCCTGACTCACGGGCCATCAAATTTAAGCGTTCCGTGATAATAAAACTGGCGTTTGCCACAATGGCGACCGATAAGATCATCTGCATTAACAGCAGCAAGGGGCCGCTTTTGCTTCGCAGTAAACCACTCAGAATTGGTTTGATATGTAGCATACAGCCCCCGATTATTGGCTCTTAAGATAGACACTTGGATTAGTGGTACATACGCGCCATGCCGGATAAATTCCCGCCAGAATCGCGGCAACAATCGCAATCACAGGCGCAATAACCCACATGCTGGCATCGAGGTGCGTGAGTGATGCCTGCAGCTCAAACTTTTTAGTAAGCAGTAAAAGGGAGCCCCATGCCCAGCCAAGCCCTAATAAGCCACCGAGAAGACCCATTAGAGACACTTCAACCATATGCTGAGCAAAAATTTGCCCTTGGCTAGCACCAATCGCGCGGCGTACACCAATCTCGGGAGCGCGGCGCAGGAACTTAGATAGCAGCAGACCTAACATATTGACGAGACAAACTAATAGGAACAACGAACTCAAGCCTACAAGGATCTTGTTATCCTTAGGCACGACTTTGTTAAAGTCCAACCATTGGGCGACATCCAAAAATTGCGCGGCAGCTTTAGGCGAAGTGAAACGGCCAAGTTTTTTCTGCTGTTCGATATAGTTATTTAACCATTGGCGATACTCTTCCACTTGGGCTGGCGTATCTAATTGCACCCAATACTGGGTCCAGTGTTTTTCCGAAGTTAAGCGTTTAGCATAGGTATCCACCGACTCATAATTCCAACCATTGGTGTTCCCCCAGCTCTGATACTCCTCGATAGGCGCTAATGAATAGGGCACGTACATCTTGTCGCTTTCACCAAAAGAGCCGTTATTGAGGTCATGATAATTCGGACTCGGCGCCCAGGGTTTAAGTACCCCAACCACCTGATAGGCTTTAGCGTTGAAATACACCGTTTTGCCGACGCTATTTTTACCCGCAAACAGGGTTTGGTTTAGTTCATCCGACAACACCACCTCATAACGAGGTGACGTATCTACGCTATCATCCCAAGCCTGACCATATTGGAAATCAATCGCAAATAACTGAAAGAAATCATTATTGGTCACCCGCACCGATTGCATCGCGGGCAATAGATTGGGATCGTCAGTCTGCACAGCGCCGCCAGTACGGAACATCGAGGTTTGATAGGTTGGAACTTCGCTTCTTAGCAAATTAAAACCATCTTGGTAGGTAATTTGCGAATCGAATCTATCCCAAGTATCAGGCCCTTGGCTCCAGAGCTGCACCGCATAGAGCTGGCTCGATTTCTCACCCGCGGGGTTAATTGACATCATTTTGTAGATGTTAAGGGTCGTAATGGTAATCCCGATACCGATGGAAATCGCCATCACCATCAAGGCCGAGAGCATGGGCGTTTTTTTGATGCTACGCCAAGCTAAGTCTAAGTAATAGAAGAACATAGAAGCTCCTAGGCCTTGGCGTTAGCCACTAATTTATCGAGTTCATTCTTTGAAGCGTGAGAGGCAGTGTCGTGGGAACTGCTGTGGACGCCATGGGGCTGATACATAGTAAAGTCACACACTTGACCATCGACAATCTGGATATTTCGTTGGGCGCGGCGAGCGAGCTCAGGATCGTGGGTGACCATGATGATCGTTGTGCCCGACTGATTGATATTCTCTAATAATTCCATCACTTGGCGGGCCATTAAACTATCTAAGTTACCCGTAGGTTCGTCGGCGAGTAAGAATCGCGGCTCACCGGCCAAGGCGCGGGCAATCGCCACACGTTGCTGCTGACCACCCGATAGTTGAGTTGGTAAATGTTTCATCCGCGAGGCTAAACCAACCTGCTCTAAGGCCTGCTCGACACGGCGCTTACGCTCCTTACCGTTAAAGCCACGGTAACGCAGTGGTACTTCGATGTTCTCGGCGAGGTTTAAGTCAGGAATTAGGTTAAAGCCTTGGAAAATAAAGCCGATTTTCTCGTTACGTACAGCAGCACTCTTGTTATCACTGAGGTTAGAGACATTGATGCCATCGAGAAAATAGTCGCCGTGGGTAAAGCCTTCAAGCAGACCCGCAATATTAAGGAAGGTAGTTTTTCCCGAGCCCGATGGGCCAGTAACAGCGACAAACTCACCTTCATTCACTTCAAGATTAAAGTCCCGCAGCGCATGGGTTTCGACGAGGTCCGTTTTAAAAACCTTGCTCACACTCTTCATTGATAACATTTTAATTTCCTTTAATATTCTCGTATTTCGCTGCATAAACTGCTGTTATATGCCCGCTTAAATTCGTCAACTTTTCTCTATCACCACTAAGCAACGGGCATCAATCACATCATCGCCCCGCAGTATTCAACTCAGTGCTATCGATTCAATAGCATTAACACCAGCTCAGCTAACCCATTTAAAGTGCCAAGGATGACCTCAGCATTAAGCATCGAAGCCTGACCTATTTGCTGCGTCTGAACGGGATTGGTCCACTCCAGTAAATTCAGTCCGAGTAAAAACCAGCTATTGGCCTCGCCAATACTGAACTCCACCGCCACCACTAAAAGCACCAACGCCAACATCCCCATCACTTTTGATGACAGTAATGCACTGATAGTAAATGATTTATGCTGCATATTGCGTCCCTCCAACTTTCACCGCAGACCCTGCACTCAATGCCTTACCTTAATGCTCAGCCGTGGGCGGTAGATGAATATTCCCTCTTTAACTCATTTGACATATTCATCAGTACAACTTCACTTGCTCGGCATGATTGAAGCTTTCGAGGCTTGAAATAACCCACTCATCCCCTGCTTTACCGCCTTCGAGTACTTCCACCTGACTCATGCTGGTGCTGCCAAGCTTAATGTCACGACGGGTCGCAACATCACCATCAATTTGATAGGCCTCTTCGCTCCCCATGTTCATAAAGGCACCCCGTTTCACCATCAGCACATTGGCCCTGTGGTCTAATAAAATACGGGCAGAAATACGTTGGTTTTGACGCAGTTTCAGGCTGTCACTTTGAGCAAACTGCACCCGAGTCGTGACCTCGCGATTACGTACCTCGGGGGAAATAGAAGACAACTTACCCATTAACTTAAGTTCGCCGAAACTCAGTTCAACCTCCATGCCTAATCCCAGTTCGTCGGCGTAGGACTCTGGCACAGCTAACTCGGCCTCATAGGCACTTAAATCCACAACGGTGAGAATGGGTTGATTAGCACTTAAGCGTGTTTTTTGCTCGGTTAACCAGTTACCGATAATGCCACCCACTGGGGCCTTGATATTGAGGGCTTCGACCTGACGTTCCAGTTCTTGTACTGCTAACGCTTGCCTGTCGACCTCGAGGGCTTTGTTTTTTAATTCAAAGGTGAGTGTATCTTTGGTGAGCGCGACTTCCTGCTCGGCATGCTTGAACTTCAGCTTAGCCTTGTGGAGTTCATCCTTCGCTTTCTCGTAATCGATTTCGCTGATGAGTTTGCTTTGGATAAGCAGATCGCCACGGCGGCTTTCGCGGTCCGCCGCCTCTAAATCCACAGTGGCCATATCTAAGGTTTGATTGACCTGCAGTTGAGTGCGTCTTGCATCTAACTTGCCACGCTCAAGCGCACTTTCCATACTGACCAATAAAGACTTGGCCTGTTCGAGTTTGTTCGTCAGGCTTGGGCTTTCGAGTTTGGCAACTAAATCCCCCTTATTCACCGTATCACCCGGATTGCTAAGCAGAGTCACTGTACCTTCTTCGGTGCTATACAGTATGGGGGCGTTGGCGGCCACAATCTTGCCAGAGGTTGCCACATCGCGGGTAAGCGTGCCGACATAGAGTTTGGCGGTGGTGATATCAGCGCGGCTCATCGATTGAGTGGCAGTTGAACTTCCAAAACTCGCCCAAACTAAGGCGCTAACTAATAGGGTACAGCAGCCCACAATCACAGGTAGTTTAAGGCGTTGGCCGGTCGATGGTGTCAGCACCACATCTTGGCCGCTGGTATCTTTAATCATGGCGAAACTCGTTTCCCTGTCGATATCCCCCTTAACGGGTTCAACGGACACAATTGCTTATGAATATCACTGTGATAGCAATGGGCGTGCCAAACTTTATAATCATTTATTTTCAAACAGTTAAATTAATTCATGTATAATTATGTCCGCGGACACCCTCGTCTAATGGCTAAAAGTGTCCGCATTAAAGAGCTAAAAGTGTCCGCATCTGAACATACAACTGAAGACAATCAGCACAGAAAATAAGCCGCCTTGGCAGATTTATTCACCTTAAGTACCGAGTTTCCCTTTACAGTAAAATCCCTGACACATAAGATCCCCGCACCCTCGCAGTAGAAACATTGATAATAACGGTTAGCCCTATGACAACACTCACTATTACCCGCCCAGACGATTGGCACATCCACTTAAGAGACGGCGCACAACTTCCAGATACAGTGCGCGACGTTAGCCGCTATATGGGCCGCGCGATTGTGATGCCAAACCTAGTTCCCCCAGCCATAGATACTGAAACTGCGCTCGCCTATTACGATCGCATTAAGGCGCAAGTGGGTAAAGGCGCGCAGTTCGAACCGTTAATGGTGTTGTACCTGACTGACAAAACCAGTCCTGACGAAATCCGCAAGGCTAAAGCCTCGGGTAAGATTGTTGCCGCTAAGCTCTACCCTGCTGGCGCAACCACTAACTCAGATTCGGGTGTAACCGATTTGAAAAACATTTACCCAGCGCTGCAGGCAATGCAGGAAGTGGGCATGTTATTCTTGGTTCACGGTGAAGTGACTGATTCATCCATCGACATCTTCGATCGCGAAAAAGTGTTTATCGAAAATACCTTAAGCAAGATCGTTACCGATTTTCCCGATCTTAAGATTGTGCTCGAGCACATCACCACTAAGGATGCGGTCGACTTTGTGACGTCAGCTTCTGACAATGTGGCAGCAACTATTACCGCCCATCACCTGCTATATAACCGCAACCATATGCTCGCCGGTGGTATTCGCCCACACTTCTACTGTTTGCCAATTTTAAAACGTAACATCCACCAGCAAGCACTGCTCGCGGCTGCCGCCAGTGGCAACAAGAAATTCTTCCTAGGCACAGACTCTGCGCCACACGCGAAAGATCGCAAAGAAGCCGCCTGTGGCTGCGCAGGTTCTTACACCGCCCACGCGGCAATCGAGCTTTATGCCGAAGCCTTCGAATCGGTCAACGCTCTGGATAAACTCGAAGCCTTTGCCAGCTTCAACGGCCCAGATTTCTACAATCTGCCACGCAACAGCGACACTATCACGCTCGTGAAAAAATCATGGGATGTGCCAGCGACTTACCCATTAGGTGATACCCAAGTGGTCCCCATTCGCGCAGGCGAAACCATCGAATGGCAAGTTGAGTAATCTTCAATAAGCTATTGATTGAATGATTGATTATATGATCGAAATGATACGGCCGCTGATGCGGCCGTATTAGTATCTGAAGTTCCAATTTGGAATGGCGTTGTGATTAATGAAAGTGTCACCCATGGCCGCTTTAAACGAGCAACCCTCAGCGCAGTCGCTGGTACAAGCGCAGCTTGAAGCCTATAACAATCACGATTTAGCCGCCTTTATCCCGCTATTTAGCGATGATGTGTGTATCTATCGCCCACCAGCAACTGAGCCTGTTATCCGTGGCAAACAGGCCTTTAGTGAGTTCTATCGGAATGAACGCTTCAATCTGCCAACCCTACATGCCGAACCTATATGCCGAAATCATGAGCCGCATGGTGGTAGGCAAAAAGGTCGTCGACCATGAAAGGATTACAGGGCTTAGAGATGAGCCCTTTGAGGTCATGGTGGTGTTTGAAGTTAAAGATGGATTGATACAAAATATGTGGAGTTTTGCGACCACTTAATTGCTATCAATCAAGTGGTGCTTGATATGCTTTCCACGTTCAGCCATTAGGCTCTGCAAAATAGCACTTAATTCGATTTAGCTAGCTTTGACACTGGCTACTTATTAAACAGGATGATGCATATCCGATTTATTAATTGGTATAAGCACTCCAATTGGTGACTTTACTTTTACTCGCAGCACCGCTGCTTGAACTATCAACCTGCCAAAGTGTCTTGGCTGCATTACCATCACTGAGTAAGGCCCACGCATTGCTCAGCGCTTGCTTATCATAGGTAAAAGCAGTTTTACCGTTACCACCACCATTAAACGTAAAGTCGAAGGTGGCATTAGCTTCACCAAAAGACCAACTATCGCCTGTTTTAACAGGGTTAGCGAACACTATCGCTCCAATAACGTTATTGTTATTGCTGCCACCACCATTAAGGGTGAATGACTGCCCCGTGACGACAATAAGCCCATCAAAATCTAGAATGTTACCAGATATGGTTAAATTCCCGACGATAACCAATATGCCTGCGCCTATGGCAGCATTACCACTCGTTGTCACATCGCCCTCATAGTAAGTAATCTTGGGTGATGCTTTAGTACCTAAATCAAAGGTCATTTTATTACCATTCCCAATCCTGATAGACCCCGCCTTTGAGGGATCATTTATCAACAAGTAGTCATATTGAGCTTTTATACCTTCGATAAATTGGTTCATTTTTTCAGGATCACCAAAGGGATCGTCGAATTTGACTTCTTTGATACCACCGACATAGTTTTGCATTCTATTAACTGGGATCTTGTTGGTAATGAGCGTGACATTCGCCGCCGAATTGGTCGCTAGCGCGGGGCCGCCATCGCCACCAGTCACAGTGAAGTTAGCGCTGTTAGCCTCTTTAAAATCCGTGATGTTACCAATAATATTCATAGCGGCCAGATTGCCACCACCGGAGCCTTTGATATACGTGCTGGAGATACAACGGCGCACCGCTGAGCCATTAATAGCCCCACAACTGACAATAGTGGCCTCATCGTCATCAAAGTCCAAACTGTCTATTTGCCAACGAGCAGCGCTGCCGCTTTGAGCTGAAACGGCAATGGCATTGATGGCGCTTCGACTCACGTCCACCTCACCCCATGATGCTTCATTATCTGGGTTATCGAGCCAAGTGACCGCGTTGACGAGCCCGGTTTCAGCGGCCATAAAAGCTTCAGAAATCTGTTTGTTATTACCGGCCATACGCTCACCTAAAAGCGAATGCCCCGATCCTGCGACGCCGATAATGGTGATGATCAGTAAAAATATCAGCCCTATGGCTAAAACCGCTCCCTTTTGTTTTGCTTGCATACAATTCCCTTTTATGCAGTTATTTATGAGTGAAAATCATTTGTTAATAGCTCAAAAACTGTCATCTAACTGGCAAACTTAACCGCTAACACGTTATTACGTATCGCGACATTAAATTCGACTAAGTGAACATGAGTTGTGGCGCCATCCTTTGAATTAAGTCCGACAGCAAGCTTAAGCATGATAGGGCTGGTACACGAAGCACTTAGATCTGAGGCAATACATTCACTCGTAAAACTCGCGCCTTGTTCCGTCATGGTTTCAGTTACACCAGCTTGAGTGCGATTTAAATTACCGCTAGCTAAGGTATAAACAATATCGCCAGCAGCTAATGTCAGAGTCAGTATACTGTTGCCGTTTGCATCGGGGACAATGCTAACCTCAGAGGCCTCTCGTACGTCCGATGCGAGCATGTCGCTGATAAGTGACAAATCGCCCTGCAACTGGGCAAACCGCTCCGTTTCGCTATAAGCCTTATTCACACTGATAAAAATCTGCGATGCACCCAGCATGACGACTAGCCCGAGTGTAAGGCTGACCATCAACTCAATGAGCGTAAACCCCGCTTGATAAGCTTTAACTTGATTGGGATTAGCTTGATTGAAGTTAAATAGTGAAATGATTTTGTGCATGGCAGGCCTCAACTACTGGGATAGAGATCGACGGAGTAGATAAACTGCGACGGCACATCATTTGCCCCAAAGCGGGACTCTCCCCACGCCACAGTAATCACATAGGTATTACCAGTGGTATTGGTTAGCGTGAGCCCCAAACCGGGTAACGACTGACGGCTATCCGTCGTCTGCTGCCAGTGTGCGAGGGATTGTTCCTGCAACTCAGTTTCGTCAAGCTGAGTATCCATGGCCATATTGGCCCAAAGACGCTCAACCACATCCATTGCAATCACACTGGCGATTGTTCTTTGATAAGCCGAATGCGCGGCCTGGAGTGACTTAAGCTGCAAAGCCGCCATCCCCAAAATCCCAAAGGCCACAATAAAGGAAGTCACCAAGACTTCTATTAGAGAAAATCCCTTTTGCTTACACTTGTTCATTCCATTTCCCATACACTTGTGCTTATAAATCTTAAGGCTATGAGCAGTTGCCATTAATCACTTTGAGGTTTCCCCCGAGTCCAACCTGTAACTGTTTTGCGTAACTGCTGTAGCTGACACTGACACAGTTATTCGTACTAGTGCGCCGACCGCGCATATCAAAACCTAAGTTGGCAGCACTCACGCTAACTACACTGCTGGACTTATCCATTTCCTTCAGTAACTCAGTGCCAGACAGTATTTGAGCCTTCCAACCAGAGGCACCCGAGGAAGTGATAGCAACTTGAATATCGGATTGGCGTTTGATCGCTTCTGACCGAGCGAAATTCGCCAATGCCAATAATTCATTGGCCTGAGTGCGTGCGGTATTTTCGCGGATCATGGCCGCAAATGAGGGGGCAGCAATGCCTGCTATGATTGCCACTATGGCCACAACGACCATAAGTTCAGTTAAGGTAAAACCTTGAATTTTTTTCGTGCTCATCCATGCGCTCGCTTTGATTGTATGGCTACCAACAGGCCTCAGGCGTCTTTGTGCCTTGGTGGGTGATAATCATGGTTTTACAGGCAACGTCTTTGTCTTGGGGGGCATTAGCCGTTGAGACTAAGGTATAAGTCCCAGCGGTGAGTTCGGTAGCCGTCACGCTGTAGTAACCGCTAGGGGAGGAAAACGCGACATCTTCGGTAATAGTGCCACCGGTATAGGCATTGGTTGAGGTGTATTGACGCTCCAGACTCTGGGCGGCATTAATCAATGCATCACGTGCATCAATCCTGCGGGTGTTACGCACATGCTCCTGATAAGACGGTAACGCAATACTGGCCAGAATGCCGACTATTGCAACGGCAACCATCAATTCAATGAGCGTAAATCCAGTGTTGATTTTGATCTTAGTGATTTCCATATCAGTCAACAATCCGTTAAAAGTCAAAAAACTGACGGAATAATAACAGCACAAATCGAAATCTGTATAGAGGTAAGTAGTTAATAATTATGTAAAGACTTACTGACTACTTCTAAAGATCATTGCCCGAGTCAGACTTAAAGGAAGAAAATCATTATATGATTGGCGTACAAGCGCTTCGGCAACGCCGTATTTATGTAAAACCGTCTTAGGGATTAATCTTGTAGTGTGTCAGGTATGTAAACCGCATAGGTGAGCAAAAGCTACTTGGACCTTAGATTTTCGAAAGGCACTATTTATTTGATTAAATTAATTTTTGATTAACCTAATTTTTGATTAATCTATGTATCAAGGCTTAAGCCGGCTCATCTTGTGGGGGGAGAATCCCACCAATTTGGATTTAACTTTGGCAGATAAACTTAGATTTGTGTTTGAATTTGTCTAAAGAACCAAACCAACACATCAAAAATGACTTTTTAGTTTGGAATGCAGACTACAAGAAAAAAACTCTAATCCCAAAGAGGGGCAAATATGGTTATTTGCCCCTCTTCGTCTGTGGCTAAACTTTTCTTTGAGCAACACTAGTTTAGCCACTTTCTCACTTTGCGCAGCAAGATCAACATTGATACGGGTGACGGTCAATTAGGTACATGTCTTATCGCGGCTGCATTCAATTGCGGCTTGGCTGGCTTCCTGAGCGAACTGCTCTAGAGCGGCCTTCGCCTTTCGCTCCTCAACCTTACGTTGCACGTGTTCGATAAAGGGCTTATCGAAAGTCTCCACTCCGTAATAGGCGGAAACATCTTGGTAAATAAACCAACATGCAGAGGCCACTAGGCCATAGATCAGAGGACGTAACATGGTATCTAAACCCCAACAAATGTATCAACGAAACTGACTATAGCTGAGGTTTTTTAGAAAGAAAACTGTCAATTTACTGGCTTAAAATCGTCAAATTAACACCAATTATCAATAGGATAGAAAACAACAAAAATCTTAAATATCATCATTTTAGCATTTGACAATAAATTGCAGCTCTAAGCCGTCAAAAAACAATAATCACCATTGGATTTTCCATGATTTTGACAATAAAAATAAGGCGCCAAAAAATCCGCAAGCAATCACCAAAAGACAAAATCTCGACGGCAACTGAGCAAAACGGCTTTTTTGGCGTATTGAGTGCAGAAAGACTAGAAGGCTTGGAAAAACACCCCAAATGAGCAGAAGATGGCCGCAAACCAAGACAATGAACGCAATGTTCCTAGGTTCATCAGATACAGCACTTGATAAACAACTCTGGCTAGCACATGCCCGATAGCAAAATACTCAGCGGTAACATTAACCTTACCCGCTGCAATCAGCGTCACGACAGCCAGACCAAAAATGAGTAACGACTCAAAAGCATTTTGGTGCCCTGCCACGGCTCTGGCACCAAAACCGGTAAGCTGTGCCTGCTGGCTGCGGGGATGATTATTGTCATACCCCCCCGCTTTAGCCATAGCAAAAGCCACGGGCATTTTACTGAGGTAGGGTAATAACATGGCGATAAAGAGGCAAATCAGTAGGGTATTCATTAACTTGGATTCCATTTATATAAAAGTATTATAGATTACCAGCAAATCACCCAATGTTAAGATTATTGTTTTTCATGCCCCCTAGCGTTATCCAAGGTTTCGCATAGCGCATTAACCCCCAGCAGCGCCCTTGGAGTTGCTCTGTGTAAAAGGTCTGCATTGAGTTGATAGATTTGTTGATTTTTAACGGCAGGAATTTCGCCCCATTGACTCCAATCCATTCCCTGAATATTGCCCTCCTCCTCGCTGCGAAGGATTACCTCAGGCATGGTCAACAGCACGTTCTCTATACTCACTTGAGGATAATCACTCGCCGCACTATAGAAGACGTTTTCCCCATGGCAGACATCAATAATTTGTTGGATCCAACTGTTTTTAGAGACCGTCATTAAGGGTGTTGACCAAAGCTGATAAAATACTTTAGGTCTGGATTTAACGGCATTTTCATCCCTAAGATTTTGTAACTGCTTGCGATAATCTGCGGCCACTTCCTTAGCTTGTGCATTATGTCCCGTTAACGCGCCTAACTCTTCGAGTTCATTGGCAACACTCTCAAGGGTCTTAGGTGAACTGCTGTAGAGTGTAAAGCCAAGGGATTTAAGCTGATGAATATCTTCGGCCTTATTGCCGCTATCCCAAACCACAATCAGGTCAGGATGCAGCTCCATAATGCGCTCAATTTGCACCCCGTAATAACCGCCTACCCGTGGCAATTTGGTCGCGGCTTGAGGGTAATCAGCATAATCGGTGGCCGCGATAATTTGATCACCCGCACCTATGGCATAAAGCATTTCAACGGCGTGGGGTGAAAGTGCCACTATTCGCTTCGCAGGCTCAGCATTTACTGTGTTTGGCAATGCAATGCAGCTTAAACTAAGGGCCAACATTAAGTTGAATCCGACTGATTTTGCTTGACTCAGTCGATAGATTATCCGCTTAAACATGATCATCCTTTTTATTGCGCATAAAGCTTGTTTTATAAGGAACTAGCCTAGTAATCAAAACCGGGCTGCGCCTTAATTCCCGCCTCGAAGGCATGCTTAATCGGCTGCACTTCGCTAACGGTGTCGGCAAGTTCGATGATGGCGCGATGACAAGCGCGGCCAGTAATAATGACATGCTGCATCGGTGGACGTTCTTTTAGGGCTGTGAGCACCCGCTCTAGATCTAGGTAGTGGTAACTCACCATATAAGTCAGTTCATCGAGAAGCAGGCATTGGATACTCTCATCCTTAAGCCATTGCTCGGCGACTTCCCATGCCTTAAGCGCGGCTGCGGTATCCTTTTCCCTATCTTGGGTTTCCCAGGTAAAACCTGTTCCCATGACTTCAAAGGCAACCCCTGCACCTTCAAGTAGTTTTCGCTCGCCACACTCCCAAGTGCCCTTAATAAATTGCACCACAGCGGCTTTATGCCCATGCCCAACGGCGCGGGCAACAGTGCCAAAACCTGCGGTGGATTTACCCTTACCGTTACCAGTAAGCACCAACAAAATGCCCTTTTCATCCTGGGCGGCAGCAATTTTAGCATCGACCCCAGCTTTAAGTTTTTGCTGGCGCGCTTTGTGGCGCTCAGCCTTTTGTTCTGAGTTATCGCTTGGCTGTTCCATTATGTCCCCTCTTCAAATCTGTCTATTGTCTTTACTATTTGCCATCGAGAATCGAATATAAACGTGGCAAATCTATATGTTCAGCGAGTACATCGGCTAAGCGCTCCAGCTGGATTTCACGCTGGGCATCAATGTCGATACCCGATGCAGCGGTAAATCCCGCCCAGCGCAGAATTAATTTTGTGGCCTCAGGGCAATCGAATAACCCATGAAGATAAGTGCCAAGGATTAATCCATCGTCACTTAAGCAGCCATCGCTCCAACTTGTTTCATTTAAAGGGCTATGACTTAAACTGCCATAAACTTCAGCATCGATCATTTCATGACAACAAAGTTGCAGTGGTGCCTTGCGCTGTTCCGTATAAGTGGACACGCCGCAATGGATTTCATAACCCTTAACAGCAATCTCAGTATCCAGCAGTGTTAATTTACCACTGACGCTTCTAAGCTGTTTTGCCACTTCAAGTTGGGTCGTTATCGGCAAATAGCCAAGGCCTTCAATCGACCCCGCGACGTCCTCGATGCCATGGGGATCGGCAATCGCTTGCCCGAGCATTTGATAGCCGCCGCAGATACCCAGCACTTTACCGCCATATCTTAAGTGGCGAGCAAGTTCTCGATCCCAGCCATGGGAACGCATAAAATTGAGATCGGCTCGCACGTTTTTACTGCCCGGTAAAATCCACAGATCCGCCGATGGGAAGCCCGATTGGGAATTAGCCGCCAGACTTTGCAATGATACATAGTCAAAATCGATATCGGGGTGCAGCCTTAAGGGATCAAAGTCGGTGTGGTTACTGATCCTAGGATAAACCAACACTCGCACCTTAAAGCGTGGCGTAGCCAGTATCGGGGATTCGTCGAACGACTTAATCGGCAGCGCATCTTCAGCATCCAAATACAAGTCATGCAGATAAGGCAAAACCCCTAACACTGGTTTTTGGGTATAGGACTCCAGCCAATCAATACCCGGTTGCAATAAACCTATGTCACCGCGAAAACGATTGATCACAAAGCCCTTCACCCTCGCTTGTTCCGAGGGCGATAACAGTGCAAGCGTGCCAACCAGATGGGCAAAAACACCGCCCTTATCGATATCGGCGATGATGATCACAGGGCAATCGACAGCCTCGGCAAAACCCATATTGGCAATATCACCCTGACGAAGATTGATCTCGGCGGGGCTACCCGCACCTTCCACCAAAATGCTTTGGAATTGCTGACTTAAGCGCGTAAAGGAGGTGATAACCGCCTCCATCGCTCGCTGCTTATACCCCGCCGAATCAGGGCCAAAAAACGCCGCCGCATCTAAGGTTTCCAAAGCTTTACCATGGACAATCACCTGCGCATTGGTATCTGAACTCGGCTTTAAAAGAATCGGATTAAAGTCCGTGTGAGGCGCAAGAAAACAGGCTGCAGCCTGCAACGCCTGAGCTCGGCCAATCTCGCCACCATCGACGGTTACCGCGCTATTTAGCGCCATATTCTGTGGCTTGAAGGGAGCCACTTTCAACCCTTCACGGGCGAGTAATCGACATATTCCAGCAACGAGGGTGCTCTTGCCCGCATCGGATGTCGTGCCTTGCACCATCAATACCTTAGCTTTTGATGGCCGAGCCGTTTTTGGCTGTTCAGCCGATAGATTGGCTTGGGTTGTGTGATTAGATACAGGCATAAAAGCGATATTGAAAATCTCTCAATGGATAAGACAAGCAATAAAAGGCGCTGTTAACAAGCGATCTACCTTATAAAGCTTGCTACTGACATGGCGACGAAAATTCGATAACTGCTATTTAAGTGTTAATGGCAACCCCGCCACAACCAGCGTGACACTATCAGCTAGCTCAGCAATGGCTTGATTTAACCAGCCCGCTTCATCGACAAATTGGCGGCTAAGTTCACCTAAGGGGACAATCCCAGAGCCAACTTCGTTGCTGACGAGAATCACCTCGCCATCAAGCTCGCTAAGCGCAGCTAAAAATTCCGTTTTGGCTCGATGCAATGCCTCGATAGGCGATGTTCGTTTGCTGCTTCTGGCAAAATCTAAGGCAAAATCTGACTCGGTCGATGCGGGTTCTTCATCATCTTGAGCGAGTAATTGATTGGTTAGCCAGAGGGTCAAACAATCAACCAAAATAACGCTATCGGGTGCGGCCAAGGCTTTTAGCTTAGCCGTTAGCGCTAAGGGTTCTTCCACCAGCTGCCAATCAATATTTGTTTCCTGACGCTGTAATTGGTGCTTAGCGATACGCGAAGCCATCTCCTCGTCTTTGGCGGTCGCCGTTGCCAGATAAATCGCTTTGGCACCTTTTAAGGCAAAGCCTTTTACCAAGGATTCACCATAGCGGCTCTTACCACTGCGGGCACCGCCTAGCACCAAATGGATCACAGGATACTACCTACAATCAGTAGCACTAAATAACAGACGATTTCGCAAATTTGCTGCGCAGCGCCTAGGGTGTCTCCGGTATAGCCACCGATTTGGCGACGGTAAATCACCACAATTAATCGGCGTAAACCTATCATCACCAACAGTAATGAAAGTGCCGCTAAGCCCTTAAGGAACAGTAACACCAACACACCGCTAGCAATCAAAATAAACAGCTCATTGATGCCTTGGTGTTGAGACAGGGGCTTAGATTTACTGGTCGCATCTTCACGCACATACTTCTCAGTAAAGATAAGACTCGCCGCAACCACGCGGCTAACTGTATGGGCAACGATTAATGCCGAACCCGCTACGACGGGGTCGTACAGGGCTAGTTCCACCAGCAATTGCCATTTGAGCACAAGGAACAACACCAGCGCGATAGCGCCAAAGCTGCCAAGGCGCGAGTCCTTCATAATACTGAGTTTTTCTTCAGCGGTATGACCACCGCCAAAGCCGTCAAAGGTATCGGCAAGGCCATCTTCGTGGAAGCCTCCCGTGAGCAACACCCCTGTGCCCATGGCGAGCAACACTGAAACCCCTGCGGGTAACCAATTTTGAGTGAGCCAGAAAACAATCGCGCACAGCAGACCAACCAATAGGCCCACCAAGCCGAAATAACGACTGGCCTTATTGAGTTTATCGGTGTCGACTTCGACCCATTTCGGCATAGGAATACGGGTAAAATAGCCCATGGCGACTAAAAACAAATCTATCTCTTTGTGCCAGCTTTCGCGCTCTGACATAAAGCTTCCTTAGTGAGTGAACACTTGCGTTGGGTTTAAGAAATCAGCTAAAAGTTTTATTTTTTAAATAAACAACTTAGCCGAGATACATCATACAACAGCCTCAATACCGGCATCACTAAAACTCGCCATTTGATTGTAAAAATTTGCTGCGGCTTGGATAAGCGGAAGCGCTAGAGCCGCCCCCGTCCCCTCACCCAACCTTAGGCCCAAATCTAATAGTGGTTTAGCCTGCAAATGAGCGAGCATAGCTTGGTGACCTTGCTCCTCGGATTGATGGGCAAAAATCAAATAATCGCGCACATTAGGCGCTATCGCGACCGCCACTAACGCCGCGGCGGTTGCAATAAAACCATCGACCACAGTCAACATATCCCGCTCCGCCGCCGCTAACATGGCACCTGTCATCTGCACAATTTCAAAGCCGCCAAGGTGGGCCAAAATCTGTTTAGGAGAATCAAGTTCACTTTGATGACGACGCAGAGCCAATTCTAGCAGCTCGGTTTTACGCGCAAGCACCTCAGTGCTAATGCCGGTACCGCGCCCGACACAATCCTTTACATCCAGCTTGAGTATGGCCGCCATAATGGCTGATGCGGCTGAACTATTGCCTATGCCCATCTCACCGATACCTATTAAATTACAACCCGCCTGACAATGACGCTCGACCAACTGGCGCGCCATTTCAAACCCTTTATCCACCGTGGCAATATCCATCGCAGGAGCCAAATGGATGGCTTGAGTCCCCGCCCCAAGGCGCTGCAAGCAAATGCCTTCAGCCTTAGAAGGAGTCAAGATACCGCAATCAATCACTTCCAATTGCCAACCGAGCTGACGGCAAAACACATTGATGGCCGCGCCGCCATTGGCAAAGTTTTGCACCATTTGCGCAGTGACTTCACTCGGCGCAATTGAAATGCCTTCGCGGGCTATGCCATGGTCACCTGCGAAGACCAGCATGGTTGGAGCGTTAATCTTTAGGCATTCAGCTCCTTGAATACGGGCAATTTGCAGTGCAAGGGATTCAAGTTTGCCAAGTGAGCCCTGGGGTTTAGTTTTCAAATCGATTTTCTGCGCTATAACACCATCGTTAAGATGACTAACAGGCGTAATCTGAAATAACACTTCTACGTTAGACATTGCACAAACCTTATCAGATGGATACCCTGCGACGACGCAGGATCAGCAAAAAGAAAAAACTACCGATCGCGGCGGTAATAATGCCCACGGGTAATTCCTGATTGCCTAATAAACAGCGCGCCAGCACATCGACCCATACCATAAATAACCCGCCAATCAGTGCCGTTAACACTATCGGCTGACGGCCTGGGAATAACATCCGCACCGTATGGGGCACCATCAAACCCACAAAGCCAATACCACCGCAGGTAGCCACTAGTATGGCGGTGATGAGTGAGCACAGCAGTAACATATTGAGCCTAAGTTTAGGCACGTTCACCCCTAAGGTATGGGCGGTTTCATCCCCCGCCTGCAGGGCGAGGATCTGCCGTTTATAGGCCAGAATAACAACTAAACTGGTACCAATGACAAGTGCAGGTAATAACAGTAAAGACCAACTGGCCTTGGCAAAACTGCCCAGGCTCCAAAACAGCACCGAGGCAGTGGCCTGCGGGCTAGCAAAATACAGCAATAAACTGGTCAGAGCGCCAAACATAAAAGAGGTGGCAACGCCCGAGAGCAACATGCGTTCGACTTGACTGTTAAGCCCAAGACCAGAAAGTGCTAACACAATCAACACAGACAAACTGGCGCCAATAAAGGCGCCTAGCGGTAAACTAAACCACAGCAGTGTATGCACACCAAATGAGCCGCCGAGGGCGCCGCTGAACAATCCTTCACTGATACTGGTATCGAGATTGCCCAATGGAGAAAACAGGGTCAACATCACCACTGCGCCAAAGGATGCCCCCGAACTAATCCCAAACAGGTAAGGATCGGCCAAGGGATTACGAGTCACGGTTTGCAACACACTGCCAGCAAGTGACAGGCCTGCGCCAGCAACAAAGGCCAACAGAATACGCGGCAGACGCAGCTCAAACACGATTCTATCGAGCATTGAGCGGGTGACAGGCTGAATCTCGGATGAGAAAAGTTGATTGAATTTACTGATAAATACATGCAGCACATCCACAAAGCCTGAGCTTGCCGCACCAAAACTTGCCGCCGCAATCGGGGTAATAAGGGCAAAGACCACCAATCCCAAGATAAGCCACTGCTGGGCTCCCAAGGGGGTGAGAATCGGTGCAAGTAGTTGCCCCATGGCATATTTAAACGACTGTCTCATTGATTACCCCCGCAAACTTCCCTAGGGTTATTCCCAGATGACTCTGACCGCCGAGTGTTATCATCGCTATTTGTCACACCGTAGTAATAGTTAATTTGTGGATTTCCATGGTCTGGATGGGTCGTCACTCGCGCCTTAATGCCAAACACCTCATCAATACTGGCCTCGGTTAACACTTGTTTAGGCGCCCCCTTAGCCACGACTTCGCCCTTGTCTAACAGCAACAGGCTATCGCACAGGGCGCTGGCAAGATTTAAGTCATGGATAGAAGCAATGACGCTGATGCCAAGGCTGCGCACTAAGGTCAGAATTTGAATTTGATATCGCACATCTAAGTGGTTGGTGGGCTCATCTAAAATCAGCAATTTAGGCTGCTGCACTATAGCGCGGGCAATCAGTGCGCGCTGTTTTTCACCGCCCGATAAACGCTCGTATTGTTGATTGCTCTTATGGCTTAATCCCACTTTAGCCAGAGCCTGATTCACTCTGTCGGTATCGATGTGGGAATGACTCTCGAACATGCCCTTGTGCGGCGTGAGGCCCATGGCAACAATTTGCGCGGCGCTCATCTCGAAGTAATGGGGTGTATCTTGCTGCACCACAGCCACCTGACGGGCAAAAGTCTTAGGGGAAAATAGTCCAATATCCTGACCGAAAAGGCTGATACTCCCCTCCGTTGGTTGGATAAAACGGTACAGACAGCGTAGCAGGCTAGACTTTCCCGCACCGTTAGGACCTATCAAGCCGAGCATTTCACCCTGATTAAGGGTAAAACTCACCTGAGATAAAATAGCCTTGTCATCGTGACGCCAGCTTAATTGCTGCACATTGAGGGCGAGTGAGATTGGCGTTGGCTCAGACGAAGGCTTAACAGCCTCTGGCATACCGATAGATGGAGCAGGCTTCACTTAAGGCTTGCCCCCATAAAATAGACCGCCGCAACCTGCATCTTGCAGGCTAACAGCACAACTGGCGTTGATATCATCTTCTGCTCCCCCGAGTTACCCGCTCGAGAATTAAAGCTGCACGCAGCGATAACAGAATTAGGCAGGTCTCCTGACTCGAGGTGAAATTCACCCCTCACAGTTGCGGGCACAGTTCGGGCAGGCAGTTGAGCTTCCCGATTCCCTATTATGTTTGGGTTGATTTAACTTAAGCTGTGGCGCTCGCCATTTAGGTTAAATTCCCAACACCTAACTCTGCGATAGTTGTACGGTATAGTGGCGTTTTCACTATCCATTCAGCTATCTGGGGCTAGCATTATCCTATATCCTGCCGTTTAGGCAATGCTGTTTAAAACTTAAATTACAGTTAAATAATTCATCATCTCCTCAAGACTAAGTGCTAGATGCTAGGTTATAGGAGCTAGAGACTTGGTGCTAAGTAGAAGAAGTTGGCCACTCTAATTGCCAGTAACGCGTGCCATTTGCCTCTTGCAAGACTTCAATGGTCACCAGAGCACCATAGGGCAGCGATAATTGCCTATAGAATCCCGCCACCCTCACCGCACCTAAGGCGCGTGCCATTAAATGCCGAATCACACCGCCATGGGTAATCACCCAGATATGCTCGCTTTGCATTTGCGCTGCCAATTGAGATTCATTAGCTTGTTTTGATTGGGTTAATGCCATAAAGCTGTTTTCAAAAACATTATCTAAGATGCTATCGATAGCAGCATCGACACGCGCTTCAAATTGCGCCATGCTCTCGCCATTGGGCGGCGCTATCGCCCACGGATTTTGCCAATAGGCATCAAGCATGTCACCACATTCCTGATATAAGGCATCGAAGCTTTGGCCATCCCAGTCACCAAAATCCGCCTCCTTAAGTCCATCGACAAGGGAGAGTTTATCCTTAAATTGCTTAGCAAAATCGGCGCAGCGTCTTAGGGGCGAGCTATAGATTGCATGACAAGTATCAATAGCAAACTCGGAATGTTTGGCCACTGCCGCAGCCATCTGCTGCCAGCCGTTCTTAGTGAGCGACACATCGGTTCGCCCCCTTAAAATTGCCCCGCCCTCACATTCACCGTGGCGCAGCAGTAATAATCTCACTCGCTTCATCGACACTCCCCTGCTTCACTGACAATCAACGCTTACAACCACTTCTTTCTAGCAGCGCCCGCAATCGGGTACACTGCCATTGCAATTCGAATACTTAAAAACCGATGCGGTGCCATTACAGCCAAGCCCAAAGTCCCCTAGATGATCAACTTCACCTTAGACTTTGATTTAGCCTTGCCCTGATAAACCCATGTCGCGTATTATGGACGTCTATACGTTTAAATGTCCAAATGAGTTTAAACTGAATTGCCACTGCAAGCATCAGGCGATGTAGTGACAACATAAAACAAAAAGCTAATAAAATTAGCGATAAATATTAGAATCATCGAAGGCGAAAGTAGGTTGCACTCCACATAGGGTGGCGACTTTTAGACATAATCTAGCTGTAGTAAAGGTAATAATTTATGGCGATACCGAGAGCAAAAGCTGGCCAAATCCTGGCTGACATTCGTAATCAGCTTGAGCAACGTATTCTTATCCTAGACGGTGCCATGGGTACTATGATCCAAGGCTACAAGCTAGAGGAAGCGGATTATCGCGGCGAGCGCTTCAAGGATTGGCATACCGATGTGAAGGGCAATAACGATTTGTTAGTGCTCACTCAGCCGCAGATCATCAAGCAAATTCATATCGACTACCTCAATGCCGGTGCCGATATCATTGAAACCAATACCTTTAACGCCACCACTATCGCCATGGCCGACTACGATATGCAGTCCTTGTCCGCCGAGATTAACCGTGAAGGTGCCCGCCTTGCCCGCGAGGCCTGTGATGAAATCGAAAAAGCCACGGGCAAACCGCGCTACGTGGCCGGAGTGCTCGGGCCCACTAACCGCACTTGCTCTATCAGCCCAGATGTGAACGACCCCGGCTTTCGCAATATTCACTTCGATGAGTTAGTGACCGCTTACTGCGAATCAACCAAAGCGCTAATTGAAGGCGGCGCCGATATCATTATGGTCGAGACCATTTTCGATACCTTAAACGCTAAGGCCGCATTGTTCGCCATCGAAACCGTATTTGATGAACTTTTTGGGCCAAATTCGCCAGACCGTTTACCTGTGATGATTTCAGGTACTATTACCGATGCCTCTGGCCGAACACTTACCGGACAAACCACCGAAGCCTTTTACAATTCCCTTCGCCATATCAAGCCCTTATCCATCGGCCTTAACTGCGCCCTCGGGCCAAAAGAGCTTCGCCCTTACGTCGAAGAATTATCTCGCATTGCCGAATGCTATGTGTCTGCGCACCCTAACGCGGGTCTGCCGAACGAATTTGGTGGCTACGATGAAACCCCAGAGGATATGGCGCGGGTTATTCAAGAATGGGCGAGTGAAGGGCTGCTGAATATCATCGGCGGCTGCTGTGGTAGCACGCCTGCCCACATCAAAACCATTCGCGAAGCGGTTGAAGCCCACTCGCCACGTGTACTGCCAGAGATCCCCGTCGCCTGCCGTTTATCGGGTTTGGAACCACTCACTATCGACGCTCAAACCCTGTTTGTGAACGTAGGCGAGCGTACCAACGTCACGGGCTCGGCCAAGTTCCTCAAACTGATTAAAGAAGGCAAATTTGAACAGGCGCTCGATGTCGCCCGCGAGCAGGTTGAAAGCGGCGCGCAGATCATCGACATCAACATGGACGAAGGCATGCTCGATGGCGTCGAGGTGATGCATAAGTTCTTAAATCTTATCGCCTCAGAGCCGGATATCAGCCGCGTGCCGATTATGATCGACTCCTCTAAGTGGGAAGTGATTGAAGCAGGCCTCAAATGTATTCAAGGTAAGGGGATTGTTAACTCTATCTCCTTAAAAGAAGGCGAAGAGAAATTTATTGAGCAGGCGACCTTAGTAAAACGCTACGGTGCCGCGGCCATTATCATGGCCTTCGACGAGCAGGGTCAGGCCGATACTAAGGCGCGCAAAGTTGAAATCTGTACCCGCGCCTACCGCGTGCTGGTCGATAAAGTCGGTTTTCCGCCAGAAGACATTATCTTCGACCCGAACATCTTCGCTATCGCAACTGGTATCGATGAGCACGATAACTATGCCGTCGATTTTATCGATGCCATTAAAGAGATTAAGGCCACCCTGCCCCATGCGATGATTTCGGGCGGTGTGTCGAACGTGTCATTCTCCTTCCGCGGCAATAACCCAGTACGTGAGGCTATTCACGCGGTATTCCTGTACCACGCGATTAAAGTCGGCATGGATATGGGTATCGTTAACGCGGGCCAATTAGCGATTTACGACGATATCGACCCAGAACTGAAGGACAAGGTCGAAAACGTCGTGCTCAACCTGCCTTGTCCAGTTGACGGTTCGAGCAATACCGAACAGCTTTTAGATATTGCCGAAAAATTCCGTGGCGACGGCGCAACTGCCGCCAAGAAGGAAGATCTAGAATGGCGCTCATGGCCGGTGAATCAGCGTTTAGCCCACGCGCTAGTAAAAGGTATTACCGAATTTATCGATGAAGATACCGAAGCAGCGCGCCAACTTGCCACAAGACCACTCGATGTGATCGAAGGTCCGCTGATGGACGGCATGAATATAGTTGGTGACCTCTTTGGCTCAGGCAAAATGTTCCTGCCACAGGTGGTAAAATCAGCTCGGGTAATGAAAAAAGCCGTTGCCTACCTTAACCCGTTTATCGAACTCGAAAAAGTCGAAGGCCAGTCCAACGGCAAGATTTTAATGGTTACCGTTAAAGGCGACGTACACGATATCGGCAAGAACATTGTCGGCGTGGTACTGGCCTGTAACGGTTTCGAAGTGGTCGATTTAGGCGTGATGGTGTCGGTCGAAAAAATCCTCGAGGCCGTGAAAGAACACAATATCGATATTATCGGTATGTCGGGGCTGATTACCCCAAGTCTCGATGAAATGGTGCATAACGTGAAAACCTTCCACCGTGAAGGCCTTACCATTCCAGCGATTATCGGCGGCGCAACCTGCTCTAAAATCCATACCGCGGTGAAAATTGCGCCCCATTATCCCCATGGCGCCATCTACATTGCCGATGCGTCACGTGCTGTGCCTATGGTGAGCAAACTCGTCAGCAACGAAACCCGCCAGACGACAATCGATGAAACCTACGCCGAATACGAAGAGATGCGCGTTAAGCGTTTATCCCAAACCAAGCGTAAGGAAATTGTGTCCTTAGAAGCCGCCCGTGAAAATCGCTGCCAGCACGACTGGGCGAACTACACCCCGTTCAAGCCAAATGTACTGGGTCGTCAAGTGTTTGAAGACTATCCATTAACCGACTTAGTGGATCGTATCGATTGGACGCCGTTCTTCCGCGCTTGGGAGCTGCATGGCCACTACCCCGAGATCCTAAGCGATAAGGTAGTTGGCGTTGAGGCGCAAAAACTGTTCGCCGATGGTCAAGCCATGCTGAAAAAAATCATCGACGAAAAATGGCTCACCGCCAAGGCCGTGATTGGCTTATTCCCCGCTAATACCGTTAACCATGACGATATCGAGCTTTATACCGATGAAACCCGCACAGAGGTAGAAATGACTACCCATCACCTGCGGATGCAGCTTGAGCGTGTGGGTAACGATAACTTCTGCTTGGCCGACTTTGTGGCACCAAAGGACAGCGGTGTTGCCGACTATATGGGCGGTTTTGCGGTCACCGCAGGCCATGGTATCGACGAGCACGTGGCACGCTTTGAAGCCAACCACGACGACTACAACGCCATTATGCTCAAATGCTTAGCCGACCGTTTAGCCGAGGCCTTTGCCGAGCGGATGCACGAGCGCGTGCGCAAGGAATTCTGGGGTTATGCGGCAGATGAAGCCTTAAACAACGAAGCCTTAATTCGCGAGAAATACAAAGGTATCCGCCCAGCACCGGGTTATCCAGCCTGCCCGGATCACACCGAAAAAGGCCTGCTGTGGGACTTGTTAAAGCCGAATGAAACCATCGACTTAAACATTACCGAAAGCTACGCCATGTTCCCCACCGCTGCGGTATCTGGCTGGTACTTCGCCCATCCAAAATCCCGCTACTTTGGAGTAACCAACATCGACCGCGATCAGGTGGAGGATTACGCTAAGCGTAAAGGGATGACAGTGAGTGAGACGGAGAAGTGGTTAGCACCAATACTTGATTATGACCCAGAATAGAGAGTGATCCCGAGTAATCATTAAGACTCATTAAGACCCAAGTTTCACTTGGGTGATTAGACTTTTAAGGGGCTAAGTAATAGCCCCTTATTTTTGGGTTTTAATTTGGAAATTTAAATATTAAAACAAAAGCTTAAAGTCGTGGGGCTTCACCCCACACCCGACCAAGGAGGACTGCTCGTCCTATCGTCCTTGCCAATTGTTTTCACATCAGCCAAGACGCCCCTTCTGAGTTGAAAGCCCCTCGGGCATTCGCTGTTCTTATGCTACCGCGTCAGACGCTCGTCCCTGATTCGACTGACGCTATCTCGGCATCCATGCCTCGCCCACGCAACGAACACCAATGCCCTTCGGCAACTCCGAGGCAGGGTGTTTTCCTGAGCATTTGAGGCACTTTTTAAGTCAGAAATGAGAACCTATAAAAAGGGTTAGTTAAGTATACAAGGATTGAGGATTACACCATCCCCTCGGAGTTGCCGCAGGGCGAATAGGCAAATTGCGTGAGTCGGTCATGGATGACCGACTAGCTTTCGCAGGTGCAGGGACGCATCCTTCGGAAGCGATAGCAAATTTGACTATGAGGCCAAGGGGCTTTCAACTCCATTGGGGAAACGGCAGGGAGTTCCAAGAGGGGATTGCTGTTGATCCCCTCTTGGTCGGGTGTGGGTTGAAGACCCACGACTTTAAACATATCTCGGCCGGTAGGCCGCAATTCCAAACTAAGCCAGTTCAACTTAACGAACTAACAAGCTCGGTATGAAAGGAACACAATTTCCAATTAGGGATTTAAGTATTTCCCAAAATACGCCAGAGTCCTCTCCCAGGCGAATTCTGCCGTTGCCTCGTCATAACGGCCTGTCGAGTCATTATGAAACCCATGATTTACCTTGGGATAGAGATAGGCCACATAGTCGGCTTGATTAGCTTTAAGCTGCGCTTCGTATTCAGGCCAAGTGTCATTCACCCTTTGATCCAATTCAGCAAACTGCAACATTAATGGACCTTTCACCTTTGCACGCAGCTCTTTGGCCGCAGGGGTGCCATAGAAAGGAACACCGGCGGCTAACTCATCGGGAATAGTCGCGGCCAGCATATTGACTATATAGCCACCGAAGCAGAAACCGACGGCGCCGAGTTTGCCATTGCTATTAGGATGAGCCTTTAAAAAGCGCGCGGCGGCAATAAAATCCTGCTCGATTTTACTTCTGTCAAGACTGGCCTGCATGGCGCGGCCGGTATCGTCATTGCCAGGGTATCCGCCGAGGCTGTAAAGCGCATCGGGTGCGAAGGCGATATAGCCCTTAGCGGCGAGGCGACGGGCAACATCTTCAATGTAGGGATTGAGTCCTCGGTTCTCATGCACCACCAGCACTACGGGCGCTTTCTTGGTGGGATCGAGGGTTTTAGGTTCACCCGCTTCTTTGCCTGCGATCAACAGACTATTGGGAATAACCAAATAGCCACGGCCCTCGCCAAAACCCTCTGGGGATGGGAACTTCACATAACTTGGCAGGATGTTAGGATCATTGAAATTGATCTGCTCGGCCATGGCATAGTTTGGCATCAAGGCACCCGTTAGCGCCGTCATGCTATAGCCGAGGGCCACAAGTCCTGCGAGACGCTTCATAAACTCGCGCCTATCGATTACACCATGGGCATATTCATCGTACCAATCGAAGGCTTCCTGCGGGATAGGACGAGCAGTTGTATTGGCTCGCGTAGCGGTTTTATCGGGGCAAAGTTGGGATGTCATCGTTCTGTCTCCATAGAACAAGCTAACCACAATGAGGCAATTCCATAAGCTTGTGGGGTAATAAGCTGCTGTTAACTGATTAAAGATAATGGAATAAAGCTGATAAAATCAATTGGCCATACATATTTTAATCGAGTCAACAAGTAACAAACGGTGACGATAAAATAGATTGAGAAGACAAGAGGTGAAGAAATGGATTAAACGGTTTTGCGACTGAGGATTTTCGCACGCTACAGAGCTTATAAAAACGAAAAAGGCCAGACATCATCTGGCCTTTTTACTACATGATGGGGTTAAGTAAAGCGGTCGAAACTGGGCTTCACCTAAGTCCTTTTAGGTTTCACTTACCTTTGCCAGTTGTTGGCTGCGCTGCTTTTTATAGCGTTTCGCTTCGGCGGGCAGCGGTGAGACTTTGCCTGTCTCTAACCAGTTTCTCACTCGGTTAGCATCCGCTAAATGGGTGTATTTACCGTAGGCATCGAGCACCACAAAAGCTACCTGACGTTTCGCCATTTCGGTACGCATTACCAGGCAATGGCCTGCAGGATTGGTAAAGCCAGTTTTAGTCAAGTGAATGTTCCAGTTATCCTTTGAGACTAAACGGTTAGTATTACGGAAATCTAGGCTGTATTTTGGCTTAGCAAAGGTCACTGTTTTCTTTTCGGTCGAACTGAGTTCACCCAGCATTGGATAACCCTGACTCGCCTTAAGCAGTACCACTAAATCGCGCGCACTTGAGACGTTTTTAGCAGATAACCCAGTTGGTTCAACATAACGGGTATTCTTCATCCCAAGGGCTTTAGCCTTATCGTTCATAGCCCGAATAAACGCCTTATAACCACCAGGGTAGTGGTGCGCTAAACTGGCTGCCGCACGGTTTTCCGATGACATTAATGTCAGCAGTAACATTTCCTTACGGCTGATCACGCTGCCAATACGTACACGGGAATAAACACCGCGCATCTCCTTTGTGTCTTTAATATTGATATCCAGCTTTTCATCCATAGGCAGCTTGGCATCAAGTACGACCATGGCTGTCATCAACTTTGTGACAGAGGCAATGGGGCGAACCGTATCAGGGTTACTTGAATAGAGAATTTCATTGGTTTTTAGGTCGACCACTAACGCACTGTTTGCCGCGACTTCCTGGTGTTTTGAGGTGCTATTATTTGCAGCCGCTTTGCTCACTGGGGTTTTGGTAGCGACAGAGGCCGAATCGGCACTAAAAGCTGTCGGAACAACAGCAAGGCTGCCGCACATCAGGATAAAACTACCAAGTAAAGATGGGATCTTCATTGAAAATTCACTGAGTTGTTATTAGTCAAAAGTGCAAGGCACTATCATTTTGCTAAGTATAAGAGGTATATGAACAAAGGAATAGAACAGAGAACGACATTTATGAGCAATATCAGCAGTTTTTGTACAATTCTTGAAATAAAATAACAGCTTAAACAATCAAATTAATCGAATAATCAAGCAACTAACTCAAGCTATCCGTCAAATTTTCAGCATTTGTCACCATAAAGTGAATTTAAATTGGAAATTAATCCTAAAAAACAACGCAGAATCGCATCCGATATTTTAATCCAACGAACAAAGGTTGGCAGTGTTTAGCGAACGCTTTTCGATTCACAGCATAAAAAAACCAGCCCGAGGGCTGGTTTTTATTCATAAGCAGTGGTTACCTGCTCACTCACTTATGGCGATCAAGCCTGTGGGCGCATCGCTGGGAACAGGATCACGTCACGGATAGTGTGAGTGTTAGTGAATAGCATCACTAAACGGTCAATACCGATACCTTGACCCGCTGTTGGTGGTAAACCGTGCTCTAATGCAGTGATGTAGTCTGCATCGTAGAACATGGCTTCGTCGTCACCGGCGTCTTTCGCATCAACCTGCGCTTTAAAGCGGCTGTCCTGATCTTCAGCATCGTTTAATTCGCTGAAACCGTTAGCCACTTCACGGCCACCGATGAAGAACTCAAAACGGTCGGTGATGAAGTGGTTGTCATCGTTACGACGTGCCAGTGGCGAAATGTCCGCTGGGTAGCCAGTGATGAAGGTAGGCTGCATTAATTGCCATTCAGCGGTTTCACCGAAGATTTCTTCTAATAGCTGACCACAGGTCCAGAACTTCTCGATCTTAATGCCAAGGCTGATAGCCAGTTCACGCATGAATTCGAGATCTTTCACTTGCTCGTAGGTCATAGCCTGGATAGTTGCGTTATCAGGATTGTACTTCTGAATCGCTTCTAACATGCTCAGACGGGCATATGGACCACCGAAATCAACGGTGTGCTCGCCGTATGGCATTTGCGCGCTGCCTAATAGCTCAATCGCGATAGAGCTTAATAGCTCTTCGGTTAAGTCCATCAGATCTTTGTAGTCGGCGTAGGCCATATAGAATTCCATCATAGTGAATTCTGGGTTGTGGCGTGGCGACAGACCTTCGTTACGGAAGTTACGGTTGATTTCGAATACACGCTCAAAACCACCAACCACTAAACGCTTGAGATACAACTCAGGGGCGATACGCAGGTACATTGGCATGTCCAGCGCGTTGTGGTGAGTGATAAATGGACGGGCTGAAGCGCCGCCTGGGATCACGTGCATCATTGGGGTTTCAACTTCCATGAACTCTTTTTTGATCATGAAGTTACGGATAGCTGCAACCACTTTAGAGCGCATCATAAAGGCTTGACGAGACTCTTCGTTAACGATTAAGTCAACGTAACGTTGGCGGTAACGGGTTTCTTGGTCGGTTAAGCCGTGGAATTTTTCAGGCAGAGGACGCAGCGCTTTAGTCAGCAGTTGGTACTCTTCCATGTTCACGTACAGATCGCCTTTGCCAGACAAGTGCAGTTGACCGGTTACGCCGATGATGTCACCGATATCCAGACCTTGGTATCTGTCTTTCAGATCCGCTTGTACGCCCTTTTCAGCGTAGGCTTGGATTCGACCTGACACGTCTTGAATTACCAAGAATGGACCGCGTTTTGCCATGATACGGCCAGCGATGCTGGTTTTAAAACCTAAGGCTTCGAGTTCTTCCTTCGTGTTTTGACCGTAAGTCGCCTGTAACTCAGCCGCTTTGTGGGTGCGACGGAAGGTATTAGGGTGAGCATTAGCGCTGCAGTTCGGGCGAATGCTTTCTAGCTTGGCACGGCGCTCGGCGATCAGTTTGTTTTCATCTTGTACTTGTTCAGTCATCTTTTTTCTCGTCTATACCTTGAATAAATTACAGCCCAGATTTCAAACTGGCTTCGATAAACTTGTCCAGATCGCCATCGAGTACTGCTTGGGTATTGCGCGTCTCCACGCTAGTGCGTAAGTCTTTAATACGGGAATCATCCAATACATAAGAACGGATCTGGCTGCCCCAGCCGATGTCAGATTTAGCATCTTCGGCCGCTTGCTTTTCCGCATTTTGCTTATGCATTTCTAATTCGAACAGTTTGGCTTTTAACTGTTTCATTGCCGAATCTTTGTTCTTGTGCTGTGAACGGTCGTTCTGGCACTGCACTACCGTGTTGGTCGGTAAGTGGGTAATACGTACCGCAGATTCGGTTCGGTTAACGTGCTGACCACCGGCACCCGAGGCGCGGTAAACGTCGATGCGTAAGTCAGCAGGATTGATATCGATGGTAATGTCATCGTCAATTTCTGGGTAAACGAATACCGAGCAGAACGACGTATGGCGACGACCCGAAGAGTCGAATGGCGATTTACGCACTAAACGGTGCACGCCCGTTTCAGTTCGTAACCAGCCGAAGGCATATTCACCGGTAAATTTAATGGTCGCGCCCTTAATACCAGCCACGTCACCGTCGGTGACTTCCATCAGTTCAGGGCTGAAACCGTGGGCTTCGCCCCAACGCAGGTACATACGCAGTACCATGTTGGCCCAGTCCTGCGCCTCGGTACCACCACTGCCCGATTGAATGTCTAAGTAACAATCGGATGCATCGTGTTGGCCAGAGAACATACGGCGGAATTCGAGTTCTGCCAGACGGGTCTCGAGATAATCCAGCTCCTTAGTGGTTTCGTTGAAGGTATCTTCATCTTCCTCTTCAACGGCAAGCTCTAGCAAACCTTCAACATCTTCAAGACCTGCGTCCATATCGTTGATGGTTTTCACTACGGCTTCGAGGCTAGCGCGCTCTTTACCTAGGGCTTGAGCACGTTCTGGCTCATTCCACACTTCGGAACTTTCAAGTTCACGGCTGACTTCTTCTAGACGCTCATGCTTGGCATCGTAGTCAAAGATACCCCCTAAGAAGCTGCGTACGCTCGGCAAGCTCCTTAATTTTGAATTTTACTGGATTAACTTCAAACATGGATTTTCAACTTCGCTTTATTGAGTTGCCCCGTGATGGCAGTTGTTAAACATAGCCAGTTAACACCACCAGAGCTGGGGACGGCGATAAACAGTATTTGCAACCGCGCATTTTAACCTAACAGTGTCCTTAAACCTAGGGTGCAATAGCGTTAAAGGGCGATTTTTACTGTGATTTGCTCACGAAAATCCCCTTGTTCTGTCATTCGCGTCCAAATCCCGAAATTTGAATACTGAGTAAACGGCGCAGGCGGATAAATATTAGTTCAACAATTGAGTTAACGAATATTCATTGAGCTGCACCGTAAAAGCACAGGGCGAGTACAAGGGTAAACCGCATAAAAAAAAGGGGCAAAGGCCCCGTTTTCAAGTAATCAATTAACGCTTAAATCTTAAATTGGCCCACTAAATTACCCAGCAACATTCCTTCCTGTGAAACCGTTTGGCTCACCTTAGCCGCCTCTTCGCTGGAATGGAGTAACTCATTCACAATATCTTGAATTGCATACACATTACGGTTGATTTCCTCGGTGACAGAGCTTTGTTCTGTTGCCGCGGTTGCAATTTGTGTACTCATGTCATTAATTGCAGTCACCGCCGAGGTGACCGAACCTAGGCTCTCAGAAATGGCGCGGGAAGATTCCACCGACCGCACGCAGCTCTGCTGGCTCTCATCCATCGTCTTAACCGCTAGGGAAACCAACTTGTGCAGCTCAGAAAGCATTTCATTGATTTCCAATGTACTGGCTTGGGTGCGACTCGCCAAATTACGCACTTCATCGGCTACCACCGCAAAACCACGCCCCTGCTCTCCGGCACGCGCGGCCTCAATAGCTGCATTTAATGCAAGCAAATTAGTCTGCTCGGCAATGCCACCAATCACTGAAAGTACGCTGTTAATTTTTTGCGATTGGGCACTGAGGGATTTGATGTTACCCGCAGCATGGTTTATCTGCTCCATCAGCACAGAGATTTCTTCTAAAGAAGCATCAACACAGCGCTGGGCATTAGCCACATCGCCCGTCGCTGCATGGGTTGCTTCGGCCACCTGAGTGGTATTTTGTGCGACTTCGCTTGCCGTCGACGACATTTCGGTAATGGCGGTCACCACTTGGTCGGTTTCGTTGTTATGGCTAATTAATTGACTCGCCATCGCCTCGGTTTGCCCCTGAATGCTGATAGCCGCCATTTTGACCTTGTCGGTGGCATTAGCAACCTCGCCGATAATGGTCTGTAATTTATCGACAAACAGGTTGAAGGATTGTCCTAACTGGGCGATTTCGTCGCTGCCTTCCACATCTAACCGCTTGGTTAAATCCCCTTCTCCCTTGGCAATATCATTGAGGCTATCGGCCATATGCTTAATCGGAATCACCATGCGGTGGGCCGACACTAAAATAATCAACACAGTCACTAGGATAAGGATAAAAGCAATAAACAGTATCATCATCGACTTACTGGCCATTCGCTCGGTCACAGTATCACTGTACTTCTCCACATCGGCCTCAATATCATCGATATAAGCCCCGGTGCCTAACATCCAATCTGTGCCTGGGATCATCATAGAGAAGCCGAGTTTCTCGATCTGCTCATTTGTATTAGGCTTTTGGAAGTAAAAGGAAAAGTTACCATCACCCCGCTGCGCAGCTTCCAGTAAACCGACAATGATTTTAGTACCGCGGGGGTCGGTCATATCAATTTTATTTTGACCTTCGAGCTCAGGTAACAGGGCATGAAAGAGGTTTTTACCTTGGGAGTCATAAATGAAGAAATACCCCGCGCTGCCAAAACGAATATTTCGCAGGGCTTGATTCACATCGCCCTTATCCTTAAGTGATAATTGGTACTCGACAATCCCCGCGGCAATTTGTGTCGCCTCTTTGATTTGTTGCTTTCGCTCATCAACTAATTTAGTCCTGAAGGTCACAATTTCCTCCGCCAAGGCCCCCTTTTCGACATAATAGGAAATGGACATCAAAATGATGAGGGCAAGCAGCAGGGGAAACAGCGATAATAGTAATAATTTGTTACGTAGACTCAGATTAAACATGGCAAGCGGCTCCGAGGGCATTCATAAGTGCTTAGGAATTATAACTAAAATTACCGCATGACTAAGGTATAAAGATAACAATTTTGCAGTTTTTTATAAAAAATCCTCTTCAATCTTGCAAACTTAACCAATAAAACTCCGCAAAAAACCTAATACAGCAAAAGCGAATACGAGCAGCAAAATGGTTGGTCTAACTAATCTCAATAGGCCAAAGCCAACTAATACAAGCGCCATATCGAGGGGGGACAATACCGCCTGAATAAATACGGGTTGGTATAATACCGCGGCTAAAAAACCTACTACAGCGGCGTTAACACCCGCTATTGCGCCAGCAAACGTTGGCCTTGCCGCTAAAACATGCCAGCAATTTAGCCCCACTAGCATGAGTAAAAAACCAGGTAAAAATATGCCAAGGGTGGCAATACAAGCACCGATAAATGGACTATCGATGAGGATTTCGGCGCCAAGGAAACTGGCGAAGGAAAACATCGGCCCTGGAACAGATTGAGCAAAGGCATAACCCGTTAAAAACCTATCGCTACTCACAGAATCGCCAATCAGAGATTCGAGCAGTGGCAGCACCACATGACCACCACCAAATACCAAACTTCCCGCGCGATAAAACTCCCCAAAAACCTCTGCGCCTGAACTCAATCGACCAATAAAAAAACTGGCTGTAAATAGCAACAGAAACAGCCCTAAGTAACGGTAGTTAAGACTAATTTGAGAAGGTTCGACCGAAGAGTCTTTAGCACCGCCACTACGCCATGCACCAATCGATGCGGCTAATAGAATCAGTCCCATTTGCATCCAAAGTGATGGGAAGATTAATAGGCAACAGGCACTCGCTAACATCAAAAAACGAGTTAATCGCCGCTGGCAAAACTGCTGAAACATGCTGAGCAGCGCATCGGCGACAACCACGACAGCCAGCAGCTTTAAGCCATGAACGACACCCTGTAAATAGCTATTGCCTAGCCAAGCCGCAGTGCTGATGGCGAGCAGATACATCAATACAAAAGAGGGTAAGGTGAAACCTGCAAATGCGCATAAGGCGCCAAAAATCCCGCCCCTGTGATAACCGATGGCAAAACCTAATTGGCTCGAACTTGGGCCAGGCATCAATTGGCTAAGGGCGATAAAGCTGGCGAAGCGCTTATCATCGAGCCAGTTCAATTCGTTTACAAAGGTTTGGCGAAAGTACCCAATGTGGGCTGCAGGACCACCAAAACCGGTTAACCCTAAGATTAAAAAACGTAAGAAAATAAGTTGCATCATCCAAATCCCTAGCAAGTTTTACTTAGAGTATGCCACTAAAACGACAAGTTGATGAAAATGCTAAAAAACAATAACACCCACTAATAAAAATGCCGGCAAATCACTTTGCCGGCATTTCACATTAATCATAAACAATCGATGAGATTGTTAAGACTCAATTAGAAGCGATTTCTTCTTCTGATCATTGCACCTAATGCAAGGAGCATAGACAGCCCCCCTAAGGCACCACCGCTGTCTTTTGACGTTTCATCGTCTTCAACAGGGTTTTCCGTTACAGCGCCTTTACCGTCAGATTCAACCGTTAGGGTGAAGGTTGTAGAACCTTGATCCGATGGGTTTTCAACGTCGCTTACGGTTACTGTCACTTGAATATCACCGTGGAAGTTTTTCTTAGGTGTGATAGTCACGCTTGAACCTGAAGTATGACCATCAACGACCGCAGTAATATTGTCACCCGTTACGCTGATGGTGTTAACACTGGTTTGCTCGTCAGCATAGAACACTTTCAAGCCTTTTAAACTCGTGTTTTCAGCGATGGTTTGGTTAGCGATACTAGCAACAGAAATGTTTGATGATACTGTTACAGTGCGTGACATCTTGATATCAGCCATACCATCAATTTTGCTAACAGCATCAACAATTAACGCTTTACCTGGTGCCTTGCTAGTCACTTTAGTCCATGCAGTCACTTCAAACTGTGAAGACTCAGGACCCACATAGTCGTAACAAACCACTAGACCGTTGTGGATCTTGTCCTTCAGGTTGTTCCAAGCGTATTGTTCACCCTTGTACCCACCTGCAGGGCCTAATCGAGATAAAGCACCTTTGAAGCCCTGAAGACCAATAGAACCACGGTCATCTTGACTACCAAAATCGATATTATCGTAAGCCATGATCAGTTCAAACTCACCGTCGCCAAAGCGAGTGTTTACATTGAACAGCAGTTCGAAGTCGAATCTATCGTCACGCTCTTCCCACTGCCAAACACCTTGAGCATCTCTATCTAATTGCTTGTAAGAACGTGCATTATCATACTCAATAATACCCCATCCCGTTGAAGTACTAGCGGCAGAGATACCTGCAATTTCAGTGCTGCTGAGCACTAAAGGCACACTCATTAGATCTTGAACTGTTCCTCTATAGTCATACGCACGCCACAACATACCAATACTCGCAAAAGGTGCGTTGTTGTATGGGAAGATATCATGCCATGGATAGAAGAACTTTTCGTTACCGTATAAAGTGACGGTACCAGTACCCATAATTTGCAGGGTATTGTTATTCCACATGTTCATGGTTTCAGCGTTGTTATACAAATGGAAGCTTGTATATGCGCCGCCAAAGAAGGTGCTGACTGGCATCTGAACACCATTTTGGTAGTTGATCATATTGTTGCTACCTGTAGGTGCTCTACCGGTTGCTTCATTAATGACCGTTGGCTGGAAACCACTCATGGTTGGGTAGATACCGAACTCTTCTAAGTTAACGTAACCACCTGGGTTGCTGTTACCAAAGTTTGGCGTACGGCACAGAGGGTCATCTTCGCTTGTAGTGATATTGTAGTGAGCATAGTCACCTAGTGTGTTCGGTTGAACACCGCTGATGGTCAGCTTATTGCCTTCAACTTTAATATCTTTAACAATCGCTTTTGAAGAGGTATATACGTCTTCCGCTCTCAGTCTTAGTCCTTCTGGGATATTTGCTTCAATGCTAAATGCACGGTCTGCACCAGAATCGTTTGGCTGAACTTGGAAGGTAAATGGTAAGTTATCACCGACTAACGCCTTAGTTTGAGTGACATTGAGATTAACGTCATCCACACCACGTATTAGCTTAAAGGATACTTTACCAATGTTACCTGCGTTCACTGCAGAAGTACCAAAGTCAATTAACGAGTGGTAAACATCACCCGCTGTCATCTCTGGAATATTCCAGTTCACGTTGATATTTACAGCATCGCTGCCATTGCTGGCTGGTACTTCAACACTCAAGTTGTTAGCAACTTGGCCACCTACAACGGTCGAGGCATATTGGAAGGTTTCCATCACGCCAGCGTTGTAGTTATTTGAAGAACTACCTTTTCTTGGGTTGTAGAAGATAGCCCAATAAGTGCCTTCTTCTGGTTCATTGATATTACAGAAGTTGTTATAAAGGTTGTCATTAGATACGCACAGGATTTCTTCTAGCGGATTAGGCTGACCATCACCGTTATAGTCCTTACCAACGTAGATAGTGATGTTACCTTTATCCCAATCCCCCTCGAAAGGAGACTGCATCTTCCCTAAGGTTTCAACAATCAGACGACGACTGCCCGCAGGAACGTCGATCATCTCAACGAGGGTTGCCTCATCAACACGTTTGTTTATAGCAACGCTAGGATCGGCATTAATAGTCCAAGGGAAAAGATTATCATCATCCTTTGGCAGGGTTGCCGTTTTCACTTCCGCTTTCACCGGCTCGAAAATACGACCGTAAATGCTATCACCTTCAGGTAAATTAATGCCTTTAATCAATGCACTGGCATTGTTACGGTGAGCAGTTGCTTGCAAGCTTGATGGCATATCGTTGTTGTCATACTTGAACACGATTGGCCAATGGGCTTCTGGGGCGTTATTAGTGGTTTCGGTGAAGATCAGGTTTGAATGTAATTCAACTTCAGCGTTACTGAATGGGTCCTGGGTATCCATAATTGACGCTTCAATCACGATATCCCGAGTCTCACCCGCTTTGAGCGTAAACTCGCTTGGATAAGCTTTGATGGTCACCCCATTTTGAACGACTTGATTCTGTGAATCCATGTTCCAGTTGATCACATCGCCGTTAGTCACACTCCAGCTGCCGTCTTTCGTTGCGCGAATGGTACGGATCCATTGGCACTTAGGCTTACACTCAAAGTTAACTAATTGTGGGATGTTCAGCTTATGCACCACACCACCGTTATTAGGATCAGCCGCTTTGAAGTTATCAATGGTTTCATCCATTACAAAGCCTGCATTAACCGCATTTTTCACGTTAATACGGCCAGTACCCGCGCGGTAGGTTGATGCAAGTTCAACATCACCTGTTGCTTCATTAAGACGACGGTATTGAACTTTGTTCTCCGTGGTCATTGCTAGGGCAGATTGCACTTCCGTCGCAGTCCAATCTTTATGGGCTTGACGAATCAATGCTATAGAGCCTGCAACGTGTGGCGATGCCATTGAAGTGCCGCTGATCATCGCAAAATCGCTTGATGGCGAGCTTGTATCAAATGGATGCTCGTCAGCATAGGCGGCAAAAATATCCACACCTGGGGCTGCAACCGCAGGGATCAGGGCTTCTGGCGTCGATGAGCTTGGGCCACGTGATGAGAACGGCGCTAACCAATCGGCTTTTTCTGGGTAGAGATTACGCTCGATTTCAGTGGCAGTGATCGTCAGGGTATGACCAGTACCTTTGTTCAACCAGCCATATAGACCACTACCGCTCGATGTACCCCAGTTTTCTTGCGTGATATGGATTGAAGGCACTGAGTAAGATACCGCGGGTACAATCGCTTCGCCTTTAGCGAAGTTATACAGGATCATACCGTCTGCGCCGCCGGCTTTAACGTTGTCTGCTTTCACGCTACGGGCAATACCAGTTGTGCTAGTTGTACTGTTACGACGACAGGCAACAATCACATCGACAGGATTGCCATCGGCATCGGTCAAGTCGAAAGTGCCCGCAGGGAACGGATTCGCACAGTATTCATCGTTGTAGTTTCTCGCCATTACCACACGACCAGTGACCGATTCTTTGTTAATCACGCCGCCGGTGATTTCACTCCATGAAGGAGTGGTTAATCCACCAACAGGGTCTACAAGCTTAGTGGTGATATCAATCACGCGGTCATGGGTCGTTGCTGCTGCGCTTAATAACCATGGTGAAGCATGGTCAATGCGGCCGAAGTATTCCGTAGCACCGCCGTATTGGCCTGAGTTACCCGCTGCAACAGCAACAGATACACCTGCTTCGCGGGCAGCAAGGAAGGCTAATTGAACGTCATCGGCCCAAGGATTCGATTCCTGACCACCAATAGAGAAGTTAATCACGTCCACGCCGTCTTTAATGGCATCTTCAATACCCGCGACTAACGCTTCACCAGGGCAGCCTGCACCAACATGGTTATCTGGGTAGCAGACTTGGTAAGAAACAATGTTCGCGTGTGGTGCAACACCACTAATGCTTGGGAATAACCCCGCTTTGATCACCCGACCATCGGAAGCTTCCGTGTCGCTAACACCAGCAAGATAATCAACGTTTAACAGTACGTTACCGGCAGCAGTAGAAGCCACATGTGAACCGTGACCTTGATAATCTTCACCCACTGCAGGGCGAGTTACACCAAAGTTACCGTTAGTAAAGTTATCGGTGATCACAGGATACGAACGAACACCGATGAGCTTATCGTTACACATGCTTTCGAAACCCACTTTGGTACAGTCACCAACGTAGTTTCCTGCGCCCCAAGGGTTGTCGTGTTTGTAACCATCTTCACCGATTGCGGCGAATGAAGGGTGATCCGAGTTAATACCGGTATCGATAATACCCATAACAATGCCTTCACCTTTGTAAGGCAGGCCGTCTGGGGTTGCAGTACCAGTCCAAATCTTATCAGCCTGGATCAGCTGAGGACCAGCATCTGACTGTAATTCATAGGTTTTTGATAGGCGAACCGAGGCAACATTAGGCAGTTCGGCAACGCGCTGTGCTTCTTCCTGGGTCATCGCAATCGAGAAACCGTTTACCGCGTTAGTAAACTGTTGACGAGCCTGACGCGCACCTACATTCGACTGAATATCAGCTAGCACTTGCTTTTGAGTGTTTAACAATTGAGTACGGTAGTTTTGTACCGCACGGTTTGCAGGTTGACCCGCAACGAACAGTTTTGAAGGCTTAGTCGATCTCGCTGAAGCATTCGTTGAACCTAATAATTCAGCACTCACTTGTGCCAAAGGTTTTTGGTTTAAACGAACAATATAGACCTGTTCACCAGTCAAACCTTCTTCATATTGGAACTTGCTCGCCTGAGGATTGATTTGGATGTTAACACCAACACCCTGCTCTCCTGCTGCAGCTTTTGCTTGCTCTGCATTTAATTGATTGATTTGTTCAGGGGTTAACTGCAAACCTTTAATCGTGTGTACTTGGTTCTTATGTACTTCGCCCATACTTGCAGCAGCCTGCATAGCACCAGCACCATAAAGGGCGGCAGCAACAGTGTAAGTTAGTAACTTTAGCTTCACTTCGCTTCTCCGTTATTGTTGTTAGTTGGCCATTTATCACACAGCCTAACTGCCTGACGGCGCCCTAATCTAAACACCAACAAATTAAAAAAATCAGCACTTTGAAGTAACATTTTGTATCCACAAAAAACACCAAACAGCAACATCACTCAGCAAACACCCAAAACTCAGCATGTAACCCTAAAAAATATGAAAATTTTATATATAAAATCAAAAACAAATAAAAAATAAGCACATTTGACTAAGATACATTCTGTTACTTATTTTCAATTGTGAGTTTTTGTATCAAAAAATGCGTCAATAAAACTTCAAAAGTCGGACTTTTATGCCATCAAATCGATTGACGATACAAAAATGCAACAAGCCACCGGGAGACTTTAAAAATAAATTACAACCTGATTAGGGAAGGTATGTGTAAAAATAAAAAAGCCGGTAAATCCCTTTACCGGCATCCTAAATTCAGGATAAATAACACCTGATTATGGGGCTTAACACTTAATTAGCGTGTTCTTCGTCTGATCATTGCGCCCAATGCAAGCAACATAGTTAATCCACCTAAGGCACCACCGCTGCTTGACTCAGTCTCTTCAACTGGCGTTTCAGTCGGGGTTTCAGTGGTTGCGCCTTTACCGTCTGACACTACGGTCAAGATAAAGGTCGTGCTGGCTTTGTCCGCAGGGTTTTCAACATCGCTAACCGTTACAGTGACTTCAACATCACCATAGAAGTGTTTCTTCGGTGTGATCTTCACGCTTGAACCTGAAGTATGACCGTCAACCACGGCAGTGATATTTTCACCCGTCACACTGATCGTGTTAACACTATTATGTTCGTCGGCATAAATGATCTTTAAGCCTTCTAAGCTCGTGTTTTCAGCAATCGATTGATTGGCGATACGGGCAACAGAAATGTTACCTGGCACAGTTACGCTGTGTGACATAGTAATATCAGCCATGCCATCGACTTGGCTCACTGCATCCACAGTTAACACTTTACCTGCAGTATTGTTCTTCACAGTGGTCAACGCGGTCACTTCAAATTGCGACGATTCTGGACCTACGTAGTCGTAACAAATCACTAAACCACTATGCACCTTATCCTTAAGGTTGTTGTAGGCATAACGTTCGCCACGGTACTTACCTAATGGTCCGTACATATCTAGGCTACCTTTAAAACCTTGAAAACCGATAGAACCACGTCCGTCCTGAGAACCAAAGTCGATATTGTCGTAAGCCATCATCAACTCGTATTCACCATCACCATAGCGGGTGTTTACGTTGAAGAGTAACTCGAAGTCAAATCGATCGTCTCTCTCATTCCATTGATGAACACCTTTATCGTCTTTGCCTAATGGCTCATACGAACGCGCATTATCGTATTCTAAGATACCCCAACCCGTGCTAGTGCTCGCGAGAGTGATCCCCGCACGTTCTGTAGATGTGTTGATTAATGGAACACTCATCTTCTCCTGTGCGCCACTTTGTGCAAAACCATGTCCACGCCATAAGATACCGATACTTGAGTATGGATTGCTGTTGTACGGGAACACATCATGCCATGGATAGAACAACTTCTGTCCAGCAAACAAAGAGACAAAACCGTGACCACGAATTTCCAGTGAGTTTTGCTTCCAGATGTTGATGTCATCCTTGTTGTTGTATAAGTGGAAACTGTCGTAAGCACCGCCAAATATGGTGCTAACTGGAACAGTAATACCAAACTCCGTTAGGATATTATTATCCTTTTCAAGGATAGCTCTACCATTTGCGGCATACTGAACCGGTGCAAAACCACCAAAAGTGGGATAGATAGCAAACTCTTCCAAGTTCACATACCCGCCAGGATTTTTGTTACCAAAATTTGGCGTACGGCACATTGGGTCGTCAGCATTGGTTGATATATTGTAGTGAGCATCCAGATCACGTGTATCGGGTTGAACACCGCTGATAGTTAGCTTACCACCTTCAAACTTAACGTCTTTTACAATAGCGCTCGATGAGCTCAATACATCTTCGGCCTTCAGACCTAAACCTTCTGGAATGGTCGCCACAATGCTAAAGGCACGGTCGGCACCCGAATCATTCGGCTGAACTTGGAAAGTAAATGGAATTTGATCACCAGGTAACGCTTTGGTTTTTGATGCTTGTAAATGAACATCATCCACACCGCGGTCCAGCTTCAGAGCCACTTTACCTATGTTGCCCGCATTCACTGCCGAAGTACCAAAATCAACTAATGAATAGTAAAAATCACCCGCTTTCATCTCTGGAATATTCCAGTTCACAGTGATATCGACAGGCTCGGTACCATTGCTAACAGGTACATCGATACTCATGTTGTTAGCAATTTCGTCACTTACCACACTCGTCGTATACTCGAAGGTTTCTTTCAATGCATTGTAGTAATTATTGAATCGAGTACCTTTTCTTGCGTTATAGAACAGTGCCCAATAGGTGCCTTCATCAGGGTCGTTGATGTTACAGAAGTTGTTGTATTGAATATGGTTAGATACACATAGCAGTTCTTCAAACGGATCAGCTTGACCGTTGCCGTTATAGTCCTTACCAACGAATACCACCAAATTACCTTTGTCTAAGTTTTGCATTAACTCAGATTGAGTGGTTCCTAATGCTTCCACCATGAGACGACGACTATTAGCAGGTACATCGATCATTTCGACATGGGTCGCTTCATCTATGCGAAGCGCCATATCAATCGTCTTATCTGCATTTGCAGACCATGGATAGTATTCGTCATTATCTTTTGGCAGTGTAACAGTTTTCACCTCAGCCTTAGCTGGCGTATAGACGCGGGCGAAAATGCTGTCACCCTCAGGTAAATTAATATCCTTCAGAACCGAACTGCCTTCATTACGATGTGCAGTCGCTTTTAAGCGAGCAGGCATACCATTTTTGTCGTATTTAAATACGATAGGCCAGTGGGCTTCAGAGGCGTTACCAGAGGTATCTGTAAACACGAGGTTTGAATGCAGTTCAACCTCAGCATTACTGAACAAATCCTGAGTATCCATGATCGATGCTTCAATCACGATATCCTTGGTTTCACCAGCAGCCAAAGTGAACTCACTTGGGGACACCTTAATCGTGACACCATTTTGAACAACCTGTGAACGAGAATCAGTGCTCCAGTTGACCACCTCACCGTTAGTTACGCTCCAAGTTCCATCCTTAGTCGCCTTGATGGTACGGAACCATTGACACTTAGGTTTACATTCAAAGTTCACTAACTGAGGAATGTTAAGCTTATGAACTGTGCCACCGTTGTGTGGGTCAGCCGCTTTGAAGTTTTCTACGGTTTCGTCCATAACAAAGCCCGCATTCACCGCGTTAGCAACGTTAATACGACCAGTACCCGCACGGTAAGTTGACGCTAACGCGATATCACCGTTAGGGTCATCTTGACGACGGTATCTCACTTTGTTTTCAGCCGTCATAGCCAGCGCAGATTGAATTTCGGTCGCAGTCCACGTTGGCTGTGCCTGACGCAGCAGCGCCATCGAACCGGCAACGTGTGGCGATGCCATAGAAGTACCGCTTAAGAACGCAAAATCACTCGTCGAAGGTGTTGGGCTGAATGGTTGCTCGTCAGCATAAGCTGCATAGATGTTTACACCCGGAGCCGCAACCGCAGGGATCAGTGCTTCTTGAGTTGATGAGCTAGGACCACGCGAAGAAAACGCCGCTAACCAGTCAGCACGTTCAGGGTCTATCTTTCGCTCAATTTCACTTGATGTGATGGTTATCATATGACCGGAACCTTTCGTTAACCAGTCAACCAAACCATACCCAGCCATGCCGTTATCCCATCGACCATCCCATTCCTGTTTAGTGATATGAATGGTTGGGATTGAATACATCGCCGTAGGAACAATTGCATCAGCATTATCAAAGTTATACATGATCATGCCATCACCGCCGCCAGCTTTAACATTATCGGCTTTAGCGGTACGAGAAGTACCCGCAGCATTAGCTAAACTATCACGCTGACAGACTACGATAACGTTATCGTCGGTTGGATTACCATCAGCATCCTTCCAAACGAAAGTCCCCTCAGGGAATGGTTTCGAGCAGAATTGATCACCGAAATTGATAGCCTCAACAACATGACCTGTGACACTGCCGGTATTGATTGCGCCACCTACAATTTCAGACCAAGCAGGAACGCGCGCACCACCGACGGGATCAACCAGTTTAGTTGTGATCGCAACTTCACGGGCATGGGTACTTGCAGCCACGTTCAGCAACCAAGGTGAAGCATGGTCAATAAGACCAAAATACTCTTTATGACCAGCAGGTTGGCCAGAGTTACCTGCCGCAGTTGCAACTGAAATACCGGCTTCACGGGCCGCTAAAAATGCTAATTCAACATCATTAGCCCATGGATTTGAATCTTGGCCACCAATTGAGAAGTTGATGACATCCACGCCATCTTTGATGGCATCTTCAATACCAGCAACGAGGGCTTCGCCAGGACAGCCGCCAGTTAAGGCATTATCTGGATGACACACTTGATAGGACACAATGTTGGCACGGGGTGCCACACCGCTGATGACAGGGAAGATATTCGGTTTCATTACCATGCCATCGGAAACCGCTTTACCACTTTCAGGTGACATATAATCGATGTTTTTTAATACGTTACCTGCAGCGGTTGAGGCTACGTGCGAACCGTGGCCTTGATAATCTTCACCGACAGCTGGACGAATTGCACCATAAAGACCATTGGTAAAATTATTGGTGATGACTGGATACGAACGCACACCGATTAACTTATCGTTACAGAGGGTTTCAAAACCAGCTTTGGTACAATCACCAACGTAGTTACCTTTACCCCATGGGTTTGTATGTTGATACCCTTCGGCATCAACAGCTGCGAAGGAAGGATGATCTGAGTTAATGCCGGTATCGATGATACCTATGATCATTTTTTCGCCTTTATAAGGCACTGAGTCCTGAGTCACTTCACCGGTCCAAATCTTATCGGCTTGGATTAGCTCAGGACCTGCATCTGATTGCAATTCATAGTTTTTTGAGCGGCGAACAGAAGCCACATTGGCCAGTTTAGAAACACGTAATGCTTCTTCCTGGGTCATAGCCATAGAAAAACCGTTTACCGCATTAATGAACTGTTGACGAACTTGACGGGCGCCGACAGTGGACTGAATGTCAGAAATAACTTGTTTTTGGCTAGTTAATAATTGGTTTCGATAGCTTTGTACTGCACTGTTTGAAGGCTTGCCAGCAACATACAGCTTAGCGGGTTTAGCAGCTGATTTTGCCGATGCGTTGCCAGTGCTTAACAGATCTGCACTCACTTGCGCTAAAGGCTTTTGATTTAAACGAACAATGTAAACCTGTTCACCCGTCAAACCTTCTTCAAACTCAAATTTACTTGCTTGAGGATTAATTTGAATATTCAGTCCAACGCCCTGAGCTGAATCATCAACTTGTGCATTCTGAGTATATAAAGTACTGATTTGTTCTGGTGTTAACTGCAAACCTTTGAGTTGATGCACTTGCCCTATGCTGGCCGCAGCCTGCATAGCACCCGCACCATAGAGGGCTGCAGCAACAGTACAAGTTACTATCTTAAGCTTCACTTTGCTCTCTCCATTATTGTTATAGCCAGCCATATTTAATGGTCCAGCACCTTGCGGCGAGCAATCTAACCACTCAAGCGAGCAAATAAGTCAGAACTTTTGAGTAACATTTTGTACTACCAATTAACATCCGCTCACAAATAAAATCAATTAACCATCGTTTTAACAATTTATTGTTTTGCAAAAAACCTTAATAACAACATCAAAACAAGGCCAAAGAATTATTACCCAGCATTTCGCGCTGCGGGAGGTGGGGACGTTTTGAACGACAGAGGATAAAAACGAAGAAAGGAGCATGCAATTGGGTGAATATCAACCAATGTAAATGCTTTTAATTGATAATGCCGTACATCCTTGAAGGAAAAAAGCCGGTAAATCCTTTTACCGGCATCCTAAATTCAGGATAAATAACAATTGATTATGAATTTGAAACGCGATTAACGTGTTCTTCTTCTAATCATTGCACCCAGAGCAAGTAGCATAGACAGACCACCTAATGCACCACCGCTGCTTGACTCAGTTTCTTCAACTGGCGTTTCATTGGTTTCATTAGTTTCAGTGGTTTTCTTACCGTCAGACTCAACATGCAGCATGAAGGTAGTGCTATCTTTATCAGCTGGGTTTTCAACATCACTCACCGTTACAGTCACTTCAACATCACCATAGAAGTTCTTCTTCGGTGTGATCTTCACGCTTGAGCCTGAAGTATGACCGTCAACCACGGCAGTAATGTTGTCACCGGTAACGCTGATAGTGTTAACACTGTTGTGCTCATCGGCATAAAATACCTTTAGACCTTCTAAGCTAGTGTTTTCAGCAATCGATTGGTTAGCGATGCTAGCAACAGTAATGTTACCTGGCACAGTGATACTGTGAGTCATGTTGATATCAGCCATACCATCAACCTTGCTGACTGCATCAACCGTTAACACTTTACCCGCGGTGTTGTTCTTAACGGTTGTCCAAGCTGTCACTTCAAATTGTGAAGACTCAGGACCTACGTAGTCATAACAAAGCACCAGACCATTGCGGATTTTATCTTTCAGGCCATTCCAAGCATACTGCTCACCCTTGTAACCACGATCTGGTCCAATTTTTGTCAGCGGACCCTTAAAGCCTTGAATACCAATAGAACCACGGTCATCCTTTGAGCCAAAGTCGATATTATCGTAGGCCATCATCATCTCGTATTGACCATCACCGAAACGGGTGTTGACGTTGAAGATAAGCTCGAAATCGAAACGATCGTCACTCTCTTCCCATTGATAGACGCGCTGCGCATCTAGACCAAGAGACTTATAAGAACGAGCGTTATCATATTCCAAGATCCCCCAACCTGTACTCGTGCTCGCCAGAGTAATACCTGCACGCTCAGATGAAGTGTTGATTAAAGGTACACTCATGAACTCCTGCGTTGCACCGGCACCAAGTCCATAAGCACGCCAGAGAATCCCTAAGCTGGAGTAAGGAGAGCGGTTGTATGAGAAAATGTCATGCCAGAGGCTGAAATTTCCGCCGTAAAGTGCAACGATTCCTGTACCAAAAATGCGCAAGCTATTTTTGTGATAGGCGTTCATTGCTTCAGCATTGTTATACAAGTGGTAACCCGTATAATCACCGCTAAATAAGGTGCTTACAGGGATTTCAACAGGATTATTGCTAAAACGAATAGCGTTAGTATTACCTGGTGTCGCTCTGCCATTATCACCAATAACCGTTGGTTCAAAACCACTGAAACTTGGATAGATAGCAAACTCTTCTAGATTCACATAACCACCCGGATTTTTGTTACCAAAATCAGGTGTACGGCACATGGGATCAGTTTCATTTGTGCTGAGCTCGTAATGAGCATAAACATCCGCAGTATTTGGTTGAACACCACTGATAATCAGCTTACCGTCTTCAAATTTTACATTTTGAACAATTGCTTTAGATGAACTCAGAATATCTTCTGCTTTCAGTTTCAGGCCTTCAGGTATTGTGGCCACAATGCTAAAGGCACGGTCTGCTCCAGAATCGTTTGGCTGCACTTCGAAAGTAAATGGAATTTGATTACCAGGTAGAGCACCTGTTTGTGGCACATCTAAGTGAACATCATTCACACCACGTACCAGCTTCAATGCCACCTTACCGATGTTGCCGGCATTAACCGCTGAAGTACCGAAATCCACTAATGAGTAATAGATGTCACCTTCAACCATTTCAGGAATATCCCAGTTTAGGGTCACATCCACAGTATCAGTACCGTTGCTGGCAGGGACATCAATACTCATATTGCTGGCCACTTGGTCACTCACAACTGAAGTAGCGAACTGGAAGGTTTCTTCCATACCGCCATTATAACCGTTCTGTGCAGTTCCTTTTCTTGGGTTATAAAGCATCACCCAATAAGTACCTTCATCAGGTTGGTTAATGTTACAGAAGTTGTTATAGAGGCTGTCGTTAGATAAACATAACAGTTCTTCAAACGGATCCGCTTTGCCGTTGCCGTTATAATCCTTACCGACATAAACGTTTGCGTTACCTCTATCAAAATCACCAGGTAAAAGCTCTGTCTTAATATTTCCTAAAACTTCAACCATCAAACGACGACTACCCGCGGGTACATCAATCATCTCAACATGAGTCGCTTCGTCGATGCGTTGCTCCATAGGAACCCCTGCATCACCAGTACTTGCCCAAGGGAAGTAGGCGTCATCATCCTTTGGTAAGACAACGGTTTTTACGTCAGCTTTTACCGGCTCAAATACGCGACCGTGTATGCTATCCCCTTCAGGTAACGTTATTCCTTTAAACACAACGTTGGCATCGTTACGATGCGCTGTTGCTAAAAGATTGGCAGGCATACTATTTTTGTCGTATTTAAATACAACTGGCCAATGAGCTTCAGAAGCATTACCACTGGTTTCGGTGAACACTAAGTTAGAGTGCAACTCCACTTCCGAGTTACTGAACATATCTTGAGTGTCCATGATTGACGCTTCAATCACGATATCCTTAGTCTCACCGGCGGCTAAGGTAAACTCACTTGGTGAAACTTTGATAGTTACACCATTTTGGACAACTTGATAATAAGAATCAGTGTTCCAGTTAAGCACATCGCCATTAGTAACACTCCAACTGCCGTCTTTAGTCGCCTTAATAGTACGAATCCATTGACACTTCGGCTTACATTCGAAGTTGACTAATTGCGGAAGATTGAGCTTATGTAATATTCCACCATTGTTAGGATCGGCCGCTTTAAAATTATCAACGGTTTCATCCATCACAAAGCCCGCATTCACCGCGTTAGCAACGTTAATACGACCGGTACCCGCACGATAGGTCGATGCTAACTTGACGTCCCCAGTCGCACTGTTCGAACGATGGTAGAAAACCTTGTTTTCAGCGGTCATCGCCAGTGCTGACTGGATTTCAGTCGCTGTCCAGCTGGGTTGTGCTTGACGCAGTAGTGCCATAGCACCTGCAACATGTGGCGATGCCATCGAAGTACCGCTTAAGAAGGCAAAGTCACCCGATGCAGCTGAAGAGCTGAATGGATGCTCGTCGGCAAAAGCAGCATAAATATTAACACCTGGAGCGGCGACCGCTGGAATAAGCGCTTCTGGAGTAGAATTACTTGGGCCGCGTGATGAGAATGGCGCTAACCAATCGGCACGAGCATCATCCATGGTACGTTCGATTTCAGTACCTGTGATGGTCAGAATATGGCCGCTGCCTTTGTTTAACCAATCGATTAAACCGTAACCTGCCATGCCGTTATCCCAACGACCGTCGTACTCTTCCTTGGTGATATGGATTGAAGGAATTGAGTAAGAAGCCGCAGGAACGATAGGGTCACCGATAGTGTAGTTGTACAGGATCATACCGTCGCCGCCGCCAGCTTTAACGTTGTCGGCTTTTACGCTACGGGCAGTACCATTGGTGTTAGTCAGACTATCACGTTGACAAACCACGATAACGTTTTCATCGGTTGGATTGCCATCAGCATCTTTTAAAACAAAAGTATCGGCAGGAAACGGCTTGGCACAGTATTGGTCGCCATATTTAGACGCAAGTACTACGCGGCCTGTTACGCCTTCTTTGTTGATTACACCACCGACGATTTCTGGCCAAGTAGGCACTTGCGCCCCGCCAACAGGATTCACCAATTTAGTGGTGATTTCCACTTCACGGGCGTGGGTCGATGCAGCAACGTTCATTAACCATGGTGATGCATGGTCGATTGCACCGAAGAACTCAGGGGCGCCACCATATTGACCAGAGTTCCCCGCTGCAACCGCAACAGAAATACCGGCTTCACGGGCGGAGAGGAAGGCGAGTTCCACGTCGTCAGCCCATGGATTTGACTCCTGACCACCGATAGAGAAGTTGATAACGTCAACACCATCTTTGATCGCATCTTCAATACCTGCAATCAAGGCTTCACCAGGACAGCCAGCTGTAAGCTGGTTATCAGGATGACACACTTGGTAAGCGATAATATTGGCATGTGGAGCCACACCGCTCATACGGGGGAATAATTTCTCTTTGATTACCGAACCATCAGATACCGCTTGTCCTGCATCAGGGCTTATATAATCAATATCAAACAATACGTTACCGGCAGCGGTAGAGGCAACGTGTGAACCGTGACCTTGGTAATCTTCACCTACTGCTGGGCGAGTCGCCCCAAAAACACCACTAGTGAAGTTATCGGTGATCACAGGATAAGAACGAACACCGATTAACTTGTCGTTACACATAGTTTCAAAACCATCCTTGGTACAGTCACCAACATACTTGCCTGGAGCCCAAGGGTTTTTATGTGTATAACCATCAGCGCCGGTTACGGCGAACGATGGGTGATCCGAGTTAATACCGGTATCGATGATACCAACAATAATCCCTTCACCTTTCATTCCATCGCCGTTATAGGCAACGGTATCGGCCGCAGCAACCCCCGTCCAAATCTTATCGGCTTGGATAAGCTCTGGACCCGCATCAGATAGGAGTTCATAGGTTTTAGAACGACGAACAGATGACACGTTGGCCAATTGAGAAACACGTTGTGCTTCTTCCTGTGTCATGGTCATCGAGAAACCGTTTACCGCATTGGTAAACTGCTGACGAACTTGACGCGCACCAACGGTTGACTGAATGTCCGCAATCACTTGTTTTTGGCTAGATAACAATTGTGAGCGATAACTTTGTACTGCGCTGCTTGCTGGCTGACCAGCAACAAAAAGCTTGGAAGTCTTAGCCAATTTTGCTGATGAATTATCCGTGCTTAATAACGCTGCACTGAGCTGCGCCAAAGGCTTTTGATTAAGACGTACAATATAAACCTGCTCACCAGTCAACCCCTCTTCAAACTGAAACTTATTTGCCTGCTGATTGATTTGAATGTTGAGACCTTTGCCTAGAGCACCGTCTTCGACGCTTACTTTTGGAGCATTTATTGCTGCAATTTGCTCAGGTGTTAACTGCAACCCTCTTAGTTTATGCACTTCGCCAATGCTAGCAGCTGCCTGCATAGCTCCAGCGCCATAAAGGGCGGCAGCAATAGTACAAGTTAGTAACTTAATCTTCACTTTGCTTCTCCGTTATTGTTATAGCTAGCCGTTGATTACGGCCAAGCTGCCTTTCGGCGTCCCCATCTAAACATTCGGCAAAGTGAATTGGGCAGTGCTTTTTAGTAGCAATTTGTACACTTTGATAACAATCACATCAAAAAACTTAACATGTGTGTAGCAATTGAAACGATGTATCATTTTGTAGCACATCGAATAATTATGCTTAAATATCGCCAACAAAGTGATAGGCTGAGTTTCGTCTTAATGAGGTTTAACAATACATTTGAACTACATTGGGGATTTACTAAGAAGTGACAATTCGAGTCATAAAAGCAACATTGCTCTCAGTACTGCTACTCGGTAGCAGCGCTAAGCTGCAAGCTAAAGATGTTGAGTCGGTCTCTCCAGGTGACTGGCAAATTTCGTTAGCTGCGGGCTATGGTGCGCTGGAAAATCCACGGGCTAAAGTCAAAAACATTAGCACTTGGGTATTACCTAGTTGGTATTACTATGGCGAGGATTTTTATGTCGAGAATTTCACCTTAGGATATAGCCTGTATGAATCGAACAATTTTATTGTCGATCTACAGACTCGCTTTAATGAGGATGGTTTTTTCTTTGAATTCGATGGACTGAATAAACTATTACTGAGCGATATATTAGGTTACACACCTGTGAAACTGCCACTTAACCCTAAAGCCGTGAAGTTTGAGGATATTGAGCGAAATCTTTCTTATCTCGGTGGTATTAATGCCACTTGGGTAGCCCGCTATTTGGATGTCAGTTTGGGTTATTACCATGACATCACAGGCCTTCATCAAGGCAATGAAATCCAACTCAGGGTCAAACACAGCCAACGTTTTCAATGGGGTGCGTTAGGCTTTGAGATAGGCGCCATCCGCAAGAGTGATAATCTCATTGGCTACTACTATGACCTCACTAGCGAAGAACAAGGCCCACTGCGCACGAACTTCGAGCCAAAACCTACGACCAACCTGCATGTCAGAAGTGTGATTAATGTTCCTTTAATGGAGCAGGTAAATTTTGTTGGTATCCTCGAATACACTTGGCTTGGGCAAGGGATAACCGATAGTGTATTAATAGACAAAGACAGTTATGCGTCTGGATTTGTTGGGATAAGCTATGCCTTCTAAGCATTATTCTAGCTCTCTCTGGCTAATCGCAACTTCGCTGTTGATAATAAGTAATTTGGGGGCAAAGGCCCAGGCCGATGAATGGCGTCTCACCCCTAACACCTGTGCTGTGACAGGGGAAAAACCAGCGTGCGACATTGACTTACTTTTTGAGTATCAATCAGATATTCCACAATCTTTATGCATATGGATGGCAGAACAAGCCGTTGTATTAGCCTGTTTCGAAGAAAAACTCGATTTCAAATATCAAATCCAATTGACCTTGGAAGACGATACCTTGTTCGAGTTGAGGGACCCTAAAAACAATAACACCATTAAAACAGGTTTAGTTAAAGTGGCAAAATTCGAACCCGCTAACAGCAGAAAGCGTCGTGGACTTAACTGGAATTTACTATGACAAGTACTAAGACGCCGCCGCAAATTCTCCTAATCGAAGACGATCTTGCCCTTGCTGAGTTAGTCTGCACCTACCTCGCCCAGGAAGGTTATCAAATTATTCACCTCGACAATGCTGAAGATGCGCTACTGCGCCAAGACAGCGATGAATTCGACTTAATCATCTGTGATGTGATGTTACCAGGGCAGGATGGGTTCAGCGTTTACCCACAACTTTCAGCAACTTACCCTTGCCCGATCATTTATTTAACGGCCTTGGATAATCATCAAGATCAAATCCGCGGACTCGATTTAGGTGCCTGTGACTACCTGTTAAAACCGGTTGTACCGCCGCTACTGTTGGCGCGCATTCGCTCAAACCTGCGGAAATTACAGGCCAACAATGGACGCAGCAATCTCAAATTGCATAACTTGTTGTTAAATCCCAATCTGCAACAGGTGAGTCTGGGTGATGAACAGCTCTCCTTCACAACAAAGGAATTTGCCCTGCTGTGGATTTTTGCCCTACACGCGGGCAAAGTGCTTTCCCGTGAGTTCCTGTTTGAGCAATTTGTGGGTCGTGAATACGATGGACTCGACCGAGCGATTGATTTAAAGATCAGCCGTCTGCGTAAACGATTAGACGAGCTAAATGTTCCAGGTTTATCTATTACGACAATTCATGGTAAAGGCTATTTATTCAACTACTTACCACCAAAACGTAGAGCCTGAAATACATGAAATTCCAGTTCTACCGCTTAATATTATTTCTGCTCTTGTCCTGCGGCCTAGTGATCTGGAGCTTCGGTCAATTAGCGGAACATATTGCAGATGATGACTATCGATATCAGATAGATGTCGACAGTCTGTTGCAAACCTATGATGAAAGCGACCCTATTACGGTCAAACATATCCAAGCTGACGCTCTGTCCTTACCGCCACAGTTGGCCAATCTATTGCAACAGGGCGAAACCATTGCTCTGCGCCACAGCAATGGCGAGCGTTATTTTTACCGCAAAACCAAAAGCGGCGAAGACATATTAATGCTTGGCCCGGTAATTCCACCCGAGCCTAAAGAACGAAATACCAGTTTGATTCTATTAGGTTTGTATTCTTCTTTATGCCTTGTAGCGCTATGGTGGATCTGGCCAGTGTTCCGCGATCTACACAATTTGCAGCAAGCAGCGATCGATTATGGCAATGCCCCCCGCAAATTACCTCAAGATATCCATCGGCATTCGGCTATCTATCCCTTAGCGAAAGTATTTAACAGCGTCAGCCATCAAATGGTCGACTTTGTACAAATGCACAAGGAACTATCGCGTACCATTTCCCATGAAGTACGCACCCCGCTCGCGAGGATGCGGTTCGCGCTCGAACTGGTTAAGGGGCAGATAGATCCTAATTACGCTAAGCGTCTCAATGAAGATATCGATGAAATTGAGCAACTTGCTGCAAATTACCTGTCCTTTGCCCGCCTCGAGCACAAGGAAGAAAATATTAGCCAAGAGTCACAATCGGTTGAGCATTTTATGGAGAAAATTGCCCAAAAATACGCCATTTATCAGCCGAAACTCAAAATCCATTTCGAGCATCAACACCAGCATGCTCATTTCGATCCCACAACTATGACGATTGCGATTCAAAATCTGATCCAAAATGCGATGCGCTTTGCCACCGATGAAATCCAGGTCTATTTCACCCAGAATAACGGTGTCAATCGTATCAGTGTTGAAGATGACGGACCGGGATTTGAAGGCAAAGGCAAGCAACTTTTTGCCGCCTTCGAGCGGGATACTCAACAATGTGATAGCAGTGGTTTTGGCTTAGGCCTATACATAGTGAAAAAGATTGCCACTTGGCACCATGGCAAGCTAGAACTTAACCGTTCAAAGCATCTAGGCGGCGCTGAAATCAGTATTATTTGGGATGACGTGCAGTGCTCTAACCAAGATTAATTCAGTATAATTAATCCCTTACTAGCATAGCTAAGACTTCGAAATGATCCGTATGTGGGAACAGGTCAAATAGCTGCACTTTAGTTAGATGATAACCACGGATATGGGCAAGATCCTTGGCGAGCGTCTTAGGATTACAGCTCGAATATAACATCGCCTTTGGGGCAAATTCACTCAACGACTCGCACAGTGACTCACCAATACCACGGCGCGGCGGATTAACGATAATCAAATCTGGCTTAGTCTCAGCGGCCTCCCCCTTGGCAAAATCGGTTGAATCGAGCGCCATAAATTGCACTTTATCTAACCCCATCATCTGCGCCGACATCTTAGCGCAAGCAATAGCTTCGGCTTCAATCTCAATCCCTGTTAATGGAATTTCCTTCGAGGCGCAGTGCAGCCCAAAACCGCCCACCCCACAAAATAAATCCCACAGAGAACGTGGTGCAAACTCGGCAACCCACTCGCGGGCCGTCTGGTAAAGCTTGGCGGCAACCTCAGGATTTGTCTGGAAAAAGCTCTTTGGACGTATAAATAGAGGGACATCGTTGAAGCGCTCTTCGAGGCGAGTATTCTCGGTTAAAAAAATCTCCTCATCACCCTCTAAAATTGCCATATGAATTGGCTGAAGATTAACCGATACGACACTGATCTGTGGAAATTCAGCCATCAAGGCAGGCAACTCTCGCTCAATACGGGCAATGGCATCGCGGGAACGAAGCACAAAACGCAGTAAATATTCACCGCGTACCTGACTGCGAGTCAGAAGAATAAATTTCAGCTCCCCCTTAGCTTTATCAACACGGTATGGCGGAATCCCCGCCTGCTGCACAAAGCGCTCTAGACGATGGAGTAAAGCTTGCATATCAGTAGGATACAGTAGGCAATCACATAGGCTGACCGCTTCACCACCTGGACTGACAATACCAAGTATCGGAGCATGGGCGGCGCCAAGGGCAACCATTTTCGCTTTATTGCGAAAACCACTACTGTCCCCCACCACTGGAGGAAGAAATATCTGCTCAGGATTTGCAATAAATGGCGTGAGGAGTTGCTGTAATTCTTGAGTTTTAGCAGCTAATTGCTGCGCCATAGGCACTTGAATATGGCGACAGGAAAGGCATTGGCCTTGATTAAAATACCCACACTGCACTAAAACACTCACTGCAATTCCTAAAGATCAGTAAAAAAGCGCCACACTTTAGCGTTTTTGCGCCCAAAAAGCACCCCGAAAAGCCCAAGAGTCGCAGATGCCCGTTAACTCAAACTCAAGCTGTTGACATCGGCAATGGCTTGACGCTTACCCAGATGCTGCTCTATCCATTGAAGCACTTCGCTCGATGTACTCCTAAAGGTCGTCAGCTTGCCACCATATAAACTGAGTAGCCTAGGGTGAGAAACCGAAGTCTGCATTAGAGTATCCCGAGGGCGCTCAAAGGCTGAACTTGACTGCTTGGGCAATACCCGCACGCCACAAAAGGTTTTCACTATCTTTGCTTTAAGCTGCTCAACATCTGGACTTAAAGGGAAATAATGCCGATAGATGCCAAGCAGATATTGAATTTCAGATTCAGTCACCGCCTGCTGAGAATCAAGATGTTCGAGCACGGTTTCCGTGGTGCCAATCAGGGTTTGGCCATACCAGGGCATCACAAATATTACCCGTTTATCGAAACAGGACTCGAGATACAAAATCCCTTCCGGCGCGGGAATGTCTAACAACAGATGTGCCCCCTGCACCCAATCCAGCTCAACACCTGCAAGGGGAGGTGTGACTTTAGCAATCACATCATTGACCCAAGGCCCTGCAGCATTGACCACCAGCTTTGCCTCGACCTCTTGCTCTTTGCCTGCGTGACTGAACGTGAGCTTGCAGCCATCGCTTTGGTGCTCAAGGCTTAACAATTCGGCCTCGGCATAGACATCGGCACCAAGCGCCTGCGCACTCCTAGCGACGGCCTGAGTCAGCAACTTATCATCGGTTTGGGCGTCCCAATATTGGAACACCGCTTTTAATCCTTGTAACTTAAGCCCATTAAGACGATGCCAATGTACTGCGGGCACGGAAGAAAAGCGTCCAAGGCAGTCAAATTCGCTGAGCACCGCATAGAGACTTAAGCCAGCCCGAATGGCAAATGCACTCCGCTGACTGCCACTATAAACTGGAATATAAAAGGGAATGGGTTTGACTAAACTGGGTGCTAAATCGAGTAGATGGCGCCGCTCCTGCAGGGATTTGCGCACCAGATTGATTTGCCCTGTTTCAAGGTAACGTAGTCCGCCATGGATAAGCTTACTGGAGTTTGCCGAGGTTTGACCGCCAATGTCCCCCTTCTCGATAAGCAAAGTACGAAACCCAGCCGCAGCAGCAAATTGGGCAATGCCAACACCACTGATCCCCCCTCCGATAATCGCAATGTCAAATGAGCTCATAACCGCTTGACTCCTAACAACGCGCCCCAATTAAGCTTAACCATTTCCAGCCTTTCCTTACTGCAGTCCACCCTGCTATTTCAATGAAGCAATTAACAGTTAAGCTCGATATATCAACATATTAATTGTGAAGTCTTGACCTTGCAAACGGGTAAAAAGTCTTATTTAATCTCCGAGGAATGTAATGCACTAATGGTTTTATCACACAATTCCTTAAGCATTTTCAGCTCGGCATCTTCTCCGCCAACTTTGCAGCGCATTTGAGTCGGCACTTCTCTGGCCAGTAGCTTCAGCGCCTGCCCCTCTGGCGTTAACGACAATACCCGCACACGCTCATCCTGCTCGCTGCGACCGCGACTGACTAGCCCCTTAGACTCTAGGCGTTTTAATAATGGCGTAAGCGTGCCTGAGTCGAGGAATAATTTATCCCCTAATGTCTTAACACTGATCCCCTGCTCCTCCCAAAGCACTAGCAGTACTAAATACTGGGGATAAGTTAAATCCAGTTTTTCGAGAAGCGGACGATAGGCACGCACTATCGCATTGGCGGCACTGTAAAGCGAAAAACAGACCTGATTATCTAAGCATAAGAGATTGTCTGAAATAGCAATATCACCAGAAGGAATGGGATCTGCACAAAGGTTAGTAAGAGGTTTCGTCATGGCTGTGGTCTAAAAACTTAAATACATTGCGCACAATATACTTGCATTCTCCCTAAAGATCGAATTATAGTTTAACACAATTTAATTGTGCGCAATTAAATATCCACTACTGAATGAGGTCTATGATGAAAACACTTTATGAAACACGTGCCACTGCAAAAGCGGGTCGCCAAGGGGAAGTCAGTACCGATGATGGATTATTAAATGTCGCCCTTGCCTACCCAAAATCTATGGGGGGAACGGGTTTAGCAACCAATCCTGAACAATTATTTGCGGCAGGCTATGCGGCTTGTTTTTCAAACGCCGTGCTACACGTAGCACACATCACTAAGGTTGCTATCAAAGAAGCCCCCGTTAGTGCGATCGTCGGTATCGGCGCGAATGCTATGGGCGGTTTTAGCTTAACAGTGGCGCTTGAAGTTGACTTGAACTTACCCCAACAGGAGGCCGAAGCTTTAGTTCGTCACGCGCATCAGGTCTGCCCATACTCGAACGCAACACGCAATAACATCGACGTTAAATTAAATGTAAATGGAGTTGATCTCAATTAATTCCTTACTCGGTGAAGCCCTCTTGTTTAGCATTGGAGTTGTTAAGAGGGCCAACACTGACTTAAACCATTTAAAATAAACCTGCCTTAGTTCCCAAAATAAAAGGTTTCGCGAGTTAACTAACACTTCTGAATACCGAATTTAATCAAGTGATTTTTATTGAGTAGAGTAAATAGTGACAGCAACTTTGATCATTCATTAACCCACGATAGTGGGAGGCTATATGACTAAATACTTGGCGAAATTTACTCTGCTGTGCTCTCTGTTTTTAACATTTATAGCTGTGCCTGCATGGGCAGAAACCCCGTCGGTTAATGACCAAACCTGGCACTATACCGATGCCCAAGGTGAGCTTAAGCTCAAACTCTACTTCTTTTGGTCTAAAACCTGTCCACACTGCGCCGAGGCCCACCCCTTTATCGATTCGCTGCCACAAAAATATCCTTGGATAAGCTTAGAATCCCATATGGTGTCAGACCCTGGCGTTCAAGAGATTTGGCAAAATATCGCCACTAAAACCCAAACCGATGCGCGATCTGTTCCCTATATGGCAAGTTGTGAAAAAGCCATCGTCGGCTACACCAGCGAAGCCGTCACCGGTGAGTTTTTAGTCAACCGCTTAAAACAATGTTACTTAACCCTCGGTGGAAAACTGGCACCAGAAGATATGCCAAGCACCATGTCTACACCCACGAGTAATCCAGATGAACCCTTATTTGGCACCTGCGGCTCAGATACTGGCGAAGGCACCTGTGATGCTTCAACAGTGACCAGCAGTGCCGCAGAGGTTCAGCCCGTGGAATTACCAATTGTCGGCATTGTGACACCCGAGACCATGTCGCTGCCGCTCCTCACTCTTGTGCTGGCGGGGGTGGATGCCTTTAATCCCTGCGCCTTCTTCGTGCTGCTATTTTTGTTATCGATTATGGTGAACGCAAAGAGCCGCGGTCGCATGTTATTAGTCGGCGGAATATTTGTGTTCTTCTCAGGCTTTATTTACTTCCTGTTTATGACTGCTTGGCTGAATATTTTCCAACTCCTCGGTGCAGGCAACGACGGCTCGATGATCATCTTTGCCGCAGGGATCCTGGCGCTTATTGCAGGCACCATTAATGTGAAGGAATACTTTTTCACTAAGGGCGAAGTCAGTCTGTCCATGTCGGCGGAAAATCGCACCAGCTTAATAAAACGCATGGGTAAACTCTCTAATTCCAGCAGCTTAGGTGCACTTATATTAGGTTCAACTGTGCTTGCCATTCTAGCCAATGCCTATGAACTCTTATGCACAGCGGGCTTCCCCATGATTTATACCAGCGTGCTGTCGATGCATAATCTGCCGGAAATTGAGCGTTACATGTATCTGGTTTTATACAATATTGTTTATGTCATCCCGTTAGCTGCCATTGTAATTGTGTTTAGCGCGACGCTAGGGAAACGTAAACTGACCGAAAAAGAAGGCCAGACCTTAAAACTCATGTCTGGTGTGATGATGGTCGGCATGGGTATTGCGCTGGTTATCGACCCTACGGCGCTGCAGAATATTGCGCTAGCGCTAGGGTTAATTCTTGGTTCGCTTGGGCTCACGGCAATCATAGTTCTAGGTAGGAAATTAATCTCAGGTAAGGAAAGTAAAACGGCTTAGGCCAACATCGGAGGCTTAATTGGCAAGTTGACATTTTAGGTCTTAAGTAAAGTTTCAGCTTGCCGATACTAAGACTCAGCTTACAAAAAAGGTTAGTTATGTCTATTTCACTGAACACTCAAGCCGTTACACCAAACTTAGAAAATGGTGCCATTGGTGTGAAGGTCGCACAGTTGGCTAAAGAGCAACAAAAAGCCGAAGGCCAAATTGCTGTCGATTTGATTCAAGCAGCCCTACCTCAACCTGTAGGTAATACGGGCCACAATATCAATACCAAGGCTTAATAGCTTTGTTGATGTCACCCGTATAAATAAAAACGCCCCGCATGTTTGGGGCGTTTTTGTATCTGTCGTTTTAGCTTAAATTGCTGTAAGCCTAGAGGACATTTAAGAAAAAGCATGACCATTCACATGCATAATCGTGAATGTCCACACAACAAAGGCCAGCGGAATATGCACTAGGGCATAAAAACACTGGTCGAGGCGACTCATGCCTTTGGCAAGCCAAATCAAATAACAGTGAAGACCTATCACTAAAGGAAATAGAGAAAACAGCGGATATAGGGCATAGGGACTGGCATCGGCAAGCACGCTATGACTGAGTAAGGCCCATGCCACCATAATGGCCGTGGTTACTGGTGGCAATGCTATGCGGTATTGATCTGGATATGGAAACATCCCTTCCCTCTTTGTCTTTATTCAATGACTTGAATCTGCATCATCCTTAGGCACAGTCCTCCCAGCAAAGTGCCGTTCGGGCAATCAAGGTTTTTGTGCAACTAACTGCGCCTTGTAACTGCGATTGTCAGCCTCAGCTAACAGACCTTCAAAGTAATGCAAAGGCCGCCAGTTAGCAAACACCATTGAGAGTTCATTGGGCATGAGTAAGAAATCAGGATTTCGTGGTCTGCCAATTTCAGCCTGTTGCCAAGTAAAGGTTTCGTACAAAATAAGCCCCTGCGGCTTTATACAATGAGCAATCTGGTCAAACAAAGGCCGGTGTAAATAGTTGAACACGAGTACTATATCAAAGGCTTCAACGGGTAGTATTGGCGCACTGCCGTCCTCTAAATTCCATTGTAACGTCTCTGCCCTTAGATGATTGAACCCGTTTAGTGCCGAAATATCCCTATCGATAAAAGTGACGTGGGCACCCTGTGCTAAAAACCACAATCCATTACGCCCTGAGCCACAGGCTAAATCCAATACCTTAAGCCCGCTGACATTCGGTAACTGAACTTGAGTGATTAAGCTACAAACTTGAGTAAGAGATGCATGGTTCATCCTTTGATTTCTCTTTTAGTATCAATTTGTTTACCGTGCAGAACCGAGAAATGCCTTAATCCCGATGGACCATGGGAAACGACCACAGACAGGAGTAATACTAAGATAAACAATTCGGGTTTATAATCCGCCATCGGCACAAATAGGCAAATAAGCCCAATTTTCATCAGGGTTAACACGCCTTTTAGCTGGATCAACCAACGCCAATCCCGCACCACTTCCCACAGCATTAAAATACAGCCCGTCGCCATCGCAATGTACCAATAATTAAGCCAAAGTGATTTTTCAACGGCCAGAAGAATGCCTCCCCCCGCACCACAAATCCCTAGGATATGCAGTGCCCTTAGACTGGTTTTGCTAAGGCGCTGTATCCAAAAGCGTGTTTCTGACAGCCTGGATTTTGATTCGTATTCCCTAGGCTTTTTATCTCGCGGCATAGTTCATCCCTATTTCATCACCTCAAAATGCATCAATCGCTGATTTGTCTACTCACAAGTGCCAGAATAGCTAGCATAAATTATGATGCAGTGGATTACGCTATAGGTGTTCACATATTTCAAAGCCAATATTCAAATATCCGGTAACTTCTAATCTATTAAATTAAATATCATTGATTTAGCATTCAATTATTTGTTAACTCACGCAACTTATACCGCATCAATAAGGTAATTAAGCTCTCTTAAACGGCTATTTTAAGCCATGCTGCACAATTCAAATATTTCCCGCGCCACCAGCCTCAGTTTATGTGACCCAATCAGCCTTATACCTCTTTAGGGAGTGGTAACTTTGCCTCGCAGACCTAAAGCGCGTGAACCTAAACTCATGCTCACGCCATCATCTAACGCCTATTAAGTCGTTTAAATATAAGGTGGAGGAACAAAGATGTTCTCAGGAAAAGTAAAAAAAACCGCTCTTGCATTGCTGGTATCGGGATTCGTGACTGGCACGGCCTATGCCGCACCAGAGTTTCTGGCCGATTTTCACGCCGAGAATGGCTGCGACAGTTGCCATGCTTCAGCCAAAGGTAGTGTTAGCGACGATAACCTTAGCCACGAAAATGCCCAGTGCGTCAGTTGCCACGGTGACTTAAAAGAGCTGGCCGCAGCAGCCCCTAAAGATAAAGTTTCTCCCCATCAATCCCACTTAATCGGTGAAATCGCCTGTACCAGCTGCCATAAAGGCCACGAAAAATCCGTCACTTACTGCGATTCTTGCCATAGCTTTAGCTTCGACATGCCCTATGGTGGCAAGTGGGAGCGCAAGTTCACACCGGTCAATGCGGATAAAGATATTCAAGACAAGGCGATTGCCGCGGGCGCTAAGGAAACCACCGACGTCGTCATTATCGGCTCCGGTGGCGCAGGCCTTGCCGCCGCCGTATCGGCTCGGGATGCGGGTGCTAAGGTGATTCTGCTTGAGAAAGAGCCGATTCCTGGGGGCAATACAAAACTGGCCGCAGGAGGCATGAACGCCGCAGAAACAAAATCCCAAGCAAAGCTGGGTATCGAAGACAAAAAACAGATTATGATCGACGATACCATGAAGGGCGGCCGTGAGCTTAATGACCCAGAATTAGTCAAAGTACTGGCCAATAACTCATCTGATTCCATTGATTGGCTTACCAGTTTAGGCGCCGATATGACCGACGTGGGTCGTATGGGCGGCGCCAGTGTAAACCGCAGCCACAGACCCACAGGTGGTGCGGGTGTTGGCGCCCATGTAGCACAGGTGCTATGGGATAGCGCAGTAAAACGCGGCACTGATATCCGCCTTAACAGCCGAGTGGTTCGTATTCTTGAGGATGCCAACGGTAAAGTGACAGGCGTATTAGTGAAGGGCGAATACACTGGTTACTACGTGATTAAAGCCGATGCTGTAGTCATTGCCGCGGGTGGCTTTGCCAAAAACAACGACCGTGTTGCCAAGTACGATCCTAAATTAAAAGGCTTTAAGGCGACTAACCACCCTGGCGCAACGGGTGATGGTCTCGATGTCGCCCAGCTTGCAGGCGCAGCCACGCGCGATCTTGAATATATCCAAGCTCACCCAACCTATTCACCCGATGGCGGGGTGATGATCACCGAAGCGGTTCGTGGTAACGGGGCTATCGTCGTAAACCGCGAAGGTAAACGCTTTATGAACGAAATCACCACCCGTGATAAGGCGTCCGCCGCTATCTTGCAACAAACCGGAGAAAGTGCCTATCTGCTCTTCGATGATTCGGTGCGTAAGAGCTTAAAAGCCATCGAAGGCTATATGCACTTACAGATTGTTAAACAAGGGAATACGGTTGAGGAATTAGCAAAGCAGCTCAACGTGCCCGCTGCGGAACTTGCCACTACAGTGACCACCTACAATGGTTTTGTTAAGGCGGCAAAAGACAGCCAATTTGAGCGCCCAAACCTGCCGCGCGAACTGGTCACCCCTCCGTACTATGCCCTAGAAATTGCTCCGGCAGTGCACCACACAATGGGCGGTGTGGTAATCGACACCCAGGCCGAAGTGAAGAGTGAAAAAACCGGTAAACCTATCTCTGGTCTCTATGCTGCCGGGGAAGTTACCGGCGGTGTTCATGGCGCTAACCGTCTAGGCGGTAACGCGATTTCCGATATCGTGACCTTCGGTCGAATCGCGGGTGCCTCTGCCGCAAAATATGCTAAAGATAATTAGCAGCGAAGTGGGGAAAGGATTCCCCCATAGGCATACGTAATCACCAAATTTCATTAGGCAGCAAACCTAGGGCCTAAATGCACACTCAATTCAAAGCGAGCCGTCAGGGGCTCGCTTTTTATTTGCCAATAAAATCAGAGAAAAGAAATGACCCAGCTCACTGTTTTTACAGGTCAAGCAATGAGCTTAAGGACAAACTCAGCATAGTCACATACACTCAAAACCAGATAACGGCAGCCATTTAGGTGATTGAAATGAAGATTGGATTTTTTAGCGCGAAACACTACGACATGCAGCATTTTGACCGAACTAATGCCGCTTTCGGTGCGCAGATTGAGTATTTCGATTATCGCCTGTGCATGCAGACCGTCAAACTCGCTGAAGGCTTTGAAGTGGTCTGCGCCTTTGTGAATGACTCACTCTGCGAAGAAGTACTAGTCGAGCTAGCCAAGGGGGGGACTCGGATCATCGCCATGCGCTGTGCAGGATTTAATAATGTCGATTTAGTTGCAGCTAAACGCCTCGGTATGCAGGTAGTCAATGTCCCAGCCTATTCCCCAGAGTCCGTTGCCGAACATACAGTCGCCTTAATGCTGACCCTGAACCGTAAAATCCATAAGGCCTATCAACGTACTCGCGACGCTAATTTCTCCCTCGAAGGATTAGTCGGTTTCAATATGTTCGGTAAAACCGTGGGGGTTATTGGCACGGGGAAAATTGGCGTCGCCACCATTAAAATCCTGCTCGGATTTGGCTGTAAGGTGATTGCCTATGACCCTTACCCAAATCCCGCTGTCACATCGCTAAATGTGGAATATCAAACCCTAGATAACATTTATGCCAACAGCGATATCATCAGTCTGCATTGCCCACTTACTCCCGAAAATCATCATCTATTAAGCAAAGATAGCTTCGCCAAAATGAAAGCTGGCGTCATGGTCATCAATACTAGCCGTGGCGGTTTGCTCAACGCCTTCGATGCGATGGAAGCCTTAAAAGTCGGTCAAATCGGCGCGTTGGGGCTTGATGTTTATGAAAACGAAAAAGAGCTATTTTTCGAAGACAAATCCAATGAAATCATTCAGGACGATGTGTTCCGCCGACTCTCTGCTTGCCACAACGTCATTTTTACTGGTCACCAAGCCTTCCTCACCGAAGAGGCGCTGGGCGCGATTGCCCATACTACATTAACCAACGTCAAGGCACTCTTAGCAGGGGAACGCTCTGGTAACGAACTGTTTTAATATTGCGCTTGTTAACCGATGTCGAATCGAATTAACTGACAGCTAACCGCTTGACTGATAAAGTGAATCTTCAGTCAGGCGCCCGACAGGATAATAAACAATGTTAGTAACTCAAGAAACTCAGGATATTGCGACACCCACAGGGGGAATGCGCACCTATCTCTATCGGCCAGACGCTAAGGGAGCCTTCCCAGCCATCATCTTTTATTCAGAAATTTTCCAGCAAACAGCTCCTATTGCTCGGGCGGCAACGATGCTGGCTGGCCACGGTTTTGTGGTGTTAGTGCCCGAAGTTTTCCATGAACTCAACCCCATAGGTACAGTGCTAGCCTACGATGATGTGGGTAAAGATAAAGGTAATGCGGATAAATTTGCCAAACCATTAGAGCATCACGACAGTGATGCACAGTCGCTTATCGACTTTGCCTGCAGCCTCAGCTATTGCACTGGAAAGGTCGGCAGCATGGGCGTGTGTATTGGTGGCCATCTCGCCTATCGCGCCGCACTGAACCCTACAATTTTAGGTGCATTCTGCCTCTATCCAACCGATATTCACTCCAATACGCTGCCCTGTGCCTATGGCAACGACTCCCTAAGCCGCACCGGCGATATTCATGGGGAATTAGTGCTAGTGTTTGGTAAACAAGATCCCCATGTCTCACCCGAAGGACGAGTGCTGATTCACCAGCAGTTGATGAGTCTGCAGCGAAATTTCAGTTGGTTTGAGGTGAACGCCCAGCACGCCTTTATGCGTGATGAGGGAGAGCGCTACGACCCAGCACTTGCGCTACAGATGTACCAGCAATCAATTGCCTTTTTCCACCGCGTATTGAACTAACACTGCCACATTACAACCGAGGCTAATTACTCCTTATCTAAGGTTTTATTAGTCTCGGAAATTGATGGCTGAGCGGCCAACTTTAATACAGCCTTCTGCAACATCAAATTATTAGGATAAGTAATAGTGTCGCCATTGGCCCGCTGGATAAGGACATGGAACAGGGCAATTTCAATAATCACACCACTGATGTCTTCATCCTTATCCACTACGCGAATACGCTCACCGATGCGATAGGGAAACACGAAAAAAATTAAAACACCTGCGGTAAGGTTACTCAAAATCGACCACTGTGCCACTAAGGCAACGCCCATGACCGCAAACGCGGAAGAGACAAATAGCGAAACATCCTGATACCCAAGCCCAAGGGAAATGGCCATTAGCGACAGAGTCACAAAAAACATCAAATAGGAAATAAATCGTGTCACTAGGCTAGTGCGCGCTACACTCACTTGCTTCATCGCAGCCAGTTTTCTTATCCACGTGGTTAACGCCCGTTGCAAAAAGATAAACACCACAAGATAAATACAGGCAAGCAGGATTTGATTTGTCATAATAGCCACTTAGAAAACGAAACCGACTGAATTCACACTTCTTTGTCTGCCATTTATAACACAGACAAAAAAGCCAAGCAGCAAACAGAGTGATACCGACTATGACAGACGCGACCCTATTACACGAAACCCAAGATGAATACGGCGTCATTCGCGTACTCGACTACGGTGAATCTCGGGTACTGTCCTTTGGGGATAATGACGAGCAAAGTAAAATTCTGAAAACCTCGCCCCATGTACCGCAGCACACCTATGTTCAGGCCATGCTGCTGGTTTTGCTATTCTGTAAGCCTAAGAGTGCTATTGTGCTTGGGCTTGGCGGCGGCGCCTTGATCCATGCGCTTCGCAACTTCGATGCCGCTATAAAACTCACGGCGGTTGAACTGCGGCCAGTGGTGATTGAACTTGCCAAGCGTTACTTTCAACTACCGATTGGGAAAAAACTTAATCTTATCAACGGTAATGCCATCACGTTTTTAGAAAATCCGGACCATAAAAAGGTCGATGTGATTTTCGCCGATATCTATAGCGCCAAAGGCGTCGACAGCGCCCAACTCTCACCCAGCTTTCTCGAAAACTGCACCAAACTCATCAAACCCAATGGCTATTTAGTGCTGAATTGCTGGAAGGAACATAGCCAAAACCGCGAATTACTCGAGGATCTAAAGCAGCATTTTGCCCATATCGATGCCTGCCTCACTAGCGGCGGTAATTGGGTGATATTTGCGAGCCAAACGTCGCAAATACTCGGCGACAGTTCCCTTAAAAACCAAGCTCAAGCCCTGTCACAGCAACTGGACTTTGCCCTCGAGCGATCCCTGAACCGATTCGGCCCTTGGGTTTGAAAATTTATAGTAAAAATAGTTAGAATTTATCTCGATCATTTGCGCTAAATTAGTTACCCCTAACCCTTGGCTTTGGTATGCTTCTCGCCCTCGAATGAACTGAACTGTCACCATGAAAACCCAGCACAAATTACGCTTAAGCGTTATGGCCCTGGCGTGCCTTAACCCTCTTTATGCTAACGCCGAAACCTTTAGTTTTGACAGTCGTAACTCACTGAATTCAGACACTTTGATTTTATTCCAAGATGCTGATTCGACGACTTACAGTATCGATGTACTTCCACAATCAACCCAAGATCAGCTTACCTTGGCCGTAGCCGATAACAGCTTCTCCGGTAAACGTGGTGAAGTGATCGAAATTTTGGTGCCAAGCGAGATAGACGCTAAACGGGTGCTGCTTGTTGGTATCGGTGAAGCAAAGACCCTTACACCGGGTGAAATTAATGCCCTCGGAGGCTTAATTGCCAATAAACTCGAGACGGTTCCCCAAGCTAAAGTGCGGGTCTTTACTCAAGGATTAACGGCTAACCCTAACTTTGGCTCTGAGCTTGCCCACGGTATCGAACTGCGCAGCTACCGTTATAGCCAGTACAAGGCCTCACAGCACGCACAAAAGAATTATCAAATCGCTGTTGATGATTTAAGCCAAAACCAAAAACATCATAAAGGACTTCAAGCCATTGAAGCGGGAGTATTTTTGGCGCGTGACTTAACTAATGCCCCCGCAAGCAAGATGTACCCCGAAAGCTTTGCCAACGAAGCCAGAAAGCTCAAAGCCCTCGGTGTAAAAGTTACTGTGCTCGAAGCCAAAGACATTGAACGTTTAAACCTAGGCGCCTTAGCCGCGGTGGGTAAAGGCAGCGAGCGTCCACCTAAGCTGGTTGTCGCCCACTGGCCCGGTAGCAAAGAAGCGCCTATAGCTCTGGTGGGTAAAGGTATTACCTTCGACTCTGGCGGCTACAATATCAAGGCCACTGGCACCTCTATCGCGCGAATGAAGTCCGATATGGCTGGCGCAGCCACAGTGCTTGGCACAGTAAAAGCCATGGCGATCCAAAAGGCGCCGGTAAACGTCGTTGCCGTCATGCCGATGGCGGAAAACATGGTTTCGGGTCATTCGATGATCCCAGGCGATGTGATAACCACAGCCCAAGGTCTTACCGTTGAAGTGTTAAATACCGACGCTGAGGGCCGCTTAGTGTTGGCCGATGGTCTCTGGTATGCCCGTGAGAACTACAACCCAGCGGTGATTGTCGATGTCGCGACTTTAACCGGTTCCAAAGTTGGCGCCCTTGGTAATGTATACGCTGGTCTATTTACCGATTCCGATACCCTAGTGCAGCAACTCACCTATGCAGGTCAGCAGGTAGGTGAAAAAGTCTGGCGTTTACCGCTAGATCAGGCCTATGGTGACGAACTAAAATCGAGCATTGCCGATCTTAAAAATACCGGTAAGGAAGGTAGCGCGGGCGCGTCCTCTGCGGCAATGTTCCTTAAGCATTTCGCTGGCGATCAGCCTTGGGCGCATCTTGATATCGCAGGAAATGCCTTAACCGCTACCGACACTCCATTAGTCCCTGCGGGTGCAACGGGTTACGGAGTACGTTTGCTCAGCACTTGGATAAATCAGCTCCCCAAACAAGTCAATTCTGAGCTAAATACGGCGGAAACATCCAAGAACCTGATGTGATTTCTGATTTAGCAAACGTTAAGGGATACCACTGGTATCCCTTTTTTATTGGCCGTAATTTAAGGAATATTTTAAAAGGTAAACAATCAATTGGCGTCAAAGCCGCAGCCTGCCTACGCTTTCGACCTATGAGTTAAACCCCAGCAAGGTGTTCGACAAAACCGATTAGAATAATAGTTTTTATGCGTTATATTTATTTAGCATGCCTAGGTAATATGCTTCACATCAACGGAACACAAGCGTGTTTACGTTTTAATCTTAAAGCTAATTAACTAAATGGATGCATAAAATGACTCAATCAATTATCAACAGCACAATCAAACCATTCAAAAGCACTGCCTACCACAATGGTGAGTTCGTTCCTGTAACAGAACAAGATCTGTTAGGTAAATGGTCAGTTGTATTCTTCTATCCAGCAGACTTCACCTTCGTTTGCCCTACTGAATTAGGCGACATGGCGGATCACTACGCTAAGTTACAATCTATGGGCGTTGAAGTTTACTCAGTATCGACTGACACTCACTTCACTCACAAAGCATGGCACGATACTTCTGACACCATCAAGAAGATCAACTTCCCAATGCTGGCTGACCCTACTGGCGTTATCAGCCGTAACTTCGGTGTGATGATTGAAGAAGAAGGTTTAGCTCTGCGTGGTACTTTCGTTATCAACCCAGAAGGCCAAGTGAAAGTTGCTGAAATCCACGATTTAGGTATCGGCCGTAGCGCAACTGAACTGGTTCGTAAGATCCAAGCTGCTCAATACGTTGCGACTCACGATGGCGAAGTTTGCCCAGCTAAATGGCAGCCAGGTGACGAAACCTTAGCTCCATCTTTAGACCTAGTTGGCAAAATCTAATCTAGCCTAACAAGCGTCAACCCCGCCAACCTAGTATCTCAAGCTAGTTGGCAGCGCAGTAAGACGGCAATTGCACGAATCCCCATGAGCTTAGTAGCTAAGTGATTGGGGTGAGTAAATGCAGCCAACGCTACTGCGGTGCCAAATAGGAAGAGAGAACCGCCCCCTGCAAGGTTCTAGGTTGGCACCCCTCGCGTTTCAATTATCTCATTTTCAAGGATTTTGGAGTCATCATGTTAGATGCGAATTTAAAAAATCAACTGCAAACCTACCTGCAAAACCTCAAGAGACCAGTTGAACTTGTCGTGTCTGCAGATGAAAGCAAAAAGTCTCAAGAATTAGCTAGCTTAGCTAACGACATTGCCAGCCTTTCCTCTTTAGTGAGCATCAAAGAAGCTCAGGGCTCTCGTACGCCGGCAATGACAGTAGTTAACCCAGAACTCAATACTCAGATTAGCTTTGCTGGTCTGCCTATGGGTCACGAATTTACGTCACTTGTGTTAGCCCTGCTGCACACGGGTGGACACCCAATCAAACTCAGCGATGAAGTCATTGAGCAGATCCGTAATCTGCCGGGCAAATATGAGTTTGAAACCTATGTATCACTCACCTGCCAAAACTGCCCTGACGTAATTCAGGCGCTGAACATGATGGCTGCAATCAACCCGAACATTACCAACGTGATGATCGACGGTGCCCTATTCCAGGATGAAGTGGCTGAACGTAACGTGATGGCCGTACCTTCGGTGTACTTAAACGGCGAAGTATTTGCCGCGGGTCGCATCAGCATCGGTGAGATCTTAAACAAGCTCGATACTGGCGCAGCAAGCCGTAAAGCCGAAGAACTGAGCCAAAAAGCCCCGTACGAAGTCTTAGTTGTTGGTGGGGGCCCTGCTGGGGCTGCGGCTGCGATTTACGCTGCCCGTAAAGGTCTTCGCACCGGTGTGGTTGCCGATAAATTCGGTGGCCAGGTAAGCGAGACTGTTGGTATCGAAAACTTTATTTCGGTTAAAGAGACTGAAGGTCCAAAACTGGTGGCTAACCTTGAAGCCCATGTGCGTGACTACGAAGTCGACATCATGGATAACCAAAAAGCCGTTAAACTGGCGAGCGATGGTTTATTCGAACTGGAACTCGCAAGCGGTGCTAAACTGCGCAGCCGCACCGTTCTTCTAGCCACCGGTGCCCGCTGGCGTGAAATGAACGTACCAGGCGAGAAGGAATACCGTGGTAAAGGCGTTGCCTACTGTCCACACTGTGACGGCCCATTATTCAAAGGTAAACGCGTTGCGGTTATCGGTGGCGGTAACTCAGGTATCGAAGCGGCAATCGACTTAGCAAACATCGTTGAGCATGTCACTGTACTCGAGTTTGATAGCAAACTGCGCGCCGATGACGTATTGCAACGTAAAGCGGCCTCTATGGGTAACATCCATATTATTACGCAGGCGTTGACGACCGAAGTGACAGGTGATGGTACCCGTGTAAACGGCCTGAACTACACCGACCGTGCGACAGGTGAAAACCACCATATCGCGCTAGCAGGTATCTTCGTGCAAATAGGTTTAGTGCCAAACGCTGAATGGTTAAAGGGTACTGTGGAATTAACCCCACACGGCGAAATCATCGTCGATGAGCGCGGCCAAACCTCTATCCCAGGTGTATTTGCCGCAGGTGACGTGACTAACTCACCTTACAAGCAAATCATCATCGCTATGGGTAGCGGTGCCAATGCTTCACTGGGTGCGTTTGATTACTTAATCCGCCACAGCGATGACAGCACTGAAACAAAAAGCACAGATACAAAAGCAGCTTAATCAATCGATTAAGCAATGAAATCTAAACTTGATTTCAAGTATAGATTTCAAAAGAAAAGCCAGCGAAAGCTGGCTTTTTTGTTTGCTCATTTGCGCCTCAAACAATGCAATTCATCTGCTTCGATGACTGTTAACCACAAGCTACATTGGCTCGATTTGCTCTACCATGAGTTGCAGCGAGAAGTTACCGCGGTACTCATTCACATCCAGTTTGTAGACGATTCGCGCATGGGAAATCGTCGCATCCGGCCAAGTGTGTAAATCCACATTAAAGGCGATAGCATCGAGCATCACAGCGCCGCACTCGGTTTCGAGCACCAGCTTCAAGTGGCGCTCACCGACAATCCGCTGCTGAATAATTCTAAAATAGCCATCGAACATCGGCTCCTCAAAGGATTGTCCCCAAGGGCCGGCATTACGTAACAGCTGCGCTAGCTCAAGGGTTAAATCGGTGGGAGTCAGCTCGCCGTCCGAGAATAACTCGCCGGTGAGTTGCTCAGGCTTCAATTGCTCGCGCACCGCATCATCATAGGCCTTGGCAAACTGGGCAAAACCGCCCGCTTTTAGGGTTAATCCTGCCGCCATCGCATGGCCGCCGAACTTAATGATAAGGCCAGGGTGGCGGGCATTGACTAGCTCCAGCAGGTCGCGCATATGCAAGCCCTTAATAGAGCGCGCAGAACCTTTAATCTCACCATTTCCTGCATCGGCAAAGGCGATTACTGGCCTGTGGTATTTATCCTTAATTCGCGAGGCTAAAATCCCAATTACGCCCTGGTGCCAATCCTCTTGGAATAACGCAATCCCCCAGGGGAGCTCATCTTCATTGAGCTTTAAATATTCGAGGCTCTTAAGCGCCTCCTGCTGCATGCCAACCTCAAGCTCACGGCGCTCTTGGTTTAAGCCATCGAGCTCCGATGCCATCCGCCGCGCATACATAATGTCTTCACAGAGCAGGGTTTCAACCCCGAGCGCCATTTCATCGAGCCTGCCCGCCGCATTTAGCCTTGGCCCGACGGCAAAGCCAAAATCCGAGGCCACAATACGGGCGGGATTGCGTTTCGCAACCTCAAGCAGCGCCGTGATCCCTACGCGGCAACGACCGCTACGCACCCTTTGTAAACCTGCCTCGACCAAGATGCGGTTATTAGCATCGAGCGAGACCACATCCGCGACTGTGCCTAGGGCAACAATGTCGAGCAATGTCCCTAGATTAGGCTCGGCTATGCCGCGTCTTTCATACCAGTTTCGGGATCGAAGCTCCGCGCGAAGCGCCGTCATCAAATAAAAGGCAACTCCCACTCCGGCAATCGACTTACTGGCAAACTGGCAGCCCTGCTGATTCGGATTCACAATCGCATCGGCGAGCGGCAGACTTTGCCCTGGCAGATGGTGATCGGTAATGACCACCTGCATACCGAAGGCTTTAGCCGCTGCGACACCCTCGATGGATGAAATACCGTTATCGACCGTGATTAATAGTTCTGCTTGTTTCGAAGCCGCAACGGCGACAATTTCAGGGCTTAGGCCATAGCCATAGTCGAAGCGATTCGGAATAAGGAAATCCACTTTAACGGCCCCCATCATCCGCAGTGCTAGCAAACACACACTGGTTGAGGTTGCGCCGTCGGCATCAAAATCGCCGACGATCAAAATCGATTTATCCTGCTCAATGGCGTCGGCAACAAGCTTTGCTGCATCCGTTAAACCGAGCATAGTCTCGGGTCTTAGCAGCCCTTTAAGGCCAAGTTCACACTCATGGGACTTGACACCACGGCGAGCATAAAGCTGCCTTAAGAGTGGCGGTAGATGGGCGGGTAAATGGCTATCATCAACGGTTTTTCGACGGACAATCTTATGGATCAAGGGCGACAAACTCTTTGTAAATAATGGGGACTTCGTTAATAGGGAGGATAACAAAAAGGTGAGCCTTAAGCTCACCTTTCAATAGATAATTTTAGACGCTTAGATGCGTGCTTGGATTAGCGACGCGATTCTAAGGTGCGCAGCAGATCGGCTGGCGGTTGATAACCTGGTACCATGTTACCATCTTCAAGCACCATAGCAGGCGTACCATTAACACCGAAAGTAGCACCTAGGTTATATTGCTCAGCAATTTTGGCATCACAAGTAGCAGAAGAGATTTTTTTACCGGCCTTAGCTTCTGTCATCGCCTTTAATGGCTCCTTCGCACACCAGATAGCTTCCATCTCGTCAGCATTCGCCGAAGGCACGCCCGCACGCGGGAAGGCTAAGTAGCGAATGGTAATCCCTAGCTTGTTGTAGTCGGCCATTTGGCTATGCAATTTACGGCAGTAACCGCAGCTAACATCGGTAAACACTGTCACTACGTGTTTTTCATCCTTGGCCTTGTAAACCAGCATATGGTCTTCCAATGGCTTCATCATTTCTAGACGAGGGCCAGCCATGGCAGACTCAGTCAGGTTTTTCATGCCCTTATCCATATCGTAAAGGCTACCGTGGAACAGTTTAGACCCGTCACGACTGATATAGAGTACACCACGGTTAGTCATCGCTTGGTACAGGCCATCAATCGGTGAGTCCTGCATTGAAATCACGTCAAGATCCAGCATCTGGCTGAGTTTTTGCTTAATCGCAGCGGTGTCAGGCGCTGATGTGTCAGACTTTGGCGCAGTGTCTGCGCTAGCAAAAGGCGCAACCGCTATAGGCAGAGCAACAAGGGCGAAAACTAAGGATAAGGCTCGGGTCAACTTCATGGGACGTCCTATAAATTGATATCGCAACGGCAAGTAATTGGGTCATTTGTTCGATTTTTGTTCGACGATTACCAGACTTTGTATTCGACTTTTCATTCGGTAATGTAATAGACCCTGCATGGGGGCAAAAAGTTACAGACAAGCCATTAAGAATGCAACTTTATACTGTAACTAAATGAGTGAGAAATACCTTCGCTCAATCACTTAAAATGGCACTCCACCTTAACCTCGGGGATGGTGCTGTTGATGCAGCTCCTGCAATCTTGCCCTTGCCACATGGGTATAAATTTGAGTTGTTGAAAGATCGCTATGTCCCAGCAAAAGCTGCACAACCCTTAAGTCGGCGCCGTGGTTTAGTAGGTGAGTAGCAAAGGCATGACGTAGTGTGTGGGGTGAAAGCTCGGTTTCGATTCCCGCCCTCAGGGCATAGAGTTTAATTCGATGCCAAAAGGTTTGACGGGTCATCATCTGTGCGCGATTTGAAGGAAATACCACGTCAGACTGACCGCCTTTCAAGAGCTCTGGGCGAGCATATTTGAGGTATTGCTCTACCTCAGTAATAGCCAGTTCGCCCATGGGCACTAAGCGCTCCTTGCCCCCCTTACCCACAATCCGTACTAAGCCTTGGCGCAGACTCATTTGCTCCATGGTGAGTCCCACCAGCTCGCTCACCCGTAATCCAGTGGCATACAAGAGTTCGAGCATTGCCTTATCGCGACATTCGATAGGGTCTTCCACATTGGGCTCACCGAGTAATCTATCGACTTGGGCTTCACTTAAGGAGTCGGGTAACTGAGGGCTTAATTTAGGCGACTCGATTAAGGCCATGGGATCGGTCGAGATCTGTTTAGTCTGTACTAGGTAAGTGTAAAATCGCCTTAAGCTACTGAGGAGCCTTGCACTACTGGTGCGGGCAAACTTCTGCTCGACCCGAAAGGCTAGATAATCCCTGACATCACCTTGGGTAACATCGACTAACTTTCTTCCACGTTCAAATTGATAACGGTCGAAATGACGTAAATCGGTGCGATAGGCATTGAGGGTGTTGTCACTTAAGCCCTTACTGGACCATAGATCATCGAGAAATGCATCAATTAACGGATCGCACTGGTAGGACTGTTCGCCCTGAGAGGTTTTAGCCACAAAAACTCCATAAAAAACGGCGTATTCAAAGGATACGCCGTCGATATTAACTTAACAGCCCCGCTAAAGGGAGGGCTAACTTAAACTGTTGTCGCTTGCTGTGGTTTACCAACAAATAAGCACAACACAATCACTATCGCCGTCGGCATTAACCATGCCATGCCCTCTTCATATAAAGGCAATTTAGACAGGGCTGGCGCCATGCCGTTAACTAAATCAACAAAGCCTTGGGCTAAGCCATTGGTTGCCTGACCGTTTTCACCAACTAAGCCTCCCGCAGCGACTTTCATGCCGTCTAAGATACCGAAGAACAGCGCAACCAATAAGGCTGCACGGTGGGAAAACTGCGGATTACGGAAAAAGCCCGTTAAGAAGGTCACAGCAACCAAAGCAATGGCTACAGGATAAACCGTCATCAGCACGGGAATACTGATAGAAATCAGTTGAGTTAAACCAACGTTTGCCACCAGTGCACAAATGACGCTGAAGAAAATCACCAAGAAACGATAAGATAATTTCGGCATTAACTCGTTGAAGAACTCTGAGCACGCACTCACTAAGCCCACCGCAGTGGTTAAACAGGCTAAGGTCACAACAGTCGATAATAGTACAGTACCTAGGCCGCCAAACTCATGAGTCACATAGTTAGTTAATATCTCACCGCCATTTTTAGCACCCGCTGCGATATCACCCGCAGTTGCCCCGAGGAAAAACAGTGAAACATAGACAAAGGCTAAACCGCTCGCGGCGATTAACGCTGCGCGAATAAGATACTTAGTTTGCGCAGCCGGTGCATCAACGCCCTTCTTACGCAGAATATCGATAATCAGCATACCAAACATCAAAGACGCCAAGGTATCCATAGTGTTGTAGCCTTCTAGCACCCCCTTGGTCAGCGGATGACGGGCATATTCGGCAACAGGAACACCTGCATCCACTGCAGGCAAAAACATCACTGAAATAGCTAGGCCGACTAAAAGAGTTAACAAAATTGGGGTTAACACTTTACCCACGCTGTCGAGCAATTTGCCGGGGAATAGCGCCAGCAACATAGTCACGATGAAAAAGCCCAAGGTATAAAGCAGTTGTGACAGATTAAGCTCTGTTGAGCCAAACATGATGGTCGCGGTGGTATTGTCGATAAAGGGCTTAGCGCCAATTTCATAAGCTACAAGGCCGGTACGCGGCGCCGCAAATGCAGGCCCAATGATGATATAAATAGCCACAGCCAGCGCGGTTGCAGCAAATACTGGCAGCATCGCCATAACCTTACCTTGAGCCTTAGCAACAGCGATGAGCCCGACTAAAGGTAAACCTACGGCAGTGATGAGAAAACCTAACATGGCGAGGGGCATATTTTGCCCAGCTAACATTCCTGCGAATGGCGGGAAAATCAAGTTACCCGCCCCTAAGAAAAATGCAAAGGTCATAAAACCTAAGCCTAATGTATCAGAGATACTCATGTGATTGTGTTGCACTGAAAGCCCCATCTTGTCTTATTGTTTTCAATAAACTTAATTGATCCTGTGACTATTCGCCACAGCTAAAACGTCAAGCCGCACGCGCGTTTAATTATGTTTACACTATAAAAGAAGTAAATATTTAAACGACTGATGAACAATTAACCAAATGAAAAGTAAAAACGACTAATCTGACGATTATTTGATCTAAAACCCCACTAAACGTACCGATACATATTAAATCGATTGAAAATGGGGGCAGAACTAATATCAAAATAAATAGAGCAATACAACCAATTCGACATTTTATGCTCAAAAAAGCAGACAGTTGATAACGCCATGCTAATCAAGGGTTACCAAAATAACAATTTATGCCTTGCAACTTGTCCACTCGCCATCAATGCAGCATAAAATGTCAAAAAATATCTGTTTTTTATATTAAAAAACTACAGAAAGCAGGGTATAAAATCGTTAGCCAAATGCCCATGTATCCCCTTAGAATGGCGTTTGTATTAGCTCCCTTCACTCAATGTAGTAATAAGTATTCATGCCATTTACCTTTAAACAATTCCACATTGATGACCTAAGTTGCGGCATGGCCGTCAGTACCGATGGGGTCCTTTTGGGGGCTTGGGCGCCGCTAGGCAAAGCAAAACACATTCTCGATATCGGAGCTGGTAGTGGCCTGTTAAGTTTGATGGCGGCGCAGCGCAGTCAAGCCGCTATTACAAGTGTCGAATTAGATCCGAAAGCCGCTGAAGCCTGCCGTTATAACATTAGCAACAGCCCATGGCAGAACAGGTGTAAGGTAATTGAGGGCGATATTTTAAGCCTTTGTCAAAACCTGCAATATCAAGCATATTTCGATCATATTATTTGTAACCCGCCCTATTTTGAGCATGGCCCTAAAGCCATTGACAATCAGCGAGCAATGGCAAGACACACGGATTCCCTTAGCTTTAGCCAATTACTCCAATCCATTGAATTTTGCCTAAGCTTTGATGGCCAAGCGAGTATAGTGCTACCAGTACAAAGTATTCCGCGCTTTATGACCTGCTTGAATCATTCGGGGCTCAATGCCATAGAACGGGTAGCAGTAAAAAGTGTTGTGGGTAAAACGGCTAATCGCATGCTGTTATTACTGGGCAAGGGGGAAAAAGCGCATTGCAAAGAGAGTGAGCTGTGCGTTCGCACAAATGACGGTGACTACACAGATGAGATGGTTGCCTTAACCAAAGATTTTTATCTTAAGCTTTAAGTGCTAGGTATCCAGCCATTTATCTTTAACTTCAATAAATAACTCGAGGTTTTCTGTAAATAGTTTGACCAACTCTGGATCGAAATGAATCCCACTTTGGCTTTGAATATAAGCCACGGTTTTGTCAATCGACCACGCCTCCTTATAGGGGCGCTTACAGGTTAGCGCATCAAACACATCGGCCAGCGCCACTATGCGCCCTTCTAATGGGATATCCTCGCCTTTTAATCCCTTAGGGTAACCCGAACCGTCCCATTTCTCATGGTGGGTTAAGGCAACCGATTTTGCTAATCTTAACAGCTCAGAATCCACATCCCCGATAATCTGGGCGCCAATGAGCGGATGGGTTTTCATTACCTCAAACTCTTCCTGCGTCAGCTTGCCTGGCTTTGAGAGGATACTATCGGGGATACCAATTTTACCAATATCATGCATAGGGGCGGCATGCAGCAAATCATCGGCCTGTGTCTCACTTATCCCACAGGCAAGGGCAAGAATTTTGGAATAATGACTCATACGAATCACATGGGTGCCAGTTTCATTATCCTTGTATTCCGCTGCGCGACCTAAACGCTGTATAACCTGCAACCGAGTGCGACGCAGCTCATCGGCCTGCACCAGTGATAGATGGTTCTTTACCCGAGCCTTTACTATGGTGGCAGAAATGGGCTTAACAATATAATCGACACCCCCTACGGCAAATCCCGCGGCCTCATCGTGCTCGTCATTAAGCGCCGTCACAAAAATAACCGGTATAGCTTGGGTAGTTGGGTCGCGCTTTAATGCCTGACACACCTCAATCCCCGTCATATTAGGCATCATAATATCGAGTAAGATTAAGGCAGGATGTTCAAGCTTGGCTAGCCTAAGCGCTTCTTCACCACTCTTGGCAAATACCAGCTGGTAATCCTGATGCAGGACTTGTTTTAACACCCGCAAATTCACGGGTTCATCATCCACTAATAGCAGGGTCTTCTTACTCGTCTGAACGTCGCGCAATATTGCATTGTTCATGCTCGCTATTCCGTCTCTTGGCTGATGATGTGTTTTAAGGCTAACAAATCGCGCTCTGCAATCTCAAAATCGAAGTTGTCTAGTGCTTCAGAAATAATAGCAATACGGAGCCTAAAATGTTCATCCCCTTGGTTTTCAAGGGCGATAATATCTGACTCTTCGAAACTGTGGTGGGCAATTGCAGCGATTAACGCATTAATATGCCCAAGGAGTTGTTCAGTGGTTAATGAAGGAACATCGGCTTCACTCGCACTCGCCTTGACCTCAAAAGTCGTCGCCTCGACATAATCAGCAATCGCGACGAGCGAGGTGGTAATCATCTCTAATTGCGCTTGAATTGCATCATAGGACACTTCTTCGGCGAGGGTCAGCGCTTCTAACTGGGAAAACTGCTCCATCCATTGGCTCAAACCTAAATTTCCACTGACCCCTTTAATGCTATGGCTCAATTGTCTTAGGGTGAGGAGATCTGTCTGATGGATAGCCTGCAGCAATGCTGACTGTTTTTCAGGCCATTGGGCAATGAATTTCATGAGTTCTTTAATGAACATTAACTTGCTGCCCCACAATTTAATGCCCCTCGCCTCATCGACCCATAAACTTGGCTGAAGTGTTTTAGAATTAGTGTTATTGGATGATAAATCGAGCTTAAGCACCCGCGCTATCTCAAGGGTTAAGAGATCAAAATCCACGGGTTTATTGGCAAAGCCATCCATCCCCGCCTCCTGCGCAGCACTTTTATCCTGTTCAAGCACACTGGCGGTAAGCGCAATTATTGGCATGTGGGGTAAACCTTCTAATACCTCTTGCTTGCGACGGGCCTTAGCGGCACTTAGCCCATCCATAATCGGCATTTGTAAATCCATCAGCGTCACATCGATCTGTGAATTAGCCATGCGAACTAACGCCTGTTGTCCATCTCTAGCGGTAATCACACTATGGCCTTGCCTTGTCAGCCACAGGTTGAGTAGGTCGATGTTTTGTTGAATATCATCGACGATTAAGACGGTTAACTCCGGCAAGGCGGTTTTACTTTTATCCTTAGAGTGATAGACAGGGCTACTTTCCTGCAGCGGAATATAGAAACGGAACAAGCTGCCCTTCCCCAACACACTATGCGCTTCAATCTCCCCCCCCATGAGTTCAACCAATTGTTTACTGATCGTCGTACCAAGACCTGTGCCCCCATATTTGCGACTCATCGAAGCATCAGCTTGAGAGAAAGCCTCAAATACCCGCTTTAATTGCTCCTCCGACATACCAATGCCAGTATCTTCAATTTCAAAGCAAACCTTAGCCTCCGCAACGGGGAATGCCCTGATACTCACCCGTCCCTCATTCGTAAACTTGACCGCATTACCCACGAGATTAATGAGTACCTGACGTATACGCTCCGGCGAGCCAATATAATGACTAGATAAACTTGAATCGATATCCACTTCTAAGCTCAATCGTTGACGCTTTGCCTGCAGCCACAACGTTGAAATAACAGTGTCGATTTCATCGGTAAGGGAGAATAATCGCTGTTCAAGCTCCAGCTTGCCTTTGTCTAACTTAGCGCTGTCGAGCACATCATTTAACAGATGCAGCAAAGACTTGGCAGAACGATTGATAGTAGAAAGCTGTTTTTTTTGTTCCGATTGAAGGGGGCTTTCCAGCATGATGTCACTAAAGCCAATAATGGCATTCATCGGTGTGCGAATTTCGTGGCTCATATTGGCAAGGAAGGCAGACCGAGCCGCTGCAGCTTGCTCAGCATTGTTCTTTGCGGTCAGCAGATCCTGCTCCATCAACTTTCGTTCAGTGATGTCCATGATAAAACCATCAATCCACTCTACATCGCTAATGGCATCATGGATGTAATTACCGTGTCCTAATAACCAACGAACCTCCCCATCGCGACGAATGATGCGATACTCAAGCTTAAAGCTAGGTGGTTTAACCTTCTCATAAATCAGGGCAACATCATCGGGATGAAAAAGCTCTACAAAGGTATGTTTAGGATGAGGTTGAATAAAATCAGTTGCAGGGTAACCTGTGATGCCTTCAACTGCATCACTGATAAAAACCATGGGCCAGCCTTCGGTATTTTGGCAGCGATAGGCAATCCCCGGGATATTGCCGATAAGGGAGCGAAATTTAGCTTCATTATGTTTAATCTCCTGCTCCATCTCATTTCGCAGGGTCAAGTCTGAAACAAATCCAACGAAGTAATGCGCTTTGCCCTGCTGCACATGGCCAATGCTTAGCCGAATAGGAATTAAATTCCCATTTTTATGAAGCGCCTCAACCTCGCGGCTATCACCTATTATTTTAGCTTCTAGGGTATTGATATAGCTAGCAATGTAGCCATCGTGGTGCTGACGAAGTGGCTCGGGAACCAATTTACTGACATTCGCTCCCACTAACTCCTCGGCACTCCACCCTAAAATCTGAGTGACGGCAATGTTTACACTGACGATAATGCCACGGCCATCGATGGTCACAATGCCATCAACGGCGGTATTCATCATGGCACGCATTCTATCTTCATTGGACTCAGCCAATTGTGACAGTTCTTTGTACTTATAAATCACGTTAACTATCATCACCAAACTGATACACATAAAGGTAATGACAGCAACCCATAACGCCAAATGTGTTGATATATCAGATGATTGCTGACTTAACTCAAGCCCTTCAGGCCTAATAAATCGTGCTGCCGCCATGCCAGTGTAATGCATCCCACTGATGGCTAACCCCATCACAACACTGGCAACAAAATTACAGCCGAAAGAACCGAACCTTGCTCCCCTTAGGTTTCTTAGTCCTGTTCGCACCCAGAGGGCAATAATGGCGAGAATGATGGCAACGACAATTGAAATAACGAAGAAAACGGGGTCATAACGTAGCAGTGGCGCCATTTCCATGGCCGCCATCCCCACATAATGCATCACGCCAATCCCTGTACCCATCAAGACACCACTTGCCACGACTTGACCGAAATCAACACTTGGGCGGGATAATAATTTCAGTGCAACACTAGAAGCGGCAATACTGGATAGTAAAGAAAATGCCGTCAATTTGAAGTTATAACTGACAGGTGAGCATAAATCGAAGGCCAACATACCAATAAAGTGCATCGACCATATTCCGCCCCCTAGTACCATGCTGCCAGTAAAAAGCATGATGTGTTGTCTTAGGTGTGACTGACTGACCAGTGCTTGAGATGCCACCTGAAACGCCATAAAAGAGGCTGCAATAGCGATAATAATCGAGAGGGAAACCAAAAAAGGATTGTAATAGACATTCAACAGTAAACTGTCTGAGTCAATGATAAAAAACTGCGATAACCTGTCAAATGTCATTCGTTAAAGCCCACCTTCACATACGTAAAACTCAATCGTAACTCGCCATTGAACTGACTCACCAAGCGGGGCTAAGGCTTGGAATGCAGTGGTACTGCCAATCAGCATGCACTGTCTTTTATCATCAAGGCCGATCGCGCACTCAATCCCTTGACTGACACCTCAACAAAGCCGATTTACATCCAACTTAATCATATACATCTTTAAAAAAATATCAGCCTGTTAATATAACTCGTTCTGTCAAAGCAGAATGCAGCCATTGTTTTGCTAAGGCAAAATCATCTAGCGGCAGGGAAGATACAAAAGTTTAATCCCATCGGCTTAAATGATTTAAGTTAATTCCCATAACCTTGTATAATGCTGGGCTGTTATTCGTCGAGACACTGCGCATGCAATTTGAAGATTTCCAGCTTGACCCTAGCTTATTAGTGTCACTTAAAGCCATGGGGCATATTTCGCCCACCACAATCCAGCAAGAAACACTTCCCCACGCCCTAGAGCAGCGGGATATTCTGGCACGCGCCCCGACGGGAACAGGTAAAACCGCCAGTTTCTTATTGCCTGCGCTGCAGCACTTAATCGACTTTCCTCGCCGCTATTCGGGTCAAGCTCGCGTTCTAATCCTCACCCCAACCCGAGAGCTTGCAAGCCAAATTCACCGTTATGCCAGTCACTTAGCCACAGGCCAAGGTCTGGACATCGCGATTATTACCGGCGGTGTGCCATATGCACCGCAGGAAGAAGCCCTAAAGGGCAACATCGATATCCTCGTCGCTACCCCTGGCCGGCTGATGGAATACTTAGACAAAGGTAAATTCAGTGCCGAATCCGTCGATGTATTAATTATCGATGAAGCTGACCGCATGCTGGATATGGGCTTCTCTGCAGTAGTGAAGTCCATCGCGATTGAAGCCCAAGGCCGTAAACAGAACATGCTATTCTCCGCGACCTTAGAAGGCGGTGGCGTGATCCGTTTTGCCCGTGAACTCCTGAACAATCCGATTGAAATCGATGTCGATGCACCACGTAAAGAAAAGGCCAAAATCCACCAATGGATTCATTTAGCCGACGATAAGACTCACAAGTTCGCTTTGCTTTGCCACTTGCTACAACAGGAAGAAGTGAAGCGCGCTATCGTGTTTGTAAAAACACGGGACATCGTTTCAAGCCTTGAAGGTCAATTGCTTAAAGCTGGAATTCCCTGCGCCTTTATGCGCGGTGACATGGAACAGAAGAAACGCTTCCAAGCACTGAGCCGTTTTACTAAGGGTGAAGTGAATGTGTTATTGGCGACCGATGTTGCGGCCCGTGGTATCGATATCGACGACATCACTCATGTGATTAACTTCGACATGCCACGCTCGGCCGACACATATATTCACCGTATCGGACGCACAGGTCGTGCGGGAGCTAAAGGGACTGCAATTTCCTTAGCTGAAGCCCATGATATGCGCATCGTGGGTAAGATTGAGCGTTATATCGAGCAACCGCTGAAGCGTCGTGTTATCGAAGAACTGCGTCCAAAGCATAAAGAAGCCCGAGTGCCGACTAAGAAAAAAGCCAAAGTGAAGGCAAAGGAAGCAGCGAAAAAGAATAACAAGAAAGAGGCAGCGAAAAAGGCGGCTAAAATTGCCAAAAAGAAACAGTAAGTTTCTTTACATTTAATGACATGAAAGCCGCGTTAACGCGGCTTTTTTATGGCAAAATTCAGCACCGATTTTTTCTAGTTAACGGTTTTACTTAATATTTATTTGAATATCTTTAAGTTTCATTAGCAAAAGAGATAGTAAAACCTCAGCTGCTTCGATAATATCTTTAGATACATTTTATTTACAAAAATTAATGTATCGGCAATGCCGACTCTGATATTTTAGGCACACTTGCGATTAGCACGGATGTAACAATCATATGATGAAGACTGCTCTACGAAGATTTTCTCCATTCTTGATCCTGATAGTGTTTATCATTGGCGCGAAAATACTAATGAGCACCAAGGAAGCACCGGAGCAAAAGTCCGAGGAAATGCCCATTCCGCTTGTGGATGTGACTCTGGTGGAACAGCAAACGGTTTCACTAAACCTGCCATCCTACGGTGTTGTTACTCCAAAATATAAAACCCAATTGGTCACTGAAGTCCAAGGAAGAGTGCTAAGCATTTCTCCACAATTTGTTGCCGGTGGCATGGTCAAAAAAGGTGAGCAACTAGCACAAATTGAGCCCTCAGATTACGAGGCAGATTTAATGCAAGCCGAAGCCTCACTCGCCCAAGCAACTGCAGCCCTCAATGAGGAAATCGCCCGTGGTGAAGTCGCCAAAATTGAATTCAAAGGTTACGACAAGGGCTTGCCACCAGAATTAGGCCTGCGTATTCCGCAACTGAAAAAAGAACAGGCTAACGTTAAATACGCCGAAGCCGCTCTTGCTCGTGCTAAACGCAACCTAGAACGAACTGTGATCCGTGCGCCCTTTGACGGTATTATCAAGGCAAGAAATGTCGATCTAGGTCAATACATCACCTTAGGTACCAACCTAGGCGAACTTTACGACACTTCTCTGGCTGAAATTCGCTTACCCATCACTAACAGTGATTTAGCTTACCTTGAATCCGTTGAACATCCAGACACTCAAGTCACCCTAAGTGCTTCCCTTGCTGGAAAGGAAAATACTTGGATTGGCAACATCACCCGCAGTGAAGGGGTGATCGATTCAGAAAACCGCATGGTGTATTTAGTCGCTGAAATTAAAGACCCTTACCTACGTAACAGCAAACCCAAGGGTAGCCTGCCACTCAAATACGGCAGTTTTGTTAATGCACTGATTAAAGGTCGCACTGTAACCGGGATAGTTCAGTTACCACGACACGTAGTGCGTAACAATGAAGTAGCTATAGTGAATGATCAAAACATGATTGAAATGCGCCACGTCAATGTCGTGCGAAGCGATCTTGAGCATGTATTTATCAAAGACAGCATTAAAACAGGTGAGCGCGTCGCCATTACTCATTTTAGCAATATGGCTAATGGCCAAGTCGTTAAGATCATTGGGGATGATGCAAAACCTGTATCGGCGCCCAAGGATGAAGCGCCCGAATCGAGTCTTGCGGCCGCTGGAGTGAAATAATGGACACTCAAAAAGGGATCTTAGCCTGGTTTGCGCGCAACACGGTTGCTGCAAACCTGTTGATGTGGGCACTGCTTATTGGCGGCCTATTTAGTACCTTTTTGATCAACAAAGAGGTATTTCCTTCTGTTAACCTAAATCTGCTCACCATCTCAGTAGCCTATCCAGGCGCAGCGCCGCAGGAGATTGAGGAAGGCATCAATATCAAAATTGAAGAAGCCATCCAAGATATCAACGGCATCAAAAAAGTCACCTCAGTGGCGAGTGAAGGGGTAGGTTCTATTTCCGTCGAGGTTGAAGACAACTATGACGTGCAAACCGTACTGGATGAAGCCAAGCTCAGATTGGATGCTATTTCCACCTTCCCTGTTAACATTGAAAAGCCACAGATCTACAAGATTGAGCCTGAAAACAATGTAATTTGGGTGTCAGTGTATGGGGATATGACCTTACACGATATGAAGGAGTTAGCGAAATCCGTCCGTGATGACCTGACGCAACTTCCCGCTGTTACCCGCGCTAAAGTGACAGGGGTGCGTGACTATGAAATCGGAATCGAACTCTCCGAAGATAAGTTACGTGAATACGGCTTAACTTTCTCACAGGTAGCCTTAGCTGTTCAAAATTCCTCTATCGACTTACCCGGTGGTTCAATTCGCGCCGAAGATGGCGATATTTTGCTACGCACTAAGGGCCAAGCTTATACTGGCGATGATTTTGCCAATATCGTTGTCAGTACACGAGCCGACGGTAGCCGAGTGATGCTCCCCGATGTCGCAACCATTAAAGACGATTTTGAAGAACGTTTGGAATACACTCGCTTTAATGGCAAACCCGCCGCCATTATCGAAGTGACCAGCGTAAACGATCAAAATGCCCTTGATATCGCCAAACAAGTCAAGGACTATGTTGAAAAACGCCGCGCCACCCTGCCGGCCAATGCCAAAATTGACACTTGGGGTGACATGACACACTACCTTAAAGGTCGCCTAAACATGATGTTATCTAACATGTTTTACGGCGCATTGTTGGTTTTTGTGATCATGGCATTGTTCCTCGATCTAAAACTCGCCTTCTGGGTTATGATGGGTCTACCTGTGTGTTTCCTTGGCACTATGTTGGTGATGCCATTAGAACCATTCTCAATGACAATCAACATGTTAACCCTATTCGCCTTTATTCTCGTGCTAGGGATAGTGGTTGACGATGCGATAGTGATTGGTGAAAGCGCCTATACCGAGGTAGAGCGCCACGGACATTCGCTAGATAATGTCATTCGCGGCGCACAAAAAGTAGCAATGCCAGCCACCTTTGGGGTTCTCACCACGATAGCCGCCTTTATTCCTATGCTCTTAGTGTCTGGTCCGATGGGGATTATCTGGAAATCCATTGGTATAGTCGTGATTCTGTCGCTGGCATTTTCACTGGTGGAGTCTAAGTTCATTCTGCCCGCCCACTTAGCCCATATGAAGTTTAAAAAACCGAGCGAAGCTAACGGCTTTTTCGCACGCTTCAAGGCTAAATTTAACGACCGAGTACAGTTCTTTATTCACCATAATTACCGCAATTTCCTAGAGCGGTGCATCGCGCACCGTTATAACGTGGTGGCCGTGTTTATTGGGGTGCTTATTCTCTCCATCGCCCTAGTCGCCAGTGGCAAGGTACGCTGGGTGATTTTCCCGAGTATTCCCTCTGACTTTATTCAAGTACAGCTAGAGATGGATGAGGGTAGCTCAGAGCAAAACACGCTTAGCGTTGTGCAAGAAATCGAAGAAGCCCTCTACCGCATGAATGCCAATATGGCTAAAGAACACGGTGGTGAAGTCGTAAAACACAGCTTTATCGATATGAGCTCACGTACTTCAGCCTTTATTTTCGCCGAGCTTACGAAAGGGGAAGATCGCAAGGTTAATGGTGATGCCATCGCTACAGCTTGGCGTGAACAGATCCCTGAATTACTGTCGGTGAAAAAACTCGACTTTAACGCCAGCACGAGCTCAGGTCCTGGTGGGGATATTTCCTTCCGCTTAACATCGAGCGATCTCGAAGAGTTATCAGCAGCTGCTCGCGATCTTAAGCAAAAGCTGGCGACCTACGAAGGCGTTTATGATGTTGCCGATAACTTCTCTTCGGGCAGCCATGAGATCCGATTAAAAATTCGCCCTGAAGCCGAAGCTCTAGGATTAACCCTGTCTGATTTAGCGCGTCAGGTACGTTACGGCTTCTATGGTTATGAAGCCCAACGTATTTTACGTAATAAAGAAGAAGTCAAAGTCATGGTTCGCTACCCTGCTGAACAGCGCCGCAGCGTAGGGTACCTTGAAAACATGCTTATTCGAACTCCGCAGGGTACCTCTGTGCCCTTTTCGACTGTGGCTGAGATTGAGAAGGGTGAATCCTTCGCATCTATTACCCGAGTCGATGGAAAACGGGCAATCACTATTGTTGCTAACGCCAATAAAGACAAGGTTGAACCTTCAAAGGTCGTGAATGAAATTCAGCAGGATTTCCTCCCCCAGCTTCAGCTTAAGTATCCCAAGATCCAAACTACCCTCGATGGTGGCAGTTTAGATGAACAAAATGCTTTGCTTGGGTTATTGCAGGGATTCTTCTTTGCCTTATTTGCCATCTATGCACTCATGGCTGTTCCGCTCAAATCCTATAGCCAACCGCTGATCATTATGTCTGTGATCCCCTTCGGGATCATTGGTGCCCTGTTTGGTCATTTGATCCAAGGTCTTGCATTAAGCATTTTAAGCCTATGCGGCATCGTGGCGCTAGCAGGGGTGGTGGTAAACGACTCGCTAATTCTAGTGGACTTTGTTAACCGCGCCCGCGAACAGGGACAATCTATTAAGCAAGCCGCAGTAGATTCGGGGTGTTATCGCTTCAGAGCGATTATCCTCACCTCTCTGACGACTTTTGTAGGCTTAGTCCCCATCATCCTTGAGCGCAGTTTACAAGCACAGATAGTCATTCCGATGGCAACGTCGTTGGCCTTTGGTATCCTGTTCTCGACCGTCGTGACCTTGATTTTAGTGCCGCTACTCTACATCATTCTGGATGATGTAAGGCGTGTCGGTTCGCGTTTCTTCCACTGGTGGTGGCGCCCCAAAGCACGTGAAGTTGCTACTCAGCAGCAAAGCCATAGTATTGAGCTTAATCTTAAGGGCGACGAGCACTACAAATAAGATAAAGACCCATAAAAAGAGAGCTTAGGCTCTCTTTTTTTTTACAAGAGTTGCAAATACCGATTCTCTCAAGACAAAGAATTTACCACTAACTGGGATCTCACAGACATTTCTTCACAAGCGTATTAGTTACACTGCCCTAATGCAGAGTGTGTTTAAGAGTAAATTTATGCCAAGCCCCAATCCATTAACTCAAGCGAAAAGTCCATCCAATTCAAGGATGTTTGATAAAAAACGCACGCACAATACACCGCATAAAATCTGCACCCGTGATAATGCTTCGTCTGACACCCTAGTTTACGACATTCGTCAAAGCCGTTATCTCAATATCACAGGCCGCTGCACCCTGCGCTGCGCCTTTTGTCCAAAGCATAATGGCAGTAAACAAGTCCACGAATACCAACTCGATTTAAGCCATCAACCTAAATCAGAAGAAATCATTCCTCTGCTGGGTGAGGTTAGCAATTTTGAAGAATACGTGTTCTGCGGTTATGGCGAGCCAACCCTTAATTTACCCACCCTGCTGAGCGTTGCGAAAGAGATTAAGCGTCTTGGCGGACGGGTGCGCGTCAACACCGATGGTTTAGGTAATCTGGTTCATAGGCGAAACATTCTGCCTGAACTCGCCGAATGCGTTGACAGTTTGTCTATCTCCCTCAATGCCGATAATGAAGCGGCCTATAATCAGCATTGTCGCCCAAAACTTGCCAACTCCTATGCTGCCGTGAATCAATTTATCGCCCTAGCACCACACTATATCGACCAGGTCCAAGTCTCGGCGATTGAAGGATTAGAGGGGGTCGATATCGACCTGTGCCGCGAACAAGTAACCGCCCATGACTGCGAGTTTAAACTGAGGGTATTAGGAGTAATAGGATAGCCGTCACTCTGGATTAGCCCCCCTTTAGCAAGCGACTTGTCGCTGTCGTAAGAGTGCATTCGTGTTAACATAGGCGAATTAACAGTTCACAACCCTAGCGGCCCATGCTGAATAACACATCGAGCATACATCCTCTTGCCCCCCTACTTTCCCTGACACAGGGGCTTCATTGGTCCCATCAGCGTATATTGGCCGTAGCTAGCCAAATCTCAATGCTGGTTGTTTGCATGGTTATATTGACGAATCTCATCATCACCCTTGGAGAGCGCCGCCTTCAAGAAGAATGGGCGACCCAGAGATACAGTGAACTGCAAACCATTGGTACACTGATTACCGATAAAGTCACTTTTCAGCAGTTTCGCAGTCAGCAGTTCGCCAAGGATGAATTATTAAGACAATTCCTTAAATATCCGACCCCCTACTCACAGCAAAAGCTTCAAACTAACTGGAATGATCTCGTTCAACACATTCCCGAGCTTTTAGGTATCGCCCTTTACGATGCAAAGGGTAATTTCAAGTTTGCCACCCCTGATAACTTTACGAGTGAGTCATTACCGCCTTCGTTAGTTGGATTAGAGCGTAAACTGAGCAGCCAAGAAGTGTTTACCTCGGCACTGGAGTTTACCCCCCACAACGGCATGCTTGAGCCCTACTTGTATCAATTGACAAAGCTTGAGAAGCCCAACCAAAAACCCATTGGTTATTTGGTGACTTACCATTCAATGGTGCAGATGCTCGAAGCAATTAAACCCGCGTTTTCAAGCAATAAATCGCCCATGCTTTTACTCGATACTCAAGGTTTGCTCTATGCGGGAGTGAGTGAATTAGAACCACTCACCCATATGCCCGATACCTTAGGAGCCAGCCTGCGCCAAACATACCCGGCACTGTGGCGGGAAATGTCAATGAGTAATTTTGGGCAATTCCATGGTGATGATGCGACCTTTGTTTACCTCAAGGTCGAACTGACGGCGCAACCTGAACTCCGCCGAGAGTACTTTTTATTGTCCTATATTCGTAACGATGATATTGCTTCCCGCTTTGCTAAATGGGAACAATTGGTCATCGTTGCCGCACTCATCATTACCCTTCTGGCATGCTGGGGACTGCTGCTCAGTCATACCTACCGCCTACAGCACCGCTCACGCCAATACAGTATTGACGTCGCCAATACCTTGTTTAACAGCAAGCTAGGATTTATCCTCGCCAATGAACAGGCTAGGATCATCAGTGCAAATGCCAAAGCTGCAGCGGCCACAGGTTTGGCACTCGATGAACTTGATGACCGCAGCTTACAACGCGCACTCAATTTAGATGATGCAACATTTAACCAGATGCTTGAGCAGGTTCAGCTCATGGGTAACTGGAGTCATGAACTCTCTCTGGAGGCTAATGGCGGCAGCCGATTACAAGTGGAAGTGCAACAAGCCCCGCGGATCGGCCGCGGTTTACCGCATCTACTGGTCACTCTTGAGGATATCAGTGAAATCCTCCATAACCGTGAACAGGCCTTTTTAAACGAATTACTCTGCGATACCACGGTCGCAGCGGCCTTGACCGATGCAAATGGTAAACTCATCAAAGTCAATCCGCTGTTCGACCAATGGATGCAATTAAACGGCGAGTTGACACAGGATTTAGGATCGCTGCTTGCAAACGATATAGGTAACCAGTGGCCTCGAATTAGCGCCCAAATTAGCATGCAGGGGCAATGGCAGGGGCAAATACTTTGCTCACCCAATCGACGTCAGTCAAATTGCCTGCAGGCTACACTTAAGGGACACTTGGGGAGCGACGGTGAGGTCGATTATATCATCTGCACCCTAGAGCAAGCGGAGAGTGTTCGTGGCAACGAACCCCGTGGTTTTGTGCCCCACCGCAGCACAGTGCTCAAACACCTTGCGGATCTTGAGCGCTATTTTAACTCGCTGTCGCCCCAAAGTCGCAATGGCTCAAGCCTGATGCTAATGGATATCAACCCCGAGGGTATGCTAAGCCATATGAGCGACATTGATCAGCTTGAAACCCGCCAACAGGAAGTCGAAGTGCAATTGCTACTCGAAGTGCCTACCCAATATCAATTACTGCATTGGCAACTAGGTAAGCTTCTGATTTTATTGCCTGATACCGATGCGACTCAAGCACATTACTTTGCGCTTCACACCTTAGAAAAGCTAAATAGCAATGGGCTAGGAGAGGGAATTAGCGTGGGCATTGCAGGCTTCCTAGAAGGGCAAAGCCTTGAGCAATATATTATTAATGCTGAAGTCGCACTAAAACGCGCCAAGCAAAATAACCAGCACAATATCGGTCAGGCCTTTACTCGCCATCAGGTTTAGTGGGGGGATTTATCGAATCAGGTAACACGCTCTGGGTAATTTCAACAATGGCAGAACGATTCATGGTGATCTTATAGCGCTCGTAAAATGGCTCTTCTTTACCATCCCGAAGCACTAAAATTAGGTTTACCTGATAGCGACGCTCTACCGATTCGTGGCTGACTTTACCGTCTTGTTCACGATAAATTTTGGCCTTTCCCCGCTCTAAGTAGCGGGCAAATGGCACAAAGTTAAAACTTACCTGTTCCTGAATTGTCGAATAACCGGCTTGAAACTCACTATTACTCACCTTAGTGGCAATCTTATAGTGCAGGATTTCGCTATCAACCTTGTTTTGGCTGTGGCGGTGTTTGAGGATTTCATGCACTTTTTCAGGGAGATCCTGTGAGCGCATAAATTCCAGCCACACCAATTGTTTCGCGACAACGGCTTGAGTTGTCGTATCCCTTAAAATACGGCTCCAACGGGGTCGACCACGCTGGATAATCCGCCACATCGCATTACGTACATCTTCCTTGAAGATTTCCCTAAAGGCATAAATCACCGCAAGAGTGACCACCAACGCAATGGTAAAACCACTAAAAACGCCCTGTGCTTCAATAATCAGCGCCGACACCACTAACATGACCAAACCAGTAGCAAGCCCTGTCGTAAACTTTTTAAGCCCTACACCGAGAGGTTTTAATTCCTCTTTCAATACCACACCTTGCTGAATTAAGCGTCTTAACAACAGCATTTTATTGGAGATACGGTTGGCATCTAGTTGGGTCTGCGCCGAATTGTAATTATTGGCGTTTCGGTAAGCTGATTCATTACGGCACAAAGTTAACACCTTGTCCTGCACCTCAGTAAATTCGCTGCTTCGTGGCGCATGGGCGATGGCTTTTAACAGTTGCTGCTCGCAAAACCATGAAAGATAGTTATCCGAGTTAGCAAAATAGGATTTCCATTTTGGATCGCTCGGTTCATTACGACGAAATTTCCTCAGTAGCACAGTGACTTGATCGCACACTTCACTCAATTGAGAATAAAAGCTCGCAACCTCAGTGATGCGATTTAGCTCCTTAACGTCGTTTTCAATGGCAAGGGCAAATTGGTATGCAAAGAGATTTAAGTACAGCCTGAATTCTTCGACCGTGCGACGATTCATACTGGCGAATCGTCCCTGCACTAAAGGCAAATGTAATCCTTCTGAGTAATAGGAACGTCGCCCAACAATGGCGCTGTAGTAATACTCTTCTTCGTTTAAGGTATGTGAATCAATGCCCATTTCTTTAGGCAAAAAGAAGTACAAATCGAGCTGGCGGTTATCACCCTGCTCCATTTGATGGCTGAATTTAATCGACAGGGATTCTTCTTGCTTAATTCGGACCTTAGACACAAAAACCTTTTTAACTTAGGAGCCCAACACAGGATATTAAAATATAATCTAAACCTAAAACCGCACAAATACACTGATTAAATTCGACTATTTACGATTCTACAGCCGCAAACCGTATTACTTGGCTGAAATAACACCACGGCATAATCTTGAAGATTATCGCTATCTAACACCTCGATACTCAAATTATGTCTACCAGACTCACTAAAGTGCAAGCTGCTGATATAGGAGAGGTATTTCATATGTTCTGGCCAATCCTTCTTGTTGGACTCCTCTGATTCTGTCTTGGTTTTGACCGACACATTGTAAGTTTTGCGATTCAGTTCCATGCTCGCCAAGTCTCCTTGCATCGCAATCATTCCTGCACTACTGCCATCGAGATTAAAATAGCGATAATTAATCTGAGCATTTTTTGCCGAAATAAGCACATCGACAAGTAGGTAATACCGGCCTTCATCCACCTGTTGCATCTGACGGTCAAATAACTCGGAACTGCAATTCAAAATGACAGCTTTGCTGGCCAACCATTGTTGGTAAATAACCCCACAGGCCACAATAAGCGCTGTCAGGATCAGAAAATTTAATAGCCACTTAAACCACTTAGTCACAGATCTCTACCCCCTGTAACCAATCGGAATCGATAAACTTCTTAGGGCTACTCAGATCGCTAATTTTTAGATTTCTCACAACCGACTGCCCCAGTTTTTGCCCTCTAAGGGTAATGTTTAGCACTTGTTTATCATGGGAAAGAGAAATATATGCCTCCTGCCAATTACTACTTGAACACAGACTTAAACTCTGACTAAGACGCTCCCCCAACTCGAATAACAAGGTATTGTTAGTTTTTGACTGGGCATAGAGATGCTGTTGGATCACTTGACCCGATGGTAAATAAATCTGACTGGATTGGATTGCATTGGTCGGAGCGCTATGGTCGATGAGGCGGATATAGAAAACGATAAATGCCAGCATAAAACCAAAAACCAACCATAGACTCCAGCTTGGCAAAGCAAGTAATTGGGAGGTAAGCAGGCGCTTAGATGCCCCCCCTTGTACCGAATGGAGTAAATAGCCCTGACCTTTAACGGTTTCAATTAGACCCTCATGTTGCGGCCCAAGAAAAGAGCGTATTTTAAACACCGCGCGTGCTAGGGATGTATCGGTTAGCGGCGTGTGGACTCCATCACCCGTTTTGAGGTCATGCTTAGATACCAGTTTCCCCTGATGCTCAACCAGCAGACAAAGCACCTGCAGCTCAGCACGAGGCAGGTGCCAAGACTCTTGACTGGTCTGTTCAATGAGTAAGCCCCGTTCTCGATCAAACCAGCAGCCCCCCACTTGCATAACCCCACCCTCGCGTAAATAAAAGCATGGCATTGAGTCTATGCAAGATAACTAATGATTACTGTGATCCCCTTAACCTCAAGCGGTAAAGAGTTTGATTTCGTGAACTAATCGCATGCTTGCTTTAACAGCGATGGATAAAAATCCAAGCCAGATCACAGTCGTAAATGACATTTATCAGAGAGTCAATTCAACATAAATTCACGTAAATGTGACAAATGACGTGATCTATCACAAAGTACAATCGGTTTAGCTAACAAAAGATTTAACCTTTAATCTAAAACAAGAATCAATCACTGTATACCACCCTAGAGATACAGCCCAATTGGGGCATTATGATCCCCGAGTGCAAATCACATTATTTATCCCTTGGCTTAATAAACTTAAGTCATCAGCCAAATTAACTGATTGATAAATTAAGTAATGACATGAGGATATTAATGATGAGTATGAATCGTCGCCAAGCATTAACACGCATTATCGGTATCAGCACCGCGGCAGCAGGTGCTACCTTAGTCGGAACATCTGCCTTTGCTGCAACCGACGAAAATGGTCAATACCAATTAGAGATGGGAGAAAAACTTAAGTACGTCCCACTTGACGCTATGGCAACGGCAAAACTTGCCTACGAGACCAGTGGCGGCTGCATGCGCCAAGTGTTCCACTCAGTTATCACTATGCTTGCACAATCGGCGAGTGTCGATGCGGATAAATTTAAAACAATTCCAACCGCGTTAACTGCCTATGGCGGTGGTGGGATCGCAAGCCAAGGTACTATTTGCGGTAACCTTAATGGCATAGGTATGCTGGTCAATATTTTAGATGATATCAATGACCAAAATAGCGCGATTATCGCCAATGCCTTCCGCTACTATGAGAAAACCCCCCTCCCATATGCCGACGATGCCTTTCTTACAGGCATAGCCACTACAGCAGAAAAATCCGTGGCAGCGGGGAAAACGTCGATTTCCAACAGTGTGCTATGCCACTCCTCAATCAGTAATTGGTCACGCGCCTCTAATCTCCCTTTCGCGAAAAAGGGCGAACGTTGTCTACGTCTATCCGCATCAATGACCTATTACATAGTCGATTTACTCAATCGCGCCTACAAAGGTGAAGACATCAGCGCCCTTGTAGCCACTAAACCTTCAGGTGAAACTCAAGCCTGCCAAAGCTGCCATGGCGCCAGTGGCACTATTGATGAACAAGCGGCAAGCGTGAAAACCGATATGGAATGCACCACTTGCCACACAGGACACTTTAACTAAGGAGCGTATGATGAACTATCCATTGCTCAAAGCTGCCTTAGCCGCACTGTTTTTATCGGGCTGTGGCAGCGATAGCGAGACTATCGAAGATAAACCCACGACTCCTGAGCAACCTGTCATTAGCACTATCAATGTCGATGACGCAGAACAAATTAATCTCACCGTGGATGAATATCGCGCCGATAGTCAGAGCTTGCTCTTCACCCTTAATGACGGCGAACAAAAACCCATTATTGGTGCTCAATATTATGATGCTTATTTCTTTGGTTTTGCTGATAAAAAATCTTCGAACCCTAAGGCTTGGAAGCGTTGGCATGTTACCCAAACCTATCGCTGCCAGACTGAAGGCGAATGTACCGGCACCTTAACCGAATTGGGAAATGGCCAGTATCAATTCGATATTCCGGGTTTGAACTGGCAGGCACAGGATCCAAGTGGTGCAGCATCCACAGTTAAAGTCTCGATGTTAATTTATGGCGCCAAGGCCAACAGCGAATTTAATTTAGTCCCTATCGCACCCTAGTTGTACCTACGCAAAACGGCCTCTAATTAGAGGCCGTTTTCATTAAAAATAGTTTCTATTCAAGCCAAATTATCGACCAGAGCAAGCCCAGAGGTTTCCGCTTGGATAAAACTTGATCAAAGTAAAGTCATTGATCCTATCCATTTCCACAATCTGCAGATCGTAACTCATTTCACCCAACTCTAAGAGTGATACACGGGCCTGTTTGATTTCATCACGGATAGGTTCTGGCACTTCATCTTCAAGTAAATCCATTTTCAAATTGGCTTGGTCTAAATCCAATTTGTAGGTCATAGTACCTGCCTCTAATGTCGAGACTGTTCCATTATAAATAATGGCTGCCAAGTCATGATCATCGATGCGATAGCGATAATTCAATTTCACCCTCTTATCCTTGATCTCAACGTCGAGTTTCAGGGATTGGCTAAAGTGCGCAGCGTTAACATTGAACGGCGATTTATATAACCTAGCATCACAGGTCAAAGCAATATGCTTATTGTTCACAGCATTAGCCTTGAATACAACAAACAGACTGAATAAAAGCACCATTAACACAACCAGATGCCATAATTGCAGCCCACGACCAAATAGCGTTGAATTGATTCGATTAAGCACAGATCCCCACCATTTTTAACCAAAACTCATCGATAACATCGGCATTAAAATCTTCCGACATCATTTTTATAGTCTCAAATCGCAATCCATTAGCATCTTGATTTTTGAGCACTAAGCTGACTAATCGACGATCCTCGGAAATCGTTGCCGCAATGGATTGCCACGGGAAAACAGAACAGGAAGAAATCTGTGTTAAAAAGTGATTGACCAGCGGACGCATAGCGTGGTCCTTACGCTGACCAGTATAAAACTGAATTTCAGATAAAGTACCATCCTGCATCGGCAGTTGTTTAGCGTAATCGGGAGCAATCACCGTCGGATGGGAAATCCGTGACCCCATCCAAAACACTAGGCTTACTGCAAGCGCAATGATGAAAAAAAACTGCTTAGTGGAAATCGTCCGCTTAGAAAGATAAAGCGCTTGTTTAGCTTGGTTTCGAGGTATCGCGTGGAGTATAAATCCTTGATCGGCAACATTCACAAGCAGATGTGTAGCTTCTCTGCCAAGGAAAGAACGCAACCGTTGGATACAAGTATTAAGCCGTTCATCGGCTTTTGATGGCTTAACTTTTGGAGCAATCACCTGCTGCAATTCGAGACGAGACACAACCTTCCCACTTTGTTTACTTAACAAAGTCAGAATGTTGAACTCATCTTCACTTAATAACCAGCTGCTCCCTGAGCTTGCATCTACAAGCACTTGTTCCTGTGCATTAAACCAACAAGTACCAATCTGCATCTCGGCCCCTTCACTTTCTTACGAGGGCTGAGTATACATTTTGCGCTAAAAAATCACTGTGATCTCACCCCCTCTAACAGGAGTAGTGAAATAATCTGTGATTGCAATCAACAAAACATTTAATGCTAAAAAAAGTGATAGATACAAACTGTTTCAGTTGTTTTTAGAACATTGCAGAATTGAGCCACATATGAACCCAAATACTCACGACATAACCCAAAGCAATAACAGGTGACCAACGTAAATGGGCGCCAAAGGTATAAATTCCCCGAGCTTGCCCCATCAGTGCCACCCCTGCAGCGCTGCCAATTGATAGTAAACTGCCCCCAACACCTGCGGTTAAGGTCACCAGTAACCATTGACCAAGAGCCATATCCGGGTTCATCGTCAACACTGCGAACATCACCGGAATATTATCAATGATTGAAGATAACACCCCGATTGCAACGTTGGCATAGGTGGCATCCCAGTGGGAATACATGGCCTCAGAAACAAGACTCAGATACCCCATAAAGCCTAATCCGCCCACACATAACACTACGCCATAGAAAAACAGTAGCGTATCCCATTCTGCACGGGAGATACGGTTAAACACGTCGAAGGGCACCACACTGCCAAGCTCTTTTAAACGATGTAAATCTTGACGCAGCTCTGCCTTAGCACGTTCACGTTCAAGCGAACGCTCAAAGGTTTTACGCAGGTAAAAACCGAAAAATTGCAGGAAACCTAGGCCTGTCATCATCCCGAGTACTGGTGGCATCCCAAGGAACGAATGCGCGCACACGGCGGTAGCAATAGTCATTAAAAACAGCGCGACAATCCGCTTGGCGCCGGTTTTGGTATATATCTGTTCCTTTTCCGGCTCAGGCACAAAACTGGGAATGAAAATACTCATGATGGCTGCAGGTAGGACAAAGTTAATCAGCGCAGGAATAAACAGATGGAAGAAATCGCCAAAGTGCACTAGTCCCTTCTGCCACACCATCAAAGTAGTGATATCGCCAAAGGGACTAAATGCGCCCCCTGCATTAGCGGCCACCACAATATTGATACAAGCTAAAGTGATAAATTTACGTTGCCCAGCCCCAACCTTCATCACGACAGCACACATCAACAAGGCCGTCGTTAAGTTATCGGCGACGGGCGAGATAAAAAACGCCATGAATCCCGTTAACCAAAATACGGTTCTTAAACTAAATCCCCGCCCGACTAACCAGCCACGAATAGCATCGAAAAGATTTCGCTCTTCCATGGCGTTGATGTAAGTCATAGCAACAAGCAAAAACAGGAGCAGTTCAGCATACTCTAACAGGTTATGTTTAAAAGCGGCTTCAGCCACCTCAGACATGCCGTTTTGGGTATAAACAAAGCCTATCATTCCCCAAATTAATCCCGCAGCGACCAACACAGGTTTTGATTTACGTAAATGCAGCACCTCTTCAGCCATCACCAGTAAATAGGCAATGATGAATACCCCCACGGCAATATAACCCACAGAGGCTGTCGTTAAATTAAGTCCTTCCGCTCCCTCAGTCATTGCCCAAGCTGTAGGTGAAAATCCACTCAAAGTTGCAACACATAAAGCGCTAAACAGCGTCATTCCACTGTCTTTAAACCACCGCTGTAATCTCATCAAAGTTTCATCTCTCGAAGGAAATTAGATCGAAAATTACCACAGCTATACATCAGTAAATGTTGATAAAACGCAAACTTTTAGTTGCTCAACTCTCCCCCAAGGGAGTAAAAATGATTAATTCTTGTTAACGACAGCGTTTACTAATAAAGCATCACTGTCGTTTCCTAAAAAATTAGTTCATAAACGTCCAATAAAAAAGCACCTTTCGGTGCTTTTTTATTGATTTCAATTAGATTCGCTAGTGACTTAGAAAGAATACAGCAACGTCATGTTGGTCTCAGTATCGGTACTCTTCTTGTTATCCAGCGGTTCGCTGTTATAACGCACGATAATCGCGAACTTCATCGCAAGCGCGCCGATAATATTGGCAGTGAGTGCCGTTTCAGAGCGGGCATCTAACTTTTCACCGTAATCGGCCACAAAACGTTGTTGAAACTTAGAAGTGTCAGAAATTTCAGTCTCGAAGTTCACTACGCCGTGGGCAACCATACTGGATTCAGAACTATAACCTTCGAGTAATGCTTGCTCTTCATCGAGTCGTTGGTACAGATAACCGGGACCGATTTCCACATCTAGGAATGCGGTGCGAGTATCATAGAGTCGGTGACCATAACCCGCCGCGGCAGAGACAGTGTAGTCATAACCAGTAAAAGGGTCGGCTTCAAAGTTGGTGTTAGCAAATAAGTAGCTCTTATCATTGAGCTTATAGTTACCTTGAGCGCCGATAAAATAACGCTTAGCGGTCACTTCATCGGTATCTTCTTTGTAGAGTCCTTCAAACAGGTATTGGTTTTCCCAATTGCCTAATTCGTGTTTAAGATTGAGGCGTCCCTTGTAGGACGAGGTATCAGTATTACCTGTTGTTAAGGTTGCCCCTAACTCGGCTTCACCTGCGAAGGTCTTGTCGCCTTTTACAAAATCGGCACCCGCATTGGCCATTAATGGTGCAGTCATTAATATCGCTGCGGTCAATACTTTCTTCATGTTTATCCGTTCCTTTTTTGTGTATCCCCTTAAAAAGCCTGGCAATAGTAACAGCTAGAGCAACAGATTGAAAATTGGACAAAAAGCATCCAAAAAAAAGCCCCTAAGTTAACCAAAAAATGGCGTCACTGAGGGGCGTTAATTTTTATGCCTTAGGCGATGCTAAGGGTATAAAAGTTAAGCGATTACAGGTTGATCTTAGGATCTAATGCACCCGATTGATAAGCCTTGTACATCGCTTGCAGAGACAATGGCTTGATCTTAGAGGCTTGACCGGCACAACCGAAGGCTTCGTAACGAACGGTACAGATGTCCGCCATCGCATCCATTGACGCTTTTAAGAATTTACGAGGATCGAACTCGCTTGGGTGTTCAGCCAAGTATTTACGTACTGCACCGGTAGAGGCTAAACGCAGGTCGGTATCGATGTTCACTTTACGCACACCGTGTTTGATACCTTCAACGATTTCTTCTAATGGTACGCCGTAGGTCTCAGGGATTTGACCACCGTATTGGTTAATGATCTGTAACCATTCTTGAGGCACAGAAGAAGAACCGTGCATTACTAAGTGAGTGTTAGGAATACGGGCATGGATTTCTTTGATACGGTCGATACGCAGTACATCACCCGTTGGTTTACGGCTGAACTTGTATGCACCATGGCTGGTACCGATGGCGATAGCTAAAGCATCAACATGGGTATCGGCAACAAAACGAGCTGCTTCCTCTGGGCTAGTCAGCAGTTGATCGTGGCTTAAAATGCCTTCTGCGCCAACGCCGTCTTCTTCACCGGCGGTGCCGGTTTCTAAGCTGCCTAAACAACCGATTTCACCTTCTACAGACACACCACAGGCGTGGGCAAAGGCTACGGTACGGCGGGTTACGTCAACGTTGTACTCGTAAGACGCAGGTGTCTTACCGTCGGCCATTAACGAGCCGTCCATCATCACAGATGACATACCTAATTGGATAGAACGCTGACAGATATCAGGATCGGTACCGTGGTCTTGGTGAATACAGACCGGAATATCTGGGTACTGCTCAAGGGCTGCAGTCATCAGGTATTTTAAGAACTGAGGACGGGCATATTTACGAGCACCGGCTGAAGCTTGAACGATAACAGGACTGTCTGTCGCTTCTGCTGCTTGCATGATGGCACGCATTTGTTCGAGGTTGTTTACGTTGAACGCTGGAACACCATAGCCATGCTCTGCCGCGTGGTCTAGCAGTTGTCGTAGGGAAATTAACGCCATTTTTAACTCCAATAATAGGGTGACTATCACATTCTTAAACGCTTAGTCACCGAGGTCGCTATCGTTTGGATCGATTCTTATGCTTAAACACTTGAGTCAGTTTAAATAAACTTAAGCGAATGAGCGGTTTATTTATAATTTTTTTAATTGCGGCACTTAAGCTCCGCTAACACTTAAGTTCTTCTAAAACTTAACTGCCACTATAGCTTAAGTGCCGCTATGTGGTGACTTAGGCACCACGGGTTTTCAGCATTGCTACTGCAGGCAGTTCTTTGCCTTCGAGGAACTCGAGGAAGGCGCCGCCGCCGGTAGAAATATAAGAAACTTTATCGGCGATATTGTACTTATCTACTGCGGCTAAGGTGTCACCACCGCCTGCGATAGAGAAGGCCTTAGAGTCCGCAATCGCCTGAGCAATACGCTTAGTGCCTTCACCGAATTGGTCGAATTCGAACACGCCTACTGGGCCATTCCATACAATAGTACCCGCAGCTTCGATGATTTTCGCAAGGGCTTCAGCGCTGTCTGGGCCGATATCGAAGATCATATCGCTATCACCCACCGCGTTCACAGGCTTTAGGGTTGCCGCTGCCGTTGGGCTAAATTCGCCCGCAACGACCACATCGGTAGGCACTGGAATATCGCCACCACGGCTCTGAGCGTTAGCCACTAAGCGTTTTGCTTCATCAATTAAATCAGCCTCATATAGTGACTTACCCACATTGTGGCCAGCCGCTGCGATGAAAGTATTAGCAATACCGCCACCCACAACTAATTGGTCAACGATGCCAGATAAGCTTTCTAATACGGTGATCTTTGTCGATACTTTAGAGCCACCCACGATAGCCACTAATGGGCGCGCTGGATTGTCTAACGCCTTACCTAAGGCATCTAATTCTTGCGCAAGCAGAGGGCCCGCACAGGCGATAGGGGCGAATAAGCCAACACCATTGGTCGAGGCTTCGGCGCGGTGCGCGGTGCCAAAGGCATCCATCACGTACACGTCGCACAGTGCCGCCATTTTCTTAGAAAGGGCTTCGTCGTTTTTCTTCTCGCCTTTGTTAAAGCGAACGTTTTCAAATACAACGACTTCACCTACCGCCACTTCAACACCGTCTAAGTAATCAGTCGCTAAACGTACTGGGCAAGACAAAGCCTTAGCCAAGTAATCGACCACAGGTTGCATTGAAAATTCGGCGTTGAATTCGCCTTCGGTCGGACGACCTAAGTGGGACATCACCATCACCGCCGCGCCTTTGGCAAGAGCTAACTCGATGGTTGGTAGAGAGGCACGTAGACGGGCATCGCTGGTCACAACGCCGTTGCTGACTGGCACATTAAGATCTTCACGGATAAGCACGCGCTTACCAGTAAGATCCAAATCTGACATATTGATAATTGCCATGGTAACTCTTCCTTTTAGATTTAAAAACAAACTGTTACAGATCAATCGGTGGTGATGATTCTCTAGGCTTTCGACGTCCATTCGAATTCACAAATCTTCACTCACCCATTGGCAAGAAAATTTAGTTAGCGCTGTTTAGCTGCAATCATTGCCAAGCTGGTATCCAACATGCGGTTGGCAAAGCCCCATTCGTTATCACACCAGAGTAATAGCTTCACTAAGTGCCCTGCACTCACGCGAGTCTGGGTTCCATCGACGATACTGGAGCGGGGATCATGGTTAAAATCGCACGAGACTAACGGCTCATCAGTATAGCCCAAGATGCCATGGAATCGTCCGCTTGCCGCCAATTCTAACACTTGATTGACGGTCACAATATCCACGGATTTCGCTAGGGTGACAGAAAGATCGATTGCTGTGACATTGATCGTCGGCACCCGCACTGAGATGGCTTCAAACTTATCTTTCATCTTTGGCAGAATGCGCTCAATACCACGGGCAAGCTTAGTATCGACGGGAATAATCGACTGACCCGCGGCGCGGGTACGACGCAGATCGTCATGGTAAGCATCGATCACTTGTTGATCGTTCATCGCCGAATGAATGGTGGTGATAGCACCACTCTTGACCCCAAAATGCTCATCGAGCACATCGATGACGGGCACAATACAGTTAGTGGTGCAGGAGGCATTAGACACCACAGTGTGGTCGGCGCGCAGTAAATCGTGGTTCACGCCATAGACGATAGTGCCATCGACATCCGCCGATGAGGGGTGACTAATCAGCACTTGCTTAGCGCCAGCGTGGATATGGGCTTCGCAGCTTTGGCGGTCGGTTAACACGCCTGTGGCCTCATAGACGATATCGATATCCATCTCATGCCAAGGTAATTTTGCTGCATCGGCTTGGTGTAGGAGTTTGATGGCATCATCGCCAATCAACATTAAGTCGTCTTGAAGACTGACCTTATGCAGGAAACGACCGTGGGTAGTATCGTATTGAGTCAAATGGACTATGGCATCGGGTTTAGCCAATTCATTAATCGCGACAATCTGAATTTGCTGGCGTTTTCCCGATTCATATAACGCACGCAGAATTGAGCGGCCAATGCGGCCATAACCATTGATTGCGACTCGGATCATTGAGGTTTCTATTTCCTCTTAGGCTTCATTTAATAATGCTGTAGGTACAAAAACGGCCTGCAAACGATTGCAGGCCGCATTATACAGATTAACCTTTCAAAAGTTTAACCTTTTGTCGGTAATCTTAAGCTCGGGCAATTAATCTAAGGCTTTAGCCGTGTTCACTACGTTTTCAACGGTGAAACCGAAGTGTTTGAACAGCACATTGCCAGGCGCAGACTCACCGAAGGTGGTCATACCAACAACTGCGCCTTCAAAACCAACGTACTTGTACCAGAAGTCAGTGTGAGCCGCTTCGATAGCAACACGCTTAGTGACCGCTTTTGGCAGTACCGATTCTTTGTAAGCTGCATCTTGCTTATCAAACTCAGTGTTTGAAGGCATAGACACCACACGTACGTTTTTGCCCTCTGCAGTCAGTGCTGCGGCAGAATCCATTGCTAACTGCACTTCGCTACCGGTAGCAATCAGGATGTAATCTGGTGTGCCAGCGCAATCTTGTAGTACGTAAGCACCTTTTGCAACGTCGGCTAATTGCGAAGCCGTGCGCGCTTGAGCCTTCAGGTTTTGACGGCTAAAGATTAACGAGGTTGGCGCATCACGACGCTCGATAGCTGCTTTCCAAGCCACAGCAGTTTCTGCCGCGTCACATGGACGCCATACCGCCATTCTTGGGGTCATACGCAGGTTAGCTAATTGCTCAACAGGTTGGTGAGTTGGGCCGTCTTCGCCTTGACCGATAGAGTCGTGTGTGTAAACGAAGATGTTTTGGATGCCCATCAGCGCAGACATACGTACCGCGTTACGAGCGTATTCCATAAACATCATGAAAGTCGCGCCGTAGTTGATAAAACCGCCGTGCAGAGACACACCGTTCATGATGCCGCTCATACCGAATTCGCGCACACCGTAGTAGACGTAGTTACCGGCAGGATCCTCTTGAATACCTTTAGAGCCAGACCACAGGGTCAGGTTAGAACCCGCTAAGTCAGCGCTGCCGCCTAACAGTTCTGGCAGAATAGCACCGAAGGCTGCAATCGCGTTTTGTGACGCTTTACGGCTCGCAATGCCTTCGCCTTTAGTTTGGCATTCTTGGATGAATGCTTGAGCTTTAGCTTCGAAATCAGCAGGTAATTCACCCTTGATTACGCGGCGATCAAATTCAGCGGCTAATTCTGGGTAAGCAGCAGCGTAAGCGGCGAACTTGTCGTTCCATGCAGCTTCACGTGACGCGCCCGTATCTTTTGCATCCCAACCCGCGTATACGTCTGCAGGGATTTCGAATGGCGCATGTGGCCAGCCGAGGAATTCGCGAGCCGCAGCAATTTCAGCATCACCTAATGGCGCGCCGTGGCAATCGTGGCTGCCTGATTTGTTTGGCGAACCAAAACCGATGATGGTTTTGCAGCAAATCATGGTTGGTTTGTCGGTAACCGCTTTAGCGGCTTCGATAGCCGCGCGGATAGCATCGCTATCGTGACCATCTACGCCAGCAATCACGTGCCAGCCGTAAGATTCGAAACGTTTTGGCGTATCGTCGGTGAACCAGCCTTCTACGTGACCGTCGATTGAAATACCGTTGTCATCCCAGAATGCAATCAGCTTACCTAAACCTAAGGTACCCGCTAATGAACAGGCCTCGTGGGAGATACCTTCCATTAAACAGCCATCGCCGAGGAAGCAGTAGGTGTAATGGTCAACGATATCGTGACCTTCACGGTTAAACTGGGCAGCTAAGGTTTTTTCTGCAATCGCCATACCGACAGCGTTGCTGATACCCGCGCCTAATGGACCAGTTGTGGTTTCAACACCTGGGGTGTAACCGTATTCTGGGTGGCCTGGGGTTTTAGAGTGTAATTGACGGAATTGCTTTAGCTCATCAATTGGCAGATCGTAACCGCTTAGGTGCAGCAGAGAGTAGATCAGCATAGAGCCATGGCCGTTAGATAGGATGAAACGATCTCTATCGACCCATTTTGGATTGTTCGGGTTGTGCTTTAGGAAATCGTTCCACAGCACTTCAGCAATGTCTGCCATGCCCATTGGGGCGCCTGGGTGACCTGAGTTTGCTTTTTGAACTGCATCCATACTTAACGCACGGATCGCGTTGGCGAGTACTTTACGGGAAGACATGCTCTCTCCTGCTTAATTTGTGAGGTCTAGCGGGCAATTTGGACGCATATTTTCCCTTACATAACGGGCTGACGCAAACGAAAATTGCATTCAAATAGCCAAAGTATGACGGATAGCGGCTGCTAACTGGTGGAAGATTTTCCCTTAAGCCAACACCGCACCACTCATTTGTAATACAATAACTCAAATAAAGATATTCATTTTTAACCCAGCAACAAACCCTCCCAAGTATAAAAAATCTATCGACGTTATCCTCCCCAAAATACTAATAATGAGAACGGTGATAATTCCAGCATAAACATACTGCCGTTTTTTCATTTAGTTAGGATAAAAAATCGACTAATGCATTTAAGGCAGAATTTGGGCGACGCCTCACTTTAGACACAAATATTTAGATTAGGGGGTGTCATCGAAGTGAATTTCCACTAAAATAGCCGTCTAGATGTAGATGCTTCTACACGTTTGTTTTTTAACGACGAGATTTTCCTACTATGGCAAAGCACTTGTTTACTTCTGAGTCGGTCTCAGAAGGTCATCCCGATAAGATTGCAGATCAGATTTCTGATGCTGTGCTAGATGCGATTCTGGCTCAAGATCCTAAAGCACGCGTGGCGTGTGAAACCTATGTCAAAACCGGTATGGTATTAGTTGGTGGTGAAGTCACTACCTCTGCCTGGGTTGATATTGAAGAGCTGACCCGTAAAACTGTCCGCGAAATTGGTTACGTCCATTCAGATATGGGCTTTGACGCCGATTCTTGTGCAGTATTAAACGCGATTGGTAAACAATCTCCAGACATCAACCAAGGTGTTGACCGTGCCGATCCAAAAGAGCAAGGCGCAGGCGACCAAGGTTTAATGTTTGGTTATGCCAGCAACGAAACTGACATTCTGATGCCAGCGCCTATCACCTATGCCCACGCATTAGTGAAACGCCAATCAGAAGTCCGTAAAGACGGCACTCTGCCATGGCTACGCCCTGACGCGAAAAGCCAAGTCACCTTTGCTTACGAAGACAACAAGATTGTGGGCATCGATGCGATCGTTCTGTCTACCCAGCACAGCCCTGACATCGCACAAGACGATTTGATCGAAGGCGTGATGGAAACCATCATCAAGCCTGTTCTGCCAGCACAATGGCTGAACAAGGACACTAAATACTTCATCAACCCAACTGGCCGTTTTGTTATCGGTGGTCCAATGGGTGACTGTGGTTTAACGGGTCGTAAGATCATCGTTGATACCTACGGTGGTATGGCGCGTCACGGCGGTGGTGCTTTCTCTGGTAAAGACCCATCTAAAGTAGACCGTAGTGCGGCCTATGCTGCCCGTTATGTCGCTAAAAACATTGTTGCAGCAGGCCTAGCTGACCGTTGTGAGATCCAAGTATCTTACGCCATCGGTGTTGCTGAACCGACGTCTATCAGCGTTGAGACCTTCGGTACAGGCAAAGTCTCTGAAGAAGTCTTAATCAAGTTAGTACGTCAACACTTCGACCTGCGCCCATACGGCCTGACTGAAATGTTGAACCTAGCTCGCCCAATTTATCAGGCTACCGCTGCCTACGGTCATTTCGGCCGCAGCGAATTCCCATGGGAAGCGACTGATAAAGCTGATGCACTGCGTGCCGACGCGGGTTTCTAATCACTGTCATTCATGATTTATTGATTTGATAAGTGATTCAGACATAAAAAAACCGCTAATGAGCGGTTTTTTTATGTCTTTAATTTGACGCAAGTATTATCAGTGCAACTCAGTTCGTTCTAGCAATGATCAAAATGGCTATTCTGCATACACAACAGCGTAATTTGCTCGTCCGATAACAGCGCGCATTCCTGTTGTTTCATCCCTTGAGCCAGTCTCACCTGCGAGTCATTCAGCAATTCGATTTGAGCCAAATAGGCATTGGTTCTGCCGCAATCGAGCCAAACTCCAGCACAGGTTAACCAGTAGTGAGGTTTCGCCTCAGTGAAGCTCACCTCAAATCCTTCGGCTTGAAATCCATTTAAAGCAAGTTCAGATAACAGCACCCTCAGATTATCCCAGGCGGATAAATTAACTTCTGCGTACTTTACTAACAGCTGAGTTACCGTCTTATCTATTTCTTCTGCAATATCAGCCATATTACTCATTCCTGCCCCTTAAATTCAGATTGCTTAGGCGCAAAGCATTCGGTTTAGCCACAGTCACGCGGTTTAACCAAAGTAATTCGGTTTAACAAAAATCACTCGGTAAGCGCCGCCATTAAGTAATAATCCCGGCCACTAAAGCTAAAATAATCGAGCACTTGCATTGAGGCTTTACGGGTATGGGCGGCAAAGGAGCGTTCATTCTCCTCGGCAATAAAGGTCACCATATAGCGAAAATGGGCACGGATCTCATGGCTTAAAGCCTTAACCAGCGCCTCAAATACACCTTGACCGCGATATTGACTATTCACCCAAATAGGTCCGTATTGGCAACTATTCTGTTTAGTTAAACTGCGAAACTCGTCGCTGGCACCTGCGCCAATTTTACTCAAGCGATTAAGCAAGTTGCGATAAATCGGCCAAGCCTCGAAGAATGACCAGCGCCCCGCTATCACATAGCCAATGATTTGGCCTTTGTCCTCGGCCAACATAATCCAGTGCTGGTTTACCAATTCAATCAATTCGGCCCGACTAAAAGATTGTCCCTCAAGATTACCGCCCGTCGAACTCAGTTCATCATTCAGATATTGCTTTTCTAATACGGCTAAAACATCGACATCTGTAAGGGTAGCTAAACGTGTGTTCACTGGCATTCTCGGTACATTGAAGGGCTATTAACAGCGATGATTGCCCGCAGTATACCCCAGTCTGCTAAGTCTTGAGCTATACGGCAGATGAATTGTTGATTTTTTAGCTTGTCGATTTGCAAAAAAACCTGTTATTTTCCTAAACTTAACCCATCTTATTGAATAGTAAGGTTCATCCATGCTGCCTGAGACAATAAACCCCAATGTCAGTCTGCTCGATAGTGACCACCAGCAAATCAACTTAGGCCGCTGGATGCACCAATGCGAATTGATCAAAAGCTATTACAGCGCTACCTGTGCCTTTGTGCTGCAATTAACTCAATCAGGCTTTGAGATTATTGTCAGCTCTGTCAGCGAAAAGCCTCTATTCACTTCGGGTACTTTCTACCCCGAAGATTTTCCGCTGTTTCAAAAAATGAAAAATTCACCCAGCGAAGGCGATTTTCTCAATCTAGGCAGCTTTATGCTCGATGAATTACCTCGGGATTTTGACGGCATTCAACATATCTTATCACGCCCGATTACCTGGCCCGATGGCACTCAATTTGGCTCGCTGTGTGTACTCAATCCGCGCATGACTGAAAGTATGGGCAATAGCGCCATGATGGAGCCCTTCCAAATTTTGCTACAACAGGATTTGTCGCTGCTATGTCAGAACCATCGAATGGAATCCCTATCGATGCGCGACCAAGATACCGGCATGCTCAATCGTTATGGTTTTATGATGATGGCACCAAGGCAACTTAACCTCGGCCGACGCTTCGGTGCACATGCGGGGATTATCTTTTTTGAGCTCATCGAATCTTCCTATGGCAATAAAGGGGCACCAGAAGAAAAACACCACAGGTTATTAGGTAATATTGTCCAAGATACCATTCGCACCGCCGATGTTGCGGCCCATTACAGTACAACCCAATTCGTGGTATTGGCCTTTGTCGATAATGAAAGGGATATATTGCATATCATCAAACGGGTTGAAAAACAGATTGAGCAACATCAGGACTTTAAGCTCGATACCAGCTACAGTTTTTTCACCCCAGAATCGAGTGCCAAATTAGCGCCGATGATGGATGAGGCACGTGGTAAATTGCGCTCCATGAATCCCGTTACCGATGAACCAGAGCAACCAACCCTGGGTATAGATTCAGCGCAGCATGATAATCCCGCGGCCAATTCTGCAGAGCTCTAATCCTCATCAATAAGCAACATGATGCACGACAACTGAGACAGGATGAAATCAGGCTTAAATTAGGGCTTAGTCCTTTCATCCTGTTTTTTGGCCCACTGGATAAAAAGCACTACGGGATAGGGCGACATCAAAACCAATCCGAGCCCTATTAGGCTTGAAATGACCAACATCCCAGACACCTTCAAACTCAAGTCCGTCAACAAAAACAACACAGCACCGCAACCAAGCATCAAAAAACCTAACCAATGTAAAAACTTAAGCAAGTTCATCGTGCTTTTTATAGCGTCCGACATACAACCCTCTTTTGATCTCAGACTAAACTTGTACACTGTGGCCATGAATAGATAAAAGGAACCAAGACAATGTTAAAGCAAACATTCATGTTAGGTGCACTTCTTTTTGGACTGACTGCCTGCCAATCTTCTGCCAACATAGCAAATGAACCTGTTCCCCTAGAGGGCAGCTGGCATATCGAAATGGTCCTCGGCCAAGCCACTATCGATTACAGCCCAGCACAACTGACCTTCGCCGCCGATGGCAAACTCGCAGGCAATAACAGCTGCAACCAGATATTTGGTCAATACCAACAGCAGGGCGAACAACTGACGCTAACGACAGCCGGCACCTCCCGACGAGCCTGTGTCAATGCGCTTATGATGCAAGAAAATAAAGTGATGCAGGCGCTTCCTCAAGTCACAAAAGCCAAACTCGATGGCGGCCGTTTAAGCCTCTTAAGTGAAGATGGCAAAACCGTGCTACTACTCAGTAAACTCAAGTTGTAGGTAGTCGAAACAACGACACCGCTTATCCATTCGTAAAAATCCGCCCTTGGGCGGTTAAAGATCACACATGACGTGTTAATACCATTAATGCATCCACTTTTTAAGTAAATGTGTATAGCAAAGGAGACCTAGTCTCCTTTGTATTTTTACCGGGTTTAGGCTGATGCTGCCCCATCCGAGCTTAGTTTCGCCTGAGTTTGAGTATCCACTTTGTCCAGAGGCTGAGGCCTCGAATACAAATACCCCTGAATCACATCAACCCCCAGTTGCTGCAATGCATCCAGTTGGTCTGTGGTTTCTACGCCCTCGGCCACGATTTCCATTCCTGAAATACCGGCTATATCCAATATGGCGCGCACTATGGCCTGCTGTTTGGTATCAGTATGAATGGTATCAATAAAGGATTTGTCTATTTTCAATACATCGGCCGGTAGCACAGACAGATAACCAAGCGAGGAGTAGCCAGTGCCAAAATCATCGATGGAGAATTTAATCCCTAGATGCTTCAGCTCTGTAATCACCTGATTAAACTCAGTGAAATTGCCTATCAGTTCGTTCTCGGTTATCTCCAGTTCCAGCCGGCTTGGATCGATCTGATAGTGGGCCAACGTCGCCCGAATATTGCTGACAATATCTTTATCAGCCAGTTGTTTCGGCGACAGATTAACCGAAACTGGAATCGGGCCGTATAAGTCGGTAATTTGATTAAACTGGCGGCACACCAACTCAAGGATCAGGTAACCGAAGCTGATAATATGTTCATCGGCTTCGACTATAGGAATAAAAATCCCAGGGCTGATAAATTGACCGTCGCGCTGCAGTCTGGCTAGGGCTTCAATACCCACAACCTGCTTTGTGACGACATTATATTTTTCCTGATAGTGAATTTCGTAGCTGTGGTTGTTGATAGATTCGAGGATAAATTGTTTACGCTCTGCGTCGGCTTGCAGCGCTTGTTTTTCCGCTTCATCGACGTACTTAGAGGTAATGCCCTGAGCTTTCATTGCCGCCAGATGATCCTCTGCCAACTTATAATAATCTTCTGCCTTCAAGGCATCATCTTCGGGGAGTAGGCAGAGACTATAGAGTTCAAGATTCAGAGCCAGATTTGCCGCTTGGTTGATATCCGCTTGTAAGGCCTTTACCTTCTGCAAATATTCGTTTTGGCTAACTTTTTTTTGCGTTGACACCACAAAGGTATTGGCGCCTAAGTAGCCGATTAACCCCAACTGCACTTGTTTTTGGATTAAACCAGCGATATTGCTCAGAATGGCATCTGCATGTTTCAGTCCATAGAGCGAATTAATTTTTCTAAAGTTTTTGATATCAATAAAGACCAAGGCTTTGCAATGGCGCTGACTCAACTGCTGATTGATAAGGTGAGACAGCCGGTATCTGTTATACAGCCCAGTCAGCCTGTCAAAGTAAGCCAACAGTTCAATTTCGTCAGTTTTTTGCTGCAACAACTCTGTAGTTTGTTCTTCTTCCTTTAGCTTTAGTTGCAGTAGTTCTAGCTTGTTGTAGAGGAAAAAATAAATCGCCCGAAAGGCAATAGGCATAATACTGATCAGAACTAGGTAAATGGCTAGGCTGTAGGCATAGTTACTCAGCGCAGAAATGTCACCCGCTGCGCTTCGGAAAAAACTGACAATAACCACCACTGTGGTCAAACTGAGCAGTAGCCATTGTGATTTTGGCTTTTGAAGAAATACGATAATCACAGCATTGAGAAAGACCAGTAATATGCCCGCTAGCTCGTTATCGGTTAATAGCAAAACCGAACTGTACAGGGTTAAAAATGCGGTTACAGTACTAATTTTCATATCAGCTGAAACCCTGCGGCGCAGCAGAAAGAGACTGATCAACAAAAAGAAGGTGGCTGAAGTAAAGAACACATGAACCCATGCATCGGGTCGGATAATTAAGGTATTGATAAAGGAAATAAAAGCCCCGAAAGCGCCGATTAGCATCATGCGGTTCATCGTAGGTTCCAAATATGCCAACAACTCGTCGCGGTATATCTCGGTATTGGTTAATTTAAGTCCCATCGAATTTACCTGCATTACAGCGGCTTGAGATTGCGGCTTAGTGGCTAATTTTAGCCCTAGCACGGCAAAGATGCCATAAGAGACAGTTGCTTAGGTTGACGCCCCAAAAAAATCCATTTGTGGAGCCCCTTTTATCTCTAGCGCGTATAAGGGCAAAAAAGGAGGCCTAACCTCCTTTTCGATGCTATCACTGTGCAATCGTTTAGAGCGGCTTTGTTTCCATATCAGACTCCGCATTTTGCTGGGCAATCACCATGCTCTGCTCCATATCGGCGTTGTAATGATCCTCATCAAGTTCATCCTCCGATTTGGCAATCACAGTGGTAGCCACTAAGTCACCAGAGACATTCACGACCGTGCGCGCCATATCCAAAATACGGTCGATACCCGCAATCAGTGCTACGCCCTCAAGGGGTAAGCCCACAGTTGAAAGCACTAAAGTCAGCATCACTAAACCCGCCCCCGGCACACCAGCGGTACCAATAGAGGCAAGAGTTGCCGTTAAAATAATGGTGAGGTAATCGACCCAGGTTAAGTCGATGCCAAAGGCTTGGGCCACAAACAGTGCCGTTACGCCTTGGTAAAGTGCAGTGCCATCCATATTGATGGTAGTACCCAGTGGTAGCACGAAGCTTGAAATCTTCTTATTCACCCCAAGGTATTCGCTGGCGCATTTCATGCTCGCAGGTAAGGTGCCCGCCGAACTTGAAGTGGTAAATGCCACCGCCATCGCATTGCTGATGCCTTTGAAAAACTGCAGCGGATTAAGCTTTGCAAACAGGCTCAGCACTAAGCTGTAGAAACCTAAAATATGCAAAGCACAGCCTAAGTACACGGCGATAATGACTTTAATCAGCGGCCAGAGCATATCGATACCATAGGCGCCTGCAACCCATGCCATCAGGCCAAACACGCCATAAGGGGCTAGCTTCATCACCATGTCGGTGAGCTTGTACATGGCTTCAGCGAGACTCTCAAACACTTTAACGGCAGGTTTTCCATGGTCGCCTATCAGTACCAGAGCAATCCCAAGCGCCACAGCAAATACAATCACTTGCAGGATTTGACCGCTGGCTAATGCAGCAACGGGATTAGTGGGCACGATATCAATCAAGGTTTGCATAACCGAGGGGGCTTCCTTAGCGGTTTGCACTACTTCTTCATGCTGCATTAGCGGCACGCCGGCACCAGGTTGGATGATGTAACCCACGCCTAAGCCCAAACTGATCGCAATCGCGGTCGTGCAAAGGTAGAAACCGAAGGACTTGAAGCCTATTCGCCCCATCTTAGCGGTGTCTTCCATCGAGGTAACACCCACAATCAGCGAGCAGAAAACCAAAGGCACAATAAGCATCTTGATGGTATTCACAAACAGTGTGCCAATGGGTTTTAGCAATACTGCCTGCTCACCTAAGCTGACGCCTGCCACAATGCCGAGCACCATACCAACAAAAATTTGCAGCCATAACGGTACTGACATCCAAGCAGACCAAGCTCGGCCCAGCGCCGATGAGCGTTGTTTTGACATGTTTATAACCTTGAGTAAGAGGAATGATTAGGTGTTTGGTCTATCCCTAGCGTACAGATTTTGCCCGTTTTTACGATGCGGCCGCAGAGTCTAACATAGGGCACAAAATACCATGGATGATCTGTATCACGTTGAGACCAACGGCTTCTCTGAACACCTTCGGCATTAGTAGTTAGGCATCAAAATAGACAGAGTCGGCGGAAGGTGCAAAACGCTGTGGATACAATGATGCGGGGGGTTGCTCCCGCTCGATAAGATAACTCCAATAGTCATCGTCAAAACCACTGAAGAGGGACTCATTACCGCCCTGGGATTTCAAAATCAATCGCCACCAGATAATGCCCCATAGGCCAAAGGTCAGCAAGGTAAGGACAAAGTGCAAACTGTGATTAATCTGCTGTTCCTGCTGGGTATCATAGACATGTGAAAATTGGGGTTTATAGCGACGAGTTGATTTTACGAATCCCATAATCACTCACTCCCGTTGTTCCAATCGACCTTATTTCAAGCCTAGCAGATTAGACTTTAGTCGTATAAAAATCTTTCATCGCTTGCCAAGTACAGCCCCTCGTCCCCCTCCCCTATTCCGTGTTAAAGTGTGCCGCCCATTTATTCCAGCCCATATATCCCAAGAATTAAGAGCGGTAAGAGACCTAACCGCCTAGGAGCAGATACATGTTGATCCGTAAAGCAAAAGTGCAAGATCTTAACGCCTTGGTGCAATTTAATCAGGCGATGGCACTCGAAACCGAAGGCTTAGCCCTAGACGAAACCACTTTAGTGAAAGGGGTGAACACCCTGCTGAATCACCCAGATAAGGGGTTTTATCTGGTCGCCGAACAAGGGGGAGAAATCCTAGGCTCACTGATGGTGACCTTTGAGTGGAGCGATTGGCGTGCTAAGGATTATTACTGGATCCAGAGCGTGTATATTCGCCCGCAAAACCGTCGTCAGGGGATCTACAGCAAACTCTATGCTGAGGTTAAAGCCTTAGCGGCGGCTAATGGTGGTGCGGCGAGCTTTCGTTTATATGTCGAGCAGGAAAACCTGCCTGCTCAGCAAACCTATCAGGCGTTGGGGATGGAACAAAGTTACTACCTGATGTACGAAGAAAAACCCGCGGCAAAATAACCCCTGTATGCATCAAATGACATCCATAAAAAATGGCTCACCTAGGTGAGCCATTTTTGTTATTCAACTTAAGCTTAAGCCAACTACTGCAGACCTACTTTTGTAAGCTGAGCTCAGTCGTTGAAACCACCGCTGGAGCAATATCGTCCTCTTTAAACAGCAGTGGGCGGAAGCTCTTGCTGCTAGAGTAGAGGTTGCTTTGATCCGTGAAGGATGGCGACAAAATATTGCTCGACTGTGAGTAAGTTAAAATACCGCGCGCTTCAGGACCCTCATCGGTAAAGCTTACCGCCATCATCCAGCTAGAACCGTAACGGATTTGATAACCTTGTTGAGTTAAACCAGAGGCCAATGCTTTGCCCGATACGACGTCCATTACTGGCGCGTATTTGTGCTGTGGAATGAGTGTGTCATCACCCGATAAACTGGTAGAGAACACGTTAAATCCACCCTCAGCATTGTGGGTGCCAGGCCAAGGTAAACGCACGCCACTAGCAGTACCGTCGGGTAGAGATTTCTCTACAAACTGCACATCACCTAAAGGCGCATTTACGGCAAAACCTGCCGCTTCTAAGTTAAGCGCGGCACGAGCCAAGGCCACTAGCGCACTACCGTCAGTCGCTAAGGTATTAGGCGTTGAGGTAGGTTTAGTCTTATCAAAACCAACAGTTAACATACTGCTTTGGCTGAACTGATGGGCAAACTCACGCCACAGAGCACCGCCAACACTGTCGTTATCCTGCTGACCATTCCACGCCTTCAGCGCCGCACAAGCTGCACTGACATCCTTAGATAAGGTTTCAGAAACAACCACAGGCGTAGCACCTTGAGCCTCACACTGAGCAATCAGTTCATCACCAACTAACTCAGCCAGATAGCTACGATTAGACAGTACCGCAGCCTCTAACTCTTCTAAGCTAAACTTGCCGTCACTTCCCGCCGCATCTTCCATCAGGGTTAAGCCCATGCGGGTACGCAGGCTTAATTGATTCCCCTCTGGACCATACATTGGCGAAACGTAAGTCAAAGGCTCGTTAGGGTTAGTCATCCAGAACGAATCGTTAGAGTTCTGAACAAAGTCAGTACGCTCAAGCTTTGGAGCACGCTCGTATGGCGTTGGGCCGTCGAAGCTAAACAGTGAGGTGTTACCCGGCAGAATGGTAAAGCCCGCCTGCGCTCTTGCCGCTTTAACATCGGGTGATGTTCTTAACACTACAACCGCTGCATCGGATAATCCAGGTACCGTTGAGTCGTCGATATAGAAGGTATTACCCTCTTTATCGGCGTACATGGTGTTGTTGAAGATCACGCCATCAAAGTCTTTAAAGGCTTGTTGGAACTCAGCTTTATTGGTTGCACGGTTCATCGCCAACCAATGGTCGAGTACGTCGGTGTTGGCCATGTTGGCGTCTTGGATCATAAAGGCGCCGCCGTCATCCCAACCAAATGGGGCTAAGGACGGTGGTGCTTCAACCATAGGTCCCTTTGGCGTAGTGTATATGTCCTTCTCGGCCACCAGCATGCCCGCAGGACCGCCGTTAACGAGGATAGACACGGTTTCCTTAGTGATTGGCATCGGCTGGCCATCGAACAAGTACTGCATTCTGTCACCGGAAACCATTTCGAGGTTATACATCACGAAATGCTCAGCGGTTGAGAATGTATGGGTCCAGGCTAAGTCTTTGTTAAAACCGATGTTCACTAAACCCGGCATACCAACTAATGAGCCACCCATCATATCCAGTTGACCTGGAATCGTAATGTGAGACTGCCAGAAACGCAGGTTACCGGTGTGCGGGAAGTGCGGGTTACCTAACACCATCCCCTTACCGTTCTCGGTCTTATCCTTACCTAAACCCCAACCGTTAGAGCCCATACCGCGTGGGTTAGTCTCAGGGGTTGTAATTCGGCCAGCGCGTGCAATCAGTTTTGACTGCATATCGGCGATAAAGGCGGTTTGCGCTGAGCTTGGTGCTGGTCCCACGATACGCGGTAAATATTCCTGCGCGTCACCTGGGTTAGCATAGAAAATTAAATCGAGGAAGTTTGCCGCACCCGGTAACAGGGCGATAGAGAACAGGTAAGTCACCACATCCTCTGGCTCAATGGCTTTAACCCAAGGTTGGCCGCCACAGAAAGGTTCTGCGGTTTCTTTACCCGCAGCGACATCCGCGAGATATTGGTTATAACCCGCGGTAAAACCTTGGACGAGAGCACGTGAATTTTCGCTAAGCTGTGGCCATTTCTCTTCTGCCTTTTCGCGGATTTTTAACGCTTTGTAGGCAAAGTCAGAAATTAAGTTGCCGTTATCTTCAGCGGTTGGCATTCCCGTGGTGAAATCAATCGAGGCGTGTGGCCCAAAATACATTGAACGCTCAGAGTTAGCTTTAACAAAGCCATCAGCGAGCACACACAGGTTATCCTGCGCTTGGGCATAGCCACTACCAAAAGCTAAGCTCTCAAGGTTATCGGCTTGGATATGTGGCACACCGTAGGTGGTACGTCTGATATTCGCCTTTAACAGACCATTAGGCGCAAAGGTTTGCAGTTCATTAGTTGCGTCGATTGAGGTGCTATCTTCACTATCGTTACAGCCAGCCAGCATCACGCCGCAGGCCATGCCCATAGCAAGGACAAGTTTGTTGAATTTCATTATTATTATCTCTTGGTTTGTGTTCCTTCAAAGACATCGCTTTATTGTCGTCCTGCAGAACAGACTGAGGCACAATGGTGGAATGTCACATCCTGATCCCAGCGCTGGCTATTTCGTATCCCCTTTCGTACGCTGTCTATGGGAATAAATGGCGACTATGGCAAAATAGAAGGCCCAGGCGCTGACACCTCCGACCATTTAATCAATGATTTTAATTAGCGTCCATATCTAGCTAAAAAATAAATGACTTATATGCAACAAAATATTATCAATATCATCGTGGGCTCCAAGAACCCCGTCAAAGTGAATGCCGCCAAAAGCGCCATGGAACAGCTGTTCCCAGACCATAAAATCCTAGTTCAAGGGATGGATGCCCCCTCAGGCGTACGCGCCCAACCTATGACAGACAAAGAGACCCGCGACGGTGCAGTTAATCGGGTGAAATACTGCCAACAGCAACAGGAAGCTGATTTTTACTTTGCAATGGAAGGCGGTGTGGATTACCTCGAATTTGGCCCCGCGACCTTTGCCTACATCGCCATCGCCCACAAGAAACAACTTGCCATTGGCCGCGGAGCCTTACTCCCTCTGCCAATTCAAGTTTACCGCGCACTCGAAGCGGGCGAAGAGTTAGGTCATGTGATGGATAAACTCTTCAATACGGTCAATATCAAACAAAAGGGCGGTGCGATTGGCCTACTCACCCATGGCCATGCGACGCGGCAGAGTAACTACACCCAGGCGATCATCCTCGCGATGGCGCCATTGTTAAACCCAGAACTGTACCCGTGACAGCGAATTGATGATTGCAAAGCCCATCAAAGCTCGCTAATTTAGTTGTTGCTTACAACTAAAACCTCTTGCCAGACACTCACTTAAGCTGAGTCATCGTTTGGTACCGACAGATACTCACACAGGTACAAGCCCTTATCTATGACACAGGATTTACCCTCTTCGAGTCAGCTTAGGCAGCTTTCTCGCTATATAGTGAGAAGCCTTGGCATGCTCAACGCGGCCTATGGGGATTTACCCCTCACCCCAGTTCAAGCCCATGCTCTCTTTGAAATTGGCACCCAAGCTTTAACCATTAAGGAACTGGCCGCCAAGCTGAGCATTGATAAATCCAATGCCAGTCGCGCCATCAAGCACTTAGTCGATAAGAATCTCGCCCATAGTCAAATGCACGCAAGGGATCACCGTTGTCTCGTCGTGCAAATCACCCCTGCGGGCAAAAAGCTGCTGGCAAAATTGGACGTGCAGCAAAATACGCTTTTTAAAGACATTTTGGCGCAATTGACCCAAGAACAAACTCAACAAATCGAACAGGCGCTCATGCTATACAACCAAGCCATTCAACAGGCGAAATTGCAAAGTAGTTATCAAATACGTCAAGCAACCCAAGAAGATGATGCGGCCATCGCGCAAGTGATTCGTGATGTGTCCGCCGAATACGGCCTAACAGCGGATAAGGGCTATAGCGTTGCTGATCCAACCTTAGATTGTCTAAGTGACGTCTACTCTCAAGCTGGTGCCAAATACTGGGTAATTGAGTGCGAAGGCAAAGTTGTCGGCGGCGCCGGTATTGCCCCGCTCGCCGATAATGACGGGGTTTGTGAGCTGCAAAAAATGTACTTTTTACCAGAAGCCCGTGGTAAGGGACTCGCAACACGCTTAGCCCTCACTTGTTTCGATTTTGCCCGCGGGGCGGGTTATCAGCAGTGTTATTTAGAGACTACAGCCGTACTGACTGAGGCTCTAAAACTCTATGAGAAACTGGGTTTTAGTCACCTCGCCGCACCACTTGGCAACACAGGCCACGACGCCTGTGAAATCCCTATGTTGCTGAGCCTCTAGCGTTTTGTATCCCTAAAGCTTGGTATTGCTCAGGCTTATCCTGACCTTAGGTTCAGATAAATCTGAGCACCTCGCTTTAAACTAAGCTTTTAGCTGTTGCCGATAGGCCCTTGGCGTCATTGCAAACCAGTCTTTGCAGGCACGGTTAAAGGCCGATTGCTCAGAATAGCCCAATAGGCCGCTAATTTGACTGAGTTTAAAGTTAGGGTCCTGCAGATAGAAGCGCACCATTTCCTGACGTTCAGCTAAGAGTAACTGCTCGTAGGAAGTATTCTCCTCGGCGAGTCGCCGCTGCAGCGTGCGTTTATGAATCGAGAGATGGGAGGCAATAGTATTGCTGCTGCATTGCCCCGTTGGCAGTAAGCGCCGAATAAGTCGACTCACCTCCTCCGCTGTTGAGTGCTCAAGGGATATATACTGCGAGTCTAGGTAGAGCTTTGCCAGTTTACGGGTTGGCTCATCGACACTGCTTAATGGCCTGGAAAAAGTTGAAAGCGGCAATTCAAATCCAGTCCACTGTTGATTGAACTTCACTTTGCCACCGAAAATTTGCTGATATATTTCGACCTTACCCGACTGCGCGTGCATAAAGTGAGTAGAAATTGGCGTAAAGGTGCCACCGCAAAGTAGCTTTATCACTTGTACAGAATTTGCAAGCCCAAGCTCAAAGGCCTGAACAGAATAATCAAGACCACGCCCCTGAATGCTGTACTCCAGTTTGATGGTACGTGGAGTCTTATTCAGTTCAATGGAATATTGCACTTTTAACGCCGAACAGTGCAGGTGTAAATAATTGGCAATGTTGTTGATGGCATCACCCACGGTAGCCGAGCTACGGGCGATCACTGAGATTGGCCCCAGAATATCCATCCCTTGGTAAGCGGCGAGCTGCAAACCAAAGTCAGGGCAATGAATTGACTGGGCGGTTTCTTCCAGCAAACCAATCATATTGCGAAAGATAAGATAGTCATTATCATCCCGTTTTGCCTCAATCGGGAGATGGTACTTAGCCAATAACGCGATTGGATCCCCGCCAAGGGATTTCATTAACTTATCGAACCCCCTTAGGTTAGAAGCTCTAATGAGAATCTGCACACTCCCTCCCCGTTTATCCGGTTTAAACAGCACCTACCGCCGTTCATGTCACCCAAATCAGTCGGTACTTTATAACATTTTTTTAAAAATTGTCGCATTATGTCAAAAAAATGTCCTTATTAGTCAATATTGTCCCGCGCGATTCCTGAAATAGTAAAGTTGGTGTAAACCAATATAACTATAAAAAGGAAATCACAATGGACTCAAAGCATTACGACACAATCATCATTGGGGCTGGTTTGTCAGGTATTGGTATGGCTTGCCGTTTAGTGACGGAACATCCCAATAAAAACTTCGCCATCCTCGAACGCAGGCAAAAAATGGGCGGAACTTGGGATTTATTCCGCTATCCTGGCATTCGCTCCGACTCGGATATGGCCAGCTTTGGCTTCGACTTTAAACCTTGGTATTCTGACAAGGTCCTCGCCGAAGGGACTAACATCCGCAATTATGTCATCGAAACCGCTAAAGAATTTCGCTTTGATGAGAAGGTCCAATACGGCTTTGCCATCATAAAAGCGGATTGGTCCGATGCCACTCAGCGCTGGACACTGACCGCCCGCCACGAAGCCACAGGTCAGGAGAAGCTCTTCAGCTGCGCCTTCTTAATTAACTGCGCCGGTTACTATAATTTTGACCAAGGTTATCGCCCACATTTCGAAGGCGAAGAATCCTTCAAGGGGCAAATTGTTCATCCACAGTTTTGGCCCGAAAACATAGACTACAGCGGAAAACGAGTCATCGTTATCGGCAGCGGAGCCACCGCCATCACCCTAGTACCGAGCATGGCCGACAAGGCGGCGAATGTGACCATGTTACAGCGCTCGCCCAGCTACATAATGTCGGTGCCTTCGGTAGATAAAATATCTATGATGCTCAACCGCATCCTCCCCAAAAAGTGGGTCTTCGACTTCGCCCGTAAGCGCAATATTCTGCTGCAACGCGGACTGTATCTTGCCTGTCGCAAGTGGCCCAATATGATGCGTAAACGCTTGCTGTCCCATGTGCAAAAGCAAGTTGGCCCAAATGTCGATATGCGCCACTTTTCACCCCAATATAATCCTTGGGAACAACGTCTGTGTGCCGCTCCCGATGGCGACTTTTTTACCGCCCTTCGCTCTGGGAAAGCCAATATCGTCACTGACCACATCGAATGTTTCACTGAGAAGGGGATCAGGCTTAAATCGGGTCAACATTTAGATGCCGATGTCATAGTGACAGCCACAGGGCTCGAAATGCAGCTGATGGGGGGTATGGCATTCTCAGTGAACGGTGCTCAAGTTAATGTGCCAGAGCGCATGATCTACAAAGGCATTATGATCGAGGGGCTACCCAATTACGGCTGGATATTCGGTTATACCAACGCGCCATGGACCCTCAAAGCTGATATAGGTGGTCGTTATTTATGTAATCTATTCAGCCATATGCAAAAAAATGGTTATGCTGTAGCTAAAGCCATTGATACCGCCAATAACAACACGGGTGTCAGTATGATTGAAGGTTTCGCCCCTGGTTATATGGCTCGCGCCACCGCGAGAATGCCAAGACAAGGCAAAGCAGGTCCTTGGCAGGTGACAATGCATTATGGCAAAGACAAGAAGATCCTCACCGAGGATGCCATTGAAGACGGCATTTTACAGTTCACCTCGGCGCACCAAAGTGCAAAGCAAGTGGTCGAGGATTTAAAAGCTATCGCTTAAGCAATGGAGAGATTTCCATGATGCCAGTTGAATTGATTAAACCGCCGGTGCTGCTCATCCACGGAATGTGGGGAACAGATGAAGCCATGTTCGAACTGAAAGCCGAGTTTGAACAACAGGGCTACAGTGTCGAGGCCCTATGTTTACCTATGCACAAACCTAAAGCCAGTTACACTAATGCCGATAAAAATGCCTTGGCGCAAACGAGTCTTGAGGATTATGTCAACTTTATCATCGCTAAGGTGGACAACTTAAAAGTGCCTCCCATTTTGGTGGGTCACTCCATGGGGGGGGTACTCGCACAGCTTGTCGCCACTAGGGTACATGTTAACAAACTGGTGCTTATCTCCTCGGCTGCGCCAGGGGGGATTAACAGTTGGAGTTGGTCGATGATTCGTACCTTTGGTCGCAATCTATTACTGTTTCCACTGTGGAAGAAAGTCACCGAAATCGGCCTTGCCAATGTGCAATACGGCATTGCCAATACCCAGAGTATTGATGTGCAGCGCTTTATCGCCGATAACGCTACCTACGAGTCAGGGCGAGCGACCTTCCAAATTGGGATTGGTGGTATGTTTCCCAATGGCTTTGCACGAGTCGATGCTAAACGTATTCAGTGCCCCATGTTAATCGTTGGTGGAACGGCTGACCGAATTACGCCTATCACAATCCAGCGAGCCATCGCCAAGAAATACGGAGCTATCGCCAAGCTAGTTGAAATACCCGGAGCTTGCCACTGGACCGTGGGCGGCAGTCATCTTAAGGCGGTCAGCACTGAGATTTTTACCTGGCTTAGCAAGCCCTTTATGGTGGAAAACGCCCAAATTAGCACCTTGCCTCCCAAAGCTAGCGGCGGTAATTAATCGCAAACACTTGAGCGAGAGTAAGCTTCAAACAGCAAAACAAAACCCGCGTTAAGGCTACTTAACGCGGGTTCTTCTTAAAACTTATGCACTCGATTTGATGATTGAGCTTCTAGTCTTAGTGCCCAAGTTCAATTCAAAAAAACAGCCTAAATACTAGCCCTCAAATTAGTCACCAAAGTCATCGAGCATAATGTTTTCGCTTTCAACACCAAGGCTCTCAAGCATATTGATAACAGATGAGTTCATGATCGGTGGGCCACACATATAAAACTCACAATCCTCGGGCGCTTTATGATTTTTGAGGTAATTTTCATATAGCACGTTATGGATAAAACCGGTGTAACCCGTCCAGTTATCCTCTGGTAGCGGCTCCGACAGCGCCACATGCCAAACAAAGTTGTCATTCTCAGCGGCTAAGGTATCGAAGTCCTCCTGATAGAAGACTTCACGACTTGAGCGGGCGCCATACCAGAAGCTCATCTTACGCTTAGTGTGCTTGCTCTTAAGTTGATCGAAGATATGTGAGCGCATTGGCGCCATACCCGCACCACCACCGATAAACACCATTTCGGCATCGGTATCCTTCACGAAAAACTCACCAAACGGACCTGATATAGTCACCTTGTCACCCGCTTTAAGATTAAAGATGTAGGATGACATCTTACCCGGTGGCAAATCATTTGAAGGCGGGGTCGCGATACGCACGTTCAGCATAATGCGCCCCTTCTCGTCTGGGTAGTTCGCCATCGAATAGGCGCGCAACACGTCTTCTTTCACGGTCGACACGAGGTCGAACAGGCCGTATTTTTCCCAGTCGTCGCGGTACATCGCAGGAATATCAAAGTCAGCGTATTTCACCTCATGGGCGGGCGCCTCAATTTGAATATACCCCCCCGCCTTAAAGTGCACATCTTCGCCCTCAGGGAGTTTCAATAATAACTCTTTGATAAAGGTGGCTTTGTTATCGTTAGATATCACTTCACATTGCCACTTCTTCACGCCAAAGATTTCTTCTTCAAGCTCCAATTCCATATCAGCTTTCACCGCCACCTGACAGGCTAAACGGCAGCCCTCTTTGGCTTCTTTCTTGGTGATATGGCCCTGCTCGGTTGGCAGAATATCGCCACCGCCGGATTTCACTTTAACGCGGCACTGACCGCAGGTACCACCGCCGCCACAGGCCGATGGAATAAAGATGTTTTTACCCGCCAACGCGCCTAATAATTTGTCGCCCGCGGCCACTTTAATGGTCTTTTCGGCATCGTCGTTGATGCCAATGGTGATTTCACCAGACAAGACTAATTTCTTTTTGGCGATAAGGATCACTATCACCAGCAAGCACACCACTAAGGTGAACATGCCTATACCAATTGCCATTTCCATTCTATAAACCCTTTTATAGCTCTTTATAAAAAGAATGCTGTTCTATGTCTCAGGTACAAATACCCGTTAAAGTGAAATACCAGAGAAAGACATAAAGCCCAGCGCCATTAGCCCAGTGGTAATAAAGGTGATCCCAATGCCCTGCAGCCCCTCTGGGATTGCATGGAATTTCATCCGCTCACGAAGACCCGCCAGCATCACAATGGCCACCGCCCAACCTGTACCAGAACCCATGGCAAATACCGCCGATTCGGCAAGGCTATAGTCACGGTTTGCCATAAAAATCACCCCGGCAAAAATCGCGCAGTTAACTGTTAACAGTGGCAGGAAGATCCCGAGTGAGTCATAGAGGCTAGGAATGTATTTATCTAAAAACATTTCCAAAATTTGTACTAATGCCGCGATAACCCCGATAAAGGTGATGAGCTGTAAGTAGCTTAAATCGATATTGGGTAGGCCCGCCCACGCCAGCGCACCCGGTGATAACACCTTGGCATAAATCAGCTGGTTTAACGGCACAGCCAAGGTCATCACCACAATGACCGCAATACCCAGTCCAAAGGCTGTTGATACCTTTTTAGACACGGCTAAGAAGGTACACATACCGAGGAAGAACGACAGCGCCATATTGTCGAGGAATGTGGCCTGTAAAAAGAGATTAATATAGTGTTCCATATCCGTTCCTTAACCGCGTTTACGCTGGATCACGTTAATGGTCCAAATCAGCACACCAATCAGGAAGAAGGCGCTGGGGGGTAACTTGAACATCTCGTTGGGTAAGTACCAACCACCGTTCTCTACCGTGGTTAACACGCTATGGCCAAACAAATTACCTGTGCCTAATAACTCACGCACAAAAGCCACACTGATAAGCACAAAACCATAACCCGCGGCGTTGCCCACTGCATCGACAACGGCAAGGTGCGGTGGATACTTCATCGCAAACGCTTCGGCGCGTCCCATGATGATGCAATTTGTGATGATAAGTCCCACAAACACTGACAACTGCTTAGACAGTTCGTAGGCCACATCCTGAAGCACCATATCCACGATAATCACCAATGAGGCAATGACCGTCATTTGAGCAATGATCCGCACACTATTAGGGATAAAATTCCGGATACTCGAGATAATCAGGTTCGAGAAAACCAATACGAAGGTCACCGCCAGCGTCATCACCACGGCGGTTTGCATTGAGTTACTCACCGCCAGTGCCGAACACACGCCCAGCACTTGCATCGCCACGGGGTTGTTGGCAAACACCGGCCCCGCTAACATGTCACGCATCGATAAAGAGTGACTCATTGCGCACCTCCATTCTCTAGTTGAGAGCCACCTTGAGAGCCTGCTTGCGGATCAGCCAGACCTTCAGTTGCCTTTAACTGTTTGAAGAAGGTCTGAAAGCCCTCTTCACCGAACCAAAACTCAACGGCACGTTGTAAGCCTCGGCCCGTCATGGTCGCGCCGCTTACCGCATCCACGCCATGGGTGTCGCCCTCTTTGGCGCCGCCCTTAACAAGACGCATCGCAAACTTGCCATTGTCATCAAAGAGTTTTTTACCCTTCCACAACCCTAGCCAATCTGGATCGGTAATAAAGTCACCAATACCTGGCGTTTCACCATGCTCGTAAACCACTATGCCCTTAACGGTATTGAGATCAGGCTCCACCGCCATATAACCATAGATAATCGACCAAAGACCCTTTCCGTAGAATGGCACAACCACACTCGATAGCTTGCCGTTATCATCGAACACCTTAAACACACGCACATCGTTAGCGCGGGTTTTGATTTTGGCGATATCCTTTTTCGGCGTGCTTGAGGTATCGGGATTAATCGCCGCCATGCGCTCATCGAAATCGAGCACATTAGTGTCAGAATCCACTTTACCGGTATCGAGGTTAATCAATAATGGCTTCACCGACTTAGCAAAAATATCCCTAAACTCAGTGCCTTCGCCTAAACCCACATCGGAGGCCATCAGCACAAAGCGTTGCAGTTCATCGCGTTTTTTAGCCAGCTTGCGCTCTTTTAAAATTCCCGCAGTGCCGGTGATCATAAATGAGCACAGCAAGCAGAGCGTGATGGTGAAGATCATGGTCCCCACCACAGTATCTTTCTTAAAGGCCATGACGTTTTACTCTCCGTTTGATGTTGGCACGAGCCACCATGTAATCTAAAAGTGGTGCCCAAAGGTTGGCGAACAGAATCGCTAACATCACGCCCTCGGGCATTTTAGGATTCGCCACACGGATAAGAACCGTCATAAAACCAATCAGAATACCGTAGGCAATTTTGCCCTGACGGGTATACGCGGTTGTTACAGGGTCAGTCGCCATAAACATCATCGCGATAGCAAAACCACCCGTGACTAAATGCCATGTCCACGGCATAGACATCATCTGGTTTGTACTAGAACCGATAACATTGAAGAGGGTTGCGGTCGCAATCATGCCGACCATGACGCCCGCTACGATGCGCCAATCGGCTAAGCGGGTCACGAGCAACATTAAACCGCCGATAAGAATAGCCAATGTGCTAGTTTCACCAATGGCGCCCACGGTAAAGCCAAAGAAATTATTCCACCAGTTTGGATCGCTAAAGGCGCTATACCAGCTGTAGTCGGCAAATTGCAGCTTGCCTGCAGCAGCTTGCGTCAGGGCCGTTGCACCCGAAAAACCATCCACGGCCACCAGTTGCTTAAGCGCTTGCACTTCGGTTGGGTAGGCAAAATAGATAAAGGCTAGACCCGCCATTGCAGGGTTAAGGAAGTTATATCCCATACCACCGAACAGCTCTTTAGCCACTACAACACCAAAGCTGATGCCAATCACCACAATCCACAGCGGGGTCGATACCGGCAGGATTAAAGTGAACAACAGTGCGGTAACGAAGAAACCTTCATGTAATTCCTGACGGCGCACCTTAGCAAATACCACTTCCCAGAAAAGGCTAGTCAGTAAAGCTGTCAGATAAATCGGTAGGAAAAAACTTAACCCGTAGAAAAAACGTCCAACGCCACCGGTATCGGCACTTAAGCCGCCTGTAACAGTATTGAACAGAAATAATTTCCAAGTCTCGGGTGTGCCTAGGCCACTCGCCAGTGCGATTTGCGCTTGCAAACCTAAGTTATATAAACCGAAAAGAATGGTCGGTAATAAACACAGGCCCACTAAGGTCATGGTACGTTTTACGTCAATCGCGTCACGGACATGTACTTTACCCTTAGTACTGCGACCGTTGGCGATCACTAGAGAGCGCACAAACCCCTTAATCGACTTGCCCGAAGCGTAATAGTCTTCCTGTAAATCAGGCTTTTTAGATTGCTTGGTCATTAACCTTCCCTCTCGATCACATCTAGACAGGCACGTAACTCTTTACCGAAGTCGTATTTCCCAGGGCACACGAAGGTACACAGGGCCAAATCTTCCTCATCCAGCTCCAGTGCGCCTAAGGCCTGCGCCTCGTCTGTGTCGCGCACCACTAAGTCGCGCACTAACAGCGTCGGCAAAATATCCAACGGCATCACGCGATCGAGCTGACCAAAGGCCATCATGGCACGGGCAGAGCCGCCCTGACGGGTGGTAAATTCGAAGGTTTTACTGAGGCCGAATAAACGGGATGTCACTGTGCGGGTAATCGAAAACTTATCCGAACCACCGCGAACCCAAGGCAATACGCGGTGTTTATCGTCTTCGGCGAGTAATGAAATCTGATTGTGGAAACGCCCTAAAAAGTCGTGCACTGATTTAGCGGTATGCCCCGACAGCACTGAGCCCGAAACCACACGAATATTGCCAGGGCGTACTTCATCGGCCACAACAGCGCTTAATTGCGCCCCAAGTTGGGTGCGTAATAGACGGGGATTAAGCGCACTTGGACCCCCAATAGCCACCACGCGGTCGGTATATAACTCACCAGTCTGGAACAGTTTGCCGTAGGCAATCACATCCTGATAGCCGATATGCCAGACTTGGCGCTCAATACTCACAGGCAGAATGAAATGAATATGAGTACCCACTAAACCCGCAGGGTGCACACCGGCAAAACGGCGCAGTTCTACTTTAGGCAACGTTGTTTGAGCGAAGTTAGCATCAATTAAGGCTTCACCTTTGTCTTGGCACAGGTAAACCTTGCCTTCGGTCAAATGGCTCAGCACCTGTAAGCCCGCCTTAAAGGCATCGGCTTGTTCGCTAATAATCAAACGCGGATCGGCCGCTAACGGATTGGTATCCATCGCCGTCACGAAAATACCAGCAGGTTTAGTGTCAAGTGCTGGAACGCGGGAGAAAGGACGAGTACGCAGCGCAGTCCAAAGACCACTTTTCACTAATTGCGCCTGCACCACTTCAAAGGAAAGCGAAGCAATATCTTGATGAATATCAAAGCGGATTTGCTCCTGCGCATCTTGGCCGTCACAGCGGATCACGACCGATTGCAACACACGGCGCAGCCCACGGTTAATAGCAACAACCTCACCGCTGGCGGGGGCAGTAAACAGCACGCCTTCGGTCTTTTTATCTTCGAATAAAGGTTGGCCCTTTTTAACCCTATCGCCAATTTCCACCAGCATAGTCGGTTTTAAGCCAACATATTCCTCGCCCAGCAGTGCCACTTGCGATGGCCTATTTCCGGGTTCAATGATCTGCCGAGGCTCGCCAGCAATCGGCAAGTCAAGGCCTTTTTTGATCGTTATAATTTGGTTTGAAAGATCTGCCATCACAAATATCAACCATGAAAAAATTTTTAGATAAAAATAGAGTAGATGCTTATGGACAGATATTCCGCTATTGAGGTCACACTTCGGCGCATTTTCGTAATTTACATACGTAAATTTACATCCTTTTGTGACATTCATCGCCACATGGTGGAACAATGAACTTTAAATGTAGTTTTATAACGAACGAAGTAAAACTGAGATAAAATCTGATTTAGAAAGTGCTAATTTTATGAAAAATAACAAAAATAGCCGTTGTTGACGTCATTTCGACTGAAAAAGCCAAAATCCTCGTTTAGCGATTAAATTTAAACCAAAATCCAGCCCAATCCGTCTCCTGCCTTGAAACTTTAACTGGTTATTTTTAAAGCACATCATTAATACCATTCGCATTAACCTTTGCTTTAAAGCAAAAGCTTGATAGCCTCGAAGTAAGACGATTGAGCAGGAGAGATAGATGGAATACAGACGCATACCGCATTCGAATCTCGAAGTCAGTAAAATCTGTTTAGGCACAATGACGTGGGGCGAGCAGAATACACAGGCAGAAGCCTTTGCTCAGCTCGATTACGCCATCGGAAATGGCATCAACTTTATCGATACCGCAGAAATGTACCCTGTGCCACCTAGGCCAGAAACCCAAGGGGAAACCGAGCGAATTTTAGGTCAATACATCAAGGCGCGCGGTAACCGTGACGATCTGATTATTGCCACTAAGATTGCGGCTCCCGGTGGAAAGAGCGACTACATTCGCAAAAAGATGGCGCTGGACTGGAACAACATTCATCAGGCGGTCGATGCATCGCTTGAGCGCTTACAAATCGATACCATCGATCTCTACCAACTGCACTGGCCGGATCGCAACACTAACTTCTTCGGACAACTCTTCTACGACGAACAAGAGATTGAGCAACAAACCCCCATCCTTGAAACCCTAGAGGCGCTTGCCGAAGTGATTCGTCAGGGTAAAGTGCGCTATATCGGTGTGTCGAACGAGACGCCGTGGGGCATTATGAAGTACCTACAGCTGGCGGAAAAACACGGCCTACCGCGCATCATCTCGGTACAAAATCCCTATAACCTGCTTAACCGTAGCTTTGAAGTCGGCATGAGTGAAATCAGCCACCGTGAAGAATTGCCACTGCTGGCCTATTCGCCCTTAGCCTTTGGCGCATTATCGGGCAAGTACTGTAATAATCAATGGCCCGAAGGTGCGCGCTTAACCCTGTTTAAACGCTTTGCCCGCTACAACAGCTCGCAAATCGCCCTCGACGCCACAGCAGCCTATGTCGACTTAGCCCGCGAGTTTAACCTCTCGCCTGCGCAAATGGCATTAGCCTTTGTTAATTCTCGTAAATTTGTGGGCTCTAACATTATCGGAGCTACGGACTTGTACCAGCTGAAAGAAAATATCGACAGCTTGAAGGTCAGCCTGTCACCCGAGTTACTCACTCGACTCAACGAGTTATCGGATAAATTCAGACTGCCCTGCCCATAGTGGATTAGCGCTATATGATAAAAAATCGGGGACGTTACGTCCCCGATTTTTTAGCCTGACAAATGCTTATTTCACTAAACGTTAGCGCTTATTTCATCAACCATGCGCGATAAGATTTACCTTTGATGCGGCCGCTAGTGATTTTACTGAGCGCCTTTTTAGCCACCTTGCGATTTACCGCCACATAGGCGCGGTAGTCCGTCACAAGGATTTTGCCGACCTGCGAGCCTTCGATACCATTCTCCCCTGTGAGGGCTCCTAAGATATCGCCTGGACGTAACTTCTCCTTTTTACCGCCATCAATTTGCAGGGTGATCATAATTGGCGCATTGGGCGCGGTACCCAACAAGCTTAATGATGGCAGCGCTTCACTTTGAATATCGCGCTCTAAATACTCTTCTAACAGGGCAATTTTGTAGCCATCCTGATCGTTATAGAAGGTAAAAGCAGCGCCCTTACTGCCCGCACGGCCGGTGCGGCCAATGCGGTGAATATGCACTTCGGTATCAAAGGCAACGTGGTAGTTAAATACTGCGTCCAGCGCGTCGATATCTAAACCACGGGCAGCAACGTCGGTTGCCACCAGCACACAGGCACTCTTGTTGGCAAATTGCAGCAGGGTTTCATCCCTGTCACGCTGCTCTAAATCGCCGTGCAGGGCGATGACGCTAAAGCCAGCATCGCTGAGCTCGTCGGCCACTTTTTGGGTTTCGCGCTTGGTATTGCAAAACACCACAGCACTCTCAGGTTTGCGTTCCAGCAGTAATAATTGCAGCGCCTGCATGCGCGCCTTATCGTCGTTTAAGTGGTAAAAATGTTGCTCAATGGTGCTTTTTTCGTGGGTAACGGCCACTTTCACCATCACAGGGTTGTACATGATTTGCTTAGCGATCGATTGGATCTGCTCAGGGAAAGTCGCACTAAACAGCAGCGTTTGGCGCTCGCGTGGCGACTGCTCGATAATCGCATCCAGCTGGGGTTGGAAGCCCATTTCCAGCATACGGTCGGCTTCGTCCAGCACCAGCATGTTGAGGTTACTCAGGTCTAAACGGTTGCGTTCTAAGTGATCGACAATCCGACCCGGCGTGCCAACAATAATATGAGCACCATGTTCCAATGAGCCAATCTGCGGCCCCATAGGCACGCCACCACACAGGGTTAAGACTTTGACGTTGTGGATACCACGGGCAAGGGTGCGGATTTCCTGCGCGACTTGGTCTGCAAGCTCGCGAGTTGGACACAGCACTAAGGTCTGAATGCGAAAACGTTTCACGTCTAACTTGTTCAGCAACCCCAAACCAAAGGCGGCAGTCTTACCCGAACCTGTCTTGCCCTGACCAATCACGTCCTCGCCTGCTAAGATGGCTGGCAAGCTCTGCGCCTGAATTGGCGTCATCTCGTTGTAGCCCATAGTGGTAAGGTTCTCAAGCAGTTCGGTTTTTAGCTTAAGAGTCGAGAAAGCCATTGAAGGCTGAGTATCTGAATTGCTCAAGGCGAATATCCTGTGGTGGGTAACCCGCGCCATTGGTAGCTGCTCGTTGATTTAGCAGCGTTAATCGCTTTAGCAGGTCACTGAAAATGCATTGTTTTTACTAACAAAATTGAATCATTCTGAGGGAAAGTCTGCTAACGCATGCGTATCACTTACATATATCTTGTAAAAAGCCCATTCCCAAAGCTCGGCTATTGTAGCAATAAAGCGCACGCTTTTCCTGAAGTCTTTGAAGTGTCTTCTGCAGGCTTTGGTAAAACGTCTTCAACTGGTTTAATAAAACATACTGAAGGGGCACCTCCGCTTGCTTCCCAACCACAACAAAAAGCCCAGCGCAGGGCTGGGCTTAAACTTTCATGGGCCTTAGATTTAAAAGCGTTCTTTTTCTTGCTTTAAGCAATTTGCCCGAAGCGACCTTCTTGGTAGTCACGAATGGCTTGCTGAATTTCCGCTTGGGTGTTCATTACAAAGGGGCCCATCTGGACGATCTTTTCGCGGATGGGTTTGCCCACAAACAGTAACATCCCCGCTCCACGCTCATCGGCCTTAAAGTGCAATGGCGCTTGGCTATCGAGGACTAAAAACTCGCCTTCATTGAATGACCACTGTGAATTATCGCCTTTCTTCAGGCCGCCTTGGTAAAGATACAGCGCCGCAAACTCATGCTTGGATAAATCGAGCTGCGCTTCACCGTTAGGGTTAATCATCATATCGCTAATCGCCGCCTCACCCGACAAACCCTGAATGCTAGAGCTAATCGCCGCTTGGCCAGCAAATGCCCAATCCCCCGCTAAAGCTTTTAGGGTTGCGCCAGTGTCGTTAGTGGTTTCAACACTGGGGACTGATGCAGTGTCCTGATAGGTCGCTGGGCGCAGTTTGTCTTTAGCTGGCATGTTGACCCAAATTTGGAAGCCATGCAGGCCATCGAGCGCATCGGCCAGCGGCATTTCAGAATGCACCACGCCGTAACCCGTACTCATCCACTGCACATCACCGGCCCGAATCGCCTTGACATTGCCCATCTGGTCGCGGTGCTCAAAGCCCCCCTTACGGATATAGGTAAAAGTCTCCATCCCACGGTGCGGATGCGGCGGGAAGCCACCAATAAAATCCTGTTTATCATCGGATTTAATCTCATCCATCATCAAGAATGGGTCGAAATGGGTAGTGACAAAATCCGCCACACGACGAATATTCACCCCATCGCCATCCATCGCAGGTCTGGCAGAAAACTGACCTAATACTTTCATTACGCGCTCCTAGGCTTAACCGCCACAATTTGCTTGCTGGCATTGCTTGCTGACAAAACAGCCTAAACGCCATTTGCCTAATATGAAGGAAAGAATATCAAGGAAATTTACAAAAGAATAACGCGAAATCACGCTTGGATTATTCGAAAAAGTAGAATGGTTCACTCTTGGTAAATGTATACATTGAACAAGCAAAGTCCTTTAAGGACTAGCAGTTTAAAAGAGAAAATCCGTGAGATAGAGTTTTAATAAAAGCGAGCGAGCGGTTTACAAGTGCAGAGCTAGTGCAGCTAATTGCCATTGTCTCTCCAGTGACACGCCGTGAACTCATCCATGAGGGCTCGACGGCGACATCCATGTCGCCAACGGTCACAGGTGCTTCAATGGCAATTTACACATCCGCACAACCGTTTCGTCATCTTAAGGGACATTTTTGAGTTAAAGCATTAACTCTAACTAGTCAGTTTCGGATAAAAATTTCTATGGATTAACGCCTTGCTTACCGGCCCAACGGAGCAGAGCAAGCTTGTTGTAAAGCTTGCGCAGCAAACCACAAGCTTGCGGCGCGTAGTTGGGTCCGAGTACAGCAAATTGTTATAAGCTGAACTTGCCGCCATACTCACTAACCAGATTTCCTGCTTTAAACACTTGAACTATGTAAGAGTAATTTTCACGATCCAGCTCTATAAAGTAACCGAGCTCATAGCCACAAACATGTTCTGGATGTGTCTCTCCGTCGTAAGACCAGACGCCATCAAAACTAGATTTTGTTAAAGTCCTCAATCTAGCTCTATCGCTAGATTTCTCTTCTTCTGGCCGTTCTGACTTTTTCATTTCGATGGCAATGAGATTATCTTTTTCCATGATCTCACCTCGGCTATGCAAAATGAGATCACAAGTTATATTTACAACCTGCATTTGCTCATCAAGGATTGTTTTCACCTTGCCATTTTGCTTTCTGTTGTATTCAGGATCTGCATAGTACCCGGCGAAGCCATTTTCATTGGCTAATATTTGCAGATGCATAGCCAATCTAGCGCAAAGATTACGTTCACTTACACCACTTAAGATGTTTTGCGCTTCTGCCTCAAAAAATATTTTCAAAGCCTTGTCAAAAACTTGTGATGGCACGAACCCTCCCTGGCTTATAACGCCTTGCTCATTTGCGCAGCGGTTGTAGTGGATTTTTGTGCAACAATGAGCGAAGCGAATGCACAAAAAGGAACGTAGACCGCTGCGTCAAATGGAGCAATTTGTTATGCATGACGCCCGTTATACCAATAGGTATGTTTGCAAGGTACGCAGCCGAATGCTGTTTGATTCAAATCTGAATGATATCCTTCATTAACCAGGTGAACGGCCTTTCCTTCGCTTTCCCAACATTTCGGGCAGTAAGGTGTAGCATCTCCTTCGCTATAGTAGAAAGGCGCGTTGAAAGAAAGTGATTTATTTAATAGCACCTTCTTTTTTAGCTCGTCGACTTCTATTTGCAATGCGTGATTCGTTCGCGAAAGGTCAATAATTTCACCTTCTAACTCGACAATTTTACGATATAGCTCAATGTCGCCTAACTTTTTTACCAACTCTGCGACTTCTTTTGCATTTGAGATGATGCTCATACGTTTTCCTTAGGCATAACGCCGCCAGCAGCGGCCGAGTGTAACGAGGTCCAGCGACCGAAGGGAGCGATGTTGGCTGGCCTTGTTATATGGCAAACTCTTCATTAGGCTCCTCCAATTGCTCAACTTCATCTAGACCGCAAATTCCATTACCGCCAGTTAAATAACGCAGCCCCAAATAGACTTGGTCCCCAGCTTGTTCGGCCTGAATTACAACTGCAGGCGTTCTCTCTCCAGTATCTTCATCGATCTGAATAACACATGTTGGCAACATTGCATTCAGTGCAAAACTTCCTTCAGGGATGTAAAAAACAGCAACACCATTTTTCACATCGTCTTCGGTCGCAACTCTACCAGACAAGTGAGGCAAGCTTTCCCAATCACTTGGTTCGAACGATTCCCACATAATCACCTTGCCATATAACGCCGCCAGCAGGGGACGAAAAACCAGAGCGAAGCGGCGGTTTTTTTGTTCCCTCTGGCTGGCCTTGTTAGGCATTTGCATGGAGCTTACTACGCAAGCGCTGTTGATTAGTTTCATTAGCGTTTTCCCATGCCCCAAAAAGACCAAACCAATATAGCCTTTCGTTTAATGTTAAGCCGCCAATATTGTCTATGGCGGCATTTTTGAAATTATGAAAATCAGAGTGAAATTTGTTTGAAGCTTCCGTATCTTGGAACCAAACATTTCCATGCCACTTGCTAATTAGATACGCGAGCGCTTCCACATCTTTGTCATCTTGCTTCCATTCCCCGACCAAATGAGAAAGCCTTTCTCTTAATTCTGGCTCTTGCACGGAGTTGACTAGCTCATCTAAGTTCATAGTGATGCCTAACGGGCAAATAATAGTTGGCTAAAATAGTGAACGAAGTGAACAAAAGCCAACTGTTATTTGTCCCTGTTGAATTGCTTGTTATATGGCTGGTTAACCTTTCTTGGTTTTTATTAGCAAAACGAATTTATGAAACAGAATTGGTAAATAATACCACCATGCCGTACCGACAATTCCGGTGTAAATAGCTGGCACCCAAAAGTTATTAATATCCCTAAATATATTGTAATTACCATTTTCGTCAATAGAGCTTAAAAGCCAATTACCGTCGAAAATATAGCTGACAGGAAACATACCTAAAGAAATGGGAAAATCTAAAGGAATAAATAAAAGCCACGCATTAACTGCCACGGGATCTGATGACGTAGCAATTACGTAAGCCATAAATATGACAAAGCTTAAATGTAAAACTCCAAAGGTAATCGCAATCTTCTTAATCATGATGCCATATAACGCCCGTATTTGCGGCTGGTTTGGAGCGCAGCGGGAAACCAGTCCGACAACATGCGCTTGTTAGGCGATTACAAAGCCTTAAACTCTACTTTGAATGAGCCGTGGGCTTTTTCACCTTTAAAAAAGTTAATGTCAGTTAAACCTTTGCTACAACATATTTTACGTATTTCATCAATATCTTCTTGAGTAGTGTTGATTCCAAAATAGATTTCACGAATAGCCTTTTCACTAATTTTGTGTAGCCCTGATTTATTTTTATATATCCTTATTTCACTTTCATAGCTCCATTGAGACGATTTAATCTTTAGTGTATCAATGGTTGACTTTTCTGGATCATCTAAGTAATTAAGCTCTTCATAACTATCTTTGTAATCGACTCTTATCGGTGTCACAAAGAAATCTAAGTCGGCTTCCATATCTAAGCCGAAAACAGCCCCTTGGTGATATTGAGAATAATGTGACCACATTAAGATGTCATCAAATCTTTCTGAGAGAGATAGAACACCTTTAGTATAAATAGTCTTCTCCTTTGTAGTTTTTACAAGTTCAGCTAATTTTTCTGGATTTCTTTGTAGCCACTCTATTGTTTGCTCTATTGTCTCTTCAGGGATCATCAGCCTCTTAAAGTGCTTTCGTGCGTCACCCAAAGTCGGAGCCGGATTCTCTGAAAGACCACAATCAAATGGGTCATTAAATGTGTCTGGAGTAGCAAACCAAAATGAGAAATTATCTAATATTTGTTTTGCTTGATCTATTGTCCTGTACTTATATAGCAGCTTAGGAAAATTCCCGTTATCGATGCCTCTTTGTATCAGTTCTTTTTTATGCTCTTGATTCATGACGTACTTCTCTTTTCGCCTAACGTCTTAGTATTGATGCCCTGTGCTGTTTGCTGGGCATCAATCGATTGTTGGACTTGGCCGCTGCCACATCCGTACTATTTGGTATTAATCATGCTATAGGAATTTGCTTTTTTACGGTAGGGGGTTCTTTAACCAATTGAGGACTAATTGCTTGAATTATTTTGTGCTTTAACCTCCTCAGCAACGGTTTTGGCCGTGTTTAGTGCTGCCGATTACGCGTGTTGGCCCGTAAGTTCAAGTGACAAACATGACTCTTCCCCTGCATAGGCATCACGCCATCCACTCTCATCCCCTCACACGTTAACTACCGCTTACGTTATCCTCGAGTTCAAGGCAACCCTGCGGCGCGAGGCAACTCAAACTGAGCTGTATTTATCAGTAATCCAGCAGGCTTTATTACCCCCTGAAATTGCAGATGACCGTGCTGACATTTTGGGCAGAGCCACGTATAGAGCTCCTTCACCGCTGGACTCGCTATGGCTGGCTGAGATTGATGCAAGTGTGGCTTAATGAGCGCGAGTTTTTTACGCCTTGGGCATAATGATGTGAGTACCACACAAATCTATACCCATGTACTTGGCCAACATTTCGCAGGGACAACTAGTCCGTTAGACACACTATAAAGTCAGAGTCCTTTAGTTATTCCGTAGCATTACTAAAATTTGGTCAACTTACAGCTTGTAGAGTTAATTGCTAGCAGCCCCGATAATGCGCAATGGGGCAAAAAAGCTTTTAGTCAGATGAACAATTCGATGGTCGTAAAGATTGGCATTGTTGCAACTGTTACTGTTGGCGGCATGGCCGCTCTTTCACATCCATGTGATCGCGCCATTAGTACATCTATGTACAACAGATGTCGCCGTCGAGCCTTCAAGGATGTGTTTATGGCGTGTCACAGGGGAAACAATGATAATCCTGTGCCGCGAGTTGAAGGAACTTTTTAAATTCTGTTTTTAACAGTTAAGACGAACCCAAACCTAGTCTGGTTTAAACACCCCAATCACGGCGCCAGTCGCTTTTTCAGCGACTTTAACGTCGGTTTGCTGTTCGCGGTAATCGCAGTCGGTACATTCTACGGTTTCGATACCGTTTTCTTTAAACAGCAGAATGCTGTCTTTGGCGCCACATTTAGGGCATTTAGCGCCAGCTACGAAGCGCTTTTTGATTTTGGTTGTCATGCTAATACCTTTACGCACAGACCAGTACAGTTGAATCAGAAGATGACTACGCTTAGCTTGATAAACCGAAAGCGTGAGCCCGAAATTGGCGGCTATTTTGCCACAGTGCCCAGCTATTGCCAGCCTTTAAACCAAGTTGTGATGCCATAAAAGGTGAGCAGGTGTTAGCATCTTGCGGGATTCACTCAAGAAGGATTTGCCAAATCGGCCGTACACTCGCTTTACCACTCATCATAAGAGCGCCATAAAAGCCGCCACAACACTCGCCAAAAAGAAGAGGTAAAAAGTGTAAGAAATACTCAGCAACACGGCCTAAATTGTGGTTTGCCATTAGCTTGTACGCTATCATCACAGCCCTTAACCATTCACGATATGACCAAGTTGTAGTTAATGATCAGCATCAACCAAGCACAATTAATCCGTGGCAGCAAAACCCTGCTCGATGAAGCCTCTCTGACCATCTATCCCGGCCATAAGGTCGGCCTAGTCGGTGCCAACGGCACGGGTAAATCCTCATTGCTGGCATTAATTATGGGTCACCTGAGCTTAGATAAAGGCGAGTTTGGCATGCCGTCGGGCTGGCTGATTGCCAGCGTTGCCCAAGAAACCCCAGCGCTTGAAGTGTCTGCCCTTGAGTATGTGCTTGATGGTGATAAAGAATATCGCCAACTTGAGGCTGATTTGCATATCGCTCAGGAACACAACGATGGCCATGCGATTGCGACTTTGCACGGTAAAATCGACGCCATTGGCGGCTACGCCATTCGCGCCCGCGCGGGTGCCCTGCTGGCGGGTTTAGGCTTTAGTGAAGCCGAGCAAAACAACCCTGTGAAAAGCTTTTCGGGTGGTTGGCGGATGCGCCTTAACCTTGCCCAAGCGCTACTGTGCCGCTCCGACTTACTGCTGCTCGACGAACCCACCAACCACTTAGACTTAGATACCATGTACTGGCTCGAAGGTTGGATTAAGTCCTATCAAGGCACGCTGATTTTAATCAGCCACGACAGGGATTTTATCGACGAAATTGTCGATGAGATTGTTCACGTCGAAAATCAAAAACTCAATTATTACAAAGGCAACTACAGCGCCTTCGAGCGCATCCGCGCCGAGCGAATGGCGCAGCAACAGGTCGCCTTTGAGCGCCAACAAAAAGAACGGGCGCACATGCAGTCCTTCGTTGACCGCTTCCGCTACAAGGCTAGTAAAGCTAAGCAGGCGCAGAGCCGCCTAAAGGCGCTAGAGCGGATGACAGAGCTACTGCCATCGCAAGCCGATAGCCCGTTTTATATGGAGTTTCGCCCGCCCGAAGCCCTGCCCAATCCATTAATTAAAATGGAGCAAGTCGCCGTGGGTTATGGCGACAAGCAAATCCTGAGTAAAGTGCATTTGAACTTAGTGCCCGGCGCCCGTATCGGTCTTTTGGGTCGCAACGGCGCGGGTAAATCGACGCTGATCAAACTGTTATCGGGTCAATTATCGCCGATGACAGGCCTGTACGAGCCAAATCCAGGGCTCAATATCGGATACTTTGCCCAGCATCAAATCGAATTTTTACGTTTAGACGACTCACCGCTGCAGCATTTAGTGCGCCTTGCGCCAAACGCCCGCGAACAGGAACTGCGTAACTTCCTCGGCGGTTTTGGCTTTAACGGCGATATGGCGCTCAGCCCCGTTAGCCCCTTCTCGGGCGGCGAGAAAGCCCGTTTAGTGCTGGCACTATTAGTGTGGCAACGCCCTAACCTGCTGCTGCTCGACGAGCCCACCAACCACTTAGACCTAGAGATGCGCCATGCCCTAACTATGGCACTTCAAACCTTTGAAGGCGCAATGGTTATCGTCTCGCACGACCGCCACTTACTGCGGTTGACCTGTAGTGATTACTATCTGGTAGATCAGGGTGAAGTGCGCTCATTCGACGGCGATTTAGAGGATTACCACCAATGGTTGCTCGATGCTGCTAAAGCGAGCGCAAACCAAGCTAGCTGTGGCGAAGAATCCAAACCTGCTGTCGATAAGAAACTGCAAAAACGATTAGAGGCCGAGCTGCGCCAAAAGGTATCGCCGCTAAAACGCAAACAGGCCAAGTTAGAAACCGAGCAGCAAAAGCTGAACGACCGTCTCGCCGAACTAGAAACCATGCTCGCCGATGGCGATATTTACGAGCAGGACAACAAGGCCAAACTAACAGCCGTACTGACCGAACGAACGGGCCTTACCCAAACGCTGGAAGACAGCGAAATGCAATGGCTCGAACTGCAAGAAGAAATCGATGCCATTGAACTTGAGCTGATGAGCCAGTAATTTAGGCTTAAGTGTAAGGCATTCTATTTCTGACACTAGTATTCAAGGGATTGAAAAGTGGAAAATAAACCGTTGGACAACCAAGTATGGCAATGGGGAGATGCTTGCTACGCGAAGAATCAAGCCCTGTGCCTAATGCTACAGGACAGCTATGCGGTGAATGTGAATCTGCTGCTACTGGCTTTGTATTTGGATAATACAAGGACAGGTGTAAGCGCCGATACTTCGAGTAAACAGACCTCAAGCAATCTTTTTTCTAGTAAGCAGTGGCAGATCTTAATCACAGGCGTGATGGAGTGGGACGATAAATTAATCGTCCCCTATCGCCGCCTGCGACGTCTTGCTAAGGATCGCCTAAGCCAAACGGAATACGAGCAGATGCTTGCTGTTGAGCTGATGTTGGAACGTAAGGCGCAGCGCACGATTCTAAATGCCGTCAATGGGTTATCGCCAACCGGCCAACAAACCAATCTGGTAAGTTACCTCACCCTATTTGGCCTATCCGCAGCGGATGTTAACGCGCTGGATTTTATCGCGCCTTAATAGACCGAACGTTAGCTTACTTAGTACGCGCCTGAGGATAGCGTAGGCAGTTATCCTCAATCTTGAGCCAACTTGGCTGCTGCTCGGTATAAATATGGTAATTAGGCTGCACTAAATTCGGATCGTCTAAGCTTGCGATCGTCAGGGTGAGATAGTCGGGATACTCAGTGTGCCTGTAGGACAATGAGCAGCCGCAGTGGGCGCAAAAGCCACGTCTCACACACTCAGATGAAGCAAACTCAGTCACTTGCCCCTTAACCCAAGTCACCTGTTGCAGCTTAAAATCCATCCAAGCACCAAATACGGCCCCAATGCTTTTTTGGCACATGCGGCAATGGCAATAATCGGCGTCGAAGGGCTTGCCCTCAATCCGATAACGTATCGCCCCACATAAACAGCCGCCCTCCAAGGATGTTACCGATCCCATAAAGACCCCACACTATTGCGGCTCGCGGCCATCGGTGAGCTTTTGTGCTAACGCCGTGGCATTACGCGCAGTAATACCATAGATAGACAGCTGCGGGTTAGCGCCAAGGCTGGTTGGGAAGATAGAACCATCCATTACTGAGAGGTTTTCGAGGTAATGGGACTGGCCATAACTATCTACCATTGAGAGCTTTTCATCCTCACCAAATGGACAGCCGCCCATCACATGGGCCGAAGCCACCACAGTCTTAAGCGGTGCCAACGTCATCTGCTCAATCCCCTCTTTCGCATCCTTCCAAGAGGTGAAATACGGCATACCATCACTCACTGGCATCACCTTCATCGCACCAGCAGCGAACTGCAGTTCAGCCATGCTGGCAAAGGAGCGGCGCGCTGCGCGCCAGAAGGTCTCAGTTAACGGATAATCGAGCTCAAAGCCCTTGTCAGTTAAACGCACTTGACCGCCTTGACTATCGGGATGGTAGCCGTCTCGGACGAGGGCAATCGTTAGTTGAAACTGATTAAAGTTAGCCATGGCTTCAGCGTGCTCTTTACCGTGACCGAGCAACTTAGACGCCATTAACACAGGATGGATCGGCGGCACTTCGAGCTTATAACCCAGTTCTCCCGCTACGCCGTTTTTCCAGACAAATTCGTCGGAATAAATCGACTGAGGCGCACCACTGTGACCATTAATGGCGTCACTAAAGATGGCGCCAGAGAGCAGAACAGGATGTAAAAAGGTGCGCTTACCTAAGAGTTTATGTGGGTCTGGCACATCGGATCGCATCATCAGCACAGGCGTGTGAATGGCACCACCGCTCATAATATAGTGCTTGGCCTTAAACATCAGCTCAACGGACGTCGGTTTGGAGTTGCTATCGAGAGCCTGCGCCTTAAGGGCGAGTACCTTGCCGTTATGGTGCTCAATCTTAACCACTTTAACACGGCTAAAGAGTTGGGCTCCTTTATCGAGCGCCGAAGGAATGGTCGTCACTAACATCGACTGTTTGGCATTGACCGGACAGCCCATGCCGCAATAACCTGTGTTCCAACAGCCCGCCACGTTTCGTTTAATGACAGTGTAATCCCAACCAAGATTAATACAGCCCTGCTTTAGCGCGGCATTATTACGATTAGGTTCGAATTTCCATTCATGGATATTAAGACGCTGCTCCATCTGCTCAAACCATGGGTCGAGTGTTTCGCGGCTAAGGCCCTTAACGGATTTTTGTTGCTCCCAAAAGGCTAAGGCTTCAGTTGGGGTGCGGATGGAGGTTGTCCAGTTGATTGTGGTCGAGCCACCCACAGAGCGACCTTGAAAAATACCAATCGCCTTGTCTGAGGTTTTCATTGCCGCAGCCTGCTGGTAAAGATTGGGATAGGCGACGCGCTCCTCCATATTAAAATCGGTGGATGAGCGCAGTTGTCCCGCCTCTATCATGATCACGCTAAGCCCTGCTTGGCTTAAAATTTCTGCCGCGACTCCCCCGCCAGCGCCAGTACCAACGATCACTACATCGGCTTCAAATTGTTGATTTTCTTTTAACTGGCTACCATCGGTGTGTAGCCACCCCGAGTTAAGTCCATTGATAATGGGATCTACTATTGCCAATTTAAGTACTCCAGATTTATGTTCTTATTATTATCGAATTGCTAGGGCGCATCTTGAGCTAACTATTTAAATAACACAGGTTTTGCGTAATGAATTCGGCTCCAATGCTCAGGGCAAGCATAAAAGCTTGCCATGACTAACTCCCTTAACCCTAAGTAGGCAGTCTGCATCAGTGAAAAATAGCTGTAGCGCCAATTTTCTAACATTTGGGTTAATTCGCTTGGGCTGCGCATTAATAACGGCGTCATGCTTGAGGTCAGCACTAACAGTCCCAAACGGTTCTCCAGCATATCGAGTAATTGAAATAACTCGTCTTGCTGGGACTCGGATAAGGCGGCAATGGATTGGTTGATGGCATCTAAGGTACGATTTTGCGCCGCTAACTTATGGCTGGCTACCTCGGGTAGCGCTCCATCGAGTAATACGGGCAATAACACACTAAATAGCAGACGGTAATCTTTACCTTCTGTTTGCTCATCGGTAGAACTAAACTCTGGAGAATAGAGATTAACCCCTAAAGCAATTGCCGCCGTAGTGGCAAAGGTGCCTAACAAAAAGGTTCTTCTATTCATCTATTTCTCCTAAGTCTCATGCTGTTAAACAATTGTGCTACAATACCAGCGATCAGATATCAAACAAACGTTTTAATTTCGAACTTTGTAAAAATAAGATAATAATTGATGCCAAACGCCTTTGTACCGCCTTGGTGGGCCAAGAGTCCCCATGTTCAGACCATCCTTCCCGTGTTTACTAAAGTGGCAAAACCGACACTCACAAGACAGCGTGTTGAGCTGCCCGATGGCGACTTTATCGACTTAGATTGGCAGGACACTCCAAAGGCGGGCGAGCCGATTGTGGTGATTATTCATGGCCTTGAGGGCAGCGCCCAATCCCACTACGCCAGACGGATTTTACAGGCCTGTAAGGCGCAGCAACTTGCCGCAGTGGTGCATCACCACCGCAGTTGTTCGGGTGAAGCCAACCGCTTAGCCCGCAGTTACCACAGTGGCGACACCGACGATCTGCAATTTAGCTTGAGCCTGTTGCAACAAGCTTATCCCTACTCGCCGCTGCTCGCCGTGGGCTACAGCCTTGGTGGTAATGTGCTAACAAAGTATCAGGGCGAATATCAGGATGATAGCCTGCTGAATCGAGCTGTGGTGGTGTCGGCGCCGCTGCAACTCTCAGCCTGTGCCAAACGCTTGGAAAATGGCTTTTCTAAGGTGTACCAAAGCCATTTGATTAAACAGCTGCAACAAAAAATTCGCCATAAATTGTCTGATCCACACTTGGCGCAATCGATGCCGCTGAGTCCGCAGCAGGTCGATTCACTCAATACCTTCTATGATTTCGATGATAAGGTGACCGCGCCACTGCACGGCTTTTTAGGCGTTGATGATTATTACACTCGCGCCAGCGGTCTGCCCTATGTGAGCCTGATTACAAAACCCACACTTATTCTGCACGCCAAGGACGACCCCTTTATGACAGATGCAGTGATCCCACACCCGAGTCAGATTTCGGCGCAGGTGGAATATGAACTGCACCACCACGGCGGCCATGTCGGCTTTATTGATGGCGGCACGCCGTGGAAACCGCGTTACTATCTAGAGCGCCGCATTCTGGCATTTTTGCTCGCGCCCTCTGAACTAAGCTAATTAAGCACTTACCTAACAATCGCTTGGTTATTAGCGTTGACCCATTTAAGGACAAACCATGTTAATCCCCTACGAAGCGCTACTGCAGCTACCACAGGAAACCTTAGTCAATTTGATTCGGGAATATCTGCTTGGGCAAATCGAAGATGGCAGTTTTTCCAGCCTAGATGATCAGGCATTCACAACTGCCATTGCCCAATGCCAACAGGCACTGAAACAGGGCAAGTTAGTGCTTGAATACAGCGAAGATGATGAATCTTTTGCTATTCGTCACTTTGATGAAGTGGCAAAACGGCAGGATTGACCGCCCCCGTCACAGTGCCGTATAAATAAGCGTATACAGATAACAAACAAGCCGCACTTTGGTTCCTAGGTAGAAAAAATGTCAGCAAAACATCCCATTATCGCAGTCACCGGTTCATCCGGTGCGGGAACCACCACCACGACCACGGCCTTTAGTCATATCTTCCGTCAGCTCAGCATTAATGCCGCCTTTGTCGAAGGCGACAGCTTCCACCACTATACCCGTGCCGAGATGGAAGTGATGATCCGTAAATCCCAAGCTGAGAATCGTAATATTAGCTACTTTGGCCCCGAGGCAAATAACTTTGCCCGCCTAGAGCAATGTTTCCGCGACTACGGCACTACGGGTCAAGGCGAAACCCGCAGTTATTTACATACCTTTGATGAAGCTGTGCCTTTTAACCAAATGCCAGGCACTTTCACCCAATGGCGACCACTCCCCGAAAACACCGACATGCTCTATTACGAAGGCTTACACGGCGGTGTCGTCACAGACGATGCCAACGTTGCCCAGCATGTGGACTTGCTGATTGGCATGGTGCCAATTGTAAACTTGGAGTGGATCCAAAAGATTATCCGTGACACTTCGGAGCGCGGCCATAGCCGTGAGAAGGTGATGGGGTCAATTGTGCGTAGTATGGATGACTATATTAAACACATGACGCCGCAGTTCTCCCGTACACATATTAACTTTCAGCGGGTGCCAACTGTCGATACCTCTAACCCATTTAGTGCTAAAGATATCCCAAGCCTAGATGAGAGCTTTGTGGTGATACGTTTTCGCGGTATCAACAATGTCGACTTCCCCTATTACCTAAGCATGATCCAGGGCTCCTTTATGTCTAGGATCAACACGTTGGTAGTGCCGGGTGGTAAAATGTCGCTGGCGATGGAGCTTATACTCACGCCGCTAATTAAAGATCTGATGGAAAAACGTAAACAATTAAATAGCCCACAGGCGAATTAACTCACCAGCCATTCCAGCGGTCTAAAAAGTCCGCAAGCACTTCAACGAAATCATTTTTAATTATTGATTAAGTTTGGTTTAAGTCGATTTCAGTAAGATTATTGGCATCGGGATTTCAGGCGAAAGAACGATAGTTGGCATACTCTCGGGAGTTAATTCCCCCATCTTGATCTGTTGATTTCCTTGAGTATGCCAGCACCCAATTCTTCAACGAATCTATAAATGTTAATTCCCTCGTCTATGTTGATCTGTTGATTTCCTTGAGTATGCCAGCACCCAATTCTTCAACGAATCTATAAATGTTAATTCCCTCGTCTATGTTGATCTGTTGATTTCCTTGGGTATGCCAGCACCCAATTCTTCAACGAATCTATAAAGGTTAATTCCCTCGTCTATGTTGATCTGCTGATTTCCTTGAGTAGGCCAGCACCCAATTCTTCAACGAATCTATAAATGTTATTTCCCACATCTATGTTGATCTGCTGATTTCCTTGTGTATGCCAGCCCCCAATTCTTCAACGAATCTATAAAGGTTATTTCCCACATCTATGTTGATCTGCTAATACCCTTAGGTAGCCAGCATCCGTATTCCGTATAAAACCTTAAGCAAGATTTTTATACATCACCTTGCATTCGAGCCTAATGCCCCGAGGCGAGCAGTATATAGCGTCTTCTTCCAGTCCCTCTCCGCCAAAACCGCAATGTCGGTAAAAGTCCACCGCATTTAGGGTCGACTGCAATCGCAATTGAGCAAGACCAAGATTAAAGGCTTTGACTTCAATAAAGTGCAGCAATCGTTTGCCCACACCTTGCCCCATCACCTCTGGAGAGACAAAGAGCGCCTCAAGTTGGGCATAGGGTTCATCCAACATAATGGTCCCGACCACTCGAGAAAGGTTACCGCCATTATGGGGGGGAATATCTAATAATTCCGCCACATAGAAATGTGCAGCCACAATGTGGCAAAAGGATTGGGTCAACTCACCCTCGGTCCAGATAGCCAACTCCTTGGCATCGTAAAATCCCGTACAGCCATATTTTATCGCTGCATTGCGGATATCCCAGCACGCCTTAGCATCATCCTGTGTGGCCTTACGGATTTTTATCATTGCATTCCCTATCGGCTGACTCAACAAATGATGAATGTATCTCTAGCCTAAGATGGCATGGGGAAGTGCTTTCGCCAAGTGCTAAGGCTATGCGATAACCACATGAATGCTTGGGGTCAATGCCAATAAAGCATAAAAAAACCGCCCGAGGGCGGTTTTTACTGAGGGATTGACAAGCCAATCTGCCAACCAACTTAGCCTTTAATCAGCTCACTAATAGTCAATACGCCGTGAGTCGTTGCGCCCGCGCCCCACAGGGCTGAAGCCGAATCTTCAAAAGCTGCCGCTAAATCCACGTGTAACCAGTTAGCTTCTGGTGAGACGAAGCGTGACAGGAAGCCAGCGGCATTTGAGGCGCCGCCCGCACCACCACCTTTAACTGCACGGCTGTTAGCCGTATCAGCGTAAGCAGATGGACACATGTCTTTGTGCCAAGGGTCTAATGGCAGTGGCCATACACGCTCGGCAACGCTCGCCGCTTTTTGCTGCGCCAGTTGCAATACCTCAACCTGTGGCGAGAAAATCGCGTTGTAGTTCGAGCCAACAGCGGTGACCGCTGCGCCAGTTAAAGTCGCCGCATCAATAATAAAGGGAGCACCAGTGGCAGAAGCCGCCTGCAGACCATCGGCCAGCACTAAACGACCTTCAGCATCTGTGTTAACCACTTCGACTGTAACGCCGTTTTTGTAGGTCAGGATATCGCCTAGCTTATAAGCGCGGCCGCTGATTAAGTTTTCAGCGCAGCACAGGAATAACTTAACCCGTTTATTCAGACCCGATTTAATCGCTAGGCCTAAGGCCGCTGTCACAGTGGCGGCGCCGCCCATATCGCATTTCATGCCCAGCATACCTTCAGAAGCTTTAATGCTGTAACCGCCAGAGTCGAAGGTAATTCCCTTACCCACAAGGGCGACTGAGACAGGGGCATCGCTTGAAAGTGGGTTGAAGTCCAGTTCTAGCATTGCTGGCGGACGCTCACTGCCACGGCCAACGGCATGGATACCAATCCATTGCTCTGCTAACAGGGCTTCGCCCTCAAGAATACGATAACTCACCTTATCGCCACCCACATCGGCCAACCAGTTAGCCGCTTGCTGTGCAAGCTTTACTGGCGATAGATTTTCTGGCGTATCGTTAATCAGTTGACGTGCAAAGGTCGCTGCCGATAAACGGCGCTCAAGTTCCGCTTGAGTCGCTTCATCACCAGTCCACGCAATGCTGTAGCCTAATTTGGCCGTGGCAAACCCTTGGGCGAATACCCATTGACGGTTTAAATCCCAAAATTCGCCAGCAAGCGCCACATGGTTTAAGCCTTGACTACGGAGTTTGCGGGCCGCCATTTGAATTTGGCGCAGGTCATCATTGGTGCTTAAGTGCACTAATGCACCCTCAGCGTTGAAGGTTACATCGGCTTTGCCCCAATGGGCAGCAGGGGCTTCTTTGGTTAATCCAACTCTCATTACTTCAGTCACGTTAAGTTCACTCATGAGGGGTCCTTTGTGTTCTATTTGTGATATTTCACAAACTCTTTTCGGCAGTTTACTCACACAGGCCATGGACGAAAAGCCATAAACCCGAGTTAGCTAGGTAAAATCTGTAAACAATTGCGAAATTTGGTAGTCTGCAGGCTTGATAAAAGCAATAAAGGTTAACGTATGCAGTTTATTCCCGCCCTTAAACAGGGGAAATTACTCAAACGCTATAAGCGTTTCCTCGCCGATATACAGCTTGATGATGGCAGCGAAATCACCATTCATTGCCCTAATACCGGCTCGATGCGCAATTGCCTTTTTGAGGGCGAGACCGTCTGGTTTTCGACATCTGCTAATCCTAAACGTAAATATGCCCATACCTGGGAGCTGATGACCACCCCAAGTGGCGGCCTAATCGGTATTCATTCGGGCAATGCCAATGCGCTTGCCGAAGAAGCCATTAATAACGGCATCATTAGTGAACTTGCAGGCTATGACAAATTTAGCCGCGAGGTAAAATACGGCGAAGAAAACAGCCGCATCGATATCCTCCTCGAAGCCAAAGATAAACCCGCCTGCTTTATTGAGGTCAAAAGTTGCACCTTGCTAGAAGATGGACAAGGTTATTTCCCCGATGCGGTCAGTTTAAGGGGCCAAAAACACCTTAGGGAACTGATGCATATGGTAAGCCTTGGTCACAGGGCTGTGCTGCTGTTTGTGGTTCAACATACGGAAATAAATAGCGTCTCTGCGGCGGCACATATAGACCCTGAATATGCCAAGTTATTGAAAGAAGCTGTTATATCCGGTGTTGAAGTGCTCGCCTATCGCTGTGAAATTACCTCAAATGAGATTCATCTAGCCCAAGCATGCTCGGTGCGGGTATGATGTTAAGATTAAGTAAAATTCTAATGAATTTTCAATAAGCGAAGGCAGTCAACTTTTTCAAATAAGCGTAAAATAAAAATTTGCCTCATTAAGAAGATTCTGCTATAGATAGCGGCCGTTCTAAAGGACGCACAACAAACGCAAATGATGACAGGAGATGCGTTATGCCTGAAGGCACCAAAAAACTTGGCGTACTCGCTATCGCAGGTGTAAATCCTTACCAAGAAAAAGCGGGTGAGGAATATATGAACACTAAGCAATTGAGTCACTTCAAGACCATTCTTGAAGCATGGCGTAATCAATTGCGTGAGGAAGTCGACCGTACACTGAGTCACATGCAGGATGAAGCAGCAAACTTCCCCGATCCTGTAGACCGTGCGGCACAGGAAGAAGAGTTCAGCTTAGAACTCCGTGCACGTGATAGAGAACGTAAACTGATCAAAAAGATCGAAAAAACGTTGCAAAAAATTGAAGAAGACGATTTCGGCTTCTGTGATTCTTGTGGTATCGAAATCGGTATCCGCCGTCTCGAAGCACGTCCCACCGCTGACCAATGTATCGACTGCAAAACCCTTGCTGAGATCAAAGAAAAACAAATGGCAGGCTAATCAGCCATTTTGGGCGGGGATTTCCCCGCCTAATTGTTTGTGTCGTTGAATGGTTTCACCACTCGCTTTTAGTAAACTCGCCCCCTAGACTTCAGCCTTATCAGGCCCGCGTAACAACTATTTCGCTATTATGTTGACTCACACAACTCATCCCACTCAGCCCTATATTGGCCGTTTTGCACCCTCACCTTCGGGATCGTTGCACTTTGGCTCGCTCATTGCGGCACTGGGCAGTTACTTAAGAGCCCGTTCGCTTGGGGGGAAATGGTTAGTCCGCATCGAAGATATTGACCCGCCTAGGGAAGTTGCAGGCGCCGCCGATGATATTTTACGCACCCTCGAAGCCTATGGATTAGAGTGGGACGATACCTTGTTATATCAAAGCCAGCGCACCGAGGTCTATCAGACCACCATCGACACATTACTCAGCCAAGATAAAGCCTATTTTTGCCGCTGCCCCCGTAAGCTTATTCAAGAGGAAATGAGCGGCATTTACGATGGTCGTTGCCATCAGTTAATGCCTAAACATACGCAAGGTGCAGTAAGAATTGTTAATCATGCAGGGGTCGCTGAATTTACCGATACCATAATGGGTAAAATCCGCGTCGAGAGTGCCTTCGCCGCCGAAGATTTTATTATTAAACGCAGCGATGGTTTATACGCCTATCAGCTCGCCGTGGTGCTCGATGATGCCCACCAAGGCATTACCGAAGTGGTAAGGGGTTTTGATCTGATTGAAGCTAGTTGTCGCCAATTAAGTCTCTATCAGACCTTAGGGCTTAAAGCCCCCGAATGGCTACATCTACCCCTGGCCTGCCTCACACCGGGTTTTAAGCTTTCTAAACAAAACCATGCCCAAGCTATAGATACCCATAAACCGCAGCAAAGCTTGCATGCCGCGCTGGCGTTTTTAGGTCAACCTAAGGTTGAAAATGATGCCAATGTCGCCAATATGATTGCGCAGGCTGTCGCCCAATTCGATGTCAACGCCATACCGCGTCAGGGAGAAATCCTGATTGCAAACTAATGGCCCAACAAGATAGTTACCTGAATCACGCGCAACATCATAGGCTAAAGACAGCGATATACCCATTGCGGCCCAATTGGTATATCATAGCCGCCAGATTTTTAATCACTTAACAGATACATTTCGAGGTGTCCCATTTTTCGCCGTATCAGCCAATTCTGTAAGCAGCTATTTGAAGACGCGCCTAAAAAGACCGCTCCAACTCCAGCTCAAACTGAACTCCAGATCCCTGAAGTTTCTTCAGGTGGCTTAAGCTTGGCCGTTGTGCCACGGGATGGACATTCTATTTCCCGTAAGCAGATCAGTGAAAATGCGCTTAAGGTGTTATATCGCCTCAATAAAGCTGGCTTTCAAGCCTACTTAGTTGGCGGCGGTGTACGCGATCTCCTCCTCGGACTCGAACCTAAGGATTTCGACGTTGTCACCAACGCAACACCGGAAGAAATCAAAAAGCTGTTCCGTAATTGTCGTATCGTTGGCCGTCGTTTCCGCTTAGCCCACATAGTGTTTGGCCGCGATGTGATTGAAGTCGCGACCTTCCGTGGTCACCACGGTGAAAGCAACGACAAGATTTCGAAGGCGAACTCAGAAGGTCGTTTACTGCGTGACAACGTCTATGGCGACATCGACGAAGATGCCGAGCGCCGTGACTTTACCGTTAACGCCCTGTATTACGATATCAGCGACTATTCTATCCGCAGTTACGGCGGCGGTATGGACGATCTCAAAACTGGCACATTAAGACTGATTGGCGATCCAGAAACCCGTTACCGTGAAGATCCGGTACGTATGTTAAGGGCGGTGCGCTTTGCCACTAAACTCAGCATGGCGATTGAAGATGTCACAGCCAAGCCGATTCGTCAGTTAGCACCGCTACTGAAAGATATCCCTGCGGCTCGCATGTACGAAGAAGTGCTCAAGTTATTCTTCGCCGGTAAAGCCGTCGATAACTTCGAAATGATGCAGGAATACAAGCTGTTTGCACCGCTGTTTCCACAGGTCGATGCCCAGCTAAAAGATGCGCCAAAAGGCCATGCAATGAAGATGGTGCAGGCCATCATGAAGAGCACCGACGAGCGTGTAAACCAAGACAAACCGGTTACGCCTTCCTTCTTCTATGCCGCCATTTTGTGGTATCCGCTACGCCAACGCGCCGAAGATATTGCCGTTGAAAGCGGACTGACATTGTACGATGCGTTTTTCGCCGCCATGGGTGATGTGATTGAGCAGCAATGCCAAACGATCAGCATCCCACGCCGCTTCAGTACTCCTGCAAAGGATATTTGGCAGTTACAACTGCGTTTCGATCGCAGCCAAGGCACGCGAGCCTTTAAACTCTTAGAGCATCCAAAGTTCAGAGCGGCCTACGATTTACTACTGCTACGTGGTGAAGTCGAAGGTGGCAATCTGGCTAAGAGCGCCGCCTGGTGGCAACAATTTGTTGAAGCGGATGAAACCGAGCGTTTAGAGATTGCCCGCAGCGGTAACAAAGCCAGTGGCAACCGCAATCGTAACTCACCCCAGCGCCGTCGCCGTCGCCCAAGCGCACCTAAGCCAAAAGCGGCCGAGTAATGACCCAGGTTTTTGTCGCCCTCGGCGCTAATCTTGAGGATCCTAAAGCTCAATTAGACAATGCCGTAACGGCATTGTCTGCTTTAGCCGAGCAAGATAGCCTCAAGGTCTCACCCTATTATTGTTCGACACCTATGGGTGATGTGGTTCAGCCCGACTACATCAATGCCGTGGCAAGCTTTAACACTAAGCTTAGGCCTTTAGCCCTTCTCGATGCTTTGCAACAGATTGAAAATACCCAAGGGCGTGTACGCAAGGAACGCTGGGGGCCAAGAACCTTAGACCTCGATTTGCTATTATATGGCGATGAGATCATTGATGAACCTAGATTAAAAGTGCCCCACTACGGGATGAAGGAGCGCAGTTTTGTGTTGGTGCCATTAAGTGCCATCGCCCCGGATCTTGTATTACCTTGTAAGACAACGTTACGCAGTCTTATTAGTGACAAATTTTTGGCCGAGTTACAACGACTGGATAATGATCATTGAAGACCTTGTTCAGTTAGCTTATAACACCACTTCTCAATTGGTTTGAAGATTATCCCTATGTCTAAAGTTACTAGCTCAACCCTGTTGAAATTTAAACAGGAAGGTAGAAAGTTCACTGCGCTGACAGCCTATGATGCCAGCTTCGCCGGCGCCTTCGATAATGAAGGTGTCGATGTACTATTGGTCGGTGACTCCCTCGGCATGGTGCTCCAAGGCCATGATGATACCCTACCTGTAACGACAGCAGAGGTTGCCTACCATACCCGTTGCGTACGACGTGGTATTAAACGCTCTTTGCTTATCGCCGACTTGCCTTTTATGAGCTACGCGACTCCAGAGCAGGCCATGGAAAACGCCACCATGCTAATGCAGGCGGGTGCCAATATGGTCAAACTTGAAGGTGGTCATTGGTTACTCGAAACCGTGACTAAATTGACTGAACGTGGCATCCCTGTGTGTGCCCACTTAGGTCTGACGCCACAATCGGTACACGTCTTCGGTGGCTTTAAAGTACAAGGTCGTGATGCTGAAAATGCTCAGCGCATCATCGATGAAGCCAAGGCGTTAGAAGCGGCTGGCGCCCAATTACTTGTGGTTGAATGTATTCCAAGCTCACTTGCGACCGCCATCACCCAAGCGTTGACTATTCCTGTCATCGGCATAGGCGCGGGCGCAACGACCGACGGTCAAATCCTCGTGATGCACGATGTTTTAGGTATCTCCAGTGGTTATATTCCACGTTTCTCGAAAAACTACCTGAAACAAACTGGCGAAATCCGTGCGGCCGTACGTGCCTATATCGAAGAAGTAGCTAATGGCACTTTCCCAAGTGCAGAGCACACGTTCAATTAAAAGTGCAGAGCACACGTTCAACTAAAAGTGCGGAGCACACCTTTAATTAACAGTGCGGAGCACACGTTTAACCAAGAGTGCCGAACACAAGTTCAACTCATTTATTGTTTTAGCAAGGTAAGTAGTCATGATCACTAGCGCCCATATCGATGATATTCGCACCCAAGTGCGAGCATGGCGTGCAAAAGGCGAAACCGTCGCCTTTGTGCCCACGATGGGAAATCTCCATCAGGGGCATATCACCTTAGTGAAGGAAGCGGCTAAGAAGTGTAACCATGTAGTGGTTTCTATCTTCGTCAACCCAATGCAGTTTGGTAAAAATGAAGACCTTGACGCCTATCCACGCACGTTGGAAGCCGACAGTCAGGCACTAATTGCTGCAGGTGCCGAACTTTTGTTTACGCCAACGCCGGCCATTATCTATCCCAAGGGCTTAGAGCAGCAAACCTATGTTGAAGTGCCGGGGATTTCGGATGTGCTCTGCGGTGAAAGCCGTCCTGGGCATTTCCGAGGTGTTGCAACCGTTGTATGTAAACTCTTTAATATCGTGCAGCCCGATGTCGCCTTCTTCGGCAATAAGGATTATCAGCAATTGCTCGTGATCCGCACTATGGTTGAAGACCTATCTTTGCCTATTGAAATCATTGGTATCGATACCATTCGTGAAGCAACAGGCCTTGCCATGAGCTCACGTAACGGTTACTTGACTGCTGAAGAAAAAGCCGCAGCTCCTGCGCTGAAGCAAGCGATTGATGCAATGGCTACAGGCATTAAACGCGGCGAGAGTATTGAGCTAGTCACTCAAAACGCCGAGCACCATATCATCGCTGCAGGCTTTACACCCGATTACCTTGAAGTGCGCCATGCTTTTACCTTAGCCAAGGCATCAGAGAGCGATAGTGCACTAGTCATCTTGGCCGCAGCCTATTTAGGTAAGGCTCGGCTTATCGATAATTTACGGTTCGATCGCTGATTAGATTGACATAAAAAGGAGCTTCGGCTCCTTTTTTATGCTTAAGATATTACCCAAAGTCTATATTTTCTCTTTTATAATCAAACGACTCAAACCGTACGACAAACAAGCTTCAAACGTCAAATTACTGGCATTTCATATAAATTTAAGTCATATTAGCGCACCTAAATTCACTGGAATTCACAGTGAATCAAACAACTTAGGCTTATACTTACTGGATTGCATCCTTGCTCCGTAGAGCGTTGCTCCACCTAAGCGCCATCATTACCCATTTTGCAGGCTTAAAAGGACTTATAAAAATGGCTCGACTGATATCGACTCTATGCTGGCTGCTTTTCCCTGTGATTGCGCAGGCCAATACTGTCTATAAATGTCAAAAGCAGGATAAAATTGTGTTTAGCCAAACCGCCTGCCCCCAAGACTTTAGCCAACACAAGATTGAATACCAATTGGGGATCACCAGAGAAACCGATTCCGACAAGCGCAATATTCCTGAAGACCCATTCCAAGCACTTCTAAACAAACAACAAACCATTTCCAAGGAAAAGTTAGTTAAGCTGCTCGATAGTGAGATTTATCGTCTCAAGCAAGAGAATAACTACTTCGAGATTTTACGGGAGAGTGAAATTCAAAAGCTGGAGCGCAAACGCTACTGGCAAAATAAGGGCAAGGACGATCCTGAGTACATCGAAGCGGTTCAAGATATTAACGGTCGTTTCAATGAACTGACCTTAAGTAACGACAGTTCAATCAAGCATTTAAGCGATCGTAAGACTCAGATCCTTGCTGAGACGCCGCCCGAAGCTGACGAATCAAAGCCTAACTAGTATAGACCCGACTCGCCCGTGCTTATTTGGCTTAATCTAAGGAACACATCTGCGCGTTCCTTAGCTTTCCCCCACTTCCCTAAAAATTGCCAGCATAATCGCAAGTAGCTCAAAAGAGGGCGGGGCTACTTAGTTTGATAAGTTTGCGATTTGTTTATCCTGCAAGCGAGACAAGCTAATCAGAGCAACCACAGCACCTATCAGGGCTAAAAACATATCCGATTGGGTATCCCAAACATACCCTTGGGTGCCTAAAAACGCTTCGGCATCATCCCCAGTTGCCACTGCCACCCACCATTCGATTAACTCGTAAAAGGCACTCAGTGCTAATGCAAAACAAGTCGATAGAAAGGCACACCAGCCACCGGCTTTAACGGCTTGATGTCGAAGCATCACTTCACGAGCCAGCATCACTGGCACAAAGCCTTGAGTAAAATGACCTACTTTATCGTAGTTATTGCGCTCGCTACCCATCCATTGGGCAAGAGTGTCAAACAAGGGGACTTCGGCATAGGTATAGTGGGCGCCAACAAACAATACAGCGCAATGTACTAGTACTAAACCATAGGCTAATGGGGTGAGCGGAAAGCCTTTTCGAGTGAAGAATAGGATTGGCAGAGCGATTAATGCGGGGAGCGCTTCGAGCCACCAAGTAAAAGGATCCGCAGGATTGATAGCTGACCATGCTAAAACAGAGAAGTAGATAGCAGTCCAAACGAGTTTATTATTCATTGTTTATCACTCTTATGAGATATTGTTCTAAATCTAGAATATTAACTTTAGCCATCTAGCCCTCCACAGTGCGATAAAAAAGTGCTACTTTGTTGGCTGAAGGCTGTCAGCATAGCATACAAGAACCATTTCAATTAATTAGAGGGTACCCAATCATGGCGAAACACTCGCTTGACAAGGATAAGATCAAGATCCTGTTGTTGGAAGGCGTCCACCAATCTGCGGTAGATGTATTTGAACGTGCTGGATATTCTAATATTGAATATCACAAAGCCTCCCTTGGCGATGAAGCCCTGCTTGAAGCCATCAAAGATGCGCATTTTGTTGGCATCCGTTCCCGTACCCAACTCACAGCCGACGTGCTAAAGCGCGCTGAAAAACTGATTGCAATTGGTTGTTTCTGTATCGGAACAAACCAAGTGGACTTAGCAACTGCCGAATCTCTCGGTATCCCAGTATTTAACGCCCCATTCTCTAATACCCGCAGCGTGGCTGAGCTGGTATTAGGTGAGATCATCATGCTAATGCGTGGTATCCCTGAACGTAACGCCATTGCTCACCGTGGTGGCTGGATGAAGACAGCTGCAGGCAGCTACGAAGTCCGTGGTAAAACCTTAGGCGTGATTGGCTACGGTCATATTGGAACTCAGCTCGGTATTCTGGCTGAAACCTTAGGTATGCGTGTGGTGTTCTTTGATATCGAAGACAAACTGCCACTGGGTAATGCCCAGCAAATCCATTCGCTAGAGCAGTTATTAGGTATGGCCGATGTCATCAGCTTGCACGTCCCAGAAACGGCACAAACCAAGGACATGATCAGTACCGCCGAATTTGCCGCCATGCGCAAGGGCAGTATCTTTATTAACGCCTCACGGGGTACTGTGGTAGATATCGATGCGTTAACGGTCGCCATCAAAGAGCGCCACCTTGCAGGTGCCGCTATCGACGTATTCCCTGTCGAGCCACAATCAAACGATGATGAATTTATCAGTCCATTACGTGGTTTAGACAACGTACTTCTGACACCTCACGTAGGTGGTAGCACAGCTGAAGCGCAGGAAAACATCGGTATCGAGGTTGCAGGCAAGCTGGCGAAATACTCAGACAACGGTTCAACGGTATCTGCAGTTAACTTCCCAGAAGTATCGCTGCCAATGCACAAAGGCACTTCTCGCCTACTGCACATCCACCAAAACCGCCCTGGTATCCTCATCAAAATCAACAAAGCCTTCTCTGAAAAAGGCATCAACATTGCCGCACAGTACCTGCAAACCACTGCAGATATTGGTTACGTGGTGATGGAAGTTGATACGCATCAGGCCGAAGAGGCTCTGGTAGAGCTTAAAGCGATTGAAGGCACATTACGCACCCGCGTTCTCTTCTAAGTATTAATCCTCCACCGATTAGGCTTTATAAGGCGCCCTATCCCACAAAGATAACGGCGCCTTATGCTTTTGAGCGGCTTGTACTTTTGAGCGAGGCTTAATTCCGTTACAATCAGCCACTCGCACCGTATTCATTTTCAGGATCTGGCTATGACTATTTCAGTTTCTACCCCAACTTGGGCGCTAGACGCTTCTTTACCTCCTCTGATGATCGCCAACCTCAGCCACCTAGGCCTTATCAAAATTGTCGGCGAACAGGGTCGCACTTTTATCCACGGTCAGGTCACTACCGACATCGTCTCCTTAGCGAAGGATCAATGGCGCTGGGGCGCACACTGCGATCCTAAGGGTAAGATGATTGCCAGTTTCCGCACCTTTGCCATTGACGATGCGCTGTTTATGCTGATGCCAAGGGATACCGTTGCCATCGACTTGCCACAGTTACAAAAATACGCCGTGTTTAGCAAAGCGACTCTTACCAATGCTTCCGACGAATTAGTGCTGTTAGGGGTTGCGGGAGATGAGGCAAAGGCCTTTGTGGAGGCCCGTTTTGGCGCTATCACCCTAGAGCTCACTGTCACTGAACAAGGAACCATTATTAAGGATGCTGAGCGCTATATTTTGGCATTAACCCCAGAGACTGCGGCTGATATCGCCGCTAGCGTCGAGTCAGTATTTGATGCCAGCGCTTGGCAAGCAATCGAAATCCTCGCAGGCTATCCTAACCTCGCGGCATCCCACGCCAATCAATATGTGCCGCAAATGTGCAACCTTCAGGCAGTGAATGGCATTAGCTTTAACAAGGGCTGTTATATGGGCCAAGAAACCGTTGCTCGGATGAAATACCGTGGCGGCAATAAACGCGCCCTGTATATTCTCCAGGGACACACCTCATTGACTGTGGATCTTGAAACAGCCCTTGAAATCGCCATGGAAGACGGATTCCGTCGCGGTGGGCAGATCATTGAATTCGTCCAACGGGGTAACCAAGTGCTATTAACTGCGGTATTGGCCAACGATACCGAGAGTGATGCCAAACTGCGCTTTGCCGAAGATGAACAGTCAAGCCTGAGCATTTTGCCGCTACCCTATTCGCTAGAAGATTAATTGCGTAGGCAAATGCCTAAGCAAGATTTGAACACAGAAAAGGCGCCATCGGCGCCTTTTTCTACTTCATCAATTCCGTTAATGCTCCAAATAGTCGTCACGGATCGCGATAACTTCGGGCAGGATCTTCTTAAACTCTTCAACCAGTTTAGGGTCGAAGTGCTTACCTGCTTGCTCTTCGAGCAGGTTAATGGTTGCCTCGATTGTCCAAGGTTGTTTATAGGGCCGCCTCGAGGTAAGCGCATCGAACACATCGGCTATCGCCACTATGCGACCTTCAATAGGAATACTCTCTCCCTTTAAGCCCTTTGGATAACCCGAACCATCCCATTTTTCGTGGTGGGTTAAGGCGATACGTCTCGCCATTTGCAATAAAGGATCACCGTGTTCCCCGATGATTTCGGCGCCAATAGTGGCATGCTGCTGCATGATTTCCCACTCTTCAGCATCGAGTTTATCAGGTTTTTTCAGTACCGCATCTGGGGTGCCAATTTTACCAATATCATGCATAGGGGCAGCGTTATAGAGTAAATCGCAGAAGGTTGCAGGTAAGCCTAATTGAATTGCTAACAACCTTGCATAATGGCTCATGCGAACAACGTGCAGGCCCGTTTCATTGTCTTTATATTCAGCAGCACGGCCGAGGCGCCGAATGATTTCGAAACGGGTTTCTTCAAGTTCCTGAGTACGCTCTTTGACCTGTTGCTCCAGCAAACGCTTTTGATCATAGAGTGCTAAATGGGTTCTCACCCGCGCCTTAACCACAGGCGCACTGACCGGTTTAGTGATGTAATCAACGGCCCCCAGTTCAAAGCCCTGAGTCTCGTCAGCGGCCTCAGAAAGTGCAGTCACAAAGATAACCGGAATATGACAGGTCATAGGCTCCTGCTTTAGTAGCTTACACACCTCATAACCATTCATCCCCGGCATCATCACGTCGAGCAAAATCAAATCAGGTAGAGTTTTGGCAACCAGTGCCAATGCCCTCGGCCCATCAATGGCCACTTTTACCTTATAATCGTTGCCCAAAATCCCAACTAAAATATCAATGTTTTCAGGTGTATCATCTACGACTAAAATCGTTGCTTTTTCCATTAACAACCTACCTTTGTCAAACACACTACCGACCTTTTTCTTCGAACGACGCTGTTCAAGTCTGGCGCCCCTAAGAGCCTAAATCAGCGAGAACATCATTGATCAAATCGATGGCCTCATCGAATTGGTATTGATTAATCATAGTCAGGGCTGGGCTTAACTGCCGCCATAAATTCGTGCTGACTTGGGGTTTTAAAGCATCAATTTGTGCAACCGCGTCCGAGTCAGCCTCTTCTAAGCTCTTAATTAACGACGTTAAGGCTTGAACCAATTCTTCCTTGGGTAACTGTGCAACATCAGACACTTCCACTTCCACCGCTTGGGGTTTTGCCCTATCAATGGCATCACAAATTGAAGCCACTAACACTTTAATTTGGTCTAGCTCTTCTTGATAGGGAGCACTTTCACCGAGGTTTTGTTCTAGCTGCCGCGCAAGGGCAACCAATTTATTCGAGCTCAAGTTACCAGCCAGTCCCTTAAGTGTGTGGGCAATTCGGACCGCCTCATCGGACTTACCTGCAGACATGGCCTTATTCACTTGCTCAACGACATTACGCTGACTGCTAGCGAAACGATCGAAAATCCGCTGATATAAACGAGTCGAGTTTTGAACTAACTGTAATCCCCTGTCGATATCCAGTTCTGGATGTTCAGGCCATTTCACCACATCCGATGGATCGGTATTGATAGGTTTGGCTTTAACTTCTGCTGCAGGCTCTGTATTCTCCTGTGCGGGCAACGCTTTGTCCCCTAAATAATCGAGCAGAGTTTGATAAAGAATATTCACTTCAATCGGCTTAGCTACATGATCATTCATGCCTGCTTCGATGCATTTTTCCCTATCTCCAGCCATGGCATTTGCCGTCATCGCAATCACAGGCAAATCGGCTAATTCCGGACGTTTACGCAAGGCTTTAGTGGCTTGATACCCATCCATTACTGGCATTTGGCAATCCATGAGCACCAAGTCAAAACTCTGCTGAGCGAGTTTATCTAATGCTATTTGGCCATTCGTAGCAATCGATAAGATGACGCCAACCTGCTCCAAAAACTCGGTCGCCACTTCAATATTCATCTCGTTGTCTTCAACCAATAGAATACGTTTGCCCTTGAGCGGAATGAGCATATTAGGGTCAAGCGTCTCATTATTACGCCTAACCGGTAACACACCGGTTCGACCTATGGCGTTCATAATGCCGTCGAGGAGTCTTGAGGGACTAATGGGCTTACTGATGTAACCCGCCAGATCAAGCTCTTCTATTTGATGTAAGAACTCTTGGTTTGCATGGGCCGACACCATCAAAATCTTAGGAGGATTCTTCGCTTGGTTAATCATTTGCCGCGCAGTTTCGAGTCCATCCATTTGCGGCATTTTCCAATCTATCAACGCCACTGCGTAATCCTGCTGGGTGCAACGGGTAACAGCCTCCTCACCGGATCGCACGGTATCGACTCTGAAGCCCATACTTTCAAGAGTGGTGCGCATAATGTCACGGGCGGTGGCGTTATCATCGACCACCAATATCGGCATGCCTTCTAGCTCTTGAGAGATAGCCAATTTTTGACCACTAGAAATATGCAACTTAACCGTAAAATAGAAGGTGCTACCATGGCCAAACTGACTCTCCACCCCGATGGTTCCGCCCATCAATTCGACCAATTGTTTACAAATAGCTAACCCAAGACCTGTGCCTCCGTACTTACGGGTGGTTGAAGTATCCGCCTGACTAAAGGATTTAAACAGTTTGGCCTGTTGCTCCTCAGTTAAACCGATACCACTGTCACGCACGCTAAAGCGCAGTACCACATCATCGTTCATTTGCTCGACTAGATTGAGGGATAACAGTACTTCACCGCGCTCAGTAAATTTAATCGCATTATTCATTAGATTAATGAGCACTTGCCCAAGGCGCAGCGAATCGCCGAACAAGTGGCGTGGCACATTGGGGGAAACCGCAAACAGCAATTCGAGCTGTTTATTTGCGGCTTTCTCGGAGAACATATCACTGAGATCTTCGAGCATAGTGTCTAACTGGAAGGGCACGGACTCGATATCAAGCTTACCGGCTTCAATTTTCGAGAAGTCGAGAATATCGTTAATTATCGATAACAATGCCTTAGAGGCCCGCTCTATTTTTTCGACATAGTTGCGCTGCTTAGTATCAAGCTCGGTTTGCAAGCATAGTTGTGACATACCAATAATGGCATTCATTGGAGTACGGATTTCGTGCGACATGTTGGCAAGGAAGTCGCCCTTGGCTTTACTGGCCGCATCGGCTTCTTCCTTCGCCATCATCAGCTCATTCGACAAGGTTTTCAGTTCGGTCATATCGACCATACTGACCACAGCGGATTCAAATTGACCTTGGCCATCATACAGCGCAGAGACGTTAACCGACATCCACAGCAGCTCGCCATTTTGGCGAACAAAGCGCCGTTCACCGCGATATTCGCTAACGCGTCCCTCCGCCAACTCTTTAAATTGCGCCTTGGCTTCCTCTTTGTTCTGCAGGCTTAATACTTCGAAAATGGAGTTGCCACAAAGCTCCTCGCGACTTTGCCCCATCTCAATACAGTATTGATCGTTACAGTCGAGGATGACCCCCTTGATATCTACGTTCACAATACTGATCGCAGAACCGTCAAACAGTGCCCTGAAGTGCGCCTCACTCACTTCGAGCTCCTCCTCGATTTTTTTACGGGAGGTAATATCCATGATGTAACCGTTCCAAATCATCGCGCCATCATCTTCAGCAAAGCCACTGGCACCGGCTTCCATCCAGCGAATGCTACCGTTAGGATGGCGATAGCGGAATTCACGTACCCACTGCAGCCTATCGTCGCTCTTACCGGTGAGTGCTAACACGATATCGGCCCGTTCATCGTCGAAAATGCGTTCAGCTATCAGATTGAAGTTTTCGATGAGATCCTCACGGTGTTGCCCCAACATATGGAACGCCGCGCCCGATAGGAAGGTAAATGAGCGTTCTGAAGGCGATATCCAGCGCAATTGATACACGGTACAAGGAATTGATTCGGTAATGCTGGTTAACTGTTTACGGGAAAACTCCAACTCGACTAACGCGAGTTTACTTTCAGTTATATCGTCGATACTGCCGTCAAACCAAAGGGGAAAACCGTCCTCGGAATAACTAGCCTTACCCTTTTCATGGACCCAACGAATACTGCCATCGCGGTGACGAATACGATATTCCACTTCAAAGGTTTCTTGTTCGGCCAGCGCCCTATCAATATGCTTATGGCATTCGGGCAGATCCTCTTCGAGGATCAACGAAGCAAATGTGCGTTGGCGATTTTCAATAAACTGACTCGCGGCATAACCGGTAATATCGACGATATTGTCACTCACATATTCCATCACCCACTCTTCACCAATTCGAGTTCGGTATACTGCACCGGGAATATTGGTAACAAGTCCACGGAATCGCAGCTCACTGTCACGGACTTTTTGCTCAACCGCCAATTTTTGAGTCATGTCGCGAATCGATGCTGCCACCTGTTTTCGGCCATTGATATCGACTGGTAAGGTACTCAAGGCAACTTCTGCAATAAATTCTTCGCCATCGGCCTTCAATGCACGCACATTACGCGCATTTGCCATGGGGCGATCACGCCCTTCTTTGAAGAACTGAATTCGCTCCTTCATATGGGTTTGTTTAAGATCTTCAGGTAACAGCGCCTCAATCTGCATCTCGAGCATTTCTTGAGGATTGTATCCAAACAGTTGTTGGCACTGAGTATTCGTAAAAATGATTTGGCCGGATTGATCCACAATCAGCATGGCCTCGGGTGCGGCTTCCAGTACGGCATTTGACCAAGCGGCAGCAGAAAACTGCTCGGTAACATCGGTAAATAACATTTCAACCGACATTACCTCTCCCGTATCCGTCAGCAGCGGCTGCATAAACAAATCCAACCGACGCAATTGCCCATCCGCATTAAGCAATTCCACCTGATGGGGAGGCACATTTTTACCTCTGAGGGCGATATTGGTATATTCCCAATTCTGCTCATTCAGTGAATTGGCCGAGAACAAACGCTCATATTTGCGCTTTAGCAAGTCAGGGGAAATCCCCAACACTTTAGTCACCCCATCACTGACCTGAGCGAGCTGCCCATCGGGATTGAGTGAACAGTAAAACGACTTATCGCTCATACCATCAATCAAACGGGCAAATCGATTACCACGGGAATCAAGAATCGCTTGCTCCCGTTCATCCAATAAATCGGCCATGTGGTTAAAGCTTTCGCTTAGCGTCACTATCTCGCTAACGGCGCCATCGGGGATGTCAAGCCTACGCGCTTTACCCTGACCAAAGGCAACAAAGCCAGCCTCTAACAATTCTAATGGTCGTGTTAATCGTTTCGCGGCAACATAGCAGGTTAAGATAAGAAGAAGTGTTAACAGACACAAATTGAGCACTATCGCTGCCAACTCATCCATCATTGAGGTAAAAATATCCTTCTGCGGCACTGCAATGATGACGTGCCAATTCAATTTAGGCACCTTAGAAACACTGGCGAGATTAACTGTCCCTTTGGCATCAACAAAACTCGCCTGGCCACTTTCTCCCTTTTGTTGCAGTGACCAAAACTCAGAATTACGATTTGAGTTAATGTCGAGCCATTGGGCGGGAGTCGATTTGAGGACCTTATCTCTATCCTTGTGATAGATAAGTCTACTTTGATCATCCAGTACGACTAATTTATCCCCTGCAATGCCAAGCTGTTCGGGTAATCGCTCGAGATCGAGGTCGACTGTTGCAACCCCAGTGAAATTATCGGCTGGCCCAAAGGGCACTGAATAGGTAATCATCAGCGCATTGCCACCGCCCTCATCAAAATAGGCCTTAGACCAGTAACCGCCAGGCTGATTGATGGCATTGCTCCACCAGTCCCATTTACCATCCGTGTAGTCATAACCATCTGCGCCAATATCGAGATAATTAAAGCCGTTTTCAGTACGGTGAACATAGGGAGAGAACAGGCGTTTGCCCGGAAAAGTATTCTCTTTAAACGCAACCGATGTGCCAAAAAAGTCTGGATTTCGTTCTAATCTGCTGATCATTACCTGCTTAAGTTTTGCAGGATCGTTCATATCGCCTTTATCCGCGAGCAGCGTAATAAAATCAGCCAAACCTTGGGTGTTCGCTTGGGCACGTTCAAGCAATTGTTGTAGCTTATTTGCAGCCGCAGCTGAATCCTGCGAGAGTTTTTCGTAGACGACTCTTTCGGAAGAACGATAGCTAAACCAAGCGTTTATCATATAAACGCCCGTCATAATCAGAATCAAAGGCAGTGCGATATGGGATAGAATCCTACTGCGGAAAGTACGAAGTTTACTTTTGTCCATGGCGTCGCCCCAAAGTCCCCGTTTTAAATGCACTCATTTTTTGAACAGCACTTTATAAAGTAAACGAAGAACCGTGGGACGACAATCCAAAATTAGAATTACTCGAACTAAAATATTGTTTTAAAATGCCTTAATAAGCGGCTTCCACAACACTTTTATCAAACATTCGACTGAAATACAGTTGAGTTTCAGTGATAATCACCTTTCTAAGACCAATAATGGCAATCAAATTCGGGATAGCCATCAAACCATTCACCGTGTCGGCCAGTAGCCATACCAGATCCAGTTTAATAAAAGCACCTCCAGCGATGAGTCCAAGGAAAAGCAACTGGTAGATTCTGAGGCCACGTTCACCCACCAAATAATACCAGCAGCGCTCTCCGTAATAATGCCAACCTAAAATGGTCGTAAAGGCGAAACACACTAACGCTATGGTCACTAAATACTGCCCAATAAGCGCCGAACTGCCCATGCTAAAGGCAGCGCTGGTCATAGCTGCCCCTGCGGTTTCACCGTTCCACACGCCGGTGATAATAAGTACTAATCCCGTCATAGTGCAGATGATAAGAGTGTCGAAAAAGGTGCCCGTCATGCTCACCAGCCCTTGCTCGACGGGCTCCTTGGTCTTAGCCGCAGCCGCCGCAATGGGGGCACTGCCAAGGCCTGATTCATTGGAAAATACACCGCGTGCAATTCCCATTTGAATTGCCTGTGCAACGGTTGCCCCTAAAAATCCACCAACGGCAGAAACGGGCGTAAAGGCAGACTCAATCACCAGACTCAGTGCGGGAACAATGGCATCATTAAAGCTTATAAGGATCCACAAGCAAGCGAGCACATATCCAATCGACATCGCAGGTACGACCTTTTGAGCCACATTAGAAATGCGCTGCACGCCCCCTAAAGTCACTGTCGCCACAAGTAAAGTCAACACGAGTGCGGTCACCCAAGTCGGCACTTCAAAGGCAATGGTTAGGGCATCGCTGATCGCATTAACTTGGGCAAAAGTACCGATACCGAAAAAGGCTACCCCCACACCGAAGAGGGCGAAGAGTTTTGCCATCCAAGGGAGCCCCAAACCGCGCTCAATGTAATACATAGGGCCGCCGGCTATTTGCCCACGTTTATCGATAGTGCGGTATTTGACGGCAAGCATACACTCGGCATATTTAGTCGCCATACCAAAAAAGGCCGCAAGCCACATCCAAAATAATGCCCCGGGCCCGCCCATCTTAATTGCGGTGGCCACCCCAACGATGTTACCAGTTCCAATGGTGGCCGAGAGTGCAGTACAAAGCGCAGCAAAGGAAGATAAGTCACCTTGACCTTTAGCGGGTTTAAATAACAAACCTAATGCCATAGGCAGACGTAATACTTGGATTAATTTAAGGCGTGCGCTGAGATAGACGCCGGTTCCCACCAGCAAACATAAGGTAATGGGTCCCCAGACGATGCCATTTAGCTCGCTGAGTACAGCTTCAAAGCTCATGATATTCCTCAATTATTAAACAGCTTAATTAATAAGGGAGGAGGAAAAGAAATGCCTGAGACACATCGCTGCCAGAAGTATAGTAATAGGCATCCATCAATCAACGGAAATACCTCAACGCCCAAGACAGGGAAATGCAGTCATCCTCTCCTCTGTCCTTTTGCCTGAGCGTTTCGCAGCACCTTTTAGAGTGAGGTACTACTTTCGCCTTCGGCGCCACCTAACACTCTGTGGTAAGTAGTCTCTCCAGAGGCTCGTCCAGTAACAGTCCACGCCCTATGGCACCTGAAAGAGTGCTTTGTCTTAATCATCAAAACAAAGTTGCCTCGTCGGTGTGGGGTCAATTCCCCACTCTCCTGCTACCTTCATCCGAACGGATTGTTAAAGCGCAAGTTGCCTTGCCCCTAACAGGACGCACAGAATGCAATAAATCCGCGATGAGCTCAAGCCTATGGAGTCATACAAAATAAAAACACCCAATTTTCTGAGGTGAAACTAAATATCAGTACCGAAAATGCCCTAGAATGCTTTATCTTTAGTACTTGTTTTGCCATGGAAGATTGCATGACAGTCGTCGCCCAACTGACCCAGGTTTCTAAAAGCTTTCGCGATGGCGAGCTTCGCCACAGCGTATTGCAAGCCGTCGATTTAACCCTTCACGCGGGTGAAACTATCGCATTGACCGGCCCCAGTGGCAGCGGCAAAAGCACACTACTCAATTTGATTGCCGGATTTGAAAAACCAGACCAAGGTCAGATATCACTGAATCAGCAACCCACCCATGAATGGCAAGATGCCCACTGGAGTCAGTTTAGGCGCCAATCTTTAGGCGTCGTATTTCAGCAATTTAATTTACTCACGCCTCTCAATGTAAAAAACAACATTGCCTTTCCGTTGCAATTGAACGGTAAGACATGGTCAGAATGGTGTGATTATCTGGTCGAAAAACTTGGGCTTGAAGCAATGCTGCATAGATCCGTAGAGGCGCTATCCGGCGGCCAACAACAGCGAGTTGCCATTGCCCGAGCACTGGCCCATAAACCCAGTTTATTGCTGGCCGATGAGCCGACGGGCAACCTCGATGATGTGTCGGGAAAACAGGTAATGTCACTCCTTTGTGAGCTCGCAAAAGAAAGTAAAACCAGTATTTTGATGGTGACGCACAGCGAAGAGTGCGCAGCCTTTATGCAAAAACGCTGGCACTTGTCCCATGGCAATGTCGCCATTTACGGTTAAACGCGGCTATGCAAACCCATGTCACTCGCACTTCCTCAAATATGGCTCAAAGGCTCAACAGAGCTAGCCTATTGCTGCGGGTTTTTATCGGCCACTATCGCCAAGCGCCGCTGCAAGCAGGAGCGATTTTACTGGGACTTGCCCTGGCAGTAACGCTACTCATCGGCGTTAAAGCCACCAACGACAATGCGATTCGAAGCTACAGTGAAGCGACCGAATTATTGAGTCAACGCGCCGATGCGCTGCTGACTGCCCCCGCTGGTCAAGAATATCTAGATGAGTCAGTCTATTTTGATTTAAGGCAAGCGGGATTGAGCCAAAGTCTTGCGGTAGTGACAGGTCGAGTCGCAGGCACTAATGGACAGTTCTGGACGATATCGGGTAGCGATATTATTGCGGCAATGACATTGCAAAGACAATCCAAAGCCCCCCAAAGCAATGCTCGCAATAGTCTTGGCGAACTGCCTTTAGCAGCACTACTCAGTGGCGAGCCGATTGTTCTAATGAGCCAAAGCCAAGCACAGAAAATCGCTCCCGATGGCCAGTTAGTACTGGCACAACACAAGGTCGACGTCGTGATGGTCGATGATGACTTAGGCCTAGGCAGTGCGATTCTAGGTGATATCTCCCTTGCCCAACGCCTATTAGGTATGGAGGGCAGATTGAGTTACATCGCGCTGTATCATCCCGAGGAGCATACAGCCTCCTCTGCCAATAAAACCAACCTACAGCTTGAACAACACCTCGCCAAAATAGGGATTACCCCAGCTAGAGCCAGTTTTAGCGAAGAAGATCAAGGACAGGGACTCATTGCCCTTACTCGAAGCTTTCACCTCAACCTTAATGCGATGAGTATGCTTGCCTTTGTGGTTGGGCTTTTTATCGCTTACAACGGCGTACGTTACAGCCTGATGAAACGCCAGCGACTGTTCATCCAATTATTGCAGCAGGGATTAGAACGGTCGGACATGATGCTTGCCCTGCTCACTGAACTTCTGGTGTTAGTGTTTTTAGGTTCGGGACTTGGATTTATATTGGGTCTGCAACTCAGTCACTGGCTGCAGCCTATGGTGTCGCTCACTTTGGAGCAATTGTATGGCGCGCATCTACTGCCAGGAATTTGGCAATGGCAGTGGTTGGCACAGGCGATTGCGCTCACCCTAGTTGCAGCGCTTGGAGCCTGTCTGCCCTTGTACTTTGACCTAACGAGGCAACCCCTCGCCCAAGGTGCGCAGCGCTATCAACAATCCCAAGCCGCTAGCCAAAAACACCGCGGGCAATTTATCTTTGCCTGTAGCCTGCTGCTACTTACTGTAATCGTTTTTCCCTTCAGCCAAGACTACAACATAAGCCTAGTCCTGCTGGGGATGGTTGCGGTCGCCATTCCGCTGCTATTGCCACAACTACTACATTGGGGCGTGAGAGGATTACAGCCCCTAGCACAAACCGGCCTTCGTCATTATATAGTTCAGGAAACCCGTGAACTGATTGCGCCGCTTTCCCTTGCGATGATGGCGATATTGCTGGCGCTGAGCGCCAATGTGTCGATGAATACCTTAGTTGGCAGCTTTGAACGGACACTTAAGGCATGGCTTGAAACCCGCCTTCATGCCGATATCTATCTGCGTCCTAACGCCGAGCGCATGGGCGAAGTGCAAGCCAAATTACAGCGGGATCCAAGGGTGGAGCACTTGTATCAGCAGTGGGCTATTACGGCCAAACTCTCGAACCATGAAGGGGACTCTCCAGGGATTGATGTTAACCTTATTAGCCGCGATAGAGAGTCCATTAAAAACACCAGCGTGATGAAGGAAAACCTTCCCGAACTGTGGTCGTTTTTTTTCGAGGGGAATTATCTTCTCGTGAGCGAGCCGCTTGCCATTAAACACAACCTGAAGCTTGGGGATGACGTGAGTCTGGATGTGTTCGCAAGAACTGGTAACACCCACGCTAAGGTTGCTGGCATCTATTTCGACCATGGCAATACTGCAAACGAATTACTCATTAGCCATAGCCTTTGGCAACAGGCACATTTACCCGAGCTTCCGATTAGCTTGGCCTTCAGTGTAAGTCGTATGTTTGGCAATAATGTCGATGAAATGCAGCTTGAAAAACTGCAGCGGCAAATGACCACTGAACTAAACCTCTCCCCTGCGCAGGTTTATAGCCAAAGCAACATCAAAACCCAGGCAATAGCTCTATTTAAGCGTACCTTTTCCATTACATTAGTACTGAACAGTTTGACCCTTTTGGTCGCCGCCATTGGTTTATTCAGCACTTGCTTGATGCTCACGCAAGCGCGGCAAGCACCACTAGCAAGACTCTATGCCCTCGGGGTTAGTCGTAGTCAATTACGCATCTTAGTCTTTACTCAAATGCTGTTAGTTGTCCTACTTACCTGCTTCATTGCCATGCCGACGGGCGCACTGCTTGGGTATCTGCTTATCCATAAAATTACCCTGCAGGCCTTTGGCTGGACGATACAAATGAGTTGGGATTGGCTTGCCTACGCCAAGGCCATTGGAATTGCGCTAGTGACCTGTACGCTTGCGGTTGGTTTTCCCCTCTATTGGCAAACCCGTAGGCCATTGGTCTCCAGCTTGCAACAGGAAACCCTATGAGCCGCAAATTGCCCATCCTAACAACACTCGTTTTTATGGGACTGCAGCTAGCAGGCTGCGATACTCCCTCGACTCAATCCATGGGCAACATTTTGGGAAGCCCTAACACTACTGCTGGTAATCGCTTTTTGGCTGTCACGCCCAACGCCTCCCTGCGCTTTCCTCAAGATCACTTAGCCCACAATGGCTTTAGGCAGGAATGGTGGTATTTCACCGCCAACCTTAAAACAAAAAATGGCGAGCCTTTGGGGCTGCAATGGACCCAATTTAGAGTGGCACTTGCGTCAGAGTTCCAAGTCTCCCAAAAGAATTCGCTTGATGCGACTTCATCCGAAGATGCTCAATCCGATTGGGCAACACAGCAGCTGTATTTTGCCCATAGCGCCCTGACCTCTCAGGAGCAGCACCTTGCTCACGAGAAATGGTCTCGCGCCCATCCTAAACTTGCGAATGTAAACCCAAGCCCCTACCAGATTTACCTTGATGATTGGCGCTGGCAGAGTGAATCTGACGACCTATTTCCTGCCACGTTAAAGGTCAGGAACAGTGATTTCAGCTTCAATCTACAGCTCAGCAGCCAAGCCCCGTTGCAGCTTCAGGGAGATAATGGCTTCAGCATTAAGAGCCTAGATGGTGAAGTCGCATCCTATTACTACAGCCAACCTTTTATCGAAGTCAGCGGGCAAATAGAACGAAATGGCCATCTCGAAGACGTTACCGGATTTGGCTGGCTAGATAGGGAATGGAGCTCACAGTTTCTGACCAAAGCTCAACAAGGCTGGGACTGGTTTGCTCTTCGCCTTGACGATGATTCCACCCTGATGGTGTTTCAGTTGAGGAATACCTCTGCTGCACAGTCGCCCCAAAAGGGCTTTTATAGCGCAAGACGCATGTTCAAGGATGGCACGGGACGTAATATCACTTCGCGCGATAATCCTAAGGCCATTGAAATGAAAGCCCTTAAGTTTCATGACACTCAAACTGCCCGCTACCCCGTAGAGTGGCAAATCTCCATCCCTAGTGAGCAAATTGACCTGAAGGTCGCCCCCTTAAATCCCAATAGTTCAATGGCGTTATCCACTTCCTATTGGGAAGGCCCAGTCAGTCTCAATGGCAGCCATTCTGGAGTTGGATATATGGAGCTGACAGGATACTAAATTAACAACCAATAACGTCTTAAGCCCCATTGAAACCGTCTGTGAATCTTTGACTTAGATGACGGACTCGTTTCTGTCCAGATTGAATCGTGGCCAAATTTCAAACTGAGAATTGGATCACATCGAAAACTTTGATCCCGATCGATTATCCCTCCCATTACCTCATAAGAGGTATACCCACAAAAATAATTGGGTCTAGACTCGTAGTACCAACACTCAATTGTCCCTTAGGAGTCAATTGAGCCGCTATCAATTAAAGGTCACCGCTATGAGTCAGGAATACCATGTCACCAGCCTAGTGGTACATGCCGCCCCCCATGCCTTACAACAGGTTGAAGCGTCAATTAGCGCCCTCAACGGGTGCGATATCCACGCAATTACTCCAGAGGGCAAGTTAGTCGTTACCCTTGAAGGAAATAGCCAAAAAACCATTCTCGACAATGTTGAAGCCATCAATGCCCTGACTGGCGTGTTATCTGCCAGCTTGATTTACCACCAAGTAGATTCTTTAGAACAAGAAAGTGAGGAAACACTATGAGCATTAGCCGCCGCGAGTTTCTCAAGGCTAACGCAGCGGTTGCCGCTGCTACCGCCGTTGGCATAACGCTTCCCGTTAAAATGGTGGAAGCCGCCGAGTCCGATAACATCAAATGGGATAAAGCCCCCTGCCGTTTCTGTGGCGTAGGCTGTAGCGTATTAGTAGGTACTCAAGCGGGTAAAGTGGTTGCAACTAAGGGCGATCCTGAAAGCCCAGTGAACAAAGGCCTCAACTGTATTAAGGGCTATTTCCTATCAAAAATCATGTATGGCAAGGACAGATTAACCACGCCATTACTACGTATGAAAGATGGCAAATACGACAAAGAAGGTGAATTTACCCCTGTGAGCTGGGATGTCGCCTTCGACACTATGGCCGCTAAGTGGAAAAATAGCATCGCCACTAAAGGGCCAACCTCAGTCGGTATGTTCGGTTCGGGTCAATGGACCATTTGGGAAGGTTATGCCGCCTCTAAACTGCATAAGGCAGGTTTCCTGACTAACAACATCGACCCTAACGCTCGCCACTGTATGGCATCGGCCGTGGGCGGTTTTATGCGCACCTTTGGTATCGATGAGCCAATGGGTTGCTACGATGATTTAGAAGCCGCAGACCACTTCGTGCTATGGGGTGCCAATATGGCTGAAATGCACCCTATTCTTTGGGCACGGTTATCGGATCGCCGTTTAAGCCATACCGATTCTCGCGTGCATGTGTTATCGACCTTCGAAAACCGCAGCTTCGATTTGGCCGATAACGCAATGGTGTTTCGCCCACAGTCAGATCTCGTGATCCTTAACTTTATCGCGAACTACATTATCCAAAACAAAGCGGTAAACCTCGAGTTTGTGAATAAACACACTAAGTTTGCCTTGGGTGTCGACGATATCGGCTACGGTCTGCGCCCTGACCATCCGCTGGAGAAAAAGGCCAAAAACCCTGGCAACGGAAAATCGAGCCCAATTAACTTCGATGAGTATGCCAAGTTCGTCAGCACTTACACCTTAGAATATGCGGCCAAAATGAGTGGCGTTGAACCTGAAAAACTCCTGACCTTAGCCAAGGCCTACGCCGATCCTAAGGTGAAGGTCATGAGTCTTTGGACCATGGGTATCAATCAACACGTGCGCGGCGTATGGGCAAACAACATGCTCTACAACTTGCACTTGCTCACAGGTAAAATCGCCACTCCAGGTAATAGTCCATTCTCATTAACAGGCCAACCATCTGCCTGTGGTACGGCCCGCGAAGTTGGGACTTTTGCCCACCGCTTACCTGCGGATATGGAGGTCGCGAACGATAAACACCGCGCCATTACCGAAAAAATTTGGCAAGTGCCCGAAGGCACAATTCCGCCAAAACCAGGTTTCCATGCCGTGCTGCAAAGCCGCATGCTTAAAGATGGCAAACTTAATTGCTATTGGACCATGTGCACCAACAACATGCAGGCGGGTCCCAACATCAACGATGAAATTTACCCTGGCTTCCGTAACCCAGAAAACTTTATCGTAGTATCCGATCCATACCCAACAATCACCGCAATGGCGGCTGACCTTATCCTGCCAACGGCAATGTGGGTAGAAAAAGAAGGGGCCTATGGTAACGCCGAGCGTCGCACCCATATGTGGCACCAACAGGTTAAAGCCCCCGAGGGCGCTAAATCGGACCTGTGGCAATTAGTTGAGTTTTCAAAGCGCTTCAAAGTATCCGAAGTGTGGCCTGCAGAGCTGATTGCGAAGCAACCAGCCTACGCGGATAAAACCCTATACGAAGTCCTGTTTGCTAACGGCGTGATCAACAAATTCCCAAGCAGCGATTGTAAAGGCGATTTGAACGATGAAAGCGCCCACTTTGGTTTCTATCTGCAAAAGGGCATCTTCGAAGAATACGCCGCCTTCGGACGTGGCCATGGTCACGACTTAGCCGACTTTGACCTTTACCACGAGACCCGTGGTATGCGTTGGCCAGTTGTGGACGGCAAAGAAACCCTACGCCGCTTCGTGGAAGGCAGCGACCCTTATGTCAAAGCGGGTGAAGGCTTTAACTTCTACGGTAAGCCCGATGGCCGCGCGGTGATTTTCGCCCTGCCCTACGAGCCTGCAGCCGAAGAGCCAAACAGCGAATTTGATCTCTGGCTGTCAACTGGCCGTGTACTCGAGCATTGGCATACAGGTTCAATGACAGCACGCGTTCCTGAGCTTTATAAAGCCTATCCAGACGCACAAATCTTTATGCATCCTGAAGATGCTAAAGCGCGCGGTCTACAACGTGGCGATGAGGTGGTTGTGGCTTCCCCGCGTGGTGAAGTGAAAACCCGCGTCGAAACCAAAGGCCGTAACAAACCACCACGCGGTGTGGCCTTTATGCCCTTCTTCGATGCGCGTCAGTTAGTCAATAAGCTACTGCTCGATGCAACCGATCCACTGTCGAAGGAAACTGACTTTAAGAAGTGCCCAGTGAAAGTTACAAAGGCTTGAGCTAATTAGCAGGGTTTGCAGCCTTTGACGAGGCTGCAATTGGAAATGATAAGCCCAAGGGCGCACCACTCAATCCCCAAAATACCTGCAATAGCGCAATGCAAACACTGGATGAATGGCATAACGCCATCACTTTAAGATGAAAAATTCGTCAACAATTGCCTTGAAGGCGGAGAATGACAAATGAAAAAATTACTCACCCTAGCCGCAATTCTATTTGCTATTAGCGGCTGCTCAGGTCAACAGGGCGCTATCGGCGAGCCTGTCAATGTTAAGTCCCTTGCAGGCGACAGCAAGATAACCGATGTGCGCCCAGCCGATGCTATGCCAGTTTACCCCGCTAAGGGCAGCGCCATTGAGCGTAACTTTGCCGAGCAACCGCCCCTCATCCCCCACAAGGATGACTATAAAATTACCAAGGATAAGAACAGCTGTTTGAGCTGCCATAGCTGGGATAAAGCGCCACGCATGAAGGCAACGCCTTTAGCCAAATCCCATGTGATTGATGATAAGGGCACCTTAAATGGGCATAACTATTTCTGCACCCAGTGCCACGTAGCGCAGGCGGAAAATAAAACCCCAATTGTTGAAAATCAATACGGTAAATAATTTGATTTCATCTGTAAAAGCCGTCTGAATCTAAAAAGCCATCCAGTATTCTGGGTGGCTTTTTTTGTTGCTGATTTAGGCTTAAAGATTACCACTCAAGCAGATGTTTAAACCTATTTAGAAACGTATAAAACAAGTGATAAAGGGGCTCTTCAGAGCCATGGATTAATAAGATTTACGCACGTCCGTTACTAACCTTGCACCTAATAAGACGCCAAGAAAGAGTTTTACCAGAGCGCACTCACTTCACACTCACTTTATTTCGCCCATAAAAAAAACCGCTGCTAGCCTTGGCTTGCAGCGGTCTTTATTTGAGAAGTTATCTCAGAGAGTTAAGAATTACTTCTTAGCTTCAGCAGCTTTACGCTCTTTAACTTGCTCAACAACTTTGTCCGAAACGCTGTTTGGACATGGGCTGTAGTGTGAGAACTCCATAGAGAACTGACCACGGCCTGAAGTCATAGTACGCAGAGTACCGATGTAACCAAACATTTCTGATAACGGTACGTCAGCTTTAACGCGAACACCAGTTACACCAGCAACTTGGTCTTTGATCATGCCGCGACGACGGTTTAAGTCACCGATTACGTCACCCACGTTGTCTTCTGGGCTGAACACGTCAACTTTCATGATTGGCTCAAGCAGTTGTGGTTTAGCTTTAGCAATAGATTGACGGAATGCCGCTTTAGCAGCGATTTCGAACGCGATTGCTGAAGAGTCAACTGCGTGGTAAGCACCGTCAGTCAGTTCGAACTCAACGTCTAACACTGGGAAGCCAGCGATAGTACCAGTGTTCATCATGCTCGCGAAGCCTTTCTCAACTGCTGGCCAGTATTCCTTAGGAACGTTACCACCAACAACTGAAGACTTGAACACGAAGCCAGAGTTTGGCTCACCTGGGCGGATAATGTATTCGATCTTACCGAATTGACCAGAACCACCAGATTGTTTCTTGTGGGTGTATTGGTCTTCAACCATTTGAGTAATGGTTTCACGGTATGCTACTTGTGGTTCACCCACGATCAGCTCAACACCGTAAGTACGCTTCAGGATGTCCACTTTAATGTCTAAGTGCAGTTCACCCATACCTTTAAGGATGGTTTCACCTGAATCTTCGTCAGTTTCTACGCGGAATGATGGATCTTCTGCGATCATCTTACCGATAGCGATAGCCATCTTCTCGCTGCCGCCCTTGTCTTTTGGCGCAACTGCGATAGAAATTACTGGCTCTGGGAACACCATCGCTTCAAGCGTAACTGGGTTCTTCACGTCACACAGAGTGTGACCAGTTTGTACGTTCTTCATACCAACGATAGCGATAATGTCACCAGCTTCAGCCGATTCAATTTCGATACGATCGTTTGCATACATTTCGCACATACGGCCGATACGCTCAGTCTTACCAGTTGCACTGTTAAGAATGGTGTCACCTTTCTTCAGGCGGCCAGCATAGATACGTACGAAGGTCAGGGCGCCGAAACGGTCGTCCATGATCTTGAACGCTAATGCTTTTAAGGTTTCGTCAGCAGAAACGATAGCGTATTCGCCAGTTTCGTTACCTTCTTCGTCAGTTAAAGGTTGTGGGTCAACTTCGTTTGGCGCAGGCAGGTAATCAACCACTGCGTCTAGAACCAGTTGCATACCTTTGTTCTTGAATGCAGAACCACAGAATGTTGGGAAGAATGCTAGTTCACGAGTACCTTTACGGATACAACGCTTCAGGTCATCGATAGATGGCTCTTCGCCTTCCATGTACGCTTCCATCAGCTCATCGTCTTGCTCAACAGCAGTTTCAATCAGCATTTCACGGTATTCTTCAACTAAGTCAACCATGTCAGCAGGAACGTCTTGTACTTCGAAGTTTTCTGGTAAGCCAGTGTTGTCCCACACGTAAGCTTTACGAGTTAACAGGTCAACAACACCAGTGAATTCGTCTTCGATACCGATTGGCAGAACCATAACCAGTGGGTTAGCAGCCAGAACGTCTTTAGTTTGCTTAACAACGCGTAAGAAGTCAGCACCCATACGGTCTAACTTGTTTACGAAGATGATACGAGCAACTTCAGATTCGTTAGCATAGCGCCAGTTGGTTTCTGATTGTGGCTCAACACCACCAGAACCACAGAATACAGCGATACCGCCGTCAAGAACCTTCAGAGAACGGTAAACTTCAACGGTGAAGTCAACGTGTCCAGGGGTATCAATAACGTTGAAACGGTGATCTTTCCAGAAGCAGGTTACAGCTGCTGATTGAATGGTAATACCGCGCTCAGCTTCCTGAACCATGAAGTCAGTTGTTGATTCACCATCGTGAACTTCACCGATCTTATGGATTTTACCGGTTAGCTTAAGAATACGCTCGGTGGTCGTGGTTTTACCCGCGTCAACGTGAGCGAAGATACCAATGTTTCTGTATTTGGATAATTCGGTCATGATTCAACTTTAATGATTAGTTTAAGAAGTAGACGGAGTATGCGACAAACAACCGACACACCGCACATCAGATTTAAGGCGCATATTGTAAATTGGAACCCAGCTATGCGCAAATGGCTCTTGCAATTTTTCACGATAAAGTCGCGTAAAAATCGCTAAAAAAATGTAGAAAAATACACAAAAACAACAAAATAAATTACTTAGGCTTATTTTTCATACATTTAATAAATTTTTGCAAAATACAAATAATTTCTCGGATATTGAATTTTTTGTGACGGTGATAACCTCTTTCATTGCATCAAATGGCGAAGCTTTAGGCAAAAATCCTCACTTCAGACTGCTACTCGGCCCTTAAAAATCACAAAATCCTTAAATTTCACAGCCTAAGCACAATAACAACTGACTGCTCATCAGTGACGCGTCAATAAGGTCAACCGACTAATTATGGCTGTCATCGATATAAATCCGGTTTCGCCCCAAGGATTTAGCTTGATACAGCGCTTTATCGGCTCGTTCAAAACAAGACTGCATTGGCTCATCATCACCAAGCTGGGCGATACCAAAGCTGCAGGTCAATTTGATCTCACCACTAAAGTGACATTCTGCAATCACTTGGGTGATACGCTCACAAAGTGCGGTCCCCGCATTGAGGGAGGTGTGCCTACACAAAATGACAAATTCCTCCCCGCCCCAACGGGCAACCACATCGGTCTCACGAACCACCTGCTGCAATAAATGGGACAATTCCATCAGGATCTTATCCCCCATGGCATGGCCTAGGTTATCGTTGATCTGCTTAAAGTAATCGATATCGAGGATGATGAGGCAGGTACTGTCATCTTGGGTTTCACTCCTAAGGTCTTCTGTAATCTGACGGTTGAAATAGTGCCGATTGTAGAGTTTAGTGAGTGGATCATGATTGGATAAAAACTCCAGCTCAGCATTAGTTGTAACCAATTGCTGGCGCAGCGCCTCGAGCTGCTCATTTTTGCCTGTGAGTCGCCTATTGTACTGACTCACGAGGTAAGTTCGACTTAGCAGTAAAAACACAATGAGCAGTGTTACGGCAATCACTTGATATATAAGCTGATAATTAGTTTCGTCGATAATGGCCACATTGTTCCATTTTTGATAAATCTTGATCCGCTCTAACTCTTCGACATTATCCAGCACTTGGTTAATCAGCGGCAGCAGCTCTTCACTACCCGCAGTAACCCCAACTCGTAATTCATCCTCTGGCCCGCCCCAACCGGCAATTTTGAGATGATTAAAGCCCGTTTGTTGAATATAGGCATTCACAGAGAACATTGAGCCCACAAACAGTGAAGCGCGTTTATCGAGCACAGCCTCAAGCCCCTCAGGCTCATTATCTACCTCAAGCGTTTGCACTCCGGGATAGTACTGCTGCACATATTCATCCAGTCGGTAGCCCTTTGGCACGGCTAAGGTTCGCGAACCAATATTTTCAAAGCCCTGCAAAAAGGGTTGATCCTTCAATGACACCAGCACATTGGGGGAGCGAAAGTACACATGGCTGAATCTAAGATACTCTTCCCGTGAGGCGGTTTGATTGAGGAGCGGGGTTAAATCGCAGCGACCCGTTTGCAGAAAACTTAGGGTTTCCGACCAGGATGTGGTTGGCACCAAATTGAATCTTAACGGGGAATGGGCTTCGATGTATTGAATGTAATCAGAGGATATGCCCACATGCTGGCCATCGCGTATCGCCTCATAGGGTAACCAATCAGGGTCGACGCAGTAACGAATTGATGTCGTGATAGTGGCGGGCTGATCTTCACTGGAATGGTAGTAGATAGACGCCAATCGTTCGGCATTCGCCACTAAAGGGAGGCAAAAACAAAGTAGGATGACACTGGCATAACGTCCCATTACCTTCCCTGAGTGAAAATAAATCCGATTTAGATTGGTTTAAAAGTGTACATTTTATATCCAAACTTTACCAATTAACCTTAATTAGTTAAGGGGTAAGTGAACTAATAATACAATGCCAATCAACATTGCTTTGCACTGAGAAACTTTTAAAACATAAAAAAATCCCCGCCATTGGCGGGGATTTTCAGTAGAACGACTCAGTTATCAGCTATGGCTGAATGATTAGTCTTCAATCGGTGAAACCACAAACAGCAGGTCACCTTGAGATACTTGCTGACCATTACTGTTGAGGATACGTTCGATACGGTATTTCTTATCTTCTGGGTACAGTACTGCACCTTGACGGTTGAAGCCCGCTAAGTTCACTTGCGAGAACATCTTCATGGCTTCAGTTAACGCCAGCGTTTGATCCGCAGTCACGATATCACCTTCTTTCACGAAGTCAGGCTCGCCTGGTGCTGGAGAGGTATAGAAGATACCCGCGCCTTGGGCCAGTACTTTCAGCTCGTTACTCTCACCAACACGCAGTGATTCAGTATCTACGCCAACGGTTTCAGCGGCAGCTTCCATTTCAGCGATTAACGCTGGAATGTCTAACTCAGCCATAAAGCGCGGCAGGTAGTTAGTGTCGTAGACGCCTTCTTTGAAGGTACCGTCACTTAAAATCAGCTTCAGTAATGGGATGTTAGTTGCAATACCCTTCAGCACTACACTGTCTAAATAAGCGTGCAGTTTCGCGATAACATCTTCACGGTTTTCACCGCGCATAATCACCTGGGCGATTAAGCTGTCGTAGTAAGGTGAGACTTCTTTACCTTCGGCAGCGATTGAGATGATTTCCACATCGGGATGATCTGGGAACACACACTCAGTGATCTTGCCTGGGTTTGGTACCAGTTGCAGTACGCCTTGGCTATCGAGCGCCGCTTTCTCAGCAGTCACACGCACTTCCATTGCGTAACCGATTTCCTTCGGTTCCAAATGCTCGATTGAACGGCCCGCAGCAATATCAAACTGGGCGCTCACGATATCGATACCCGAAGTCGCTTCCGTTACTGGATGCTCTACCTGCAGACGCGTGTTCATTTCCATGAAGTACACTTCGTTCGCATCGAGGTTGTAGATAAACTCTACCGTACCTGCACCCATGTAATCGGTCGCATCACCTAGTGCACGGGTATAATCCAGCACTTGTTTCTTCAGTTCATCCGGCAGCATGGTTGAGCCAGATTCTTCAACCACTTTTTGGTTGTTACGTTGAACCGAACAGTCACGTAAACCTAATACCTTGGCATTACCAAACTTGTCACGGAGTAACTGCACTTCGATATGACGCAATGACGTCACATATTTCTCTAAGTACAGGTCACCGTTACCAAAGGCCGCAGCCGCTTCGGTAGAGGTTTTTTGGAATAAACCAATCATATCCTCAGGACGTTTAACGACCTGGATACCTTTACCGCCACCACCTTGTACCGCTTTAAGCAGCACTGGGTAACCGATTTCGCTCGCCACGTTCACCGCTTGCTCAGCGTTTGACAGAATACCGTGTGAACCAGGAACCACAGGTACGTTTTGGCCCTGTGATGTCTTAATCGCGTTAGACTTGTTACCCATAGTCGTCATCGAATGCACGCTAGGACCAACGAAGTTAACCCCATTATTCACACACAATGCAGCAAACTGTGGACTTTCAGACAGGAAGCCGATACCTGGGTGTAGTGCGTCAACTTGCTCGTATTCGGCAACTTTCAGTACTGAGTAAGCGTTCAAATAACTTTCGTCTGAGGTGTTACCACCTAAACAGACTAACTTGTCAGACTCTTTCAGCATGTCAGCAGGCACCGCTGTCATATCTGGATCTGACGCCACCAACACCACGTTGATGTCGTTGTCGTGGGCCTTACGGATCAGTTTCACCGCAGTACAACCACGGGCGTGAACCAGTACCTTGTTGATTGGCTTCATTAGCTGACGTGGGTCGTTCTGTACGATCACATCATCTTCAACCGTCGCTTCAACCACTAGGGTAGACAATGCGTTGATGATAACGTCATTGATCTTAGCCGTTGGCATTGGCATTAAAGGATCGATGCTCGCTAATTGCGAATCTAAAGTTTCGCTGAATGGGTTGTGGACTAGGCCCGCCATTGCACCTGGCACTTTAGACAGGTAGTTAGACAGCGTCGACGTCGAAGGCAAGTACGCTGGTACCACCATTTGACCCGCGAACGGCATGTTAGTACCCGACAGGTAATAGGTTTGCACTAATGGGTGAGTCACGAAACTCGCCTGTGCACCACCGGTACAGTCACCAAAACCGAACATCAGTACTGGCAGCTCGTTGTCACGGATGAAACGGGTAATACGGTCGTTCACAACCGCCATAGAGAAGAGTGCAGCCGCACCTTCTTTAGTTTGCATACCGCCTGAGCTGATAAAGCAAACCACTGGCAATTTACGCTTAGCACACTCGATTAACAGCGCAGAGAACTTCTCGGCACTCGCCATATCGAAGGCACCCGCTTGGAATGCCGTGTTAGACACAGCCACACCCACACGGACTTTTTGACCATTTTCGGTAAAGTCAGCGATACCTGTGATCAAACCACAAGGACGAATACCTTTCTCTAACGCATCTTCGATTGATAAACGGAAACCAGGGAAATTCAGCAGGTTAGCTGACATCTTATCGCTGTTGATTTCATCGAAGTGAGTGAAGAATTGCTTAATGACGTTTTCCCAAGTCATCTTGCCGGTACGCTTCTCGTCACGGAGTACTTTCTGGATCAGTAAGTCTTGATAACCCATAGTTAAGCGGTTCCAGAAGTCCTTACGACGACCGATACGCACAGGGTTAATCGCGCCAGTGTACTTGCTGTTATCGCTTTCACTGTCGAAGTATTCAGGCAGTAAACGCTCGAAGAAGTAGGTCAGGATAACGAACAGACTGTCGTTAAGCTGCGGGAAACCCACGCTCTTCCATTGCTCTACACGCACCAATAAATCGGCACGGTTAGATTGACCCATAAAGTACTTCAGCCACTTGTAGAACTTGGCCTTGTCGTTAGCGGTATCTTGAGTAGACAGCGCAGTATCAATCGACTTGTGCAGCAGATTGTTCACTGAGTTGCGAGATAAGCTCTTAGACATCATGGCTTCTTTCGCGATAGACGCTAGGCTGCCCACAACGTTGTCGTAAAGTGAGTTGAAGATCAGGATGTTATGGCATTGCCAAATAAAATCTTCACGCAGCTCATCGTTAACAACCACATCGAGCACAGTCAGTTGATTCAGTTCAGGCCATTTAGCTTGAGTTACAGACTTTGGCAGATTTTCAAGGTGCTGGATTAAGCCCTTGAAGTTGTTTGCCGCGTTGCTCTTCCAGCGGTGATATAAAGACCAACCGATGTTAAATAACAGCGCCTTACGTGCTTTTTTGTAGTTCTCTTTTGGCTCACCCAAAATCAATCGCGTCAGCATGTTACGCTCGGTAGAGACCTCATCGCGCTTAGCAATAAAGTTCGCCCACAGCTTGTTTAGATCTTCATCGTAAACCAGCTTATCAGGGCTTGATAACCAAGCTTGGAAAACACGGTCCTGCTCTTGCTGGATACGCGCTAACAAGTCACCTTCAGGCACGCTAACACGTGACAGACGTCCGTATTGCTCCTGAGAGATTGAATGGATGCGGCTACGCAGCGTTAAATAACGCAGGTAACGGTAGGCGCTACCGAATAAGTTGTGGTGGTTAGTTGGGCTGTTAGCTACCGCTAATTCCGCGTTTAACTCAAGCGCCATCAGGTTTTTTGATGGATTTAAGAAACGGGTTAAGCTGCGGTCATAATGCTCACGTAAATCTTTAGATTCACGCACAAAGTTCATTGCTGCACGTTCAACAGCCTCGATAGAGCTGATGATAGCGCGGCGCAAATTGTGTTGACGCTCATCGCGGTCACTCGGAGAGAAATCGATGATACCGTCGATACAACCTGCTGTGTAAAGCTCTTCTGGAGACACACCAACAGACTTAGCACATTCCTGCCATGACAGATTGTACTTGCGGGCGATGCTTTGCAGACCCTGTGGTTGAATGGTGTTGAAAATACCATCGCGTAGGGATAACAGGATGTTAGCCGCCGCTAATGGAATCGCGCCGCCCGAGTAACCCGCACCGATAACAATACCTACTGTAGGTACGTCAACGTTGGCACTCTCGGCAATCGCTTTAGAAATAGAGTGAGCTTGGTTTTGGCTGTTAGCCACTTCGCCCGCATCGGCCCCTGGGGTGTCGATGAGGTAGATAATAGGCATAGACAATTCGGCAAAATGACGAATCGCTTTACAGGCCGCATAATGGTGTTCTGGCATCCAAGCGCCGTTAGAGGTCGTACGCTCTTGAGCGATAAAACCGACGCGACGGGTGCGAGTACCGAAATTCAATTCAACTTCGGCGCTATAGAAAGAGCCCAAGTGAGTTTCGGTGATTAAACGTCCTTTTAAATCGGCGATAATGCGCTTAGCGCCAGGACGACCTTTATCTTGGGTCGGCTGGATAACTTTAGCGACGTATCCGTCGACATCTAACGATGCTAAATCCTTCAGGTTTGCCTGAATGGCGTCATCGTTTAACAGACCTTTAATTTCGTCTGATAGGCTCTGTTTGCTGTGCTTAGGAAACAGCGAAAAATCTTTTGCCAAATGCTCGGCTTGTAAAAAAAGCGGATCGGGCGTTTGGGCTTGAGTCGTGTGTTTGGGCTGATTATTGCTGGTCATCAAAAGATCCTCTGCTTTAGCCTCTGAAAATTTTTAGCCAATAAATATAGCTTTGTTATCGCGTCAAATGCCATTAAACTGCGCAAGACGCTATGTTCCAAATATGAGACAGTGGGAAAAACATGCCAGATTTAAACGGTATGATGCTCTTTGCAGCGGTAGTTCGAGCCAAGGGATTCTCCCAGGCAGCCCGGGAAACCGGCCATCCAAAATCCACCATTAGTCGCAAGATCGCGCAGCTCGAAGAGGAGCTTGGAGTAAGATTATTACAGCGCGACACCCGCAATTTGAGCCTCACCCAAGTGGGGGCACTTTTTTACCAACACTGTGATTCCATTCGCAATGAGGTAGAAGCGGCTAAGGCTGTGATTGAGAGTACTCACGAAGACGTAGCGGGCTCACTTAGAATCGCGATTCCGGTGTCATTTAGCCAAGAATTAATCGCTAACCTCTGTAGCGGATTCATGCGTTTATATCCCAATGTCGAATTAGATGTCCAGTTTACTGACAATGATATTGGTTTGGTGGGCGAAGGATATGACATCGCTATCAAATATGGCCCATTGCAATCCTCAGACTTAGTGGCAAGACTGCTGTTTGAGCGTCAGCCAATTCTGGTTGCCAGCCCTGGTTATCTAAAGCTACGTGGCACCCCCGCCACGCCTAAAGAACTCAGTGAACACAGTGGGATTTTACTCGGTACCTCACGTTCGGCACCTATCTGGCCGCTAGGCAAGGGGGCACGAAAAACCATGGTAAACTTCCAACGTAAGGTGCGGGTGAATAGTCCGATAATGGTGAAGCAACTCGCCATCGACGATTTTGGTATTGCTCTACTTTCCAATTCAGCCTGTAAAAACGAGCTTGCTAACGGCCAACTTGTGCCAATTTTGCAGGAATGGCCGATTGAGCCCTTTAAGGTCTATGGGGTGTATTCGAGCCGCCGCCAATTAGCGACCAACATTAGCGCCTTCCTCGACTTCTTTGTAAAACGCTTTAGTAGCCAAGAAAGCCTCCAATCCTTAATGGGTTAACCCTATTAAAGGATTGAGTTTTTAAGCTGCCCCAATCTTTTACGCTTTGGCCAGAAAAATCTGGCCGAAAGGTGCGAGTCCTATTCAAATCTCCATCGCACTAACCACTCTCTTTACCCAAACCGCTCCTGACTAATTATTCAAAAGATCAATAAGTTCCTCGAATCACAGGGGCTAAACTCTTATACTCAAACCATCGATGCTCATTTTTTGGCTCCTATTTTCGGCAGAAAAGTGGAATGGTGTAATCCCTTGAGCAACATTGGCTATGCACGCCGCCCTTAGGAGTCCCCCCATTACGGGAATAACAGATTAAAATAAAAGGAAATTAGCATGTTGAAGACCAGTTTAGCCCTCGCCCTCACCTTAAGTCTTATTCAAACGGCCAGCGCAGTGCAATTGTTCGGTGATGTTGAAATTTCCCGTTTACCGACGGCGCAGCTGTCCCTAGGCGAGGTGGTTAGTCGTTATCAAGCGCTCGAAGAAGGTCTTGCCTCACAATTAGCGGCACAAAAAAATGAGCGGGATGCGACGCAAATTGCCGCCCGTCAAGGACAAAGACTATGGCAACAGGCGGTGCGTGACGTGCAATCTGGCCATACAGACGATCGCTCCCTCTATTGGGGACGATTATCCATGCTGAAAAACCTGCAAACCGCCAGCGCCGATTTTAAGATGGCAGATTGGCAACAAAAAATTCTCCTCAGCGCCGTTGAAAAGTCCTCCCGTGGTTTTAGCGATATCCAATACAAAGACGATGTGCAGATTAAAATCTTCCTGACCGGATTCGATCCCTTCTTCCTCGATAAAGATATAAGTCAGAGTAATCCGTCAGGCTTAGTTGCCCTAGCGCTGGATGGATTTCGCTTCGATGTGAACGGCAAAAAAGCCCAGATTGAAACCGCGATGATCCCAGTACGTTTCGCCGATTTCGATCAAGGCATTATCGAATCTCTGTTAAGTCCAATTTATCGCGACCCTAAAACCCAGTTGGTGTTTACCGTGAGTATGGGCCGCAGCGATTTTGACCTCGAACGCTTCCCTGGCCGCAACCGAAGTGCGGCAGCGCCAGATAACCAAAATGTACTCACTGGCGCAAGCAAAACAGCGCCGCTCGCGCCTAAGCTGAATAACAAAGAATTTATGGGACCAGAGTTCGTGGAGTTTTCATTGCCCGTTGCCGCAATGCAATTGCAGGAGGGCAAGTGGAAGATTAACGATAATCAAACTGTCTTTACCTTAGCGCGCGGTGAGTTTAAGGCCACATCCCTCGCCGAGTTACAAACTGCTACCTCGGTCGAAGGCTCTGGCGGCGGTTATCTCTCAAATGAAATATCCTACCGCTCCATAGTGTTACAGCAAAAATTCAACTCCCGCGCTAAAGTTGGTCATATCCATACCCCTAGGGTAAAAGGTTACGACAATCCAACCGAACAACAAATTGTTGAGCAGGTTCGCGCCATGGTAATGCAGGCCGCTGCAAGCCTGTAAGCAAACCCTGCTAAGTAAAGTTCTAGAATAGGGGCTGATAAAAAGCCCTTTGCTAGCAATGCCGCTCCCCCTTAGTTATCATGCCAAGGGTAAGCTGCATTGCTGTTAATGATGCCACTTGGCCTATCACACCAAGATATAGACTTATTTCAGAGAGCTAGTACTCACTAAGATGTTATCGCCAAAGACCCTGTTATCCCCAAGCGCCCTTCTCAATTCTATTCGCCGTAAAGCGGCGCACTCACTTGGGCAAAATTATCCAACAGCTTCTTTGTCGAAGGCATCATCCCAGCCCTGTGCGAAAAAAGCATTAAAAAGCAAAGCAGTTAGCCCGCTTGAACAGCAAATTCACGATAGAATCGAAACCTGCTACCAAGAGGCTGAGGTCTATTTCAAACGCAGCTTTATCCGCCCCATCACTCAATTTACCCTCAGGGGGAAAAGTGCGGGTACGGCCCATCTACAGCAAAATCGTCTGCGCTTTAATCCTGTGTTACTCAAGGAAAACAGTGAGGCTTTTTTAGCCGAAGTCGTGCCCCACGAAATTTGCCACCTTCTGTGCTTCACCCTCTACGGCAAAACCAAACCCCATGGCCGTGAGTGGCAATCCCTAATGCGGCGAGTCTTTAAGGTGAATCCCAAAACCACCCACAGTTTTAATACCGAGACTGTGACAAGCAACGATGTCGAATACCGCTGCCTATGTGGCCCAATTCGACTCAGTATTCGTCGCCATAATAAGGTGATGCGCGGTGAGACTCGTTACCTATGTAAACGCTGTAAAACCCAACTTTTGCGAGCCGAATCGGTATAGGATTCACAATTGTTCAGCTTAGCTTAAGTCTCAATTTGCATAAGAGTTGGCATTTCCCTTAACATCACGCCATAAAAGATGGGCCCAAGGCCCACGTAGTATGATGATTTTGGGATAAATGTTGAATAAGCAAGCCATTACCTCCAATTGCCGAGCGCTCTTATTGTGCCTCGCCAGTGTTGCCAGCATTGCGCTGCCCGCCAATGCCTCCCCTTCTCACCCCAGCAGTTTCAGTCAAGCCAAAGTGTTGTCCCAGTCCCTCTACAAGGACAAGGGCGCCAATGCCCTGCCCGCGGTGGATTTTTACTGTGGCTGTGACATTCAAATCAAAGGTAAATCTTGGAAACCAGATCTGAATAGCTGCGGTTATCAAGTGCGAAAACTGGAAACGCGTGCCAATCGAATCGAGTGGGAACACGTGGTCCCCGCTTGGGAATTTGGCCATCAATTACAGTGTTGGCAAAAGGGTGGTCGTAAACATTGCGCCGACAGCAGCACCGAGTTCAATAAAATGGAAGCGGATATGCACAATTTGGTGCCCGCGATTGGCGAAGTGAATGGCGATCGCAGTAACTTTCGCTTCAGTCAATGGAACGGAAAACCTGAGCAATACGGGCAATGCGACATGGTTATCGATTTTAAAAATCGTCAGGCACAACCCGCGCCCCACGCCCGTGGCAAAATCGCCCGAACCTACCTGTACATGCAAAAAACCTATGGCTTAAAGATCGCTTCACAGCAATTAAAATTATTTAAAGCATGGGATAAAAGCTATCCAGTTGATACTATTGAATGCAAACGCGATAACGCCATCGCTAAGCTGCAGGGAAACCATAATCCCTTTGTGCAAAGTGCCTGTAAGGCACCACCGAGCCCACAATTAGCCGAATAAGGTCGACAATGAGAGTTCCAAGAATTTATCAACCTCTGCCACTTGCCCTCAATCAACAGTTAAATCTGGACGAAGATGGTGCGGCCCATATCGGCAAAGTGCTTCGCATGGGTGCGGGTGAACAAATCAGCCTGTTTAATGGTGATGGTCATGATTATCTTGCCGAAATTATCGATGCGGGTAAAAAATCAGTTACGGTAAAAGTACTTAGCTGCGATGCCAATCATTCCGAATCTCCATTAAACCTGCATTTAGGTCAGGTGATTTCCCGTGGCGATAGAATGGAATTTACCATTCAAAAATCCGTTGAACTTGGGGTGAATACCATCACGCCGCTGTTTTCAGACCGCTGCGGCGTCAAACTCAGTGGCGAGCGCCTCGAGAAGAAAATTCAGCAATGGCAGAAGATCGTGATCAGCGCCTGTGAGCAATCCGGTCGCAGCCAAGTTCCCGTTGTACGCCCTGCAATGGAATTACAGGAATGGTGCAGCGAGCCAACTGAAGCATTAAAACTTAACCTGCATCCGCGTGCGGCTCACGGTATTAACGGCTTGGACTTGTCCCATAGCCGGGTGCGGTTGTTAATTGGCCCTGAAGGCGGATTATCGGCGGAAGAAATCGCCATGACAGAGACGCATCAGTTTACCGATGTGCTCCTCGGCCCCCGAGTGCTGCGAACCGAAACCGCCTCGCTCACGGCCATTACCGCACTACAACTTAGATTTGGTGATTTAGGCTAAACGACTTAACCCAAACTCAGCCTTCATCCAGCTTTACGCCAACCATGGCAATCAATAAGGAACAGATTAATGATAAAACTCGGCATAGTGATGGACCCCATCAGTGAGATCAACATTAAGAAAGACTCCAGTTTTGCCATGCTGATGGCAGCTCAAGCGCGTGGCTACGAGCTGTTTTATATGGAAATGGCCGACCTTGCCATGGTGAACGGCGTGGCTATGGGCAATATGCGCCCGCTAAAAGTCATCAACGATGCCAGTAAATGGTTTGAGCTCGGTGAAGCACAAGATACGCCGCTCGAAGCCCTCGACGTGGTATTAATGCGTAAAGACCCACCGTTCGATACCGAATTTATCTACGCGACCTATATGCTTGAGCGCGCTGAAGAAAAAGGTGTGCTGATTGTTAACAAACCGCAGAGCCTGCGTGATGCTAACGAGAAGTTATTTACCGCCTGGTTTAGCGAATTTACCCCAGAGACAATCGTGACCCGCGATGCCAACCGCATTCGCGCCTTCCACCAAGCTAAGGGCGATATCATTTTAAAACCCTTAGATGGTATGGGCGGCACCTCGATTTTCCGCGTAAAGCAGGACGACCCAAACCTTGGGGTGATCATCGAAACCTTAACCCAGTACGGTAACCAATATGCCATGGCTCAGGCCTTTATCCCTGAAATCACCCAGGGCGATAAACGTATTCTGGTGGTCGATGGCGAGCCTGTGCCCTATGCACTCGCGCGCATTCCAAAAAAGGGCGAGACCCGTGGTAACTTAGCCGCAGGTGGCAGCGGTGTCGCCCAGCCATTGTCTGAATCCGATTGGAAGATTGCCCGCGCCATTGGCCCAGAGCTTAAAAAACGCGGCCTGATCTTTGTCGGTCTGGATGTGATTGGCGACAAGCTGACCGAGATTAACGTGACCAGTCCAACCTGTATTCGTGAAATCCAAGCGGCCTTCGATGTGGATATCACTGGCATGTTGATGGACGCCATTGAAGCGCGCGTTAAGGCCTAGGTTCATTTTTGAAAGCGAGACACAATTTACTGATTTAAGGCGCCGTTATTGGCGCCGCATCATTCTAGGATCCGATATGAGTTTTACCAAAGCGCCACTCTTGCTCCTTGCGCTGGGATTAGGTTTCGCCTCCCCAAGCTTTGCCGATGATATTGGGCCAGCCAAGGCGCCTGCGCGTCCGAAAAATATCGTTATCATGGTAGGCGATGGCATGGGGCCTGCTTACACCAGCGCCTATCGCTATTACAAAGACAATCCGGACACCGAAGAAGTTGAGCAAACCGTGTTCGACAGGCTACTCGTGGGCATGGCGAGCACTTATCCAGCGAGCGTAAGTGGTTATGTGACCGACTCTGCGGCGGCGGCGACTGCGCTGGCAACGGGCAATAAATCCTATAATGGGGCAATCTCGGTTGATACCCAAAAGCAGCCTTTACCGACTATTTTTGAAAAGGCGAAGGAGCTGGGACTAAGTACCGGCGTTGCCGTTTCTTGTCAGATTAATCACGCGACGCCAGCGGCCTTTTTGTCCCACAACGAGAGCCGTAAAAACTACGATGCTATCGCCCAAAGCTATCTAAGTACTAACGCAGATGTGTTATTGGGCGGTGGACAAAGCTATTTTCCGCCCGAATTGTTAGCCCAGTTTACAGCGCAGGGTTACCAACACATTACCCGCTTCGAGGACTTGGCCACTATCACTCAACCTAAGGTGCTCGGTCTGTTCGCCGAAGTGCAATTACCGTGGGCGGTGGATGAAAAGGATGCCCACAGACTTAGCTCCCTGACCCAAAAGGCGCTAAATCTGCTGTCACAAAATGACCAAGGCTTTGTGCTATTAGTCGAAGGCAGCCTGATTGACTGGGCAGGCCATAACAATGATATCGCCGCTGCCATGGGCGAAATGGACGAGTTTGCCAATGCCATCGAAGTCGTTGAGCAATATGTACGTGAACACCAAGACACCCTGATGGTCATCACCGCGGACCATAACACGGGTGGCTTATCTATCGGCGCCGATGGAAACTACAAATGGGATCCTGCAGTGCTGCGTAATATCTCCGCCAGTCCAGACACGCTTGCGAAGGCCGCCATAGGTGGCGATGAATGGAAAACCGATTTATCCCGCGGCTTAGGTTTTGAATTAACTGAAGAAGAAATTGCTAAGTTAAACGTCGCTCGCATGCAGGGACTAGAAACCATGTCAACTGCCGTTCGCCATGTGATTGATAACCGTACTGGAACAGGCTGGACAACCGAAGGCCACACTGGCATGGATGTACAGGTTTTTGCCGCAGGCCCTGCTGCAGGACTCTTTAATGGCCATCAGGACAATACCGATATCGCCAATAAAATCTTTAGCCTGCTGCCAAAACCGAAGAAAGTAAAAGAGCCAGCTAACTCGGCAGTTAACTAATATAGCCTAGCATCCGATAGACCCATTACAAGTTAGTGGGTCTGCTTTTCCAATAAGAGCTAACTGGTCGAGGGCCGATTTAGGGTTATAATGGCCTCAATTATTCCTATCGGTACCAGCATAGTGTTAACCAATCCATCGCAGATCATCATTCGTAACCAAGACCACCTAAGCCAGCAGCGGGTCCTCGTGCTAAACCATGAGGCGGATTCGCTGCCAAAGGCGCTACTTGATGTCGCTGAGTCTATCGATGCCCTCGCCTTAGATTACCATCACTATTTACAGCTTGAGCCACAGGCGAACAGCAAGCTACGTTGCTACTTTGGCCATCAGCTCCCGCACGATGACAAATACGATACGGTTATTGTGTATTTCCCTAAGGCCAAACCCTTAGCCCCTTACCTGTTTAACCTCGCCGCCAAACACTTGGTCGCCGATGGGCAACTGCTCGTAGTAGGTGAAAACAAAGGTGGGATTAAATCACTGGTCAAACTACTGCCGGATTACTTCTCAACCGCTGTAAAACTCGATAACGCTCGACATTGTTTGCTCTATGGCAGTAGCCTGATTGGCGATGCGCCAGCCATTTCTCTCAGCGATTGGACGAGCCAATATCAACTGGCAACGCCGCAGGGTAAAGTGACTATCTGCAACTTAGTCGGGGTATTTAGCGAGAAACGCCTCGATGAAGGCACCGAATTACTCTTATCGCACCTGCCAACGCTCTCGGGCCGCGTGCTCGATTTTGGCTGCGGCGCAGGGGTGATTACCGCTGCACTGTTAAAGGCGCAGCCGAGTCTGTCACTCGAATGTGTCGATATCAATGCCATGGCGCTCGCCTCATGCGAACTGACATTAGCAGCCAACGGTATGACGGCTAAGGTCTATCCCTCCGACGGCCTTGCACAAACCACAGGCAGCTTTAACGGTATTATCTCTAATCCACCATTTCACGATGGCTTAGCCAGCACAACAGGCATTGCCCAGCGCTTCGTGGCCGACAGTGCGAAACAATTGCAGCACAATGGTATTTGGCAGATTGTTGCTAACCGCCATCTGCCCTATTCCGATACCATTGCCGCCGAATTTGGCCAACTGACAGTGCCAGCGGAGAATAACAAATACAAGTTGTACTATTTTCAGAAGATTTAAGCCCAATACTTTCATTTTGACATTCACATTCCGGCCACTCGAATCCTTTAAGTGGCCAAGATTCCATCCCGGAATCGCCCTGAATAAGCCTCTATTACCCCCTGATTTCTAATGCATAATCACGCTTTCAGCTCGCTTTTCAGCCGTATTCTGTGGATTCCTTCACAAGCTGATACAAATCTGTTGAACAAATAAAAATATTACTAATAAAATCATATTATTAAACGAGGGGATGTCGAGTCGAAACCTGGGCGGTGAAATAACCCAACCAACCTAAGTAGACAGTAAACAGCATTGAAGATGGTTTAAAAATCAACGCCACATTCTCGAATAACAAATTTACAACATTTGTTGATTTTTAAGCCGAAAACGCTTTTTTGCATAAAGTTTCTACTGTTATACTCGAATTGAACTTCGAACAATAATAAAACAACTGGGTAGGTAGTAAGCTATGTTAGCCCCTGAACTTCTTGAGCTAAGCAGTGATCATACCAAGGCTGAATTACGCCTCGTTCCAAATGTGCACGGTCCCATCACCCGTGACGATATCATGCGCTTATTGTCTGTACCCGAATTTGCCACTCTGTTCCCCATCGAACCAGCTATAGATAAAATCATCAATCAAACCAACAGCCTCTGCCATCAAGATGACGGTAAATTTGAATTATTTGCAGTACTCGCCGAAAGGCGCGATGGCAGTGTCAGTGTAGAAATCAGCGAAGATAAAATGCATGCCTCACTGACTCTTACCGCCCCTTGGGGCGGTAAAGAAGTCACCCTACCTGATATTCTTCACGAACTTAAGTCCCATAATGTCTCCATGGGTTTAAGTAAACAACGTATTCAAGCACTGCTGCAAAAATTACATTCCCTACAACCTGGTGAAAGTTGCCAAGGTGAAATTGCCCTCGGCAAACAACCTATCAATGGCGAAAATGCCCTTCTAGAACGTAAAGTCTCCCTCGCCCGCGAACGTCTGCTACAACCCCAAGAACGCGAAGACGGCTCAGTGGATATGCGTAACCTCGGCGCCCTGATCATGGTAAAACCCAAGGATTTACTCATGGTCAAACACTGCGCCACCGAAGGCGCTCCTGGCTATAACATCCAAGGCCAAGCGCTGCCACAAAAGGTCGGCAAAGACTTAGCAATGCAGGCGGGAATAGGCACTGAGCTGCACCCAGACGACCCCAACAAGCTTATCGCCTCTGTCAGTGGCCAACCCGTCGAAACCCGCAGTGGCATGAATGTCGATGATGTTTTAGTGCTTAAGGATGTGGATGTAGGGACTGGCCATATCAACTTTAAGGGTAGCGTACTGATCTCGGGCAATGTCAGCGAAAGCATGATAGTTAAAGCAACCGGCGACATTACCGTGATGGGCTTTGTCGAATCAGCAACCCTTGAAGCTGGAGGCGATATCACCGTCAGTAAAGGGGTGATTGGCAGACAGGTGAGAGTCAATGAATTCTCAACTAGTCTGAATGCCCAAGGCCAAATCAGCGCTCAATTTGTGCAGTATTCCCAGCTCACTGCAAAAGGCGATATTCTGGTCACGAAACAATTACTCCATAGCAATACAAAAACCGCTGGCACGCTTACGGTCAGTGATCCAAGTGGCCGTCGAGGTGACTTAGTGGGCGGTGTCGCCCATGCGGAAAAAGGCGTCACCGCAGTGGTATTTGGTGCGACTGCAGGCACCAAAACCGAAGTCTACTGCGCCATGGAGCAGGGCGAGTTAAAGCAAGGACTTAAACAGCTCGATGAAAGCGTAAAGGCCATGGTAGTCGCCAGCCTTGATATCGAAGCGAAAATCAAAAAACTCCCGCCAAAATCCGAATGGCAGGATGACCCTATTATGATTGAGCAAATCAAAATCATGCTCGATGAGAAGAAACGTATCCTTGATGAGCGCACCCGTGAGGAATTGGAGTTTGATAGCCTCAGACAGGAAGTCGAGAGTTACTATGAGAACTACCGTATCACTGTGCTCAAGCATGTGTTTCTCAATGTCGAGTTTCACATAGGTCAAGCCAACTATCGCAGTACGCGGGAATACGGCACTTGCACCATTAGTAATGAGAATCAAGAAATTCACTTTGATTACAACGCAAAGGCTAAGGCCTGATCTTAGGCATATGCCTATTTCACCCTAACACGGCGGCCAATATGACCGCCGCGCTTTTAATCCCTATTGACCCCATGGCATACTGCCAACAAGATAAGCCCTGAGTGTTAAATCCAATTTCGCCCAAGCCGCATCAAGGAGTGTGAATGACCCAGGTAAAAATGGCCGAGATTGAATGGCCCGCCATTATCAAACTCACTGAAAATGATGAAATGCTCTACCTCGCCCACCAGCGAGATTGGCTCGAAATCGCCTGCCTAAATCAACATCACTTCATCAATACCGACCTTTTACTCGATAGTAAAGGTCAGCAATATTCAATTCGAACCGCTCCTACCCATGAAAACGAAGATCCGATTGCTGAGCTGCCGGTGCTGCTCAAGCAAGAGCAAAAGTTGCCACTAACCGATTTTATTAAATGGGTTCAAAACCACGCCAATGCGATTGGCCAATGTTGTATCGCGAAACTTGCATTCACCACTATCAGCCAAGGCATCGACATAGTTCGCAGTTTAGATGAGCAATAGTGCTCGGACGTGCCACTTTTATCACTGTATAAGCCCAAAAGCGCATATCTTCGACGCAAAATCACAGGCATAATTTGTCGTACTGCCAGAATTACGGCACCAACATCATGCAAACAGCATCTTTTGGTCACCTATGGCAGAGATCAGGACTTATTAGCGATAAAATAAACGGAACCTAAATTGGAACTACTTAAGATTGATTGCCTTGGTAAGCAACTGCGTTTAGAAGCCTCACTCGCGGGTTGGCAACAACTGTTTTGGGACAACAACCTAGTATCACAAAAGGCCGCCAGCGTTGATAATGGTGGCTTAAGAGTGCATCAATTTGAAATCACGGCGCAGCGCAGCATTGCCCTTCCAGATACGGACGAAACCCAAGTTCAAGAAACCAAAATCAACATGCGGCTCGAAACCGATGTCGTCTGGCAGCCCTTCCGCTTCGATTACCGTCTGATACAAGATGATGAAATCATTGCCGAAGGCACACGCACCGAGAAGGATATAGAACGCCAAACCCCAGAAGTCCCTGTCGTGGCAACCCAAAAATTCAGCTTTGTGGGATTAGCCTCTCTTGGCTTTAAACTGCTAAAAAGCGCCAAGGTTGTCAAAGTGCTGCTCGCAGGCGCCAGTGTTGCGGCCTATTCTTGGCTGTTTTCATTGCAGTTTGCGTTAGCCTTAATTGCCTGCTTAGTATTCCATGAATACGGACATATTCGGGCAATGAAGTACTTTGGGATGAAAACCAAGGGCATTTACCTCATCCCCTTTATGGGCGGTCTCGCACTCAGCGATGAAAAAATTAACACCCGCTGGCAGGATGTGGTGATTTCCATCATGGGGCCGACATTCGGGCTATTGATGTCCATCGCCTCACTGATTGCCTACTACGTGACGGATAATATCTTCTTCGCCGGACTTGCGGCCTTTAATGCCCTGTTGAATTTGTTTAACTTGCTGCCCATTTTGCCGCTCGATGGTGGCCATATCCTCAAGAGCATCAGTTTTTCCATGAACAGCATCATGGGATTGATTGCCTGCGTGATTGGGGCCGCTTTTGGGGTTTATATCAGTTATACCTTAGGACTGGCGCTACTCGGTTTCTTGCTGTTAATTGGTAGTTTAGAAATCGTATTCGAGTGGCGCGGCCGCCACCAGAGCCATTTGTTACCACTGGACAGATACGGGCAAGTCTTCTCGACTGTGTGGTATTTACTTACCGTTGCCGCCCTTGTCGGTATCATTTGGCACTTAGCAGGCACAGGCGATGAGATGCTCAGCCTGCCACTGCAAATACTGCGAAGCTAGACTGTCCGCAAAAAGCAAGACGCAAATTTAAAAACCGCGAACACCAATAAGTGTTCGCGGTTTTTGCTTTTAAACAGACTGTAAGTCATCACTTGCCATTGACATTACTCAGTCAGCTTTGGCGCAATTTCGCTGCCACCGAGGGCTTGATAAAGCATCGACTGGGCAGAGAGCTGGTTATCGTGATGCTCAAGCAGCGACGCCTCGGCCGTGCGTCTGTTCTCCTGGGCATCTAACCAATCCTGAATACCGACGGCACCGTTACGGTACTGACTCTCATTGATGACCTCGGCTTTGGCCGGCGCGGTAAATTGCAGGGCGAGTTTCTTCCAGATAAGCGTACTGCTGCTTAGCACAAATCGCATTATCGACATCCCTCAAAGGCGCTATAGAGCGTCTTGCGGTAATTAACGATTGCGGTTTGATAACCGATGTCGGCGATGTCATTGTTGATTTGCATTTGATTCCACTGCAAAAACGGCAGCACTAGGCCTGCACCTAAACTGCCCACGGGGTTACACAGCAACTTCTTAAGCCCAGAGGTCGATTCACCTATAGCACCTGTAAAACTTAAGGTCGGGAAGTAACTGACATAGGTCGCATCTTTGCTGGCAAGGGATGAGCGCAGCTGATACAGCGCCGATTTCACATCAGGGCGACGGCCGACTAAATCTGCGGGCACGTTCACGTCGGGCAGTTGAGTGATTTGTACTAGCAGCGAAAAATAATTGAACCAGTATATAGCGTTAATTGATTCGAGTAGACGAAGGAAATGTCGAGATCAGGTAAAGATTTGAAAATTTTTGTCTGAAAAATCAACATCTTTACAGCTAGCAGTCTTAGGCTATGGTGAAGTTCAATGCCTTTAGAAAAATGGGTTAAAGGGATCTGGAACTAAAGTGCCATTGTAAGTGCCCTGGGATCCGCGCAAGTTGTCACTATAAAAGTTTAGATCTGACAAACGTGGAATCCGCCCTATGCGCAAACCAACATCTTTTACCCTAAAAGCCCTCACGCTAAGCCTCGGCCTTGAGGGACTATTTTCGATTCATGCCCAAGCAGAAACTTCAGCTTATCAAGCACTCACGGATTTTGGCAGTAACCCAGGTGAGCTAACCGCCTCCTATTTGGTCCCAAGCAATCAACAACTTGCAAACTCTTCTGCTCTGGTGGTTCTGCTTCATGGTTGCGTGCAGGACGGAGTAGAACTTGCCAATCAAAGCGGGTTAACGGCGCTAGCCGAGGAGAAAAAGTTTGCCTTGTTGGTGCCTCAGCAAAGTTTTGAAAACAATGTAAAGCGTTGTTATAACTGGTTTTCTGCTCAGGATACACAGATCGATAGCGGCGAAATGTTATCAATCAAAAACATGGTCACTAAGCTGCAAAGCCAAACTGCCGCTAAACAGGTCTATTTGATCGGCCTCTCGGCAGGTGGCGCTATGGCGAGTGCTGCACTGGTTAACTATCCAGATTTGTTTACAGGCGGCGCGGTGATAGCTGGTTTGCCCTATCCCTGCGCAGATAACCTGACAAAGGCCATTTCCTGTATGAAGCAGGGGCCTGCCGAATCGACTGAGGAACTCAGCCGTTTAGCCAAGCAGGTTCACCCAAATCAGCAACGCTGGCCCAAGCTTACGGTGTGGACGGGAAAAAACGATCAAGTGGTAAATCCCGAGAATTCCCATCGATTGACGGCGCAATGGTTAAATCTCAACCAAATTAATACCACTGCGAAAGTTGAGCAATTTAACGATTATCAATTTAGTACGTGGGAAGATTCAAATAATCAACCCGTCATCTCACTGGTTGAAATAAATAATATGGGGCACGGAATTGCGGTTAATTCCACTGTTAAAAACGGGGGAATTGAAGGTGATTATTTACTTAACGCACCAATTAGCAGCATGCCTGAAATAATTAAAACCTGGGGGATATAGGATTGAATAAAAATTAAAAATATAAAATTAAACACCCGTAATTAATCGTAATACAAATATAGCTTAATAAAAACACATACTACTATAGTACCGATTTAAATTTTAAAGAATTACTATAGAGTCAAGGTGAAGAAAAATAGTAGTAAGTTCTAACCTCTAAAAAATAAATACTACAACGGGAAATCTGTATGAAACAGAATACTATCAAAATGAGTTGCATTGCTTTAGCTATCTCATCTGTTCTTGCAGCGAATTATGCTATCGCTGAAGAAGATGTTGCTGGCACCGGGGAGAAGCAAGCCATCTTAGAACACATTGAAGTCACCGCCCGTAAGTCGGTTGAAAGCCTTCAAAACGTGCCTGTCGCCGTGACTTCAGTCAGCGCAGCCGATCTAGCGGAAAATGGCATCAGCGTGATCACTGAGATCCAGCAATTTTCGCCAAATACCACGCTACAAACCAGTCGTGGAACTAACTCTACCCTCACCGCCTTTATCCGCGGTGTAGGTCAAGATGACCCGCTTTGGGGTTATGAGCCAGGTGTCGGTATCTATATCGACGACGTCTACATCGCCCGTCCACAGGGTGCAGTATTAGACATTCTCGATGTGCAACGTATCGAAGTACTGCGCGGCCCTCAGGGTACCCTCTATGGTAAAAATACCATCGGTGGCGCGGTTAAATACGTAACCAAGAAGATGAGTGGCGATGCCGAGTTAAACCTCAATGCCACCATCGGTAGCTACAATCAACAGGACTACAAAATTGCGGGTCAATTACCGTTAATTGACAACAAGCTATACATTGGCGGTGCCTTCGCGAGCTTAAACCGCGATGGTTTCGGTGAGTTCTTAACCTCGGCATTACCGAGCCAAGATACTGAGAACTATAACAAAGACGTTATGGCTGGCCGTATGAGCTTAGAGTACACGCCAACCGATAACCTGTTTATGCGCCTCAACTACGATAAAACCAAGGACGAGTCGAATTCAAAGGGCGGTTATCGTATGCTGCCAAGTATTCTGACCAATGCGCCAGTACCGGACAGCAAATACGATTCTTATACCAGCTTACCGACTTGGAACAAACTCGATACTGAGGGTTGGGGGCTCACGATTGAATATGGTCTAAACGATGATTGGACACTGAAATCAGTGACTTCATCACGTGAAAGTTACTCACCGACCAACATCGACTTCGATAACACTAGCCTGCGTATTTTCGACGTACCCGCTATCTATGATGACGAGCAATTCAGCCAAGAATTCCAGGCTAACTACGATGGCGATGATTTGAAACTTGTTTCAGGCCTGTATTACTTTAAGGGCGATTCATGCGGTATGTTCGATGCCATCCTGTATGAATACTATAAAGCCCTAGGCGGTCTAACCCGTGAGGTACGTGGTTGTAACAACAGCGAAAGCTATGCTGCCTACGCTCAAGGTACCTACGATATCACAGATAAATTATCGATGACCGCTGGCCTGCGTTATACCCGTGAAACTAAGGATGCCACCGTTTATAACGGCGTCATGTTTACTGCGCTATACCCAGAAACAGGCTGGTATCCAGGTTATGTTCGCGATGAAGATGCGATCAACGCAAGTATTCCTAAGGTGTTAGACGATGAAGAAACTTGGTCAAAACTTAACCCTCGCCTAGGTCTAGAGTATCAACTGAGCGACGATATGATGCTGTTCACTAGCTACTCACAGGGCTTTAAGTCGGGTACCTTCAACCCACGTGCGACCTTCGCAGAACCTGCGGTAGATCCAGAAGTTGTTGATTCCTATGAACTGGGTATGAAGAGTGAGTGGTTTGATAGCCTGCGTGTAAACGCTACTGCCTTCTACTTAGATCATAAGGACAGACAGTTCGTTACTGCGCTGCCTGCAGAAAACGCATCTCAAGTTAACCAACGCTTAGGTAATATAGGTACATCTAACGCTACAGGTCTTGAGCTTGAAGTCGAATACGCAGCCACTAAGTCACTGAATTTATTCGCGACCTTAGGCTTAATCGACTCTAGCTTCGATAAAGTATTCTCCTACGACAACAGCGGCAACCGCATCGACATCACCGACCATTACACTATTACCTATACGCCAGATACCACGGCAAACGTTGGTTTTAGTTATACCATGGACACAGATATCGGTAGCTTCGTCGCCAATGGCAACTACTACTATCGCGGTGAGTACGACCTAGCGGTTGAAAACAACCTGTTATCCCAAGATGGGTATGGCCTGCTGAACTTTGGTGTTAACTGGTATAGCAACGATGGTCATTGGAATGCCGGCGTTCACTGGAAAAATATCACGGATGAAGAGTATATGGTGGGTAACTATGCCTTCGTAACTCCAGATGGTAACGGCGGATATACTCCATCAACCGGCGGTGACACTACATTAGTTTCCTATTATGGCGATCCAGAGACTATTTCACTAACAGTCGGCTATAGCTTCTAGAATAATATTGTATATTCGCCCTAAAATAACCGACTCAACTGAGTCGGTTATTATTTTTAAACCAGGGAAAGATTCTCTAGCATTAATTTCTAATGGGATTAAACTGGCATTGGACTAACAAAGGGAATGGATTATGTCTCAAATTAAAGTGGCTATTGCAGATGACCACCCACTATTTAGAACTGCCTTGACGCAGGCGGTACTAAAAAATTTTGATAGTGCTGAAGTATTGGAAGCTGAAAACTTTCAAGAATTAATTTCAATCGTTGAACAAAATGCAGATATTGAAATTATTTTCCTCGATTTACATATGCCAGGAAATGATGGATTTACCGGTTTAACTCTCTTACAAAATCATTTTCCCGATATCGTCGTTATTATGGTGTCCTCCGACGATCAACCCGATATTGTCCGTAAAGCGATTAACTTAGGCGCTAGCGCCTTTATTCCTAAATCGGCAAATCTCACCCAAATCTCAACGGCGATTGCCACCGTATTAGAGGGCGAAGTCTGGCTCCCCGAACACACTGACATCAATGTCGACCTGCAAACCGCCGCCGAGCATCAACGCCTCGCTAAACAATTAGCCCAATTGACACCGCAGCAATACACAGTGCTCGCCAGTATCGCCAATGGCCGCCTCAATAAGCAAATCGCCTATGACCTTGATATCAAAGAAACCACGGTTAAAAAGCACGTGTCGGCAATTTTATTAAAACTCGAAGTCTATAACCGTACCCAAGCGGGACTGGTCTTCCAGCAATTGATGCTCACCAACAACGACAGCAATCACGATAAGCAAGTGGTTAACGGCTAGTCCTTTTCTCCCATTTATCACTCCAAAATAAAACAGTGGCAATTACAGCCACTGTTTTACCAATCCTATACCAATAAACCGACCAAATCGCATTACTATCAAAGCCTAAACTAACTGCTTCACGATTCGCTTCAGGGCGATGGCCTTAACCGGTTTACGCACAAAACTAAATTCGGCGCTACTGGTATGCTGACGCACCGACTCCGAAGGATCGGCTGAGCAAATCACACAGGTTGGTTTGCTCTCAGTCATAGGTGCTGTCATCAACGGCTGCTGGAGTAATTCAGTCACTAAATCCACTCCATTAACATCATCATCTAAATGGTAATCCGCCACGATAAGCTTGGGTCGGCCATGCTCGGTCATTTGCTGCAGAGCGGTGACTTTATCCCGTGCGGTAATCACCTGACAGCCCCAACCTAAGAGTAAGGATGAAATCGCTTTTAGCATAAGCTCGTCATTATCGATAACCAGCACTTTTAGGTTAAACCTGTCTGCGGCAAGCTCTTCCTCACGGTGCAACTGCACCACATTACTCGGCTTTTTAAGCTCGCAAATACGGGGCACTTCAATACTGAAACAGGTCCCTTTTCCGACCTCAGAGTGTAAGTGGATTTTCAACCCGAGCAGCTTAGCGATACGGTCACAAATCGCTAAGCCTAAGCCAAGGCCTGGGATTTCACGGGTTAACTCTAATCGTTCAAACTCCCCAAAAATCGCCTGCTGTTTGTCCTTTGGAATACCAGGGCCATTGTCCCACACTTGAATAAGTAAGCTGTTCCCCAGTCTTCTCACCCCAAGGGTCACCTTCGGCTTGAAGTCACAGGATATAAATCCATCAGCCTCGGCGCTAACTTCGGCGTTAGTGCCATTCAGACTGCTTTTACCTCGACTGGAATTCGCGCCCATCGCCCCTGCGGGCGAATAATGAAAGGCGTTAGATAAAAAGTTTTGAATGATGCGCCTTAGGAGTCGTTGATCACTTTGCACAAAACACGAGGAAAACTGATAGGAAAAATCAATTCCCTGCTTATTAGCAAGCGCGTTGAATTCATTCACTAAGGTCGACAGTAAATCATCAATCGCAAACTGACTCTGCTCTGTCTTTAATGAGTTACTATCGAGACGCGAGATTTCCACTAAATCAGACAAGAGACTTTCCACCACATTTAACGACTCTTCAATATGGGTCGCTAAATCATGCAATTCGGTCGAGGTGACTTTCTGTTTTAGCATTTCGGTGAAAAGCGTTAAGGCATTAAATGGCTGCATTAAATCGTGGCTCGCCGCTGCGAGAAAACGGGTCTTGCTACTATTGGCGGCTTCGGCTTCGGCCTTAGCTTTAGCCAGCTCCATGGTGCGACTCTCGACTCTCTTCTCTAGCGTTTCATTAGCCAGTTGCAGTGCCTTTTCGGCCTGAATATGGTCGGTAATGTCGGTAAAGGTACTGACGAAGCCGCCACCCGGCATGGCTTGTCCGCGAATTTCCAACACCTTACCATCTAACATGGTACGTAAAAAATGGTGGGGACTGCCGCTACGCATATGGGCGAGGCGCTTTTCGATAAGCTCCTCGGCCTCATCACCTTTGATAATGCCGCGGTCGATGTTGTAACGCAGTAGCTTCTCAATCGGAATACCCGCTTTTACGTAATCCTTTGGATAATCTAATAATTCGATATAGCGTTTATTCCAAGCAACAAGGCGCATATCGGCATCGACCACGCTAATACCCTGCTCGATATTTTCTACTCCAGATTGCAGCAGCTCGCGGTTAAACTCGAATATCTGGTTGGCCTCATCGACTATGCTCACCACATCCTCTAGCGGCACCTGCTGCGAGCGAGAAGCCGCATTCATCACCATTCGGGTCGAAGCAGAACCCAGCACGCCCGAAAGTTTAAGTCGGGTATAGTCCACCAACTCCTCTCGGCGCGACTGCAAGTTCACCTCTGAACCAAGCACTTTCGCCCTGGCAAGTAGCTCCTGTGCTTCCTCACGATTAATGAAACGGTGTAATAGGCTTGCAAGATCCTCGATGGACAGATCCCGCTCCAGAGGCAGAACTTTACGGTTCACAAACACATCAGCCTGTAGCACTTCGCCAACGCTTGGGTCTTTCAATAGAGAAATCAGTACAAAACAGCTGATGTTAATCAATAAACTGTAAAAGAGACCATGACTGATATTATCAAGCCCGCTTAAACCAAAGAGTGCCGTGGGTTTTAGCCAATCAATCCCCCAAGGCCCAAGTTGTACCCACTGCGCCTCGGCTAAAGTCACAGGTAATAACAGGGTATAAAGCCAAACTAGACTGCCCATCAATAAGCCAGTAAAGGCTCCCTGTGTGGTTGCACGGCGCCAGTAGAGCGCCCCTACGGCTGCGGGGGCAAATTGGGATAACAGCACGAAGGATAACAGACCAATACTCGCTAGATGATTTTGCTGGTCGATGTATCGCTCGAAGGCGAAGGCCGACAGCAGAATGACCGCAATTGAAATTCGTCTTAGGCGCAGCAAAATACCTGAGAGTTGAGGGGTTTGTTGGGAATTAAATTTGGATATCTGTAACAGGGCAGGTGTTAAGATTTCAGTCGATATCATAGTACTGAGCACGATCGTTGCCACAATCACCATCGCCGTTGCCGCTGCAAGCCCTCCGATATACACCAAAATTCCTAGCCATGCCTGCTGATAAAACAGCGGCAGGGTCAACACATAGGTATCGGCATCGACACTACCACCGGGGAAACTTAGCTGCCCTGCAATGGCAATTGGCAACACAAAAATATTAAGCATCAATAGGTAACAGGGAACCATCCAACGAGCGGCTTTGAGCTCTTTACCATGGTGATTTTCAATCATCATCATGTGAAATTCTTGCGGCAGGGCATAAATAGTAATCGCCCCAAGTAGGATCTGGGATAGGACAAAGTAAATTGACCCCTCATCATTGCTGGGTGGCAAACTCGCACCTTTGGAGAGCAGATCGCTAAAACCATCAAAAATATAGAAAGTGGCAAATATCCCCACGGCGGTTAATGCAACCAGTTTCACCACAGAGCTAAAGGCAATGGCTAATACTAACCCTTGATTATTATTGCTGGCGGCAAGCTGACGCGTACCAAATAAAATACTGAATACAATGAGGACTATCGTCACAATAAATGCGGTACTGATCCCCGATTGAAAGGTGCCGGTGAGTAAGTCAAAGCTGGTACTAATGGCCCTAAGCTGCAGCGCAATATAGGGAATGGTCCCTAGCAGAGAGACAATCGCAACGCTGGCAGCAATTTTGGGAGAACGGTCGAAACGGCAAGCAATAAAATCGGCAATCGAAGTCAAGTTTTGGCTTTTAACGATTTGCAAGGTACGCATCAACATAGGCCAAGCCAGCACCAAACAGAGGATAGAGCCTATGTAAATAGGGGCTAACCAAGCGCCCGTTACCGCCGCTTGACCGACAGTGCCGTAAAATGCCCACGATGTCGCACAAACCCCAAGAGAAAGGCTATAAACCCAAGGTCTCTTACGCCATTGACCTATTTCTTGATTTTGACCCCATTGGGCGACAATAAACAACACAGCCAAGTACGCAATCGATAAAACACTGATCCACCAAGTATCAACAGACAACCAAGCCAGCAAGGTATACCCCAACCCATTTTGTGAACATGGTCACAAGCTACACTAATGCAACAAAACATTAAACATTTGCCAACCACGCAGTGCACTAAGGTAGTACTTATTTATCCCCCCCTATCCGCTAACCTAGCCTCAATGTTGATTCGAGGTTTTAAACAATACGTCTATGAAAATAACCCATAAATATCTTGTAGAAGGCTTGGTTTTCACCAGCTATGTTTTGTTCGCCATGGCCTGGGTTGGTGGTACCGCAAGTATGAATAGCATCATGGCATCGATGCATATTGAGAGTTTCGCCTCGGCGAGTTTAATCAGCGGCGCCGTGACCTTAGCGAAAATTGTCGGCACCTTTGCCGCGGCCTATCTGACATTAAAATTTGGGGTGAAATATGCGTTTCTAGTGGCAGCACTACTAATTGTGACAGGGATAATGACCCCCTATGCCCCTAACTATGAATTACTGCTCGTCAGTCGCTTTTTGATGGGGCTGGGGGGGGCTTTTATGATTGTGTATTTTAACCCAATTGTGATGCATTGGTTCGCCCCCGAAGAGCGACCTGTGATAAACGGCCTAAACGCTGTGGCCTTTAATATCGGCACCGCTATCGTGCTCTGGGGCATGCCATCGATTAACGCCATCACTGGCGGCTGGCAGCACAGTCTATTGGCGTTTTCACTTGCCAGCTTGGCCTTAGCGCTACTGTGGCTACTGGTAAAATTTGAGAGCTTTCAACACCATAATCAGAGTTCGACTCAAGAACAAAGTCTATATTCCTATTGGGATGGCATTAAAGATCCCTTTAACTGGACTTACGCCCTAACATACTCTGGTCTACTGTCCTTCTACATTTGCCTGTTTACCTTCTATCCACAGGCAGGGATTAGTCAAAGCAAGTGGGTCATTGGCTTTGGGATTGTCGGTACTGTTGCAGGCATCCTCTATAGCCGCAAAGAACCCATGCGTCTGCCAATTATTCGCCTAAGTGGCCTGCTTATCTTTTTAACTGTGCTCGGGTTATCCTTTAGCTCATCGCCTTGGATACAAACCCTGTGCGCGATTGTGCTGGGTTTTTGTATCTTCTTACCCGTCACTGCATTGGTCACCATTCCACACGAATTACCCCAAATGAACGGCCAAAAAATCACGGTTATTTTCAGCCTGTTTTGGTCTATCAGCTATCTGGTTTCAACCTTTGTGCTGTGGATATTTGGCAAGTTAGTGGATATAAATCAAGGCAGTTATTTCGCCTCTTTCGTCCTAATTACCCTACTAAGCACCACTGTTTTTATCGGTAGTTATTTCCTTCCTGAAACCGGACGCGTTAAGGAGTAATCATGCAGACATCACTAAGAGGCTCCGCCTCGGTAAAACTGGCGGAATTCTTAAAGGTCGCGAACCAAAATATCGCTCTTGCCAAGGCGCAAAACATTCAATTCACTCCGCAATTATTGCGGGAAAATCTGAATAAATTAGCCGCCTTAATGAGTGCAAAACCCGAGGTTAGCTATATCGCCGATAAGGCTTGGCAAGTTGGTGAACGTGAAATCGCTTGCCGAGTCTATAGCCCTTCGCCAGAACAGGCCCTGCCCGTTGTGCTGCACTTTCACGGCGGCGGCCATATGTGCGGCAGTGTGGAGCTGTACGACCCTATTTGTCGTCACTTAGCGAGCATTGCGAACTGCGTTGTGGTCAGTGTGGAATATCGCCTCGCGCCAGAATATCCCTATCCAGCTGGGCTTGAGGATTGTGAACATGCGCTACGCCACTATCAAAGCGTGCTTACCGAGGTGGAGTATCAGCAAGGCGTGAGCATTATGGGCGACAGCGCGGGCGGCGGGATTTGCACAAGCTTAAGTATGCTCAGCCTATCGGATCCTAAGCTTAGGATAGACAAGCAAATATTGGTTTACCCCAGTGTTGATTACACTATGTCGGGCGCGTCTTATCAGAGTAATGGCACGGGATTTTTACTCGAAACCCAACGCGTACAATGGTACTTCGAGCAATATTTCCAAGATGCAGCAAAGGATGCAGAGCTCGTCAAACGAGCCTCGCCCTTGCATGGTGAGATCAACGCTAATCTCCCAAGCACTCTCATCTTTACCGCAGGTTGCGACCCGCTGCGAGACGAGGGGGTAGCCTATGCAAGGGCGTTAACAGCGGCAGGCGTTAAGGTTAAACACCATCAGTTTGAGGATATGATCCACGCCTATATGTTGCTGCAGGATTTAGTGACTGAGGAGTGCCTTGCGACCTATCGACTCATCGCGGAGTTTTTAGCTGAGCCTAAATAGCAGGTTCTAAAGCTAAACCGCTTAAGACCGAACTTATTCTCTCGCCCAATCTCCCTTCAGGCACCTACAAAAGATTCCCTTGGTAGGTGCTTTATTTTATCTAAAACCTAACTATCTGATTTTAAATGATTAAGCTATATTCAAATCTAAGTTAAGTCATTAACTTATTTGCAAAATCAGCTTATTCCTCTTAAATAAGAATGCGCCATGTAAAAATGCAAGGCAGCAAGAAAGGACGAGTATTCGTAAGTAGCTAACACTTTAAAACCAAGGTCTTAACTACCTTAAGGAATAACAATGACTCAATCAACGTGTTCTCAAGCAGCCTCATTTACCCAAGATATCTCCCTTGAAAGGGGCGCTATCTCCCTCGCTAAATCCACCGTTGCGACACTGCAACTTGGCGTTGCCAAGGCCGATGGCAAGTTGACACTCACAGAGGACATTCTTTCCTTTGTGCCCTTTAACCATAGATTGGGATTAGGCCCCTACTGCTTAGCGTTAGATGAGATCCTTTCAGTGGAGCCTTGCTCCGGCAAAGCTGGAGGCATCATCCCCATTACCTATAACGCCATTCGTATCAACTTATCTAACCAGCAATCCTATGAATTTATCCTAGCCGATACGCATAAGTGGCTAGAAACATTAAATTGTGTAATTGGCGACTCATAGGCGAGTAATTGACAATCGAATCCACACAACCAACGTAAAACTGATGTTGAATGTGAGTCCTGTTAAAAGGCGTATAGATAAACCGCGATATATAAAGGCAAAAGCATTAAAGATCTCATCAAAGCAAAAAGGCGAACCAATAGGCTCGCCTTTTCAATTAAATACAACAAGTTAAATCAAGACCATTCCACACGTTTTAACTAGTTAGGGCAATTACCTACCACATAGTAATTTGCCGCAGTATTAGCCAAGGTACTGCTATAGAAAGTGTTATAGAGCCCCATTAATTGACCAGACCCCTTGGCGTAGGCATAACCGCCCGTCGCCGTTGCTCGGCCAGCAACCACATGGGCATAGTTTGATGCCGTAACCTGAGTACATTGATAGGTACCACCGTTTGGCGTGGTATCGCAGGCATTACCTAGACCATCACCGTCATTATCGGCCTGATCCGCATTGGCGACATTCGGGCAGTTATCAAGCCCATCCTCAATACCATCATTGTCACTGTCGGTTGGCTCAGTTGTGCCACCCGTGCTACCAGAACACGCCTGTTGAGGGCCTGCACAGCTCGCAGCACCATCGGCAACCCACTGGCATTGTGACGTGCCCACTGCATATTCACGCATAGTGAACTGGCCTGTACCAAAGGCAAGATAGCAGGCTGAATAACCCACACCCCAGGTAATATGACCTTGGTTAATGTGAAGGTTGTAATCCCCAGTAACGCCCGCATCTATATTGAAGTTAATGCTGTCTTGGCTAGATAACTGAGCACTATCTAGCGCCATGACCGTCGCTAGGTTTGAACCGCCGGGTAAACTACAGGCCTGGGCGCTGTATTGGGTGCCATTGATAGTAGCAGCCACCTGTTGACCAGAACTAAAACTCACTGTGATAGAGGCCAAGTCTTGGTTTACATCGACAACTGTCCCCGTCACGGTCGCACATTCACCAGAGACATTCACCTGAATCCCACTTAAGATAGGCGCCTCATTGGCAGGCTCGGGGCCAACACGCACGGTAAGTTCCGAAGGCACACTCACAGCAGCCACATCATCGGTTGCTTGAACCACCAGCTTGTACAGACCATCACTCAGACTTTGGCTCGAAAGCTGAAAGCTACCATTGGTACCAATACTGCTCGTGCTAAAAATGCCAATCAGGGTTTGCGTCGCACCATCGAGCAGATAAATACTCACCGACACCTGCGTCACGCTGCCATCGCTATCGCTGGCAACACCGCTGATTTCAAGCACGCCAGCATTATCCACCGCAGTAACAGTTGCCAGTGTTGGCAGAGCATTACGGTCAACCCTTAAGTTATTCTCCGCGAAGAATTTACCTAGGTAGGTCGCGAAGTTAATACTATCGTCAGCCACATAATCACCCGATGCACCCGCCCCACCGGACCATGAATGATCTAAGCCATCGAACCACAGCATAGCCACGCGTTTGTTGCTCCACAGCGTTTCCGATGCCGTATGGCCTGAGCCCTCCGACAGGGCATTAGTGCCACTTAACTTAGTTACGCCATAGACGTTGGCAAAACCATCGGCGTTCTGCTGGTTATAGCAAGTGTTCACTGTGGTATCGGCCTTGCCATGACCAATCACGGCTAACTGAGTCCCCAAATAACTCTTAAAGCTGCCTGCGTAGGATTCACAGCGTGATTTAAAGGTCGAAGTCGACACGGTTTCACAGGTAGAGATCGCCCCATTCGAACTCGTACCTATGCTTGGCCCCGCGCTCGATGCCAGCCCCGCAAACACATCGGGAGCCACACAGGCGGTTTGCATCGCCATCGCCGCGCCAGAGGAGAGACCCGCAATATAGACCTGAGTCGGGTCGATATGACGGTTAGCATCGCCAGACAGGGCATTCGCCAAATTAATCAGATTTTTATAATCTCCAGATGTCCGATTAATGGTGCCCTGCCAGTAGGACCAGCAACTATAGCCCGCCTTGTTCATCGCATCGGGTACGGCAATCACCATACCGTGGGCTTCGGCGGCTTGTTCAAGGTTTGCAGTCAGATAATTGTTGATAGGTTGCACACATCCATGTAGCACTAACATCAGTGCCTTGCCATTGCCCACCTTACTGTCAGTATCGGGAGTGTAAATATGTACTTTGTTGAAACCACCAATGGCTACGTTTTGCTGCCAACTTCCGGCGTACGTCAGGGTAGAAAAAAGCCCAATAACCATAACGAGAAATTGGGCTGCGAGACACGATTTATTCCATTTCATTATTATCACCTTTAAGGTTGTTTTTGTTTGAAAATAGACATCAAACCAAACCTAGGTGATTCATTCCTAAACGGATATGGGTCTTTAGAGGTAGAAGTAATGCTAACTCATTGCGTTTAAAACTATTGTGCAGTCCAAGCACCATCCATTGCTAACGAGGCGCCAGTTATACCCCTTGCGGCACTGCCACATAAAAACAGCACAAACTCACCAATCTGACGTGGGTCTAACATTTCGGGTAAGGGCTGCTTAGCGGTCACTAATTGATATTTAGCTTCGTCGTAGCTTAAGCCTTTATTTTCGGCTATGGCTTCAATTTGCTTGTTAATCAGCGGCGTATCGACCCAACCTGGGCAAATCGCGTTTACGGTAATGCCCTGCTCGGCGCATTCAATGGCAACCACCTTAGTTAATCCCACAATGCCATGTTTAGCGGCGCAGTAAGCGGCCTTATTTACTGAGGCAACTAAGCCATGTACCGAGGCGATATTGATGATCCTGCCCCAGCGTTTTTCTGCCATCGCAGGCAACACTTTTTGAATCGTATGAAACGCCGACGACAGGTTAATGGCGATAATGTCGTTCCATTTATCGATCGGGAAATTCGCCACATTCTCGGTGTGCTGAATACCGGCGTTGTTCACCAAAATATCAATACTGCCCAAGGCCTTCACACCCGCATCCATAAAGTCATGTATGCTTTTAGCATCCCGTAAATCGGCATTACTGAAGAAGGTCTTGATATGGTATTGCTCGGCAAAATCGGCCGCGAGGATCGCGCCTTCAACATCAGACATCAATCCATGTAGCAGTAAATTACAACCCTGTTCCGCCAGCACATGGGCGGTGGCCAAGCCAATACCACTTGTTGAGCCCGTTATCAGCGCGACTCTGCCCTTTAACGTTGTTTGTCCCTCAGACATAGACCTTGCCTCCTCAGCAACATCGCAATTCCATTAAGGTATCTGTGATTGGCTGCGCCGTTAAACACTGTCATCAACCCCACCCGTTGTAGACGCGTTGTTTACCCATAGCTCACAGCCAATCACAGAGATATTTTCATACCCTCAGAATAGTGCAATCGAAGCGGTTTTTATTTGGCACCTTAGTACCATAGGAGCGACAGGCAAATTAAGTAATAGTAACGCCACTACTTTCAACTACACGTTTTAACCAAACGTAAGAGAGCACTCCATGTCTGGATTTAATAAGGTCGTTACTAGCTACGCCGAGGCGTTGGCGGGACTCGAAGATGGGATGACGGTGATTGCCGGTGGCTTTGGCCTTTGTGGCATTCCTGAAAACCTCATAAAAGAAATCAAACACAAAGGCACCAGAAACCTGACCCTTGTGTCCAATAACTGCGGCACGACCGAATACGGACTTGGGATCTTATTGGTTGATAAGCAAATTAAAAAAATGATCGCCTCCTATGTGGGTGAAAATGCAAACTTCGAAGCGCAGATGATGTCCGGCGAGCTTGAAGTCGAGCTAACCCCACAGGGCACGCTAGCCGAAAAAATGCGCGCCGCAGGTGCCGGTATTCCCGCCTTTTATACTGCTACGGGCTACGGCACCGATGTGGCCGAAGGTAAAGAGGTTAAAGAATTTAATGGCCGCCATTACATCCTCGAAGAGTCCATCACGGGTGACTTTGCCATAGTCAAAGCTTGGAAGGCGGACACCTTCGGCAATCTGGTCTTTCGTAAAACGGCGCGTAACTTCAACCCGCTGGCCGCAACGGCGGGCAAAATCACTGTGGTTGAAGTGGAGGAAATCGTCGAGCCGGGTCAATTAGATCCCGATGAAATCCACCTTCCCGGCATCTATGTCGACCGCCTCATTCAAGGCACCTTCGAGAAGCGCATCGAGCAGATGACCACTCGTCCAGCAGATAAATAGGAATTTCGCCATGGCACTAACTAGAGAACAATTGGCGATGCGCGTCGCCCAAGAACTCCAAGACGGTTACTACGTTAACCTCGGTATCGGCATTCCAACGCTCGTGGCCAACTATATTCCCGAAGGAATTGAGGTAATGCTGCAGTCTGAAAATGGTCTCCTCGGTATGGGGCCTTTCCCGACACCCGATGAAGTAGATGCCGATTTAATCAATGCAGGCAAACAAACCGTGACTATGGCAACGGGGGCGGCAGTATTCGACTCGGCGGAATCCTTTGCCATGATCCGTGGCGGCCATGTGGACTTAACCGTGCTAGGCGCCTTCGAGGTCGATACCCAAGGCAATATCGCTTCCTATATGATCCCAGGCAAACTGATTAAGGGTATGGGCGGCGCGATGGATTTGGTGGCAGGTGCCGACAATATTATCGTCACTATGACCCATGCTTCTAAGCATGGTGAATCTAAGCTGTTAACCCATTGCACCCTGCCATTAACGGGTAAGGGTTGCATTAAGAAGGTGCTCACAGATCTCGCCTTTATCGAAATCAAAGAAGGTAAATTCCATCTGCTTGAGCGCGCCCCGGGGGTGAGTGTCGAGGAGATTATTAAACTCACGGCGGGTGAATTAGTGGTACCTGAGCATGTGCCCGAGATGGTGTTTAGCTAAACATTATCAACAGTGAAAATGGGATACCTAGGTATCCCTTTTTTATGTCACCCGTAGCTTAAAAACTGAGCTTCGCTACTGCCACTTTGCTTGGAGAGCAAACTCAGCGCTAACCTCTGTTATTTAAGCCAACCGACGACGCAGCTCACGGCTAGCCTCAACCATGTTTTTTAAGGCGGGCTCCACCTCGGCCCAAGTGCGGGTCTTTAAACCGCAGTCGGGATTGACCCAAAGCTGTCTTGGAGGAATTTTCTGCGCCGCCTTCTCGATTAACTGCACCATAGCGGCCACCGTCGGGATATTCGGGGAATGGATATCGTAAACCCCAGGGCCGATTTCATTTGGATATGCAAAATCCTCAAAGGCATTGAGCAGCTCCATCCGAGAACGCGAGGTTTCGATGGTAATCACGTCGGCATCCATTGCGGCAATGGCCGCGATAGTGTCGTTAAACTCGCTGTAACACATATGGGTATGAATTTGGGTTTCATCCACAACGCCGGCCGCACTCAGCTTAAAGGCTTTCACCGCCCAGTCTAAGTAAGCTTGCCAGTCGCTTTGCTTAAGCGGCAGACCTTCACGAAATGCGGGCTCATCGATTTGAATAATGCCAATCCCTGCATTCTGTAAATCCACCACTTCATCACGAATCGCCAGTGCCAATTGGGTCGCAATGGTATCTCGACTAATATCTTCACGGGCAAAGGACCAATGCAGAATCGTCACTGGACCTGTTAACATGCCCTTGACGGGCTTATCCGTGAGACTCTGTGCAAACACCGCCCAATCCACAGTCATCGCCTTTGGACGACTCACATCACCATAAATCAACGGTGGTTTGACGCAGCGGGAACCATAACTCTGTACCCACCCCTGTAGGGTAAAACCAACACCTTCGAGTTTCTCACCGAAGTATTCCACCATGTCATTACGCTCGGCTTCACCGTGCACTAATACATCGATGCCGAGTTTAAGCTGGCAGTTAATGGTATCGCGGGTAACCTGCTGTAATTGCTCTGTATATTGCGTATCGTTAAGCTCACCCTTGCGCCAGCGGCTACGCAGCCCACGAATTGCCGGCGTTTGTGGGAAAGAACCTATGGTAGTCGTTGGCAATAATGGCAGGCGATACTTACGCTGCTGCACGGCTTGCCGAACGCTAAAATCACTGCGGCGTTGATAATCGTTCTGAGTCAGCGCCTTAACCCTTGCGATTACCCTATTGTCCGCCGCTAATGCTTTTGCTTCACGGCGCGCGGTGCATTGAGCAATAATCTCCATGGCCGCCTTAGAGTCGCCATCCTGCAACAATAAACGCACCTTCGCCAGCTCATCGAGTTTTTGCTTAGCAAAGGCCAGTTGCTGTCTAAGCGCTGGAGCCAGTTTTGTTTCAGCATCCAAATCCACAGGGCTATGCAGTAGTGAGCAAGAAGTTCCAATCCACAGGCGCGATCCTAAATCACGTGCGATAGCACCAATCCGTTGCGCAATCTCGTCAACTTCGGCCGCCCATACATTTCGACCGTTTACCACCCCGAGCGAGAGAATTTGATCTTGCCCTAAGGCGTTGGCAAATAAAGGAAGTTGCTCTGGCGCCGTTACTAAATCGAGATGTAACCCAGCTACGGGTAATCGCGAGACTAAGCCCTGATGATGGGCAATGCTGCCGTAGTAGCTGGTGAGTAAAATTTTCACCTTGGCAGTTTTAACTGCCTCATAAGCATCGGTGATGGCGTCTTGCCACTCTTTAGTTAATTCCAATGCCAGAATGGGCTCTTCGAGCTGCACCCAAGTCACACCAAGGGCTGAGAAACGCTCAAGAATGTCAGTATAAGTCTTTAATAAATTTGGTAATAAACTCAGCTTATCGAAGTCCTGACCCACGGTTTTACTTAAATACAAGTAGCTGACTGGCCCAAGTAGCGCAGGCTTTGGTTGATAGCCTAATGCCTTCGCCTCTGCGACTTCATCGAAGAGCTGTTCATAGGCGATAGAAAACACCTGCCCCGCCGACAACTCAGGTACTAAGTAGTGGTAGTTAGTATTGAAATACTTTGTCATTTCAGAGGCTGGAGCATCCTGCCCCGTTGGCGCGCGGCCACGGGCTACGCGAAATAAGGTATCGAGATCGATAGGACCATCGCCACGGTGACGCGCAGGAATAGCATTTAAGGTTGCACTGAGGGTGAGCACTTGATCGTAAAAGGCAAAATCCCCCACAACCACCTGCTCAACACCCGCCTCGGCCTGCCATTGCCAGTGGCGTTGACGCAGAGTTGCAGCCTGTGCCAGCAACTGCGTCTGTGTGCTTTCCCCACGCCAGTATTTCTCTAAGGCAAATTTTAATTCACGACGACGCCCGATACGGGGAAACCCCAGACAATTTAATTGCATATTCCATCTTCCTTTATTTGAGAACAACATAATTCAGCTCATTTCTATCCCGTCTATGACCCCGCCACTTTTCAGCATGAAATCTGGATAAAATGACAATAGGCGTCTGGACGTCTAGAAGTTTATTGTGATAGTCTCTGTATCAGCAACCGAATTGATTTCAAGCGCAATATGAGCAAATTTCACTTGGAGTAGTCATGATTGAATTAAGACACCTGCGAACTTTAATGGCACTAAAGGAAAGTGGCAGCCTTGCAGGGGCGGCCAAGAAACGCTTTGTCACTCAATCGGCGCTCTCCCATCAAATTAAAGAATTAGAGCAACGCATTAATTCGCCAATTTTTGTGCGTAAGAGTAAACCGCTTTCTTTTACTCAAGAGGGTGCGCGCCTGCTGCACTTGGCAGAGGAAATCTTGCCAAAAGTGTTTGAAACCGAATCGGATTTAAAGAACGGCCTAGATAACGAAATTAATCAACTCAGAGTCGGCATTGAATGCCACAGCTGTTTTCGCTGGCTAATGCCGGTGATGGAAAAATTCAAACAGCTCTACCCAGAAGCCGAGTTGGATTTATCGAGCCGCCACCTGTTCGACTCCCTTAACGCCCTCGAAATGGGTGAGCTGGATATAGTGTTGACCTCGGATCCTGTGCCTGGACATTCGCTTGCCTATCAGCACTTATTTGATTTTGAAGTAAAACTAGTTGTTGCCAAGGATCATCCACTGGCACATGAGGCCTATGTTACCCCTAAACAATTAGCCCAGTTACCCATCATCAGCTACCCAGTGCCGCTTGAGCGCTTGGATCTCTATCGTCACTTTTTAGAGCCCGCAGGGGTCGAAGCTGGCGAGCAAAAGACCTGCGACCTCACCATGATGTTACTGCAGCGTATCGCCTGTAAAGACGGTATCGCTGCGCTACCAAATTGGTCAATTAATGAAGGACATGGTCTCAGTCTGAGCTTGGTAAAACTCGGGCAGGAGGGCTTAAAACGGCCACTCTTTGGCGCCTATCGCCGTGGCAGTACCAATTCGGCACTGGTGCAAAAATGGCTGCAATTGGTCACAAGTTCAGGCGCAACCTATCAGCAAAAAACTAATTGAATTTAAGATCAAAAAAGCCTGCGATTGCAGGCTTTTTACGTTTAAGCGGATAAGACACTTAAAGCGGGTTGAGCAGCATGCCACGTTTAGACAATACACGGCGCAGGATTAATCCCGGTGAATTGGCATTACGGGTCTGACGCAGGTTATGGGCTATCATAAATTCCTGACGCAGATCCTGATCCAAATCTAAGGCTTCGAAGGCTTCAATCGTCAGCGTCTGTTGCTGATTATCGATCAAGGTTTTAATCACGCTCAAGGGGAAGGATTCTTCCGAACTGGCATTTAAGTAGGCAAAGGCGGTTAACGCGATGATCTGACCGAATACGCTAAACAGTGCCAAGGTTTGCACCTCGTCGGCATCCACCTTGATATCCGGCATATCGATTAGGCTATCTACCGCATCGGTGGCAATATTTTCTGTCAGTTTCCAATATCCCTGAACCAACTTCTTATAGGGTTGAGGTAATTCATCCAAGCGCTCTCTTAAATAGAAAGTAAACGCATAGCGGTAGATGTTCACTTGACCTAAACGGATCAAGGCATCCTTCAAAGAACGTGATTTGGGATTCACCACACCAGAGGCTTGCGCCGAGTTGCTACGCATCAGCATGTGAGCAGCAAGAGCCGGATCGCTCGATACGATATCGATAACATTACGAATATCGCCCTCCGCGAGGATCGCCTTTTTGAGTGGAATTAAGATCCCACGGCGACCAATCACTTGCTCTTCATTCGCAATGATGGCTCTCACTTGAGTAAAAACCTGTTGCTCAAGATCTGTCATAAGACGCTTTATACCTATTAATTAGCATTAAGATAATTCGATTTGCGCTCACATCATACCCAATCTGCAAAGAATTTCAGCCCTCAGACAAAGATTAATTTAACCCTTTCAAGGGCAGTAAGGCGATTTAACCTCGATGGCCTTACCTTAGGCACGTATCCAGCAACCCAATTTGAGTACAAAGGCGTGTGAGCAGTGGGCCGATACAGAGTGAACTATAGCACTAGCAATCACTTAGCCCATAAACACTATAGGGTTAAGTGATACAGAATTCATCCCCTAAAAAGCGATTTATGCGACAGTTTGAAGAGATTTTTTCAAGGGGATAAAAATTAGCCACTCAATGATGAGTGGCTAATCGATGGTGCAGATTTTAGAAGCGATAACCGAGTGTCAGACGCACATCGCGGCCACGGCCAGAGTAATAGCTGTCTCCCCAATCGCCACCAAAGTAACCTGAGCTAACATAGTCCTTATCCAGCAAGTTATCGACTCTCAAACTCGCCTGCCAAGCATCACGCTGATAATTAACGGCGGCATTTGCAAGCACATAACCACCGAGTTTTTGCCCCTCATTGGCATTATCACCCTCGATAAAACGCTCACCGGTATACACTGCCTCGGTAAACAGTTGGAAATGCTCAGCAAAATCAAGGCTCAAATAGCCACGACCAGAATGCTCCGCCACCCAAGAAAGCTTGTTGCCATCGTTAAGCCCAGCGGTAAATTCGGCATCCACATAGTGGTATTCGAGTCCGACTAACCAAGCGTTAGCAAGTTGCCAATCCCAATCCACACTCGCACCGTAACGGCGAGATGCATCGGCATTCACATTAGCCCCAAGGAACGTCCCCCCCGTGGGTGTATTGGCACTCGGATCGAAGACAATTTCATCCTTAAGATCCAATTGATACAAACTCAGCTTTAGGGTTTGGCTTTGACCAATCCAATCCCAACCCGCTTCATAGGATTCACCTGTCTGGGGTTTAAGTCCATAGACATCGCTTGGGGTATAGGCCTGTTCATCTACTTTGGCAAAGCGGAAATTTTGATCGTAACGAATATAGAATCGCTGCTCGGCGTTAGGACGATAGTTAAGGCCAAATTCTAGGGCGCTGGCATCTTCATCTAAATCGATACCATTAGGATAAGCCGCGCCATCGACAAGCTCATCACTCACTTCAGCGTAACGTCCGCCCACCACGTAATTGAGTGTTTGGCTAAGCGGCACTGTCGCCTGTAGATAGACACTTTGTAGCCGCTGTTCATTACTACGCGCCGAGCTGTGAAATTCCGCCTTGCCACGACTGATATCAAGGCCAGTCACCAGATTAAGCTCGCCCTGACGCGTGGTGTAATGACCTACGGCTTTTGGGCTAAACATCAGTAATGAACGGGTGTTACGGCTGTTTGTTCCCCAGTTTAGGGAAGTGACTAAGGTGTCGCTGTAATCCACATCGGCCTGCAGCGACCAATGTTGGTTGAGCTGATGCTGGTATGCCGAGCGCAGCGCCGTGGTCATCTGGTGCACGTACTCGCTGCTATTCCATGAAAAACGTGGGTCTTGCTTAAATTCATCCTCGGTTAAAGAACCTGGATTCTCACGGTCATCGTCGTAATAACTGCTCTCGACCATAAACATATCAGTTGCGGTTTTATATTGAATGCGGCCTAGGATAGAACCGGTTTCGTTAGCATTATGATCGCGGTAGTTATCGCCCTGATTGTAATTAGCGCTGAGATAGTAATGCCAGTTGTCATTAATTGCGCCAGAGATATCGCCGCGGCCTTCATAGGTATTAAAGCTGCCGCCCGATAACTGCACACTGCCAGCCGTATTTTCAGGGGACCTAGTGACAATATTAATCACCCCGCCCACCGCTTGGTCGCCGTAGAGCACGCCGGCGCTGCCGGATAATATTTCAATACGTTCGATAAGATTGAGTGGAATCGCATTCAGACTCGGGGCCGCAATATCGATATTATTCAGGCGGCGACCATCGAGTAAAATCAGCGTGTTATTCACCGCCGTACTGGCACTAAAACCGCGCATAGCATAGCTGGTGCCGACGTTGTTATCCGAAACTTGAATCCCGCTCTGGCCACGAAGCACTTCGGTAAGACTCGTCGCGCCGCTCATTTCAATGTCAGCCGAGTCGATGACATTCACATTGGCGGCAATGTTCAATGGCAGCGTGTCGGCGCGGCCAATAACGACTAAATGTTCGTCGATTTTTGAAGCTTCGAGCTCGTCGGCAAGGGCTTGGGGTGCACTTAATGCCAGAGTGGAAAGACTGCCAAGAAGCAGCGCGATTTTAGTTGGTTTGGTTCCCATTTTACCTTTAACTCCTGCAAGGAAAACGGGGCATTAACGCCACGATATTGAATTATCAGTCTCAATAAACTGATTTATCGCGTTTTGAGATCTGCCCACCGAAATCTCAAAAACACCTTTAGGGCCGGTCTCCGGACTTTGGCTATATCGACGCTTACGCTTCGATGCAAGACTCACCTTTTTTACATTCACATCGCAGCGCCGTCATTGGCACCACTCTGAAAGCGGCAGTCTCTCACCATTTACCGTTGCGGGGGCAGTGCCAGACTTTCACTGGCTTCCCGATTATCTTACGTCTTAACGTAAGCACCACAGAAGGTTGACGAACATAACACAGGCGCATACCAGAATTAGCTGCGAAAAAACCTGTGATTTGGCCTATATCATAGCACCAAAGTCGCGCATTATAGACGTCTATATGGATAAATGTCCACGAATGCAGACAAGTTAAGTGTTTTTGAGCCAAATTGGATAATGAAAACACTCAGTAAAAGATGAGCTAAACAATAATGCCCTATAAAAACTAACAAAAAAGCAGCTACTCAAGCTGCTTTTTTGTGGAGCCAAAGGTGGAGATCACCTGGCTATAGACTTATTCTTCGTCGAATTCGTCATCTTCATCGTCAAAATCGTCGCCATCGGTCGCAGCTTCTGCCGCCAATGCCGCTGCTAATTTTGCTTTAGCTTGCTTCTCGTCGCGACGCTTGTTGCGCTCGGCTAAAGTGCTAACAAACACTTGAAGCTCGGTTTGACCCCAAGCTTGTGCTTCTGCCTCGGTCGCAAAACCATCATGGCTCTTAGACACGACAGTTTTAGTCGATGTCATACGACGGGTGATTTCAGTCTTCCAACCGGTTTCAGTTTGGGTTACGCGAAAATCGTACTTTTTACCCTTGCTCATTCTGCTCTATTTCCTAAATGATGCTTACCACGTTTGTCTTATCAAGCGGTACAAGCGCTCATCATAAAACAAAAGGAGCGCAGTTTACTTGATTTCGGCGAAGAAAGAGAGATTGCGAGAAAAAATTCCTCGCAAAATCGGCTCTGCTACAAGTTTATGCCAACTGAAGACTTTGTCCTGAATTAAATTGGGTTATTTGTAATGAATGCCATATCGCACATAAAGTGGCATAGGACCTAACGAAATAAGCTAAACAAAGAAATGACTTAGATAAAATGGGCAATAAAAATGCCTGCCAAGCGCGGTACACTCAGGCAGGCATTTACGCAACTTCATTAATCCCTTGGGATTACTTAAACAGGTGCTGAATGTTCTTCAGATCGCCTTTGCCCTCGGCAATTTCCTCAGGCGTCAAACCAGTCACTTCGTGTGGGAACACCAACCAATCCTCAGAGGCATGGATATAGTAATCGGGTTTTAACGGCACCGCAGTGTTCTTTGGCTTGTAATATGGGCAAGCGATACGGATATCATGTGGCATGTTTAAGCGCATCAGCTGGCTTAATTTTTCTTTCAATGCATGGATGCTACGTCCCGAATCGAACACGTCGTCGACGATCAGCAAGCTGTCACTGGCGTTAGCATTTTCAATGATATAGTGCAGACCGTGCACTTTGATTTCTTTGCTTTGCTTGTCGGTACCTATGCCGTAATAGGAAGAAGTACGTACTGCGATATGGTCGGTTTCGACTTTCTTGAAGTCGAAGAATTCTTGAACCGCGATACCGATTGGAGCGCCGCCACGCCAAATACCTACGATGAATTGTGGACGAAAGCCACTTTCATAAACCTGCGAAGCCAATAAAAATGAATCTTCGAGCAGTTGTTGCGCGGTAATAAAATACTTTTCTGACATGACACCGTCCCCATCTTATTTAGTTATGTTAGGCAGTAAAGCGATGCTTTGACCTAGTAAGGTATGTTCGGCGTCCAAAACACGAGAACAGCATTCCCCTAACAAAGTCCTAACAGGCGCAGGAGTGAGGTAGCCGCCGAATTTTGGGAGCGCATTCTATACCAAAAAAAAGCTGCTTGCTGCAGTAATAGCGCAATTCTTCAGTTCTTTGTTCAGAATATTTTGCATATTTAGGACGAAACTAACAAAAAGGCCACCTTAGGTGGCCTGATGGCACATTCCAGTATAGAACTTTCGGCGAAACGGTACACAGTGTTTGGTAAAAGGCTTACGCCATTTCAAGCTTAGGCGCCGTTGGAATGCGAGTGAAACGTTGCCAACTGCCAGAGCGCCAGCGACGCACCATAATCAGTCCTCGTATCCATTCATCGGCAGCCACGGCAAGCCAGGCAGCCAATACCCCGTAGCCCAAATGCAAACCAAACAGCCAAGCAGAAAGTACCCCTATCCCCCACATACTGAATAAGCCAACTCGTACAGGGAAGGCAACATCACCAGCCCCCTTAAGAGCAGAAATAATAACAAGGTTGAATACACGGCCAGTTTCTAAGGCGATAGAACCTAGCAGTAACAAAGCCGTTAACTTAATCACTTCGTCATTTTCACTCAGCCAACCAACGATAGTGAACCGCTGCCAATAGAAGGCTAAAACGATGGCAAGCGAGGCCGCAAAGCCGACCATGCAGTATTTTTGTACTCGCACAGTAATTTCTTCAAACCACTGTTTTCCAATGTAATAACCGGTCTGTATTTGCGATGCCTGACCTAGGGCCACCGCAAAACAGTAAATAAAGCGACTGATGTTCAGACCATAGGTGTAAGCGGTTAGCGACAGCGTGCCCATCTGGCTTATAAAATAAATAATGGTCATTTGCGCCATGTTGTATGACAGCATTTCGCCTGCGTTGAGTAGCCCTAGGCGCAGCACGCTCCAGTAGGTCTCGCGGGGTAATGACTTTAATCTTTGCATCGGTAATGCAATACGTTTTTGCTTAATCACAACAAGCATGATTAGCGCACCGATCATCTGGCTAGTCACGGTAGAAATTGCCACACCAGTGACGCCGTAAATGGGTAATCCAAAGGGAGAATAGAGGGCAATATAGTTACCCAATACGTTGATAAGTCCAGTACTTAGAGTAACGAACATGGCAGAACGAGTATAACCGTAGCTACGCAGAATTGCGGCAAAGGCAATGTTCATTACCAAACCAACGCTTAAGCTGCCGCAAATCCACAGATAATCGTTAGCAAAACCGGCAACCTCATCCTCTAAGGTAAATAACCCAATAATACCATGGGCACCAAAGTACATGGCCGTGCCCATCATGGCTGCTAAGCCCAAGCTTAGGGCAACACTGGCAACCCCAATATCCGTCGCCTGCAGCGTCTTACCCGCCCCGTTGTTCTGGCTGATGAGAATACTGGCGCCCGTGCTCACCATCATCGACATCACCATCATAAAGAACATCAGCTGAGTCGTGAGGCCTACGGCAGCTACCGCCTTATCGGAGAAATGACTCAGCATCAAAATATCGCTGATGCCGAGCAGCGATTGTAGCAAGGTCTCGATAAATATCGGCCAAGTGAGGGCAAAGATACCCATACGTTGCTGCATAGTTTTAGGGGGTTTGGCCACGTTTTATTCCTACTGCAGGAAGACGACATAACGCCGATAATCGACCCTCGCTATCAAAGCATCGGTTTGCTATCGACGACAACTTGAAATAAAAGAACAAAAAACCTAGAAATCTCACTAAAAACTGATTTTTTGGTAATTTAATTACATTTTAAGCTATTGCTTAATCTCTCGCTAGTCCCAAATATCATTTGCAACCGTATTCATTCCCCAATAAGACATGCATTGACTGCTGCTCAGTTCAATTCACACAGGTTCACTTGAGTTGCCAAAACGCATCGGATAACCACAATCTCACCCAAATTAGGGATTGTTGCCCCAAGCAAAAACGGTTAAATTTTAAACGTAGCGCCTTTGTCCCCTAAGCGATGTCCCTCAGAGGATGAGCACTGTGAAGCTGTAATAGGGAGATTAACAGATGATTCAAATCCAGCAGCTGGCCTTAATACTCGATGCCCTACCCGATCCCGCTTTTATTATTTCGAAAAGTGGTCAATACCTTGCCGTATTTGGCGGAAAAGACGGCCGTTACTACCATGATGGCAGCAGTTTAGTGGGCCTAAAATTGACCGAAGTGCTCAATTCCGATAAGGCCGAATACTTTCAAAGTCTTATCGACCAAGCGCTCGCGAGCCGCAGCCTGATTATCGAAGAGTACGAACTCTGCATTAAGGATGTAAAAGGGATACCAGAAGCAGGCCCTTCACAGCCCATTTGGTTCGAAGGGCGCATTCAGGCACTGGATTTTCTGGTTGAAGGTGAACCCGTGGTACTTTGGGTCGCGAGCAATATTTCACAGCGCCACGAACTTGAAATTCAACTTAGGCAACTAAGCGATACCGATCAACTCACAGGACTCTTTAACCGCCGTCGCCTAGTGCAGGACTTAAGCGCCTTATTTGATAATTTTAGCTACCATAAGCTTCCCAGTTCGGTGCTGATCCTCGATCTCGACAATTTAAAGGCCGTCAATGACCAACTCGGTCACCATGTGGGTGACGAGATAATGCGTGCCATCGCTGACACCTGTAAACAGCAATTTAGAAAAACTGACAACGCCTACCGTTACGGTGGCGATGAGTTTGTGATTACCCTCGCCAGCGTTGAACAGCCTCAGGCTATCAGCTTTGCCGAGCATCTGCTGGGCTGTTTCTTTGAGGCACTGCAACAACACGCCATCAATGGCATCTATGCCACCGTCAGCATCGGGGTCGCAAGCTTCGAAGCGGGGGATAAATCCTACGAGGACGCGCTTAGACGCGCAGATGCAGCGCTCTACCAAGCCAAGCGCAATGGTAAGAATCAAGTAATAGTCAAAACGGCTTGATGATGGCCTAAATCGCACTAAAAACGCTTTAGAAATAATGCGTCTTTGAAAAAACCTTCAAAAAGCATCATTGATCCAATAAAAAAGCGAACCCTGCACGCTGCCAAGGTTCGCTTTATCATCAACTTTTAATTCAACGGCTTAAGGATTACAGACCCGCTTTGGCCTTACGGGCCGAGTGTAACTTCTTATAGCTTTCGATCAGACGCAGGTGCGGCTCGATACCTTCAAGCTGCATGCTGGTCTTAGTCAGGCCGCTAAAGCGCACTTTACCATTGACGCTGCCAACGACTTCGGTCATGACCTCTTCGCCGAACATGCGGGTGAAATTATGGATAAAGTCTTCAAGTTCAAGGTCTTCATCCAAGGTGACTTCGAGCACAGCACTCATCGCCTGATAGAAGAGGTTACGTTTAACGGTATTGTCGTTAAATTGCAGGAACTCACCCACCAGCTCTAACGCTTCTTCATGCTCACCGAGCGCCAAATAAATCAGGATCTTAAGTTCGATAATCGTCAACTTACCCCAGACCGTGTTTTCATCAAATACGATGCCAATCAGGGTGCGAATGTCGGTGTAGTTATCGAGCTGACTTTCCTCTAACCGTGTCACAAGACCCGCAAGCTGCTTAGTGCTTAGGGAATGTAAGTTAAGGATATCTTCACGGTAATCTAGCGCCTTGTTGGTGTTGTCCCAAATCAGGTCTTCAACCGGGTAAACCTCTGAGTAATCAGGCACTAAAATACGGCAAGCCGAAGCACCTAACTCGGTAAATTCGGCTACATACACCTCTTTACCTAGGTCTTCTAGAATGCCGAACAGACGCTCAGATTCCTCGTCGTTAGTGCCGGAGAAGTCCCACTCGCAGAACTCGTAATCATGCTTGCTGCTAAAGAAACGCCAAGAGATCACGCCAGTAGAGTCGATAAAGTGCTCGACGAAGTTTTCAGGCTCACTCACCGCCATGCTGTTAAAGGTCGGTTTTGGCACATCGTTTAAGCCTTCGAAGCTGCGCCCTTGGAGCAATTCGGTCAGACTGCGCTCTAATGCCACTTCAAAACTTGGGTGGGCACCGAATGACGCAAATACGCCGCCGGTTTTCGGGTTCATTAGGGTCACGCACATCACAGGGAATTGACCGCCTAGTGAGGCATCTTTAACCACAACTGGGAAGCCCTGTTCTTCTAAGCCCTTAATGCCCGCAAGAATGCTGGGGTATTTTTCTAATACCGCCATTGGCACGTCCGGCAGCACGATTTCCTGCTCGATGATTTGACGTTTTACGGCGCGCTCGAAGATTTCAGATAAACACTGCACTTCGGCTTCCTGCAGGTTGTTACCCGCGCTCATGCCATTACTCAGGAACAGGTTTTCAATCAGGTTCGATGGGAAATACACTGTCTCGCCATCGGATTTACGCTGGTACGGAATCGCACAGATACCACGATCCGTGTTGCCCGAGTTAGTATCGATTAAGTGCGAGCCACACAGCTCCTCATCTGGATTGTAAATCTCGAGGCAGTAATCATCTAAAATGCCTTCGGGCAGCGCATCGTCAGCTTCGAGAGCAAACCACTTTTCATTCGGATAATGCACGAACTCGCTATTGGCGATCTCAACGCCAAAAAACTGGTCGTTGTAGAAGAAGTTATTGTTTAGACGCTCGATAAACTCGCCCAGCGCCGAACACAGTGCGCTCTCTTTGGTCGCGCCCTTACCATTGGTGAAACACATTGGCGATGCAGCGTCGCGAATGTGCAGTGACCAAACGTTAGGTACGATATTGCGCCATGAGGAGATCTCAATCTTCATCCCCAAGTCCGCCAGCAAAGCCGTCATATTGGCAATGGTTTGCTCAAGCGGTAAATCTTTACCCAGAATATAGGTGCTACCTTCACCATCAGGTTGCCCCATCAGCATAGCGTTAGCATCGGCATCTAAGTTTTCAACGGTTTGCACCTTAAACTCAGGTCCCGTCTGCACCACTTTTTTCACTGTGCAGCGGTCAATCGAGCGCAGGATCCCTTCGCGGTCTTTCTCGGAAATATCCTCAGGCAGCTCGACATTGATCTGAAAAATCTGGTTATAGCGATCTTCAGGGTCAACGATATTGTTTTGCGATAGGCGAATGTTCTCAGTGGGAATATCGCGGGATTTGCAATACACCTTCACAAAGTAGGCGGCGCACAGTGCCGATGACGCTAAGAAATAGTCGAAGGGGCTTGGCGCTGTGCCATCGCCCTTGTAACGGATAGGCTGATCGGCCGTTACCGTAAAGTCATCGAACTTGGCTTCGAGTCTAAGGTTATCGAGAAAATTAACTTTGATTTCCATGGGGATTGATTCCACTCATTAAGATCTGCGCGCAGCAAAATGGCCATCTTGAGTTGCTCTGTGTTGAGTTGCTCTGTGCCATCGCTGCCAATCGGCAATACTATCGTTCTGGGGGTGAATTATCGGTGTTTTTACGTCATTAGTCTTGGGTTTATTCGCCAACAATACTAACCATCTGTTTTTAAACTAAAACTAACCCAATAAAAAACGCCAACTTCATGGTTTGGAGTTGGCGTTGTTTTAACCTATTCCGATTTTACGGCTTACCAGCTGTAGTTTAGGCTCGCGCTGATACGGCGTGATTCACCGTAGTAACAGGTACCTGAACCGCAACCGACAACATATTCTTTATCGGCGAGGTTATTCAAGTTCAGCTGCAGGCTTAACTTAGAGCTAAAGGCGTAGCTTGCCATGGCATCCCACACAGTATAGCTAGACACACTGTAATTGAGCGGGTCAACCACTAAGCTCCAGTCGCTGCTGTTAGAGCGAGCAACGCTATCTACACTTGCACCCGTGTAACGCACACCCGCACCAAGGGTTAGGCCATCGATACCCAGACCCGCCATATCGTAATGTGCCCAAGCGCTCGCCATATTATGGGGAACCATTACGGTACGGCTGTCATTCGCACCCGAACGTGCATCTAAGTAGGTGTAGTTTGCAGTTAAGCTTAAGTTGTCTGTCGCCTTAACTTTGGCTTCAATCTCAATACCTTGGGTATTTTGCTCATCCTGCTGTTGGTACAACACGCCATTGTCAGTTAAGGCACTGGTTAACGCGGCTTTTTGCTCTAGGTCGAACCAAGCAAGGTTGATGTAGCCATTCATCCACTCAGGGGTGTACTTCATACCCACTTCGTATTGGCTGCTCTCAACTGGCTCATACAGCTTATTGGTTTGCCAGTTTAAGCTGCTCATCACATAGAAGGATTCTGAGTAGCTCACATAGGGCGACATACCGTTGTCCGCCTGGTACATCAGGCTGGCGTTCCAAGAGAATTGACCATCGTCGATCGCATCTTCAAATTGGCCTTTGTTTTCAACGTCAAACCAATCGTAACGGGCACCCACGTTCGCTAACCAGCTATCGTTCCACTTAGTGTGGAATTGCGAGTAAACGCCAACTTGGTTTTTGGTAATTTCGTTATCGTACAGACTGCTGGTTAAGTCAGACACGTTGCCATAGGTTGGATTTAACGCATCAACGGTACCAACCCAAACGCCTAAACCATTACCTTTAAAATCGTTCACGTGGTTTTGGTAATCCACACCCACCAGAAAACGGTTTTCAAACTTGTCGTTTTGCCATTCTGCGGTCGCGTTGTTATCGATGGTGAAACTTTCAACCGTACCGTCGTTGATTAGGGTATAGCGATTTAAGGTGTAAGGGTCTGCGTTCACATCCCACGCAGAGCCATAGGCAGACGAGCTATACAGATCTAAATCGGTATGGGCATAGTTCGCGTTTTGCTTCAGCGTCCAAGTGTCGTTGAGGTAATGACGTAACTGATAACCAAGAGAAAATTGAGTCTTCTCAAACTTATCTTCGTCCGGCTCACCATAGTTGGTTGATGGGTCAATCGTCTCACCGTTCGGCAGTTCGAAACGGCTGCCATAAACCGGGAAGAAACCATTTTGTGGCACGCCATCGTCCTTTAGGAAGGTCGATAACAGAGTCAGTGAAGTGTCTTCTGAAAAATCAATGGTATAGCTTGGCGCAATATAAACACGATCCGATTCAGTGCCATCAAGTTCACCTTCGCTTTGGTCAACCTTGGCCACTAAACGGTAACGCTGACTGCCATCGGCATTTACCCAGCCCGACACATCGGCGCCGAGTTCTAAATAATCCTTGTTACCCCCCGCCACATGAATGTTGCCCTGTGGCATATCGGTTGGTTTTTTCTGCACTGCGTTAATTAAACCGCCTGGCATGGCATCGCCGTACAGAACCGATGAAGCGCCCTTAATCAGCTCAACACGGTCTAAGCCGAAGGTCTCGACGGTCCAAGCAAAGAAGCCTTCTTTGTATAAACGGTTACCATCGAGTAGCACACTTGGCTCAAAACCACGGATGTACATCCATTCGGCGTCGTTATCTGCGCCGTAGGGAGAAGTAAAACCCGCGGTATAACGGAAGGTTTCATCCAGTTTTTGGATGTCGCGCATTTCTATTTCACTGCGATCGATAATGTCTACCGACTGCGCCGTTTCGGCCATAGGGGCGGATTGCTTCAGGGCTGATGCCGTCACAACAATTGTTTCCATTGGCTTTTCTTCGGCTTTTGCCTCATCAGCCATCGCATTGGCAGCAAATGCCATCGACATTGGCAGTAAGCTGGCAAATAACGCGTTACGAATAGATAAACCTAACACTGTTGGACGTGTACCAACCATGATCCCGATCTCCCGAAACATTCAATTATTGATAACCATTCCGATTACCATTTCTAATAAGCCGGATTGTACTCCGAATTCTTAGGATGAAAAGCCATTAATGAGAATTAATCTCAATTTCATTGCTTAGATCAAATTTTCGGGGAATTTCTTAGGGATTTGTGCTTTAACCCATATAAACAAAAGGAAATTTAATGGGAACTTAAGCCATTCATCGACATTTTCAATTAGGCGTTGTCACTCAAATAGCTGAGAGATAAAGGCGGTACAAATCCAGCTCTAGGCGATGCTTTACAGCTCAGCTTCAAATCGGGCAATACGCGCCTCAGCAAGCGTACACTCGGTAACTGACATTAGCTCGGCAAGCGTAATAGCAGGGTTTTCGGCGACCAGTCGTTTAAGTTTGGCCTCTAAGGGTTCTAGCTTATCGCTATGTTTTAAAAGGGCTTCATCGAGCTTTTTAAGCAGAAAGGTAAACTCACTATTAGTATTTTGCGCCTTTATCGTTAAGTAGCATTGCTGAACCAAAGGCGCACTGCCCTCCAAACTCCAATTGCGGGAACGACGTACCCGCTTAAGCTCGCAGTGATGATGAAGCGCCAGCGTTTGCGCATGCTTTACCGCCTCACGCCCGATACGGTGAATGAGTGACGGCAGCGGAATGCTTATCTCATCTTTGGCTTTGTCATTCATGAGGTTGGTGTCAATATAGTTGCTAAGGCGAACATACAGTTAAGCGTCAAGGATGGCTGTAAAAGCTTGAGTGTACCCTTTCGGATTGACGATCAAAAGTAAGGCCTAAAATCGACAATCAAAGCCAAAGCGTGCTACCCGGTTCGAGGCTAGATTCAGCCCATCGACTTAAGTTTTGCTTCCTGAGAGTTGTGCCCTTGAGTGACGTGACGCGATTGCCTACAATAACGCAAATTTTCCTGACTACAGATAAAGATCATGACTGACACTACAGCACAACCAGCATTACCGGATCGCCTTTCAGTTAACCCACGCAGCCCGCACCACGTGGCAGCAGTTTTCGAATTCGACGTAGGGATTCGTGTAAACGGTAAAGAACGTTTCGATGTTGAAGAATACTGCATCAGCGAAGGCTGGGTTAAAGTCCCAAGCAAATCTTTAGACCGTCGCGGACAGCCATTACTGTTGACCATTAAAGGTACGGTTGAAGCCTTCTACCGTTAATCTTCCGGTCTATGGCTTAAGCTTAAGCACCAGGCCAAAAGCACAACATACACATCGGGGCCCACTGTTAACTCGAAAGAGTTTACGAATGTGCCCCGATTTTTATTCGAATTTTTAACCGTTTAAGCCAATCGCTTAGTCGGCGTAACCCGGATTAACGCGATCTAATTTACGTAATAACGCGGGCCAAGCTAAGGCGCCGCCGATATTGCGCGTCACTTGCGCCGCCTGTGCCTGCGCGGTTTCGATAATTGCAGGATGCACTGTTGTCAGCTCGCCACCCGCCTGCGCACGCACTTGGATCATACAAGTCGCTTCGAAGAAATACATATTCACAAAAGCATCGGCAATGGTTGAGGCCGCAGTCAACAGACCATGATTACGCAGCATCAAAAAGCTCTTATCACCTAAATCACGCACCAAGCGCGGCTTTTCATCTTCGCGCAGCGCCACACCTTCGTAATCGTGGTAACCCAGTGATGACAGCACCAGAATCGACTGCTGGGATATAGGCAACACCCCTTCTTTTTGCGCCGATACTGCCACGCCGTTGATGCTGTGGGTGTGCAGTACGCAGAGGGCATTTTCACGGGCGGCATGCACTGCACTGTGAATAGTAAAGCCCGCAGGATTGATATCGTACTCGCTGTCCATCACCTTGTTACCGTTAAGGTCGACCTTCACTAGGCTAGAAGCGGTGATTTCATCGAAGGTCATGCCATAAGGATTAATCAGAAAATGGTGCTCAGGGCCTGGCACACGGGCAGAAATATGGGTAAAAATCAGGTCGTCCCAACCATAGAGGGCGACTAAACGGTAGCAGGCGGCAAGGTCGACACGCTGTTGCCACTCTTCTGCGCTAACAAGATCTTTTACGGATGCGGATGTCATGGGTAATTCCTTTTGTCTTTATTGTTGTAATAGGTGGTGTGAGTTAACCCGACTTGGCGCGATAGCGTCCCACTCCCCCATAAGCCTAATGCTTAGCTCAAGGTGAGACTCTGGTGATTAATTCCTGGTTATCAATTCCTAGTCATTAATCCTTGGTCATTAAATTCTGCAACGCCAAGCTGCTACAGGGTCAAACTCCACTATTCAAGCAAAAAGCTACGCCTAGGACAACAGATTGTTAACATTACTTCGATTAGAACTGCGCATGGCGGCACCTTTTGGATTTATAGTCATAGATGTCATTTAAAATGAAACTCACCAACGAAAGACTCTGGAATAAGAAGACTCTCAGGTGTCGATGCAAATATAAAGAAAGGGGCGCTAATGTCCGTTGGCAAATTACTAACTGCGAGTTCATCATTTTGCGCCAAGCAGGTATACCCCAAATCTTGGTAGTTATAGTCCCCAGGGACATAAACATCGACCACATAGAAATTCTCAATAATGTTGCCATCATCATCTGTAATATCTTGAACAAGACTTGCAGTAATGGGGGAAACTGCAGTAGATGAATCAGCCTCAAGACTAAAATCACGCATTTGTTCGAAAGAGGTAAACGCAGGGTATAAATAAACTGCATGGACAAAATCTGAGCCCCAGGCTGCCGCCTCACACTCTGCCATAACAGTGTCACTCACTGTGCCCCAAATGACTGAAAATTTAGTCGCATAATCAAGAACCACACTGCTCTTGTTAATACTCCAATAGGCCTGTTCTCCAACAGGTTCCTGTAACCCCTTAAACAAATCAAAATCTGCAACAAATCGGTTGGAATTATAAGCATAGTTACGTGGAAGTTCGTTGATTGAAATCTTTTCAGCAAAAACAAAGCTGCCTGTATCGCTTTCTGCTGCCACTGTTCCACCACAGTTGCTCTCATTCTCGATAACTAATCCATAAATGGCGCCATCACGCGTTTTCACATGTGAACCATTGGTATTAGGTTCCATATTATTTTGGATATATATACAAACTTGGTACTCGCCAGCAGGTATCGGTTGTTCTTCGATTAAATAATCGACCTTAGCACCTCGATATTCCATTAGATGGACAAGCCTATACCCGCCATCGGCAGCGACATCAAAGAAATAACTGTTGGTGTCACCCTTTAACACTACCTGCTTAAAGACAATATTGACGGCCTCTACATCACCGGGACTATCTGAAACCCCAAGAAAAAAGGTCGGAGAAGTATTTTTAATGGGAACGGGGCCAGTAATATCAACGTGTTCAGGGTAAGATGTGGAATCATTGCAGCCTGTTAATGCTAGAGTAAAAATGGCCGCAATAGGTGTAGATGAAGTATTCATAGAAGCTCCCTTTAGGATCAAAAAAATCGGCTCGAAAAATTGATATCTAAAGACAAACCCTAAAGAACAAAGCGCACAGATATTGTTTAAATCCCAAAGAGGCAGCGCGAATACTATATTAGTTACAACTGAATGAAGTTTAGAATGCGCAGCTATGGAAGTCGAATTTCCACCATACCAATATGGAAATTTATCGAGGAAAACAAGCCAACCTGATTAACCCTAATTAGGTTGGCAGGACTGCGAAATAACCGCATTTGAATAAAGCGAATCACGAAAAGTGAAACAACGGAACGTTAAGCAATCACCTTAAGCGGGAACCGCCATCTTCATATTGCTCTCATAAACTGTATCTGGGTTACCGCCGTATCTATGATTTCGGTTTAACTGATTAATTGCATTGATATCATCAAGAGTTAATTCGAAGCCCGATAAGCCTAAGTTGGCGATAATATTTTTATCGCTCTCGCCCTTTGGGATCGCCATACGTCCCTGCTGCAAATTCCATTTAAGGATAACCTGCGCCGGAGTCACACCATAACGCTCGGCAATGGCAATAATCGCGGCATCGGCCAGCGGTTTTTGGCTCAGCTCTACCCCACTCCAAGTGCCAGTTCCTAAAGGTGACCAGCAGGACACCACTATGCCCTTCTCGTTACAATAATCACATAGAGGTTGTTGGGTCAGATAAGGATGCAATTCAATCTGATTGCAAACGGGTTTAATGCGCGCAAAGGAGAGTAAATCCTCAATATCCGACTGCCTAAAGTTCGACAAACCTAAGTAACGAAGCTTGCCCGCATCCACGCTTTGCTCCATCGCCGCCCAAGTCTCGCGGGTCTTACTCGGCACAGGCCAGTGCACTAAAAACAGGTCGATATAATCCAGCTCAAGACGCGCAAGGCTGGCATCGATTGAGGCTAAAGTCGACTCAAAACCTTGGTCGCAGTCCCACACTTTAGTGACCACAAAAAATTCTTCACGGGGAATGCCCGACAGCTTAATCGCCTTACCCACACTGCGCTCGTTGCCATACAAAGAGGCGGTATCGATATGGCGATATCCCGCCTTAATGGCCTTTAAAATGGTCTGCACTACATAATCATCATCCTGCTGCCAATCGCCGATGGCACAAGTGCCAAAACCTAAGGCGGGGAATGAAAAACCATCCTGCAATACAATCTGCTGTAACATGGAAAATGCTCCAAAACGTGTGTGCCACATTCGCTTGGCACAGTAAAAAGTACCGCAAAGCTTACGCCTAAGATCCAAAGCTCGCCAGCATCCTTAATGAAAGGTCGATAGAAACATCAAGGCATCAAGGCATCAAGCTAGGTAAAGTTTGACTGACGAAATACCGTATAAGCACCCATAACCCAGTCATTGTCAGCTTCCACGAATATGGGAAGTAACCCAAGCCTTTATTTAAAAAGATTTTTCTGGTTAATTTTGATTGATTGCGGAATTGACTACGGGTTAAAGTATGAGCAATTAAGGGATTAGCGCACATAGCGCCTTTTGCATCATTTGGCTCTTTCGATCTTCGAATAAGAACATCGACCTAGGTATCAAATAAGGGCACAAACAAAGGCATCAAGGACGACAATGACCGATTTTGAAGGCAATATCTTATCCGTCGCAATAATCATCTCCAGCACCTTCATTCTGGTGGGCTTGGTCTATCTACTACTCAGACACCGTGATGCCACAGTAAAACTCCCCGTGGATCGCGAGCAGTTGATCCGCATCCCCGCCTTTGGTTTGCAGCAACAAATTCAAAATCTGCAAATGGACTTAATGGCTAACATAATGTTGGGCTTGATGATTGTGTGTATGCCCTTCGCAATAAGCAGCATTAAAGCGCATATCGTAGTGGGTAATTTCCCGTGGCTATTTTTCTTCACCGCTGTGATGGGATTGATTTATTGCGGCTTTAAAATAGGGAAGCAGTTTTCAAAACTCACCAAACTACGCCTCGGCCACACGGCCGAAATTGCCACCGCTAATGAACTGATTGGCCTGCAAGCCTTGGGCTATCAAGTGTTCCATGACATTCAAGCCGACGGCTTTAATATCGACCACTTAGCCGTAGGCAAAAACGGCGTATTTGCGATTGAAACCAAGGGACGCCATAAGCGGCACAAAGACCTTAAGAAAACAAAAGAAGCGAGCAATAAGGGTTATAAGCTGTTCTATAAAGAGGGGCAATTACAATTCCCGTCGTGGACTGAAACTAAACCCTTAGAACAGGCCGAACGTCAGTCAAAGTGGGTCAGTGACTGGTTAACCAAAGCCACAGGAACACCAGTATCCTCAACCCCAGTACTCGTATTCCCCGGCTGGTATGTCATGAGCCAATCGAAACCACCGTTCCCGATCCTTAACCACAAGCAACTAGTCGGCACTATCCCAACACTCAAAAACCAAGCCCTAACCCAGCAACAAGTCGACACCATCATCTATCAAGTCGCCCAAAGATGCCTAAGTAAAAGCGAGGTTAGTAAGTAATATGGATTAAAAAAACTATAGTTCGCCATATTAAACTTCCTAAAAATCGATAACTGATAATAATTTTTAAATAAAAGACACTCAAGTTATCATAGACTATTAAAGTAACTAACAAATAAGGAGAGGAACTTTGGGAGGGAATCCGCTAAGGGTTGCAGTTGTAAGCGATCTTCACTTTGTTAACAACGAAGCAGTTATTGATGGCGATAGAGCCTCTTGGCTAGTATTTTCAGAAAATGATGGGTTAAGTAAGAATAACTTCTGGTCATCTTTATTAGATAAAATTGAAAGAGAAAATATTAAAGCAGATCTATTAGTTTGCCCTGGCGATATAACAACTCATTCAGAAATTAGTGCTTTGAATTTCGCTTGGAGTAAATTAAATGAACTCGCGATAAAATTAGGATGCAGTGTCTTAGTTACAGCAACAGGAAATCATGATGTTCAAAGCCGACTAAATGTTCATTCCAAAAATACAATAAGAGAACTAAATAATAACAATGATTTGTTCGAAAATTTAAAACAGTTAAAGCCTCCATATCCACTCGTTGACCTTTCAACCTTTGATGAATCTAGTGCGCATTTGAGAAGAGTTCACTACTTTGGTACAGACTTTTTGTTATTTGATTCAAATCCTGATTATCGCCTAGTTGTTTTTAATAGTTGTGCTCGGCATACATCCTCGCCAAATGACTATGAGCGAGGTTATTTAGCGAATTCCACCTTACAATGGTTAGAGGATGCAGTTAAAAGCGTCTATGACCACAAAAATAAAAAACCAAGTATTTTTGTTTGTCACCATCACCCCATACAACATGATGAACTTGGCACCGGTTCATATGATTTTATTAAGGGTGGTAATAAACTTATTGAAATGCTGAGTAATTATGGTTCGTGGATCGTAATACATGGCCACAAACATCATGCAAAATTAACCTATCATTCGGTTGGGAGTAAAAAGACTGTTGTATTTGCTGCGGGAACTTTATCGGCACATAAACAAAGCCTAGGAAATAATTTTACCAATCAATTCTATATAATAGACATTAATAAGGAAAAAACAAAAGGTACATTAGAGGGCTACTTTAATGTATACAGTTGGAAAGGTAGTCAATGGTCATTAACAAAAAGTAAAAATGAAGGTGTATTTACTGGCATTGGATTTGGTGATATTGGATGTTTAGAAGATTTAGCAGACGCTATCGCTAAAGAGGTTTATAGTGTAAATAGATTACAGTGGAATGTAGTTGTAGAAAAACTGCCCCAACTAAAAAAATGTCTACCAAAAGATTTAGAGCTTTTATCTATATATCTTCAAGATGAACACAATATTGACATAAGCATGAATGAGCAGTTTGAGTACGATTATTTAGACAGGGCTAAAATTTAAAATGAATAACATTTTTGAAGCATTCAATGCTAAACATCTTAAGAGTGAGGATATTGTCAAGAATTTTGTGTCTTCTGCTTTATTTTTAGAAACGGCACAAAATGGGCATACAATTTTGGTTGGTCCTAGAGGGAGTGGTAAAACAACGTTCTTGAGAATGCTTAGCAATAACACTCTACCAAAGTGGGATGAGTATTTGAAAAATTCATATTCAAACTCAATTGACTATGAAGGGATTTATGTACCAGGAGATCTCATCTGGGGGGAAATGATTAACTCATTAGAAAGCGCAGGGCTAAGTAAGCAATACTCAGAGTCGTTCTCTTATACTGCATTTTGTACCCATGTTTTCATCAATACTTTAGAGAGCATTACTACTTATATAGAAAAAATTAAAGATGAATTTGGGGAAGAATATCTATCTCAGAGAGAAGATGCGATTTATGAAGCTATAACATCCATTGCTGAAACATTAAAAATAAAACCTAATAAATTCTCATTATCGAGACTAAGAATTGAGTTACACAAAACGCTAAATGAGCTAGGTGAATACTCTAGATATTTAAGTATATTTGGCGTAGAAAAACTAGATACTGCTGAGTTCAATAAAAAAGTACCGTACGCACATATTGATTTAAAAACTACACTTGAATCAATATTTAACGCAATAGATTTCGCACTAGAAAAAAATGAACAACGATGGGCTATATTATTAGATGAATTTGAGATCGCACCAAAATATTTATTAGATAGCGTCATTAAGAATATGCGTTCTTCTGCTAAAAAAATCATGTTTAAAGTCGCATTAGTTCCTTGCGGATTTCATCAAGAAATTAAATCACAAACAAGTTCTATCAATGATTATTCTGTAGTCGAACTATGGTATGTGAAGAATGGTGAAAGCGCTGAATTCTGTAAAAACCTAGTTAAAGCAAAGTTTGACATTGAAGACCCTGCAATTGTTCTTGGATCAACAAAATTCACCCCAAACTATAAGGATAACTCAAAAAATTGGATTAAAGAATTCAGTGAGTTATATAGTAAAGACAGCTCATTTAAAGAATTTATAACTTCTAATAAAATCAACATCAAAAGAGAATTTGGCGATGATTTAGCAACATCAAGTTTGGTTAGAAAAATAGCACCTGTTGTTGCTTTTAGAAATGCATTTTTAAATGTTAACGGTAAACGAAAGGGACGAAAGTCTTTAGCTGAATTTTATACTGGTTGGGAAGCAATTTCACGAATTAGTGAGGGAAACCCTCGTTGGTTGATGTCCACATTAAATACATTACTTGGCAGAAAAGAAGATAAAAGAATTTCAGACTCAGACCAAATAAGCAGAGTTAAAACATCAACTGATGCATACTGTGCAATGCTAAGTACCCTCCCATTATCAAAGAACATGGGATTATCTACAACCCACCCTACATTTGAACTACTGGAAACAATAGCTTCTTATTTTAATAAAAGACTAATAGATGAGGAGTTTAAGGCTGCGCAACCTTTAACATTTATGGTCGATGAAAAAGTTGATAACGACATCGAATCCTCTCTCATGATTGCATGGAACTATGGCGCTATAGTTGCTGTTGATACCAAGAATACCTTTGGAACTTATGACAACTTAAAAGGTATGAGGTTTAGATTATCTTTCCTTATGTCACCTAGATTCGAATTACCCGTAAGAATGGATAAACAAATTAATCTTAGTACAATATTGAGTTCCAAAATTATCAAGGAAACATCACTCTCAGAAGAAATAAAAGAAATTCAAATACAAAGGAGCTTGTTTTGATTAAAAGCAAATATATCGTTGAGGAGATCAAAGATATTCCTAGCGATAAAATTATCAACGCTATTAATAACAGCGATCTTTTCATCTCATACAAAGGATTGAAAAGAAATATTTTTGATTTTGAAAACAATAAACTTGATGAGAACAAATTTATATTAGTGAATGACTATGATGAATCTAATTTAAAAGAAAAAATAAAAAAAGTGATATCAGACTCTATAAAAGAAGATTTCAATATATGTATTGACATATCATTAATTAGCAGGAAAACATTTTCTGAAATAATTTCAACTCTAGCCATAATATGTATAAATAAAAAACTAATAATTGAAATTGTCTATTCTCTTGCCAAATATTCCCCGCCTGCAAAAGGCAGATTTTACAATAACTTAGTAAAGCCTGTTTCGAATTTTTTTAGGGGTTGGGCTCTAAAACCAGGTATGCCAGTGATGACGATTGTTGGTATTGGCTATGAGCGTGATAAGGCTATTGGGGCAATTGAGTACTTAGAAAGTTCCAAGACAATGTTATATATTCCAGACTCAATCGAAAATGCGTATAAAACGGATGTACTTGATCAAAACTCAAACATCATAAGTTCAGTTAGTACCGAGTCTTTGATTGACTATACAGTAGAACGTCCTTCAGAAATTATTTACTCACTCGATACTTTAATTAGCTCACATAAGAACCGTTTTAAAACGGTACTGTTACCATTTGGACCAAAAATATTTTTCGCGGCATCTTTAATATCAGCAATTGCACATCCAGAAACCTCTGTTTGGTATGTCAGTGGTGAGGAAAGAGATACCAATTCCTCCCAAGATAGAGAGATAGTGGCATCTATAGGGTTTTCATGCAGCATTAAAACTATTTGTGCAAATTAAAGGTAAATAGCCTCCAGTAAAATGCGAATTTCAGGATAGGCATAACCCTTCATTCAATGGTTGCACCAGATACAGCATTGTTGCACCAGTGACCTTCTAAAACATGGACGTTTTAGTAGAGCCTACAGGGACGTATCCACGGCGTGTCACTGGTGTAATAGTGCGAGAGCCTGCGGCAGGCAATTAGGAAATGCCACAGGTTGAAGCCAATATAAAGCTCATTCGCAGCACTGAACTTAGCAGAATTAAAACGAATACAAACAAAAAAGCGAACCGCTAAGGGTTCGCTTTCATCACACGTTAGACCTGAATAACGTACTATTGATAACAACTATTCAAGTTGGAAACAGTGGACCTCTCCAACTCATTGGATCACATCTAAATCCAAAAACAGTATCTGCAAACCTAGTTGGAAACTTTCGACATTTTGCGGATACAAAATGTCGACATAGGGACAATTAGTGTTGGAAACAATATTTAACGCATTGAAAATAAATAAGTAATCTCGACCCTATCCAACGGTAAAAAGAGTCCAAATCGAGCTACACCTCAAAAAGAGCATAGATGTTACAGTTAATCCGCCCATTTGAAACTCCAACTTGTAGACTACTTTGTGCCATTATTCACTGTCACAAATCACTCATTTTCACGCAATCAGCTTGTCATCTGTGGAACCTAATATGACTATCGTTCTGAATGAACTCGCTGACTTCTCCCACCTATTTGTGGAACTGAACCCCATCAGTTGAACGCCTCGCAGTTGCGGGGCATTTTTTCTTACCAGTTAATATGTCTTAACATGCAAAGTTCGTGTGCTCAAAATCGAGCCTGAAAAGGATGCTGAGAGTCGCTTGGGGACATTTCAGAGTTAGTTTTTTTACTCTCATTTTTGAATTTAGGATTACCCAAAGTATGGCAATTGAGTTTATAACCATGACTAAAATAGAAGTTAAACATAGATAGCTAGTATCTCAAATTGGTTCGACAGTTTAGTGCTTGATTGAAGCTACCATCCCATAAGTTCTCGTATCGTCTTGGTTAGTTTTTCTGCATTTGACCAATGTTGCGCCACTCGAGGATGTGCATCATATCCATTGTAATCGAATTGAATAAAGTTAATTGGCTGATTTATAAAGGCCTCATTTTGATTCAATTCCTTCACAGCCATTTTTAAATGACCAGCCCATCGAACGTGATCATTTCTCGCTAAATCCATGCTACCTATCACTGAAATAAAATTGGCCTTTGGATACTTCCCTCTTAAGCTCATTAAAAAACTCTTGTAGGCATTTACGATATCTTTGTCGCTTGGCTTCTGCTGAAGTTTATTTTTGTCTTCGGTTATCCAAAAATCATTCTGGCCAAGATTCACCACAACGACATCAGGCTTCCAACGGTTAAAATCCCATAAGGTGTTGTTATCCCCAACGGCTGACACTTGGTCAAAATAGGTTGGCATAGCATAGTCAAACCAGCTCACCATAAACCCAATACCGCTCAATGAAATTGAGTGAAATTCTGCACCAAGATTTCGAGCCGTCATGGCTGCATAAGATAAATAGTGATTTTTCTCAGCGCTTAATTTGTCATCGCCATTATCCGCGCCTTCATTACCCATTCCCGAAGTAATAGAGTCGCCAAAATAGGCAATCTTGCGCTGTAAAGGTTTTGGCGCAGCCTGAAGCTTAGCGTTGTCTGAGAGCTTTAATCCTAAAAATCGAGTGCCCCCTTCATGTCCTTCGGTACGTTTAAAAATCTCAACTTGGTGAGTGGCCGTAGGTTGAAGCTCTGACAATAAATAACTCAAATCGTATTGATGCTCCCCCTTTTCTAAAGAGATCACCGCAGGATGCTGATCTCGACCATTTACTATCACATTAAAGTAATTTTTCCCTTCGTCGTCATCCATTATCAAAATGAGTGTGTCACCCGAAATATTCGCTTTGATACTCGAGCCAGGCCATGAAATAAAAGGCCGCTCAGCTTGGGTGAAATCAATTCTGCCTGTATACAGAAACGCAGGAGAGTTAGGTAACACAGTGGTTAATGCCAGTGCTGGCTGTAAATAAAGCCAGAAACTTAACATCATTAAATATTTAATACATTTCAAAATTTCACCCTAAAAAGCTTGAGAAATTGCCTTATCACAAGTCAATTTCTCAATTTCCCCTACATTTCAGTGACTGTCTGCACGCCTATCAACTTAGCTTTTTGTTAAAATTGAGCAGCACTGCACAAAGCTAGTAGCGATGCGATGTAAGTCTTCAATCGCAACACCTGGCTTATATAATGAACTTCCTAAGCCAAATCCATCACAGCCAGAATTCCAATATTCTTCCATATTGGCAAGCTCAATGCCTCCTACGGCATAAATAGGCAAGTCTTTGGGCAACACGGAGCGCCAGCTCTTAATCCCTTTAGAGGTGATGCTGTCACATGGGAAAGCCTTTATCGCATCAGCACCAGCCTTGTAAGCCTGTAGCGCTTCACTCGGAGTTGCAACGCCCGGAACTGAAACCAGGTGCAATTTTTTGGACTCGATAATAACTTCAGCATCAATATTGGGCGAAACAATCAACTTACCACCCGCTTGTGCAACGCGATGGACTTGCTCAACCGAGAGTACGGTACCAGCACCAATTAACATCCGGTCTGAAAAGTGCTTTGTCAGTAGCTCGATACTTTTGTAAGGTTCTGGCGAGTTCAATGGTACTTCGACCATTTTAAAACCGCTCTCATATAAAACGTTCACCACTTCAACCACTTCTTCCGGACGTACACCTCTTAAAATTCCGATTAGTGGCAGCGAGTTGTATTTCTCAAACACTGGATTCATAGTTCACCTAAATTGTAAATTGATTCAAATATGCTGATAAGTCCCATCTGGGTCGCATCATTGGAGTCGATAGCCAATACTGGGCAAGAAAAGGCTTCAAATGCCTGAGAATATAAAGTCAACAGCTTGGATGCAGCGACAACTACCAAGCCCGAGCGGACATAAGGCAGCATTGGATAAATTTCAGCGCCAATAAGCAGCCCAGACAAATAGCTTTGAGAATGTAAGGAATCAGTACCTGGAAATAACTTTTTGGTTCTTACACCGAATAAATTGTGCAGCAGCCCTAATCCAGACTGTGCACTATCTGCAACTCCCCGGTTGAAATCACTCTCACTCCAGATTGCGGGATCATCTAAAGTCCGGCTCAAGATGGAATGCTGACTCAGCAAAGAAAACAGCTCGCCAGTCATAAACGTTGATAGCGTTAAGTGCCCGTCTCGATACACCAGCCATTTACTGTGTGTACCAGGTAAGCAGATGTTCATGTAACTCAACTGGTTTGCAGCAGCGATGGCTTGTGCACCAATAACCTGGACCTCCTCCCCTCGCATCACATCAACATTGCCTTCAAGAGAATCAGCCTGAACTCCGGGAATAATCCAGATATTGAACTTATCGACACTAACTTTATGCGCACCTTTGACTAAGGCTGAACTATCAAATGGCAACTCAACATAAGGTACGTCAAACCAACCAACCTTACTGCCTACCATACCGCTCATAATGATGGGTAATGAGGAGTCTTCTTGAAGCCATTTGCTTAAATTGGTAACAATAACCGCCAGAAAATCTCTATTTTGAACAGACAATACGCCTTGGTCAGATTGTACGCTATCTAAACAGGCGCCATTACCTTGCATCAAAAAAGCTCTGAAGTTAGTTGTCCCCCAATCAACAGCAATGAAACGACGCATTTTTAAACCTTCGCTAAAACTACTCATAGGAAGAACCTCTGTGCTGGATTACCTGCTTGGTTGAGTTTGAATACAAATACATCCCCAGCTAGAGGTTGCTTGGTTAACGTGTGCTGGTTAAGTCCGTACCGAGCTGTAGATACAAATAAGTGTTCAAGTTCAGGCCCACCAAAACAAACGCAAGTTGGCTGAGCCACTGGAAGTGTAATTGTTTCCAGTAACTCACCATTTGGTGAATAGGCATTAACGCAGTAACCACCCCAGTGCGCACTCCATAAATTCCCCTGTTGATCAGTCACTGCGCCGTCGGGGTATTGATTGGAGTTTGTTTGAGTAAATATCCTTTGATTACTCACCTCACCTTGAGTAGTCAAAAAGTCGTAGTAGTAAATTTTTTGCTCCGCAGAGTCCGCTAAAAACATCCGATTATTTGGCGCATCCCAGCACAAACCATTAGATATCTTTATATGATGCACTTTCTCGGATACGATGTAGCCATCACCTGACTTTGCAATGCAATACACTACACCGTTTTTCTCAGGTGGGGTCGCACGAGACATAGTACCCACCCAAAACCTTCCCTCGGCGTCCACGCGACCATCGTTGAATCTGACATCCCCTGAAGACTCGTCGAGCTGATATATCTCATCAATTTGCCCTGTATATGGGTTGTACAAAGCAATCATATGTTCAAACGCAGCTATCAATAGTTGCTCTTGCCCCTCCACAAATCCGAATGAACACAATTTATAAGGTGTTGAATACGAATTTAATTCTTTTGTTCCCCAAGAATAGTGGTGCAGTTTGCTTTGGGTTATATCAGTCCACCACAAACAGTTGTGTTTATCATCCCACAGGATGTTTTCACCCAAATCATTACCAACATTTATTGTATCTATCAGCATAATTTACCACTCAGCTACACTACCATCGTCTTGATACCAACTCGGTGGATACCAATCGACTACTGATTTTGCTTTTTCGATAAGAAACTCTTCATTAATTTCCACACCTAATCCTGGCTTCCTAAAGGGTTTCATATAACCGTCTTCTAATACGAAATCTTCTTTATTCAACACGTAATCAAGGAGTTCAACCCCCTTGTTGTAATGAATATTTAAGGCAAACTCCTGAATGACGGTATTGGGGGAGACAAAGTCCAAAGCAAAACAGCTCGCCAGTGCGATAGGCCCAAGCGGACAATGAGGTGCCAAGCCTACGTTGAAACTATCTGCCATTGACGCGATTTTAAGACATTCAGTAATTCCGCCAGCATGGGATAAATCGGGTTGAATAATACTAAGCCCACCGCTGGACAGGATTTTTCGAAACTCAAATTTACTGTGTGCTCTTTCGCCAGCCGCCAAAGGAATGCTGGTCTGATTGCTTAAATCACAATAGTGGTCGTAAAACTCAGGTAATACAGGTTCTTCAACAAATAAGGGACGAAAGACTTCAAGCTCTTTCAGCAAGACTTTTGCCATAGGCAAAGAAACACGACCATGGAAATCCAAAGCAAAATCAATCTGATTGCCAAAATGTGTTCGAATATCTCCAATACGCTTTATGACTTGATCAATACCTTTGTAACTCTCCAAGAACTTGAGCTTGCCACAACCATTTAATTTAAATGAGTCTTGGCCTGTCTCTCGCTGTCTTTCGATTTGGATAATCTCATCTGCCGGATCATCACCGCCAACCCAAGAATACGTTTTTACTTTCTGACGACCCAAACCTCCCAGTAATTCATACACTGGCTGCCCTAAAAATTTGCCTTTAATGTCCCACAGTGCTTGGTCAATACCAGATAGTGCTGACATCAAAATTGGGCCACCACGATAAAACGAACTGGTATACATTCGCTGCCATAAGTAATTTATATTGAGAGGGTTTTGACCAATCAACAGCGGTTTTAGCTCTTCAACTGCGACCTCAGCCGTTTTGGCTCGACCTTCAAGAACGGGCTCACCCCATCCAGTGATCCCTTCGTCAGTATCAATCGCTAAGAACAACCACCTAGGATTCACTCTATATGTTCTAATGTTTGTAATTATCATTGGGCGATCCTTTCTTTAAATCTTAACGGGACAGTCAGGAGAATTTCCCTTTACCGTTTGCCTTTGCAGCTGATTCTCGATTTCTTCGAGCGTTAACTGGCTTGTTTCCGGTACTTTTTTCCAGACAAAAATGAATCCTGAAAAACAAATAAGGGCATAAATCAAAAAGCTACCTTCAGCATCAAATGCGCGATTGATAAATGGAAAGGTGTAGGTCAGTCCAAAAGATGCAAACCATAGAGAGAAAGTACAAGCTGCCATTCCTAATCCTCTAATATGATTAGGAAACAACTCTGCAATGAGTACCCATGTCACAGGTGCAAGAGTCATTGCATAAGTCGCAATTGCAAGTAAAACCAGTATTAAAATGGGTAGCCCTAACGTCCCTGCACTGTAAGCCAGAGCAATCATTAGGTAGATAATAGCTAGGCTGATTGAACCAAGTAGCATGAGCTTTCTACGCCCAAGTTTGTCAACCAGCGGCAATGCTATCAGGGTAAAAATGAGGTTAACAGAACCAGTCGCTACTATTGATTTCAGCGTATCGTCGATGTCGAAACCTGCACTCGAAAAAATTTCTTGTGCATAGTTAAACACAACATTGATCCCACTCCATTGCTGAAAAGCAGCCAACACCACACCAATGACCAAAATTGGTTTCAGAGACATTAAGTCTTTGATGGCTCCTTTATTATGACTTTCAGAAATATTTTTTTGAATGTCAGCCATTACAACTGTGGCATAGTCACCTCTGCCAATTTTACCTAAGACCTCACTAGCTTCTGCGGTTCGACTTTTTTGAATTAGCCACCTAGGTGACTCAGGAATAATGGTCACTAACAACAAAAACACAACTGCTGGAATCAACTCAGCTGCAAACATATATCGCCAGCCAGTTTGAACATTCCATAGAGCCAACATTTCATTAGTTGATAGATTCGCTGGCGTTGGCTCCGCAATGAATAAATTAACCAACTGGGCGAACAATACCCCAATCACTATTGTTAACTGGTTAATTGAAACCAGTTTCCCTCGTTTTTCTGGTGGACTTATTTCTGAGATGTACATCGGAGAAACTGTAGAAGCGACACCAATACCAATACCACCAATAATCCTAGCAATGACGAATAGATCGATATTATTCGCCCACGCATTTCCAGCAGCAGATACGATAAATAACAGTGCGGAAATAACCAGTGCAGGCTTACGCCCCCATCGGTCGGAAATAACGCCTGAGAAGGCAGCACCAAAGATACATCCAATCAGTGCAGAGCCCATCAACCAACCCGAAACATTCGGATCATTCACATTAAAATAGAGCTCGTAAAATGGTTTGGCACCGCCGATCACCACCCAGTCATACCCAAACAAAAAACCACCACACGCGGCAGTTAAGCAAATCATCCAAATATAGGAGCTATTCAAATTATGATTCATCGAACTACAACCTCTAATCTAGATACACTTGGCATCGACCACCATCGATTAAGATATCCGTCGCATTTATAAATAGAGCTTCGTCGCTGGCTAAAAATAAGGCGGTATATGCTACCTCTGTTGGATTCCCCATCCTTTTACAAGGCAAAAAGTTTTCTTGTCTCAACTTTTCTAGCTCAGGTTCTGGGAACTCATTGAAATACTTCTGAGCAATTGGTGTATCGATCAAACCTGGTGAAATGGAATTAGCTCGGATGCCTCTGTCAGCATATTCAATGCCAACGGACTTAGTCAGCCCTAGCAAACCATGCTTAGACACTGTGTAGGGTAAAGCGCCTCTGATAATTTTATGGCCATGAGTAGAAGATATGTTAACAATGTGGCCGTAAGACTGGTTTAACATTGTTGGCAATATGGCCTTAGTACAGAGCATTGCACCCTTCAGGTTGATATTTAAGCATCTTTCCCAATCAGTGAGCTCTAAACTGTTCAGGTCACTAAATACATTGACCCCAGCATTGTTGACCAAAACATCAATCCGTTTAAAGGTGGTTAAACTGGTCTCTATAGCCGCTTGCACTTGTAGTGCATCACTCACATCAACTGAAACAGGCAAAACTTTGCAGCCAAATTTATCCGTGAGTTCGTTCGCAAGTGTCTCCAATTTCTGAGCGTTCAGATCAAAAAGGATAAGATCTGCTCCATGCTCAGCAAATAGTCGTGCTATTGATTCTCCTATACCCTGTGCTGAACCAGTTATAATTGCCACTTTTTTTAGTAATCTTTGAGACATTTTTCCTCCACTTTTCAAGAGATGTGAATGCAGTCTAAACATTGAATAATCATGTAACTCGGCATCCCTAGAGTCATCAAAGCGAAGGCTGTGGCTGTAGTGCCCCAATCCACTCTATGACTCATTTGCAGTACATTATTTTAGTGTTGCTACCAGACATCAAAAATGGAGATAAAACTACTTAAAGATGGATTATCTTATTTTTAAAAGCTTAATGAACCAGAAAAAACCAAAACATACCTCGCCCTAATCAAACCTATGTAAATCTATGCAAACCTCTAAATTAATGGGGTATTCATCCGTTAATCACAATAGAGCGAGTATTATACAAAAGAAATTAGCACTTACTGAACAAAGTGAGTAGGCAGAGAAAATGGACATTATTACTTTACAAAAGCAAAAATGCTTAAACCGATAGATTGTGCAGCTATCGGTTTAAGCCATCGAAAAATAGCGATATCAGATACTGAGTAACGCTTTATATTCTGGTATCAGTTCAACCTTCTCGAACGATAGTTTACTTTTCTCACCAGATTTGAAGCTTGGTTTATGTTTGGGAGTAAATTCCTCCAGAAACTTTGCATCAGGATAAAGCGGATAAAAACGAACCACCATTTCACTTTTTGAAATGTTTGAAATAAACCCCCGCAAGCCTATCTCCCAAGGTTTATCCATCCAAAAGTGGTCTGCCGCCATATAGCCATTAATAAACGCTGCACCACGATCACCGACATAGTCGAATCTTAAAAATAGCTGGTTAAGCCCAGCCAACTTATCCGAATCAGCCGTCACAACAAAACTTTCGTCGTTCAATTTATTAACATGAACATCTAACTTTGCTTTCTCATAGCTAATATTAAAGGCACTCATTGAAGGCAAAGGCGCCTTAGTCTCGTTCAACTGTGCACCCGTAATATAGCTGGTCCCAGTTCGCTTCGGGTAAACCATGACTTGTGTTGACTCACGTCCCCGAGTCAGCACTTCCATAAAACCATCATTTTCCAAAATAACTGAATCAGAAAAAGCTAAAGTTGAGTCACCAACCCTATAGGATTGAAGAGCTAAACTGTAAGGAACAACCAATATCGTTTTACCTCCTGCGGTAAACTCAAATGGAACGTTATTCGCCCCTACAACAAATATCGACTTGCCCTTGGCAACAGTTTTTATTCCGTCACCCGTAATAGGCGTGTCTTTATCAAACTCAAATTCAGCAGGCATTCCGCTCAACGAGGTAAATACATATCTCTTCGATGTACCATCTCTCAAACTGGTTAGTGGTGTTAATGTGGCAGATTTAAGATTTACACCATCTAAATCCAAATTTATCGGAAGAATTGCTGATTCACCGACGTTCAGAGTAAAGGTTCCATTTTCCGGCAGCCGTATTTTTTCACCTTCAATTGAGGCTGTGATATTTAGGTCTTTCAGATTTTCCATCTCAGCATCATCTTGGAAATTATGCATAAAGATAAACGCACTTTTTCCCTTTACCCTAGCGGCATAACGCAAAACATCTTTGTTTTTTGGATGAATAGATGAATTGGTTTTTGGCAATACAGTTTGCATTGGCGCCAACTGCTGGCCAAATGAATCCATAAAGAAGTGCAAAAGCTTCGTACTTTGAAAGTGAGATCTAACCTGCCCGTATTCTCCAATTGGAGCTTGGAAATCGTAGTTAATTTTCGGAACGCCAGCGAGCTCTTCCCCCATAAAACGGCCTTCTTTAGAAAGCGGAGTTGAACCACCGTGATACATGTAATATCCCACACCGTTCGAGCCACTACCTAGAATACGCACCATCATAGGTAACAAACTCTCTTCAACAAAGTAGGGCCTCCGGGTATATAACGGCATGATCCCTGGTCCAATTTCTGCCGGGATAGATGGGTACAGACTTGCGTCATAACTAACAGGAGAGTAATCCGGGTTTAAATGAATATCTTTATACATAAAGAAATCTGAAGGACCTTCGGGCTCCCAGAACGGATAGGCATAACCAGCTGACACTGGAATGCTTCCTTTATCAACTATTGTCGCATTACCCCACCCGGTCGCAGTGTAATAGGGCGTTTTTATTCCATGTTTTTCCGCCAAAGCTCTCAGCGTTTTCATATGTTTTACACCGTATTCCAAATGTGGATTCACACCATCGGTAACGGTAATCTGATTAAAACTTAAACTTCGGTTTAACATGGCATTGGTGCGCTCTACTGGAGCACCCGGATAAGTTATTTCCCAGGGTGCAGCCGAATGCTGGTATTCGTTTTCTACCTGCGCACCAATAACTGGTCCACCTTCAGAAAAATAAAGTCCCTTTAGCTGTTCGCCAATTTTTGCATATAACTTATCAACAAGGTTTAGGTAACCTTCGTCATTCGAACGCACCTCAAAAGTGCGTCCATACAACCAATCAGGCATACCTCCATTACGCATTTCACCATGACAAAATGGGCCAAGTCGCACAATGACAGGTAAACCGACACGATCTGCGATACTAATAAAATGACGAAGATCCAGATTGCCGCTAAAGTCGAATTCCCCCTCTTTTGGTTCGTGTAAATTCCAAAACACATAAGTGGCGATAACATTAACCCCACCAGCTTTCATTTTACGAAGCGATTCCTCCCAAAACTCAACAGGATACCGAGAATAATGGAACTCACCCAGTACGGGCATAAACGGTTTACCATCTTTTTCTAGGTAATAACTATTAGCGTCGTAGGATGAGCCGTCTGGCGCAACACCGCCGAGATTTAAATGCCCTCTCACGATTTTTTTTGGTTTGACGTCTAAATCAATATTGTAACTTGTCGCTATTGATGAGGAGCTAACAAAAGCCATGCTACAAAGAATCAGTTTTTTTAATTTTTTCATATGACATAAATTAACTTTGAGTGGAAACATGGTGGTAAAACTCACTCACCATCAATTAGACACAGTTAATTCTTTATATTTAATTAACTGTTCCTCGGTATCTTTAATATAAGAATTTAGCTCTCGTAACATTAGTACGAGAGCTAATCAGAATTACAGTGTTTAGAAACTTGCTCTTACACCAAGCTGATAACGCGTACCCGTCATTTCAACCAGACTTACTCTATCCCTTTGCCCAAAATATTGAAGACGAGTTTCATTAGTCAAGTTTATTGCTTCTAGACCAATACTTACATTTTCGCTTAAGTTATACGAAATACTTGCGTCTAACTGGCCATAACTATCATTGAACTCAGGTTGGATACCATCGCCACTGCGGCTTAGTAAAAACTTGTCTCGCCAATTGTAAGCAAGTCGCGCTTGTAGGCTTTCATAATCGTAGAATGCAATGAAATTAAACGAGTGCTTCGCGAAACCTTCCAATCCTGAACCTGGCTCAGGAATATCAGGCTGGTTCAACAGCTCAACATCTTTATCTTTGCTGTCTGCATAGGTGTAGTTAGCCTGAATACCTAGTCCTGAAAACCAAGTCGGCAAGTAATCAAAGTTATGAAGCATACCTAGTTCAAGACCTTGAACAGTGCCACCAGCACGGTTTTCTTTTCGAGTAGAAACAAAACTAACGGTTTGACCAATATCAGCATAAGCATCTGATAGGTCAGAGCTTATATTGCCTTCCCAAGCACCAGTTTTGGTGATGGTTGAAATGAAATTAGTGATGTCCTTGTAGAAGTAAGTTGCCGTGTATGCATCGCCATTTTCTGCATAATATTCGAAAGACAGATCCAATTGAGTTGCTTTGTATGCTTTCAGGAATGGATTACCACCTCGAATTTCAACAACAGGAACGTGCCCCAACCCAGCTTCACTGACGTTACCTGATGCATCGGCTAAAGCTGGACGAGTCACAGTTTTAGCCATTGCTGTTTTAACATAGTAACCATCACCTAAATTGAGGCTTAAGTTTAAACTAGGTAAAAAATAATTCTCATCCGTCTTAAACTCTGTTAATTCTTGAGTTGAATCTGTACGGTTATAAATTAAACCTTCAGGCACATCTTGGCGCTCATCTAAATACAAGAGGTCAATTAATGTTGCGGCACCAACGGTAGAGTTGTCGACGGTCACATAGCGACCACCAACATTTCCGCTCCAAGTATAATCACCGATATCACCTTCCATATTTAATCTTAAATATGCAGCAATTTCGGTTTCATCATTGCTGTAGGTATCAGCCAGACTTGGATAAGTCGTCCACCAGTTTTCTGAGCCCGGAGGCAACAATTTTTGAGTCGCTTCACGGTATTTGTTGAAGTCCGATATCATGAGCCATTGG